>CAZORA010000003.1:55314-197075 GCA_964582225.1 uncultured Dokdonella sp. | reverse complement strand
GAGGTCACCGCGGGTTCGGTGAGTTTCGATGGCCGCGACCTGCTCGCGCTGGCGCCGGAGGAGCGCGCCGCCGCCGGCTTGTTCCTGGCCTTCCAATATCCGGTGGAGATCCCGGGCGTCAACAACACCTATTTCCTGCGCGCCGCACTTAACGGCCAGCGGAAGCTGCGCGGCGAGACCGAGCTCGATTCGATGCAGTTCCTGAAGCTGGTGCGGGACAAGCTCGCCGTGCTGCACCTGAAGGACGAGCTGTTGCACCGCGCCGTCAACGTCGGCTTTTCCGGCGGCGAGAAGAAGCGTAACGAGATCTTCCAGCTGGCCCTGCTGGAGCCCAGGCTCGCGGTTCTCGACGAGACCGATTCGGGTCTCGATATCGACGCCCTGAAGATGGTGGCCGACGGCGTCAACGCGATGCGCGATCCGGCGCGCAGCTTCATCGTCATCACCCACTACCAGCGCCTGCTCGACTACATCGTGCCCGATCGGGTGCACGTGCTGGCCGAGGGTCGCATCGTCGAAAGCGGCGACAGGACGTTGGCCCAGGAGCTCGAGCAGCACGGCTACGGCTGGGTCGCCGGACGCCAGGCGCCGGCCGCGGCGGGAGTCGCGTGATGGGCGTCGCCCTGCTCGATTCGCTGCTGGCCGAAGTGGACGTCGCCGGCGCGCTGCCGGCACGGCGCGGCGCGCTCGAGGCGCTGCGGCGCGACGGTCTGCCGAGTGTGCGCGACGAAGCCTGGAAGTACACCAGCCTGCGTGCGCTCGAGCGGCGCAGCCCGGCCGCGGGCGACGCGCGGGCGACAAGCCGGACGATTGACCCTTCGGCCTTCGCGCTCGCCGCGATCGATGGGCCGCGGCTGGTCTTCGTCAACGGTGCGCTGCGCGCGGACTTGTGCGATTTCCGCAGCACCGCCGGGCTCGAGCTGCTGCCGCTGTCGACCCATCCTGAGCTGCTGCCGATGCTGCTCGCCGAGGGCGCCGGCCAGGATCGCACCGACGCCTTCCTGCGCCTCAACACCGCGCTCGCGGGCGACGGCGCGCTGATCCGCACGGCACCCGGAGCGCGGCTCGAGGCGCCGCTGCACCTGGTCTTCGCCGGCGCTGCGGCCGAGGCCGAAATCGCCTGGCACCTGCGCCTGCGCTGCGAGCTCGGCGACGACTCTCGGTTGCGCCTGGTCGAGCACTATCTGGGCGTCGACGGCCCGGCCCGGATCGGCAACCTGGTCACCGACTTCGCCCTTGGCGTCGGCGCGCGGCTTCAAGTTCTTCACGTGCAGGATTGCGCCGAAAGCGCCAGCCTGATCCGCCGCAGCGACTTCCGGCTGGAGGAACGGGCGGAGCTCGTGACCGACTCGCTGGAGCTCGGCGGACAGTTGGTGCGGCACGATTTTCGCGTGCATCTGGCCGGCCGCGAGGCGCGCTTCGAGTCGCGCGGCGTATTTGCCCTGCACGGACGTCAGCACGCCGATACCCACCTGGACGTCTGGCACGACGCGCGCGACACCGTGAGCGAGGTGACCTGGCGTGGCGCTGCCGATCAGCGGGCGCGGGGCGTGTTTCACGGCGCGATCACCATCGCGCCGGGCGCCGACGGCAGCGACGCCCGGCTTTCCAACAAGAACCTGCTGCTCTCCGCGCAGGCGGAAATCGACACCCAGCCGGCGCTCGAAATCTACGCCGACGAGGTGAAGGCGGTGCACGGTGCCACCGTCGGCCAGCTCGACGAACAGGCGCTGTTCTACCTGCAGGCGCGCGGCATCCCGCTGGAGGCAGCGCGCAGCATGCTGGTCGGCGCCTTCTGCAGCGCGGCGCTGGACCGGGTCGAACCGGTCGAGCTGCGTGCCCAGCTCGAGACCCTGCTGGCCTCGCGCCTGCCGCTGGCGCTGGAGGACTGAGGTGAACGCCCCTCCCGTGCCGGCTCGCGATGCGCTCGATCCGCTGGTGGTGCGCGCGGATTTTCCGCTGCTCGAGCGCGAGGTCCACGGCAAGCCGCTGATCTACTTCGACAACGCGAACACGGCGCAGAAGCCGCGCGCGGTGATCGAGGCGACCGATCGCTTCTACCGGCAGATGAACGCCAACGTGTCGCGCGCCGTGCACCAGCTCGGCACCGAGGCGACCGAGGCCTACGAGGCAGTGCGCGCCAAGCTCGCGCGCTTCCTCAACGCCGGCTCTCCCGACGAGATCGTCTTCACCAGCGGCACCACCCAGGCAATGAATCTGGTCGCCTACAGCTACGCGCTGCCGCGCCTCGGCCCGGGCGACGAGATCCTGACCACCGTGATGGAGCACCACGCCAACATCGTGCCCTGGCAGCTGGTGTGCGAGCGCAGCGGAGCGAAGCTCAAGGCGGCGCCGATCACGCCGACGGGCGAGCTCGAAGTCGAGCGCTACATCGAGATGCTGACGCCGCAGGTGAAGCTGGCCGCGCTGACTCACGTTTCCAATGTGCTCGGCACGGTCAACCCGGTGACGGCAATCGCTCGCGAGACCCGCCGCCGCGGGATTCCGCTGGTGGTCGACGGCTCGCAGGCGGCGCCGCATCTGCCGATCGACGTGCGCGCGCTGGGCTGCGATTTCTATGCCATCACCGGACACAAGCTGTTCGGTCCAACCGGCACCGGCGCGCTGTGGGCGCGTCGCGAGCTGCTGGCGGCGATGCCCCCCTTTTTCGGCGGTGGCGAGATGATCCGCGAGGTGCGCATCGAAGGCAGTACCTTCGCCGATCCGCCGCACCGCTTCGAGGCCGGCACCCCGAACATCGCCGGGATCATCGGCCTCGGCGCCGCGCTCGACTACGTCGAGTCGCTGGGCCGCGAGCGCATGGCGCGCCACGAAACGGAGCTTCTCGGTTACGCGACCGCGGCCATGCTCGCAGTTCCCGGCATGCGCATCTTCGGCACCGCGCCGCACAAGGCTGCGGTGATCTCGTTCCTGATCGAGGGCACCCACGGTCACGATCTGGCGACCCTGCTCGACCTCGATGGCGTGGCGGTGCGCTCGGGGCATCACTGCGCGCATCCGCTGATGTCCTTCTTCGGCGTGCCGGCGACTGCCCGCGCCTCGTTCTCGATCTACAACACGCGCGACGAGGTGGACCGCTTCATCGCCGCGCTCGGCCGGGTGCGCAAGCTTCTTGCCTGAGCCGTGCGCCTCCAGTCGCGGCGCTGCCGCTGCAGCGGCGCGGGCCACACTGCGCTTCCGTCACGCTGCGGCCGGCGACGTGGCTGCCGTGGTGGCCTTGGTCGAGTCGGCCTATCGAGGTGAATCGAGCCGACGCGGCTGGACCACCGAAGCCGACTTCCTCGACGGCCAGCGCACTGATCACGCCGGTGTCCGCGAGGCGCTGGCGCGTGTCGACGGCCTGATCCTGCTCGCCGAGGATGAGCGAGGGGTCGCGGCCTGCATGCAGCTCGAGCAGCGTAGCGAAGCCTGCCACTTCGGCCTCTTCGCGGTGCGCCCGGCAGGGCAGGGGCTGGGCCTCGGCGGCGCGCTGCTGGACGAGGCCGAACGCTACGCGCGGGAGCGCTGGCGCGCGCGAGAGATGCGCATGGAGGTAATCTCGATTCGCATCGAGCTGATCGACTGGTATCGTCGGCGGGGCTATCGTGAAACCGGCGAGACGCTGCCGTTCCCCTATGGTGACGAGCGTTTCGGCCTGCCGCGGCGTGAGGATCTGCGCTTCATGTGCTTTCACAAGCGGCTGACGAGTGAGGTGTGAAGTGAGCGACTGGATCCGGGTGTGCACCACGCTGGAACTCCTGCCCGGCGAATCACAAACCGTGTGGGACGGCGACACGGCGATTGCGGTGTTCAACATCGAAGGCGATTTCCATGCCATCGAGGACGTTTGCACGCACGATGGCGGCGAGCTCACCGGCGGCGTGATCGAGGGCCATGAGGTCGAGTGTCCGCGTCACGGCGCACGCTTCGACGTGACCAGTGGTGACGTACTTTGCGCGCCGGCTTATGAGCCGGTGGCCAAGTTTCCGGTCAAGGTCGAGGACGGCGTGGTCTACACCCGCGACGATCGCTAGGAGCTCGTCGAACCTCGGCGGTCGAGCGCGAGAACGGGGCCGCGCCGAACGGTTCCTGCAGGTCCTGTTCAGCTCGCATCCGCCGCCTGCCGCAGCGCGCCCTCGAACACCTCGGGCGGCTGTCCGCCGCGTACCAGCAGCCGGTTTTCGATGATGATCGCCGGCACCGCGTGGATGCCTTGCTGCTGCCAGAAGCGCTCGCGCTCGCGCACCTCGGCGGCGAACTCGTCGCCGTCGAGAATGGTGCCGGCGCGCTCCGCGTCGAGGCCGGCGCCGCCCGCGATTTCGAGCAGGATGTCGCGATCGGAGACGTTGCGACCCTCACTGAAGTAGGCCTTGAACAGCGCTTGCTGCAGGGCGAGCTGACGGCCTTCCGCTTCGGCCCAGTACAACAGGCGGTGCGCATCGAAGCTGTTCCAGCTGCGGCTCCGTGCTTCCAGGTCGAAGTGAAAGCCGAGCTCCGCGCCGCGGCGGCGAATCTGCTCTTGGTTCTCCTGGAGCTGGGCTCTGCTCATCCCGTATTTACGTGTCAGCTGTTCGACCAGGTCCTCGCCCTCAGGTGGTGTCTGCGGATTCAGCTCGAAGGGCTGGAAGTGGAGTGCGATCTCGATCTCGCCGGCGAGCCGCCGTGCGCCCTCGAGCAGCGCGACCAGGCCGATCGCGCACCATGGGCACATCACGTCGGAAACGAAATCTACCCGCAGGGTGGCGACGTCGGATGCTTCAGGTGTGGCCATCTTCATACTCGCGTTCCGGGTACGCCCCGGAGACAGTGAAATGCAGGCTGACGCGCAGCCCGCCCTCGGCGCTGCGGTCGAAGTCGAGACGAGCGCGGTGGCGCTCGGCGATCCGCCGCACGATCGCCAGACCGAGCCCTGAACCTTCGCGTCGGCTGCCCGGTGGACGGAAGAAGCGTTCGCCGAGACGTCCCCGCCAGCGCGCCTCGACGCCGCTGCCGGAATCCTCGACCGCGAGCGTCAGCCTGCCGGGGCCCGGCGTCACCGAAGTAGTGACCCGGCCGCCGCTGCCGGTGTAGGTGAGTGCGTTGTCGACCAGGTTGACCAGCGCCTCGCGCAGCATCACCGCATCTCCGCGTATCGGTGGGCAGCTGCTCGGGCCGGCGTAGCCGAGATCGATCCGTCGCGCCAACGCGTCGGGAACCCGCTCGGCCACATAGCTGCGCGCGATCTCGGCCAGGTCGACCTCGCCGGCAGCGACTGCAGCCTCGGGTGAGGCCTGCGCCCGCGCCAGCGCGAGCAGCTGGCCTGCGGCGCGGCCGGCACCTGCCGACAGCCGCTCGACGTGGACCAGCGCCGCGCGCACGCTTTGCGGTCGCGGATCGGCCAGGGCCCGCTCAGCCTGCAGGCGCAGCCCGGCCAGCGGCGTGCGCAGTTGGTGCGCGGCGTCGGCGAGAAAGCGCTCCTGGAGCTCGAGCGTCTCGCGCAGGCGGGCGAACAGCGCGTCGATGGTGCGGGTCAGAGGCTGGATCTCGATCGGCACCATACGCTGATCGAGCGGCGCCAGATCATTGGCGGGCCGGCTCGCGATCTGCGCAGTCAGCGGATCGAGCAGGCGCAGCCCGCGGCTAACCGCGAGCCAGACCAGGATCAGCACCGTAGCAATCAGCAGCATCACCACCGGCAGCGTGCCGATCAGGATCTCCCGCGCCAACGCGTGCCGCTCATACAGGGTTTCGGCAACCTGGATCACGATCGAGTCCGCCGGATCCTCTCCAGCGATCGCCAACGTGGCGAGCCGCAGTGTCTGACCTGCAACTTGGATCGAATAGTTGTAGGGCGCGGTGCCGGGACTCGGCAGTGGTGTTGGCAGGGGCAGTTCGAAGTTGCCGCCGAGTGAGCCGTCGCGAAGGCTGCGCACCGAATAGAAACCCGGTTCGATCTCCCCGTACTGCATGAGCGCTCGCGCCTGCGGGTTCAGCTCGCGACCCGGTTCGGTTTGGATCGCGCGTTCGAGAGCGAGCGCGCTCTGCCGCAGCGAGCGGTCGTAGTTGATGTTCGCGTAGTGCAGCGCGAGCACGTAGATGAGCACGCCGCTGATCAACCAGGCGAGCGCCATCGGCGCCGCGAGGATCGTCAGCAGGTGCCGCCGCAGGCTCGGCGCTCGCGCGGCGTTGGGTGACTCCGGCGGTGGCTGGCGCGTGCGTGCCGGCTCACTCGTCGTTCCTGGTTCGGACTCGTGCGCGATGCGTCGCCGCCGCTTGCGCCCGCTTGCGCTAGTCTTCGATCTGGCCGTCATCGGCCGTCTCCAGCAGGTAGCCGAGCCCGCGCACGGTGCGGATCTTCACGCCGCTTCCTTCCAGCTTGCGGCGTAGGCGATACACCGCGATGTCGAGACCATTGTCAGTCAGGCTGGTATCCCAGCTGCACAGGGCCTCGATCAGCTGCTCGCGGCTGATCACGCGGTCCAGCCGCGCGGCGAGCGCCTCCAGTAGCCCGAATTCGCGCGGCGTCAGCTCCAGGGCTTCGCCGTCAACCCGCGCCCGCCGCCGCGGCAGGTCGAGCGTGAGTCGCGCGAGCCTCAGCTCCGGCACCCCTTGCGTGGTGCGTCGACGCAGCAGGGCGCGCACCCGCGCCTCGAGCTCGCGCAGGGCGAAGGGCTTGACCAGATAGTCGTCGGCGCCGAGATCGAGTGCGTGGACGCGCTGCTCCAATTCCTCGCGGGCGGTTGCCACCAGCACCGGGACCGCGTTGCCGCGCGCGCGCAGCCGCTGCAGCACGTGCACGCCGTCGAGATCGGGCAGGCCGAGGTCGAGGATGACCAGGTCGTAGGGATGATCGCGCAGTGCGAGATCGGCCTGATGGCCGCTCTCCAGGCGGTCGACCGCGTGTCCGGCATTGCCGAGTGCCACCACCACTGCCTCGGCGATCGCCGGATCGTCCTCGATGACCAGAATCCTCATGCGGGCAGTATCGGCAAGAATCGCCGCCGCGGGAAGGCGGGTCGGCAATGACATCGGCTTCGTCTTGTCGCTGCGCTCGCCTAGGGAGTAGCTGAACAAGTCGACATTTGCTCGTCACTCCCGCGAAGGCGGGAGTCCAGTGCCTTTGATCTCGAGGGCTTGAAGTCGCCGGATGCCCGCCTTCGCGGGCACGAGTGCTTGCTCAGACATTCCCTGGCGGACGGGCGCCGGTGGCGGGAGGAACCGGGAAGATGCGCTTCGCGCTTGTGCCTCCGGCGCCGACTTGACTATACTCGCGCGCTTCGCCGGAGTAGCTCAGCTGGTAGAGCAACGCATTCGTAATGCGTGGGTCGGGGGTTCGATTCCCTCCTCCGGCACCATCGCTCCTGCGATACACCCACCGGCACGACCGGGCGGTTAGCTCAGCGGTAGAGCACTGCCTTCACACGGCAGGGGTCGCAAGTTCGAACCTTGCACCGCCCACCATCAAAACAAGGACTTACGACACGACACGACGCCTTCTTGGCTGCGCTGGTGTAATCGCTGGTGCAATTCCAGCCGAGAACGTGCGGTCGAGGCCGGCGGCTACCGCGGCAACTTGCAAGTGCGCGTAGCGGGACTGGGTGACCGCGACCGACGAATGGCCGAGCAGCTTGGACACGACGTAGAGGTCGACGCCCACCTCGATCATCATCGTCGCGCAGCTCCGGCGCAGGTCGTGGAACGTGACGTGGGGCATGCCGGCCGCTTCGCGGGCGCGACGGAATCCGCTCTTGATGCCTTCGGCGTTGATCGGCAGCGGCAGCCAGGGGAGCCGCGTGCGCAGGGGCGCCGTGATGGGGATGACACGGGTGCGTTGGGTCTTGGTGTTACCGGCGCGTAGAGTGATGGCGTCGGCGCCGATGTCCGCGCGCTCGATCGCGCAGATTTCCCCGCGCCTGGCGGCGGTGTAGATCGCGATCCAGATGGCGGCGGCGACGGCATCGCTCGCACGGCTGGCCAAGGCATGCACCTGGTCCAGGGTAAGGGCGACAGCGCGCGCGTTGTGCTCTGGCAGGCGGCGCACGTGGCGGCTGTAGTCTTCCGGCGTGTGGCCGAGTTCCCACGCCAGGCGCAAGGCCTTGGAGACGGCGCCGATGCTGCGGTTGATGGTGGCGGGCGCGTAGCTGCCGGACATGTCTGCGGTCATCTTCGCGACCATGGCGCGGACGTCGCTGGCCCTGCGGCCTTCCGTCCATGGACCGGAGCGCAGCGCGTGATGGCGTGCTGTGACCGGGCTGCGCAGGGTGCCCGCGTGCTGCAAGTAGAGCGCCATCACGGCCGCCATGGGTGGATCGCCGGGGATGGCAGGCGCGCGCTTGCCGAGCGCCGCGCGCAGTTCCGCCTCGATCAGCTTGGCGTCACGCGCAGATGCCTGCGACGGTAGGACTCGATGAACTCTCTGCCCGTCGACCATGACGCCGACATGCCGGCGACCGCGAGTATCGACCCATGTTGACATCCCCTTTCCCTCATCCAGCGCTTGACCTCGACAAGATCGTACCGCTTCGTTCGGCGCGTGACCTGCAGCACCGGCAGACCGTCGAGCTCCATGCGCCGCACGGTCGATTCGCTGATGCGCAGGTGCGCGCACAGTTGCTGGCGAGTCATCATCCGAACAGATCTCCCTGCGCTGGCGCCTCGAGCGCGTCGAGCCAAGCAGCCAGCTTGAGCGCCTGCGGCTTGTTGGCCCATGTGCGCCGCGCCAACCGCTCGCGCATCTCGGCGATGCCGGCGGCGCGCGCGGCTTCTTCCGTCGGCGCGAAGTTGCCCCACTTCGGCAGCGGGGATGGGTACTCGATGCGCGTCATGACGTCAAAACGGAACCGCCTCGTCCCACTGGTCGCAGCCAGCGGCGCGGTGCTCTGGCGGGACGATGGTTTGCCAGCGCTCGCAATAGCCGTTGTCGGCGCGAAAGAACGCGCACTGCGCGCAGGGCGTGACGACAGGCAGACCGGCCAGCACGGTGATGGCCTCACGCAGCGCGGCGATCTTGCGATCTCGCTTGGCCGGGGTCAGGAAAACTTGCATGGACAACCTCCGGATAGCGCCCGCTCTCGCGGACGAAAATGGTTGCGGGGGTGCGCAGGCGCTTGGACGCCCCGACGGCCGCCTCTACGGTGCGCGGTGTAAGGCCGCTTGGGTCGCGCGCCATCCACCAGGTCATGGCCTTGGCGCGCGCCCAGCCGCCGTGCTCGATGCACACCCATTCGCGGAAATGGCGCAGGCCGCACCAATAGGTGACCTGCAAGGTCGGGATGCCGCTCTTGCCTACGTGCTTGGCGTAGCGCACGCCGGTGACGTGGTGCACGACCGGCGGCACGATCTCGGTGGAGAGGATCGGTGCGTCGCTGGCCGTGCCGTCGTGGCGGTCGAAGAACGCCGAGCGCGGGAACTCGTGGCCGCAGTCCGGGCACTGGCGCGCCTGCACCGGCACGATGGCCTGGCACTGGGGGCACTCGCGTACGGGCGCTTCGCTCGTGGCCTTCTCGCCGGGCTTCTTCGGCGGGCGAATCGCATCCACCGGGCCGTGCTCGACGATGTTGCCGGCGAAGTCCAGCACCAGGCAGTCGGCCTTGCCCGGGTGCAGGCGCATGCCGCGGCCGACTTGCTGGTAGTAGAGTGCCGCGCTCTTGGTCGGTCGCAGCATCACCACGGCGTCGACGTGCGTGGCGTCGAAGCCCTCGGACAACACGTTGACGTTGACCAGGGCGCGCAGCTCGCCGCGCTGGAACGCCTCGATGCGGTAGGCGTCGATCCAGCGGGTCGAGCCGTCGCCGCATTCGATCATCACCGCGTCGATCAACTGCACCAGTCCGGCGTAATCGACGCGCTCGAACTCCACCGGCGAGAGGTTGAATTCGTGCGCGTGCTCGGGGTCGCGGAAGGTGGCGCGCCAGGCGCCGTGCTCCCGCTCGGCCAGCCGGTGCCGGATCAGCGCGAGCAAGGCGAACAGGGCATGGATCAGGTTGTCGGGCAGGGTGTTCATCACTTGTCTCCTTGCTGGGTTGCCAGCGCCGGGCCGCGCGCGCCGTAGCGGGCATCGATGTCGGCCAGGGTGTCGGCGGCCACGTTGGCGAAGCCGCGCGCCAGCATGCGCACCATGCGTAGTTGGGCGGTGGCTTGCGGTAGCAGCACGTCGCCGAGGGTGGTGTCGTCGATGGCCTCCAGCGCGGCGGCGGTGTCGAGCGTGGGCTTGGGGTAGCCGCTGGTGGCGGAATGCGCGATGCGCCGCGCGAGGTGCTGGCGGGACAGTTCCAGCATCTCCACGGCGAAGGTCGCGGCCTTGGCGTCGAGCGCGGCCTGTACGACGGCGGGCAGGGCCACCGCGGCGCTGCCCTCGGCGAGGATCGCGCTGCGCAAGCTGGCGGCGGTGAGCGCGGGCGGGGCGGCTTTCGGCATGGCCAGTCCTTCCAGCACGTCGAGCACCCAGCGGCGGAACGCGGCCGCACGCGGGGTGCCGGCGAACATCGCGATCAGATGGCAGCCGCGCGGGGAGAAGATGCGGGTTTCGGTCGGGACGCCCGTGCGGCCCGATTCGGGCCTCACGGCGGGCCTCACGGTGATCGTTGCACTCATCGCGTCCGTGAACTCGGTGGCATGCGTGCGGTAGACGCGGCTGACCTTGCCGCTGTCGCTGTATTCGAGCGCGCGCGCGAGGTCGGCCGCCGACAGCCACGGCTGGCCGGCGTGGTCGATGATGGCGAGGGACTGGTCGCCGAACGCGACGGTGGTGGGGAGGGCGGTGCTGGTCATGGTGACGGCTCCTGCGTGAGGACTGGAATCCTCGGGAGCCGTTACGACACAGCCGCCCGAGGTGGTCGGGAGGGTCGTAACCGAACGCAGTCGGCGGGCAGTTTTCCGGCGCGAAGCCGTGTTGTATCGCTGCCGCCCTCCCGACCGTAGAGGGCCGGGCACAAAAAATCCGCTGGTGACGGCGCGGATACCGCTGCGTTCGGAGTTACGACACTCCTTGCCGCAGACCCTACGCGCACGCGGGCATGCTGTCAAACGGCAGTTTTCGGTAGGTACGGTGTTGACAATCCCGCAAACGTAGGTATAATAACCATCATGAACAGTAAGCAGTCATCAAGCGGTTGGAATCGGAAGGCTGGTTTCTGGCCCGCGTGAAGGGCTCGCATCACCAGTTCAAGCATCCGTCCAAGCCGGGTTTGGTGACGGTCAAGCACCCCGACAGCGACATTCCCGCCGGTACGCTGCGCAGCATTGAGAAACAGGCGGGTTGGAGGTAATACGCCATGCGCTTTCCCGTAGTCCTGCATTCCGATGATGGCGTCCGCTACGGCGTGACCGTGCCCGATCTTCCCGGCTGCTTTTCGGCAGGCGATACGTTCGACGAGGCATTGGCGTCGGTGGTGGAAGCCATCGACCTGCACCTGGAGGGCGTCACCGAAGACGGCGGCGACATTCCGGCGCCGCGAACCATTGGCGAGCATCGCGCCAATCCCGACTATGCCGATGGCGTGTGGGCGGCGGTGGAGGTGGATGTGTCGCGCTTCGATGGGCGCGCGGAGAAAATCAACATCACCGTGCCGCGCAACCTGCTGGCCAAGATCGACACCTACGCCAAGAGCCACGGCGCGACGCGCAGCGGCTTCCTGGCCGATGCGGCGCGGCTGGCAATGCGGGGATAACCTCACGCCGCCGCGTCCAGTTCGCCGTCGCCCTGCGACTGCTTGCCGATCTTGTCCAGCCGATCCAGCATCAGATCGCCGTGCATGGTCTCAGCGGCGATTTCGGTGTCGGTGGCGACTGCGGTGCCTTCCGTTTCATCGGACATGGGGATGCTCCTCCTAGATGGGATGAGTGCCCTGCACGGTTACGGCCGGGCCAGCCGCGGGGATGCGCGCCGTGCTCGCGCGGGGTGGTCAGGCGACCGGCTTGGCCCAGGTCGGCGGCTGGTTGGCCGGGGCCGGCGGCTGGTTGGCAAACGGATTGCCCTGCGGCTGCGACGGCGCGTGATGCTGCGCGGGCGGCGCAGCGTGGACCGGGGCGGCGCCGTCGAGGCGCTTGTAGGCCTTCACCTCGTTGCCGTCGTGCTGGTTGCGCCCGCCGGCCGGGACGAACTCGACGCGGATCACCAGCGGGCGGTTGTGCAGCACCTGGCTGTCGGTGAGCATCTGCGCGTGGCCGAGCGCATGGCAGATGGCCGAGAGGTCGCGTTGGGCGATCTCCACCGCCTTCGGGTTCGGGTTGTCGAGGTTGAGCCGCGCCCTGGTCAGGCACCCCTTGCTCGGCCCGTCGATGACCTGAAAGGTGAGCTCCAGGTACTGGCCGGTGCCGGCCTTGGTCGGCTTCATGTCGCTGTCGATGATGATGACCGGGTACTCGCCGGACGGGAGCGGAGAGAAGTCCTCGCGGGGCGCAACGGCGGTGGGGTCAAACTGCTGTCCAAGAAAAGCCATGGTGTCGGGTTCCTGTGTGCTGGTTTCGGGTTCAGGCCGCGGCGGTTGCCGCGGGTTCTTCGGTGGCCGCCGCGGGGGCGGGGTGCATCGCCTCGACCAGCGCCTGCCAGTCGAGCGGGATGGTGTCGGGCATGCCGTAGCGGTTCTTCGCGACGTAGGCGGGCTTTCCGGTCACGTGCAGCACGCGCCGGCCGGTGGCGACGCCGCGCGTGCGGGTACCGCTGAAGCCGGCCTGTTCCTTCTTGATCGCGGTTTCGATCTGCGCGAAACCGATGATGTCGCCCCACTCCTGGATGAGTGCAGCGGCGCCCTTCTGCAGCTTGATCTGATAGCGGTCGTAGGCGTCCGAATCCGGTGCCTCGAAGTGCTTGATCTCCGAATGCGCGATCACGATCACCGCCATGCCGCGGGCGCGCAGCACGTCGAGCTGGTCCAGGAACTGGCGCCAGATGGTGTTGGCCTCGATGTAGCCCTTGCCGTAGCCGGGCTGCTCGATCGAGCTCCAACCGTGCAGCTTGCAGACGTGCTGCCAGATCAAGGGCTCGAGCCAGTCGGCGGAGTCGAGCACCGCGGTGCCGAAGTCGTGCGGCTCGCTGATGAGGGTCTCAACCGCGGCGAGCGCATCGGCGTAGCTGGTCAAGAGCGGGAACGCGCTGGTCTCGATGCCGGATAAACCATCCTCGAACGGCAGGAAGATCGGTTTGTACGCGCTCGCGCCAAGCGTGGACTTGCCGACCCCGTGCTCGCCGTGGATCACGACGCGCGGCGGCGCGCTGCTGCGGCTGGTCTTGCTGATGGATGCCAGGGAAATAGCCATCACGCGGCCTCCCCGGTCGGACCGTCGATACGCTCGACCTTCACCGCCGGCTTGCCCGGCTTGGCCGTGGTGCACTCGGCCACCGCGGCGTAGATCGCCGGTTCGTTGGCCTGCACGTAGCGCATCTCGCGCGTGACCAGCTCGGGCTTCCAGCGGATCAGGCGCTTGCCGATCGCCTCGGGGATGCGGCCGGACTGCGCGACCGCGGCGAGCGCGTCGGCATCCACGGAGCGGCGGATGCTGGTGGTGATGGCGATCTTGAAGCCGCCGGCCTCGCGCTTGGTCGTGCCTTCCTCGGGCAGCTCGCCGATCAGGGCGAGCACGGCTTCCTCGGCGGCCAGACGCTCGGCGGTGGCGGCTTGCTCGACGGCCTTGGCAGTCTCCAGCGCGGCGCAGGCCTCGGCGAGGGTGGGGGTTTGCTGGCGCGGAACCAGCGGGGTGACGGATGCGGTGTGCATGGGGTTCTCCAGGTACGGGTCAGGGGCCGGCATAGCGCAGGCTGTCGGGGTGCCAGGTCGGCAGGTCGGATTCGGGCACGCCCTCAAAGGCGTACCGCGGCGGAAGGAAAGTGGCGGCGTCGCCGGATCCGCGCGCCGCGCGCGGGCTGTTGTCGGGCGCTGTTGCGCGCCGGGGCGGCGTCCGGGTCGCCGTGGTCATGCGGTGGTGGCCGCCGCCGTAGTAGCGGACGGCCCATAGCGCGCGACGCTCGTCGTTGGACAAGGCGCGGCAGGAGTGGGCGATCATAACGACAGCTCCGCAGGCCGGCGGCAGACGTAGTGCTCCACGTCCGACCAGGTGACGGCACCATCCGCGCGGGCGCCGATGTAGCGTCCGGCGGCCAGGCCGGCCGTGAGCGGCTCGATCGGCGATGCGTCCGGCACGATCTCCGACCCGGTGACCGCGCATCACTCAACGGGCGAGCGTCCATGCTGACCACTGAACAGCTCCGCAAGAAGATCAAACGCGACGAATGGGAGCGGCGATTCCAGTCCGTGATGCTGTCGCTGACCGCGGCCGCCATCATCTGGGGCGTCGTGACCCTGGTCGCAGTCGACAGAAACCAGGCGGTGCTGACGACGAAGCTGGAACGCGTCGAAGTGCTGCAGGCCGGCGCATACACCGCGCGCGATGCCAAGCGCGACGTGGCGGAAATGACGCGCCGCATCGACCAGAACGAGAAGGCGATCATCAGCCTGGATGGGCGCCTCAAGGTCATCGAGGGCCAGCGCGGGGGTGCGCCGTGAGCCTGCGCGTCAAGGGTGGACTTGCCGCGACCGCAGCCGTTGCGCTCGCTGTGCCCATGGGCGTCGCGTTCGAAGGCGTGTTCCCGACCGGCTACGCCGACCCGGTCGGCATCCCGACCGAGTGCGTGGGCGAGACCGGGCCTGATGTTCGCATCGGCGTGCAGCGCTACACCTGGGACGAGTGCATCGCGCGCTACGCTCCGCGCCTGCAGCGCGTGTGGGGATCCTTGTCCGCGTGCATGGATGGCGAAGTTACGGTCGGCCAGGGCGCCGCGCTGGTGTCCTGGGCCGACAACGTGGGCACGCATGCCGCTTGCACGTCTACGCTCGCGAAGCTGCTCAACGCCGGCGTCGATGGCGCCGTGTGGTGCCACCAGCTCACACGTTGGGACAAGGCGACCAAGATGGGCGTCAAGATCACGCTGCCTGGCCTCACGCGCCGCCGTGCCGCCGAGCTCAACATGTGCTTGAGCCGCGATTGGCAAGGAGACGAATCGTGAGCCGAGTGCCAGACCTCCTTTGCGACGGCGCCGGCCTGCGCATTTGCGAAACCTGCTGGCGTCGCGCAGATCGCCATTCCGACGCCGCGCAGGACCGTCAGCCGCGTCTGCGCCCGAGCATCAACCCGCCGCGCTGTATCGATTGGCTGCCCGTACCACACCCGTTCACGGCGCGCGAGGATCGACTGTGACGCGCGTCTTCGCCGCTGCAATCATCGTCTTGCTCGCTGCCCTGGCCGCGCAGACCACGCGCCTGTACCGCGCACAGCTCACGATCTCCGGCATGGAGCGCGATGCGGCCAGAGCCGCGCAAGACGCGCAGCGCGCCGCTCGAGAAGCCGAGCGCGCGATCGCCGACGCCTACGCAACCGCCGCGACCGAATACGAGAAGGGGAAGCACGATGCCGAAACTGCTGCTGATGCCGTTGTCACTGGCCTGCGCGTTGGCACTGTCCGCCTGCGCAACCAGTGGCGCGGTTGTGAAGCCGCTCGCTTGTCCGATGCCGCCTCCGCCGCCCGCGAGCTTGATGCAGCCGAGCAAAGCCGGCGAGAAAGTGCGGCAAGAATTGTTCGAGCCGCCGACGAGTGCGACGCCCAGGTGCGAGGACTGCAAGCCATCGTGATGGCGGATCGGGAGCGCGCGCGGTAATGGCCCGCCTCACCACCGACCAGTGGGAAACCATCCGCGCCGAGCGCGAGGCCGGGGCTTCGTTCCCCGAACTGGCCGCCAAGCATGGCGTTTCGCATCAGGCGATCCAGAAGCGTGCGAAGCGCGACGGATGGGGCGACGGGCAAGACGTGGGCGAGTCGGTGCGTCGCAAGGTTGCGGAGAAGGTTGCAGGCGTTGTTGCACCCTGCAACCCCAAAAAGAAAGCCGCGGCCATCGATGCCGCGGCGGACGAAACCGCCGCCGTCGTGCGCCGGCACCGGCAGGAGTGGTTGCAGGTGGTCAAGCTGCGTCAGGAAGCGCTGGCCGAACGCGAGGCGGACGCGAAGGATGCCTTCGAGCGCGCCAAGCTGGCCAAGATCACGGCGGAGATGACCGCGATCCAGCAGGCCGGCGAGCGCAAGGCCTGGGGCCTGGACGATGGCGCGCCGACCAGCGTGCCGCTGTCGCGGCCATTGGTGACGCTGTGAAGCGCTGGCAAGCCTACACCGGCAAGGCGGCGCGCCTGGAATCGAGCGGCGAGACTTTCGACACGCTCACCGAGGCGCGGCGCCCCAGCGCACCCAGTGCCGATTCCATCTGCGCAAGGGTGGACTCGTGATCCAGGTCGAGAATGCGCCGCACCTGCCGCGCATCGATGCCGAGCTTGCCGGCCAGTTGCGTTTGCGTCATGCCGGCCTGCCGCATGGCGGCATGGATGGCGAACTTCAGCGCGATGCGCGCCGGGAGTGCGACGACCGGCTGCCCGTGCGCCGCCTTGGAAGCGCGGGGGAGTGCGCGACCACGGTCGATATAGCCGGACAGGGCAACGATCAGCGCATCCTCGGCAGCAGCCAAGGCGGACGAAGCGTCCGCGCCTGCGGTCATGGCCTCCGGTACATCGGGGAATCGTGCGCCGACTTGCCCGCTGGCGTAGGTTTTCAAAGTGACAGGGTAAACAAGGTTCATTTCGTCAGCTCCCGCAGCCGTGTTCCAAGCTGCTTGCAGATGTCGTCGAGGAAATCACGGTCGAAGTCCATATCGCCGTGGCTTGGCACGGTGGTCTGCCTGCCGTTCAAGGTCACCAGCACATGGCCTCCTTTGCCTCGCGCGCTGTCGACGGTGGCGCCTTTGGCCTTGAGAAGTTTCATGAATTGCCGTGTTTTCATGAGGCGCACTATAGGACACTTATGTCCTGTTGTCAAGCGGAATGCGCTAGCATGACCGCCGCAATCACCCTCGCCGAACCCATCCCCACCCACGGCGCACAGGCGGCCTTCGCGGCCAGCCGCGCGCCGTTCCCGGCCTATGTGGGCGGATATGGTTCTGGGAAAACCCATGCGCTCATCCTGCGTCTGCTGGGCCTGTTGGGCGGCGGGCAGACCTGCGCCTACTACATGCCCACCTATGGCCTGATCCACGACCTCGGCATCCCGCGCTTGCTCGCCATCGTCGAGAGCGAGTTCGGCATTCGCGCCCGCGCGCGCTTGGTTGCGGGTCGCCCGCAAGTGGACATCCCCGGCATCGGCCGCGTCATCTTCCGCTCCACGGACGCGCCGGAATCCATCATCGGCTACGAGGTGACCGACTCGTTCTTCGATGAGCTGGACACCTTGCCGACCGACAAGGCGGCGCAGGTCTGGCGTCTTGCGCTCGCCCGCAACCGCGCCAAGCGCCGCGTGCCAATCGCCGGCATGCCTCCCAACACGATGAGCGTGGCGACCACGCCGGAAGGCTTCCGCTTCGTCTACGAGCAGTGGGGCCGTGACGTCGCCGCCGCCGAGGCCAATGGGTACGTCATCTATCGCGGCCGCACCATGGACAATCCTGCGCTCGATCCCGCCTACGTCCAATCGCTGCGCGCGAGCTATCCATCCGCATTGCTGCGCGCGTATCTGGATGGCGAGTTCGTCAACCTCAAGGACGCTGTCATGCACCGCGAATGGCTGCGCCAAGGCGCCGCCCCTGACGGCTGCACCATCGTCATGGGCGTTGACCTCGCCCTGTCGCAGAAGCAGGGCGCCGACTACACGGCAGCCGTGGTACTCGCCCGCGCGCCCGATGGCGCGCTGACCGTGCTCGACGTGCAGCGCACCCGCGCGCCGTTCCACCAGGTGCTGAACTTCGTCCGCGCCGTGGCCGCCAAGCACAGCCCGTCCGTCATCGCCATCGAGGCCGTGCAGTATCAGGTCTCCGTGGTGCAGGAACTCTTGCGCACCACCACGCTCCCTGTGCGCGGCGTCAAGCCCGACAAGGACAAGCTCACCCGCTTCCTGCCGCTGCAAGCGCGCTACGAGCAGGGCCAGGTTGCCCATGCGCCCGGTCTGTCGCCGGAGTTCGAGGACGAGCTGCTGTCCTTCCCTGTTGGCGCGCATGACGACATGGTCGACGCGCTCGCCTACGCCTTCGCCGCCTTGCCCGCCGCCGGCCCGCAGATCGCCGTCGCCGGTCACCGCACCTTTGGAGCATCCGCCCATGTGGCCTTTCCGTCCGCGCTCTGAATCCACCCACTTCGCCGCCGCGCCCAAGCGCGCCGACCTGTTCGGCGAGACCGCCGTAACGCTCTTCACCGAGCGCCTGTTCGGCATTGCTGACCCGGATATCGTGCTGAGGAAACTCGGCAAGTCGCGCAAAGACCTGGCCGCGCTCGAGTACGACGATGAGATCGCCGCCGCGCTTGGCACGCGCTTTGCCGCCGTCGCCTCCACGCCGTGGCGACTGGAGCCCTTCGAGACCGACGCGCATAATTTCGTATGGGACGAGCTGGCCGGCGTCATGGAGTCGCTTTTGCGCACGCTGTGGCGCGCCGTGCCCTACGGCTACTCCGTGGCGGAAGTCGTCTACGCCCAGCGCGGCCCGCGCATCGGCCTCGCCGCCATCCACGACAAGCCGATGGAGTGGTTCCGCCCGCAGCGCGACGGCAGCCTCCTGTACCTCTCCCCCGACCACGTCGACGGCGTGCGCGTGGACACCGGCGTCGCCACCGACACCGGCCCGCTCAAGTTCCTGTTCGCTCGCCATGAGCCGAGCTGGATCAACCCCTACGGCGAAGCGCTGCTCTCGCGCGTGTACTGGCCGTGGTTCTTCCGCGCCAACGGCTGGCAGTTCTGGGCGCGCTTCCTCGAGCGCTTCGGTGCACCGCTGCTGGTCGGCTCGAGCAACGGCAACCCCGACGACCTCGCCCGCCTGCTTGCCAGCGCGGTGCAGTCCGGCGCCATCGCCACCAGCGCCGATACCACCGTGTCCGCCATCGCCCCAGGCAATGCGGGCCTGGCCTTCAAGGACTTCGCCAGCGCCGTCGACAAGCGCATCCAGAAGGTCATCCTCGGCCAGACGCTCACCACCGACATTGTCGGCGGCGGCAGCTATGCGGCAGCCAAGGTGCAGAACGACGTGCGCGGGGATCGCCAGCGCGCCGACGTGCGCCTCATCGCGGCCGCCGTGCAGCGCCTGGTCGCCGCGCTGTGGGCGCTCAACCGCTTCCCCGGCGCTGCGCCCGCGTTCGTCATGGAGGCGGGCGAAGGCCTGTCCGTCGAGCGCGCCGACCGCGACCTGAAACTGGCGCAAGCCGGCGCGGTGTTCAGCGAGAACTACTTCGTGCGCGCCTACGACTTCGAGCCCGGCGAGGTGTCCGTCCGCGCGCCCGTTGCGGGTACGCTGGACGCCCCCGCGCCCGCGTTCAGCGCACCTGCCGAGGCGCTGCGCTTTGCGGCCCTGCCGCGTGCCGAGCGGGCCGGGCAGGCCACCATCGATCGTCTCGTCGACGACGCCATCGCGCAGGCGGGCAGTCCCGTCGATCCGGCCGCCATCCGCGCCGCGCTCGCCGCCGCGACCGACGAGAACGACCTCATCGAGCGCCTCGGCAAGCTCGCCGCCGACCTGCCTGCGCCGGCCTTCCGCGACCTCATCGAGCGCGCCCTGTTCGTCGCCGACCTGATCGGCTACCAGAGCGCCGCCCGTGGCTGATATCCCCGGCTTCGCTGAGGCCATCCGCGACGCGCAGCGCCGCCGCGTGGTGCTGCCGGAAACCTTCTACGGCGACACCATCGGCCGCGTGCGCGCGGCATCAGCCACCGTCTCGGGCCTGGCTGGTCTCGACCAGGTGCAAGCCGTGGTCGATTCCCTGCGCGCTGCGCTGGACCAGGGCCAGTCCTTCGAGGCCTGGAAGAAGGCCTTGCTCGAATCCGGTCAGGATTTCGGCCTGTCCGGCGCGCACCTGGAAACCATCTTCCGCACCAACGTGCAAGGCTGGTACGCCGCCGGTCGCGCCGAACAAATCCAGCGCCTCAAGGGCGACTTCCCGTATCTGCGCTACAGCGCCATCCTCGATGCGCGCACGCGCCCGGAGCACGCCGAGCTCGACGGCCTGATCCTGCCGGTCGATCATCCCCTGTGGAAGTCGCACTACCCGCCGTGGTCGTTCAACTGTCGCTGTAGCGTCATTCCCATGACCGCCGCCGCAGCCGAGGACGCCATCGGCAAGGCACGCGAGGCGGGCAAGGTCATCGACCAGGCGCCGCCTGACCTCGCCCCGCCGTCGCCCGGCTGGAACTACGACCGCCTGAACCCGGCGGCGCCGCTGGAAGGGCTCGAACGCGCGGTCGCGCGGCGCTTCGGGCAGTGCGTGCCGAGGCAGTTTGCCAGCCGCAAGGCCGGGACGCCGCTACTGTGGTGCGAAGGCCCCGGCGCCGAAGCGCTCGACATGGCCCGCACGGCGCTGGCGTTCGACATGCCGATGCCATCGCCGCAGCGCTTGGCGCAAGCGCTCGAAGTGCCGCACGGCTTGCGCCCGGAAGCCTATGTTGCCGAGTTCATGCGCGAGTTCGGCGCGGGCGCGAAGGAGACCGTGCTGTGGACCTCGGTGCGCGGGCAGACGCTGGCGATTCACGGCGGCATCTTCGAGCGTCACGGCGGTGGCACGAAGATCGACAAACGCGGCAGGCATCAGTACGTGCGTTACGTCGCGCATGGACTCAAAGTGCCTGACGAGGTCTGGTACGTGCATGAGTCGAGCGGCGTGGAAAAACTGTACTACCTTGCGCGGATGCAGGTGGGCGGGGGAGCGCTAATTGAAACGCTGGCCGTATTCGTCTGGAGCGGAAAGGCGTGGGAACCGACTACCGGATATCAGGGCGTCGATGCGAAGTACGTGGCCGGGCGGCGCGAGTGGCTGCAAACAGCAGGGACGCTGTTGTACATGAGAGACAAATAAAAGCCCCGACGATGCAGCGCCGGGGCCGATGCGATCCCTCGTGCGCTGACTGCATCGCGTGGGGCATGCTCGCACGAGCACATCTTACCACGGAAACGAGAACATGAGCGAACTCAACTACGAGGCACTCGGGCGCTACCACCACATGCGCCAGCAGCGCGAAGAACTGCTGGCGGGGCTGCGGATAGGAAACATCTTCAAGGAGATGCATCTGGCGCTGTCGTTCTACGATCCGAAAGAGCCGGCGTTGGACAGGTTGCCGTCCATGATGGAGCAGGCCATCGCCGTTCTGCCCGGCATGCTCGCTCGCGTGAAGGAGGCCGAGCGGTTGCGCCTTGCCATGGAGAAGCTGCGCGCGCGGCACGGGCTCAAGGGAGGTTGACGCCCTCCACAATCTGGATGGCATCGCTGATGCCCTCACGGATCGTTACCCCATCCAACCCCGCCGCGTGCGGGGTTTTTCGTGTCGAAAACCAGGGTGTTGACTGACCACTGTTTCAAGTCAACACTTCCTTCGCGCACGCTGTCACCATGGACAGCATCCGACAGGTTCCAGCCGCCGCGCTGCACTTCGATGCGGCCGTTCCGCTCGCGCTCGCCGCGGCGGACAGCACCGATGCGCCGCGCACCTTCGCCGGCGTCGCCTACTCCGGCGACGCGATCCGCGACCACTTCTTCTGGGGCAACGTCGTCTTCGACCTCACCAGCACCACCGCGCCCGAGCGCGTGCCGGTACTGATCGAACACGACCGCGGCCAGCGCGCCGGGGTCGGTCAACTCACCATCGACAAGGACATCCGCATCGACGGCACCCTGCTCGCCAACGCTTCCGGCAGGGCCGTCGCCAGCGATGCCGATGCCGGCTTCCCGTGGCAGCTCTCGGTGCACATCGAGCCGGGCTCGGTCGAGGAGGTCGCCCCCGGCGTACAGGCCAGCGTCAACGGCCGCGCCTTCACCGGCCCGCTCACCATCTTCCGCAACAGCCTGATCCGCGAAACCAGCTTCACCCCTACCGGAGCCGACGCGCAGACCCATGCGCGCGTGTTCGCCAGTGCGCCCATGCGCGCCATCCCCGTTTTTTCTGCGGCGCCAGCCGCGCCAGCCGAGGACTCACTCATGTCCGATCCAGCCGACACCCAGCGCATCGCTGCGCTGGAATCCGATCTTTCCACCGCCAAGGCAGCCATCACTGCCGCGAACGAGCGCGCCGATGCCGCCGAAGCGGCCCTCGCCGGTATCAAGGCCAGCGCCCGCGTTGAGCAGGTCAAGACCCTGTTCGCCGCGTTGGGGCGCACCTATGACGAGGCCGCCGCCAAGCCCTACCTGCAGATCGACGATGAGGCCTTCGCCACCGTCGCCGCCGACCTCAAGGCCGCCGCGCCCAAGCCCGCGCCGCACCTGTTCGGCGATACCGCCACGGACGGGGCGCACCCCGAGGCCGCCACGCTCGACTTTTCCGCCATCTATGACGCGCGCAAGCGCAAGGGTGAATGACCATGTCCAATCAGACCGAAAAGAACCACACGCTGGAATTCCTCCTGTCCGAAGCCAATGGCCAGCGCTCGCGTGACAACGGCGAGCTGGACACGGGTGTCGTTGCGGTTGCGGGTCAAATCCTGTGGCTGGACACCGGCAAGTGGAAGAAGCTCACCGACATCGACAACTCCGGCCAGACCCTGGGCATCGCGTGCCAAGCGGGCGTGGGCGGCGATGTCATTGCCCTGATCACCCGCGATGCCGAAGTCGACGGCAATGCCGTGACTGACGGGGGCATTGTCTGGACGGAGACCGACGGTAAGGACTTTGACCACGTGGTCATCGGCCTGGCTGCCGCCGGCATTTACATTCGTTAACCGAGAGGTATCACCATGTCCGTTTGGAACGTATTCGACAGCGATGCCTTCTCGCTGAATTCGCTCACCGCTGCTATCAACAAGGTGCCCTATACCCCTGGCGTGATCGGAGGGATGGGCCTGTTCAGCGAACAGGGCATCAGTACCACCACCGCCGTGATCGAGGAAGAAAACGGCGTCCTCACGCTGGTTGATGTAGCGCCGCGCAATGGCGTGGCTCAGGTGGTGGGCGACCGCAAGCGCGCCGTGCGCAGCTTCCCCATTCCGCACATGCCCGAGCGTGCCACCATCATGGCGGACGAGGTGCAGGGCGTGCGCGCCTTCGGCTCCGAATCCAATGCCACCAGCGTCGAGATCAAGCGCAACCAGCGCCTGGCCGACATGCGCCGCAATCTCGATTACACCCTCGAGCAGCATCGCCTCAAGGCGATCATGGGCAATTACGTCGATGTCAACGGCACCGATCAATCGCTCACCACGGCGTTCGGTGTGTCCGGGGCGGTGGACGAGGCTTTCAAGCTCTCGACCGAGAGCGGCAAGGTGCGCGGCAAGTGCCTCAAGGTCATCAAGAAGATCGAGGACGGCCTGGGTGGAGTGCCCTTCACCGACGTGGTGGCTTTGTGCGGGGCCACGTTTTGGGAGGAACTGCTGGATACCGACTCGCTCAAGGGCGTGGTGCAGGGCTACCAGGCCGCGCAGAGCTTGCGCGAGGACCCGCGTCTGGAAGTGGTCTACGGCGGCATCCGCTTCATCCGCTATCGCGGAACTTCCTCGGTGAAGGTTGCCGATAACGATGCCTATGCATTCCCGGCCGGTGTGCCGGACCTCTTCATCACCCGGTTTGCCCCGGCGAACTACTTGGAGACGGTCAACACCCTGGGCCTGCCTGTGTACGCCAAGGCCGAACCGCTGCCGATGGACAAGGGCATCCAGATCGAGGCGCAGTCCAACGCGCTGAACCTGTGCACTCGCCCGAATGCGGTGGTGAAGCTCCTCAAGGGCGCGTCCTAAGGCGCAAAAAGCGAAACCCCGCACGCTGGCAGGCGTCGCGGGGTTTCTCGGAAACCTGCCCTTGACCAGGAAGGACAAGCCCTGTGACGAATCGTACACCCAATGAAACGCTGAAAGAGTCCGTCACCTTGCTTCAGCTCATCGACAAAAGCGCCGTTGCGAAATGGACCGTATGGGCCGCCATCGGCGCCATCTGTCTGTTCGGCATCGGGTATCTGCCGCGTTTCGCCGCGGAGCTGCTGCATTGACCTACTGCACCCTTCCCGACCTCATTGACCGCTACGGCGAGGCCGAGCTGATCCAGCTCACCGACCGCGCCGAAGTGCCAGACCACCGCGTCGATGAGGCCGTCGTCGGGCGCGCCTGCGGAGACGCCAGCGCCACCATCGACAGCTACGCGCGCGGGCGCTATCTTACCCCGCTGCTCGCGGCAAACGCCGCAGTGGTCAAGCCCTACGCCTGCATGATCGCCCGCTGGCACCTGCACGATGACGGCCATCCAGAGCACGTCGAAGACGGCTACAAGTCCGCCATCGCCTGGTTGCGCGACCTTGCCGCTGGCAAGGTGGGCTTGCCCGACCTCACCCCGCCTGCCGCCGAGGGGAGCAGCACGTTCGGCATTGCCGTTGTCGCGCCCGCCGTAGCATTCAGCGACGCCACCCTGGCGCGAATGCCGTGACCGTCGTCGCCGTCACCGTCGACGATGCCGCCGTACAGGCCACGCTGGCGCGTCTGCGCGATGCCGCCCAGAATCTGCGTCCGGCGCTCGACGCCGTCGGCATGTCCATCGCCTCGCGCATGCGCGCCACCTTCGAGCAGCAAGCCGACCCCTGGGGCAAAAGCTGGCAGGGCTTGAAGGCATCCACCCTGCGCAAGCGCCGCAAGGCCGGCAAGGGCGCGCAGATTCTGCGCGACACCGGCCGCCTGATGAACTCCATTGCGCACACGGCCGGCGACAGCGAAGTCGTCATCGGCAGCACCAATGTCGAATATGCCGCCATCCACCAATTCGGCGGCGCCATCCAGCGCAAGGGCCGCGCCGGTTCCGTGCGCCTGCGCACCGATGCCCGCGGCAACCTCATCCGCCAGAAAGGCTACGGCAACCTTGCCGTGTTCGCCAAGCAGCGCCACAAGCGCGCCGTGGGGCGCGACTACCAGGGCCGCGACTATGTCATCCCCATCGTCGCGCGTTCGTTCGCGCCGCTCCGCGGCGGGCGAGCCGACCTGCCCGCCGACTGGGCCGGCGAAGCGGTTGGCCTCATCACCAAGCACCTGCGCGAGGCCGTCCAATGAGCCTCGCCTTCGACATCGCGCCGATCATCGAGCGCCTGCGCCTGGCCGTGCCCACGTTGCGCCAGGTTGCCGGCGCCGCGGAACTCGCCGCGGCCATCGAATCGGGCAAGGGTGCGCAGACGCCAAGCGCCTTTGTCGTGCTCGCCACCGAGCAGGGCAACCCGCCGCACGGCCTGTCCTCGCAGTTCGTGCAGCACGTCGAAGTTGCCGTCACCGTCATGCTGTGCGTGCGTAACTATGCTCGCGCCTCGCTGGGCGCAGCAGCAGGGGCAGACCTCGTGCCAATCCTCGCCGCTACCCGGCAAGCCCTGCTGGCCTGGCAGCCGGACGGGGCCGACGACCTGCTCGAGCTTGCCAGCGGCCGCGTCGATGACTTCGACGCCGGCACCCTTTGGTGGCAGGACGTCTATCGCACCCGCTACCGCATCCAGATTTCCGGAGACGCACCATGACCAAGCCCATGCCCTTTCCCACCAGCGGCGGCGCCTACCGCTTCGACGGCAAGGCCCTCACCCGCGAGGACGACACCCGCCCGCTTGCGGAAGAACCCCCCGCGCCGCCGGACAGCGACCTCACCCCCGACCCCGGCACCCCGCCCAGCCCGCCGCCGCGCGGCAAGAAGTAACCCCGATTCCACGAGGACACCGACATGACCCAGCCAGCACTGGATTTCTTCAAGAAGCGCAATCTGCTCGTCAAGGCAGAAGGCACCGAAGGCGATGATGCCTCGCCGACCGGCGGCAACGACGGTTTCCGCCTGTTCGACGGCTCGAGCAGCACCGAGTTCGACAAGATCGAGCGCCCGCTCGACAAATCGTACTTCGGCGGCGATCCCTTCCTGGTCGCGAACCGCCGCGCCAAGATCGAGGGCGAGTTCGAGCTCTACCCGCCTGCCACGCCTGGTGCCGCCAGCACGTCCGACGCGGACTGCGCCAAGGTGCTGCTGCCCGCCGGCTTCGCGGTGACGAAAGACAACGTCGGCAAGACCACCCGCTACAACCCCATCAGCACCGGCATCCCGTCCGCCACCGCGTACTGGTATCACACCGGCACCCTGATCAAGGCGCTCGGCGCGCGCGTTGATCTTTCCGGCATTGCCGTTGAGATCGGCCAGCGCTTCAAGGCCAAGGCGTCGATTCAAGGCAACTATTCGGAAGTTACCGCTGCCGCTGCTCCGTCCGTCACCCTCCCGGACAAGGTGCCCGTGGTCGCCAGCGCGCGTAACACGCGCACCACGCTGGCAACGCTGGACAAGGGCGCTACCAGCAGCACGGTCGCCACGCCGCTTGCGCCGCTCACCGTTTGGGCAAAGTCCCTGTCGATCGACATGGGCAACGACCTGGCGCACAAGGAATACAGCAGCCTGTCGGTCAACCAGATTTCCGACCGCAAGCCGACCTTCAACCTGAAGATCGCGCGCACCGACATCACCGGCGACTTCAATCCGTGGTTCGTCCGTGACGAAGGCATCGTACTGGTCGCTACCGTCAAGCTCTACGAAGTCGGCGGCGCGCCGTCAGCGGCGCTCACCGGTCTGCACTCGGTGCTGTCGGTTCGCTGCCAGATCGAGAACATCGCTCCCGAAGACATCGACGGCGACTACGGCTGGACGCTTTCCGGCCCGTGCATCCCGTCTGACAGCGGCGGCGATGAGTTCTACCTCTCCTTCGTCGACGACACCCTCTAACCCGCTCCGCGGGCCGACGCGAACGCCGGCGAACTGGCGTGACAGCCTGGAGAGACAGGCGCTACTTCGGCCCGAGGACACATCACCATGAGCGTTTCCACCATCACCATCACCGAGGCAAAGACCCACCCGATCCGCGTGGACGTCCAGACTTCGGTCGCAAAGGGTTACTTCACCGGCCACGCCAAGATTCTGACCAAGGCCGCATTCGCCGAGCTCGTCGAGGAAGTGAAGGACGGCGGCTACGAAGGCCGCGATGAGGAGCTGCTGCGCCTCATGTACGAGCGATTCGAGGGCTTCGGTGATTCGGACGGCTTCGCCGAACTCCTGACCGGCCACGCCAGCGCGTACCTGTATCCCGCCGCCATCACCGCCTACTTCGAGCAGTTCGGGGAAGCCCGCAGGGGAAACTCGC
The DNA here is from genome assembly GCA_964582225.1 of uncultured Dokdonella sp. Taxonomy (GTDB): domain Bacteria; phylum Pseudomonadota; class Gammaproteobacteria; order Xanthomonadales; family Rhodanobacteraceae; genus Dokdonella_A. The sequence continues at coordinate 169,978 of CAZORA010000003.1, read as the reverse complement.
AGCGGCGGCGCTCGCGCTGACGGGGCTCGGAGCCGGCAGCGATGACGCCGACGCGGACGCCAGCGCAGACTACGGCTCCGTCACGGAATCGCTCGACGATTCGGGCGATTTCGATCCTGCGCGCGACCTCCCCGTCGAAATCGAAGTCTGGCCGGATCACTGGCCGGCGATCGAGGCTTTCCGACTGTGCGAAATCTCGTGCGTCGGCGCAGGCATGGGCGGCGCCGTCTGGCTCGGCATCAGTGCCAGTGAGGCGCGCGCTGCGCTCGCCCTGTGCCGCACGCCTGCGGCGGACCGGCGCGACGTCGCGGAAGACGTGCAATACATGGGCAGGGTGGTCGCAGAGGAACGCAATCGCCGCGCGGAAGCCAGGGCGAAGCGCAAGGGGTAGTCAGCGACGCGGCGCATCGATGCGATCGAGCACCTTGTTCGCGACGCCAAGGATCAGCTTCAATCCGATCAGGGCGAGCGCGATGACGCCGACGTACACGCAGATTAGCGCGAGCCCCACGCCTTGCCCACTCATCAAGCCGCCGACGATGGCAATGAGGCAGACGCAGACCAGCAGCAGCAGCAGGAAGAGTTCGCCCATGCTCGGGAGTGTAGCGCGTGGCTGACAGCAATGTCGTAACCCTCCACATCAAACTGGAAAACGGCCAGTGGGTTAGCGCTGCACAGGAAACGGCCAAGGCGACCGACGCCATCGGCAAGGGTGCGGAGGAGGCCGGAAAGAAGGCCTCCAACGGCCTGGGCAAGCTCGGTCCGCTGTTGGCGCAGATCGCCAAGGACTTGTCCGGACTGCGCGCAGCGAGCGAAGCCGGGTTCGGCAACATGGCCGCGCAGATGGCGAAGACCGCTACCACCAGCGCCGGCATGACCAGCGCGCTGCGCGACAGCGCCAGGGCGCAGCAGGACATGGCGCGGACGGCGCAGCAGGCCGCGCAGGCACTCGACCAGCGAGGCACAGCGACGCGCGACGCGGTCGAAGGGTCGCGTCAACTGGGCGTGGTCGATGGCGTAGCGATCGAGGTCGGTCGGCAGCTGCTGAACGTCACCAGCCGGCTGGTAGCGGAGTTCCCGCGCCTGGTGGCGCAGCAGATCAGCTATGCGGCGAGCATTGGCGACGTGGCCCAGCGCACCGGCGTGTCAACCGAGGCGCTTTCTGCGCTTGGTTCGCAGGCGCGCATGGTCGGGCGCACGTTCGGAGACATTACCGGCGCGCTGGATACCCTGGGCCAGAATGCGCAGCGCGCGGCCGGCGGCAGTCGCCAGCAGGCGGCCGCATTCGCGGCGATGGGTGTATCCGTGCGCGACACCAGCGGCCACCTGAAGACGACCGAGGCGCTGCTTGGCGAAGTGACCAGCAAGCTGTCGGGCTACCGCGACGGCGCCGCGCGCACGGCGCTGGCGACGCAGGTCTTCGGCAGCTCGGCGGCCGAGTTGCTGCCGGTGCTCGACCAGGTCGGCAACAACGGTTTGCAAGGCGTCATCGACAAGGCCCGCGAGATGGGGCAGGTGATCGACGGCGACATGGCGAAGGCGGCGCAGCAGTTGCAGGGGCAGATGCGGACGCTGCGCGAGCAGGTCACCGGATACGCGACGCAGGTTGCGAGTGACGTACTGCCGAGCCTCACGGCGCTTGTCGGCGCCTTTGTCAGCTCCGACACTGCAGCGACAGCAACCGCCGGATCGTTCCGCGAGGCCGGCGGCGCGCTGACGGGCCTGGGTCAGTCGGTACGAGACGCGATTGCGTTCTTCGTTTCGCTCTACGGCGCCGCGCAACAGGTGGGCGTGTTCGTTGCCGACGTCTTTACCCGCATCGGCATCCAGTGGGACGAGCTGAAAGCCAAGCTCGCGGACCCGACATGGCTGCAGGGACTTGGCACGCTGCTGGCCGGCTACACCAACGCAAACTTCGCGCTGATCCAGCAGGGGCGCGCCGTGATGTCTGCGGCAGGCGCCCAGGTCGAAAAGGAATTTGCAGACCGTCGCGCCATCGCAGACCGCGCGCTCGGAGAATCACTAGCGGAAATCGAGCAGCGGACACGCGGGACAATGGATCGGCTCGCGAACAGCGCGCGGGACGCGGCAACCGGCATCAATGACGCGCTTGGATCGACCGTCAAACCTGACGCGCCGTTGCCGACGTTTGGTCGCGAATCCGCGCGCGTCGCGTCTCAGGCTCGGGACGCGGCGGCCGTGTTGGTATCGAGCCTGCAGGAGCAGGCCGCCACCTTCGGCCTCGCCGGCACCGCGCTGGATCACTATCGCGTGAGCGTGACGGCCATGACGCCGGCGCAGCGCCAGGCGGCGCTGGATGCGATCGACCTGAAGGATGCGCTCGAGGAAATCGCGCGAGCGCAAGCCGAAGAAGGTGCCGCGCTGGAGCGCCTGCAAGGCATTGCTGCTAGCTATGGCGAACAGGTGGAGGATACGCGCGCCAAAATGGCCGGCGCCGGCGATGCGCAAATCCGGTTCAACAAGGCCATGCGCGATGCGCAAGCGGCGTTTGCGACGGCGGGCGGCGCGTCCAATGCGGCCGCCATGCAGGCGCACCGTATGGTTGCGCGTCGGGCTGGTGGCCCTCGTTCTATTCTGCGGTGTTCGCCGGGAGTAGTGGTTATGCGCAATGGGGCGATTTTCATCCGGTATTGACGCAGCTCGCCCGCAACATCTACTGGATGTCGCAATCGGGTACCGAGAGCGACGAAATCTTCATCAGCCAGTGGTACGCCAGACTCAGCAAGCCGGCGGCAGGCAGCAACACGCGATTGATTGGACTGATGGGCTTCTGGCCTGCTCTGGTGCGCTCGGATGTCCTGTTTGCCAATGACTTCGAGGAGTGAGAGGCGGCCGCGGACCGAGCGAGGGTTGCTGCAGCGCAGCTGCGTGCCGGTTATCCGCGCCCAGCCAGATCGCCTGCGCGTGAAGTCCCCCGATTGGGGCGTCCGTGCCGATCTTTCCGGCTTTTGGCACGTTCCCCTCGTCGACGCGTCAAAGCGGCTACCATGCGGAACCCGCCCGGGTGGTGGAATGGGTAGACACAAGGGACTTGAACGATTTGAGCCTTCGCGGGGAAACCCGCGAAGTGAAGCCCGTCAAATTCGGCGAACGCCCTGGCCGCGCGCGGCCGAGCCAACGCCGAGCCAAGCCCGGCCTGGCCGGGAAGGTGTAGAGAGCAGACGGCGGGCACCTGCGGCCGTGAGGCCATGGTGAAGGCGTGCTCCAGCCCACGAACAGCGCACGCTGGCGACGAAAGTCGAAGTGGGAAGAAAATCCCTCGCCGCAAGGCGTGCCGGTTCGATCCCGGCCCCGGGCACAAATCCAGCGCGCGTCCCGCGCTGGCGCTGCTGCGAATCAGCGCTCGGCGAGTGCGCCGAGCAGGCCCCTGCGGGTCAGCAGCTCGATCACCGCGTCGGCGGCGGCTTCCGCATCGAGCGCCAGGGTGTCGACGTGCAGCTCCGCGTTCTGCGGGATCTCGTAGGGCGAGTCGATGCCGGTGAAGTTTTGCAGCTCGCCGCGGCGCGCCTTGGCGTAGAGGCCCTTGGGATCGCGTTTTTCCACGACTTCGAGCGGTGTGTCGACGAAGATCTCGATGAATTCGCCGTCCTCGACCATGCCGCGGGCGAGCTGGCGCTCGGAGCGGAAGGGCGAGATGAAGGCGGTGAGCACGATCAGGCCGGCGTCGACCATCAGCCGAGCCACTTCGCCGATGCGGCGGATGTTTTCGACGCGGTCGGCGTCGGTGAAGCCCAGGTCGCGGCTCAGGCCGTGACGCACGTTGTCGCCGTCGAGCAGGTAGGTGTGCGCGCCGAGCGCGTGCAGGCGCCGCTCGACGACGTTGGCGATGGTCGACTTGCCGCTGCCGGAGAGGCCGGTGAACCAGAGCACGCAGGGTTGGTGCCCGTGCTGGCGCGCGCGCGCCTGCTTGTCGACCTCGAGCGCCTGCCAGTGGATGTTCTGCGCGCGGCGCAGGGCAAAGTGGATCATGCCGGCGCCGACCGTCTGGTTGTTGAAGCGGTCGATGACGATGAAGCTGCCGAGCTCGCGGTTGTCGGCGTAGGCTTCGAACGGCACCGCGCGATCCAGGCTGAGGTTGCAGACGCCGATCTGGTTCAGCTCCAGTGTTTTCGCAGCAGAGTGTTCCAAGCTGTTGACGTCAATGGAATATTTTGGCTGTGCGAACGAGGCGCCAACGGTTGTGGCGCCGAGCTTCACCAGGTAGCCGCGGCCGGGCAGCATCGGCTCTTCGGCCATCCAGATGAGGCTCGCCTCGAACTGGTCGGCAACGCTCACGGGATCGCTCGCGGCCGAGATCACATCGCCGCGGCTGACGTCGATTTCATCGTTCAGGGTGAGCGTGACCGACTGGCCGCTGCCTGCTTCGGTGAGGTCGCCGTCCCAGCTGACGATGCGCGCCACCGTGCTCTGCTTCCCGGAGGGCAGCACCCGCACCGGATCACCCGGACGCACGCTGCCGCGAAGGATGCGCCCGCTGAAGCCGCGGAACTGGTGGTCGGGGCGGTTGACCCACTGCACCGGCATGCGCAGCGGTCCGCCGACGGTAGCCTCGATCGAGGCGCCCTCCAGGTGCTGCAGCAGGGTCGGGCCGGTGTACCAGGGCGTGTGCGCGCTTGCGTGGACCAGGTTATCACCGCGCAGCGCGGACAGGGGAATGGCGAGGACCTGCGCAATCCCGAGCTGCTCGGCAAAACGCCGGTATTCGGCCTCGATTTGCTCGAAGGCCTGTCGCGACCAGTCGACCAGGTCGAGCTTGTTGACCGCCAGCACCACCTGGCGGATGCCGAGCAGGGCGGCCAGATAGCTGTGACGATGGGTCTGCGTGAGCACGCCCTTGCGGGCGTCGACGAGGATGATCGCGAGCTCGGCGGTCGAGGCCGCGGTAACCATGTTGCGCGTGTACTGCTCATGGCCCGGCGAGTCGGCGACGATGAACTTGCGCCTTGGGGTGGAGAAGTAGCGGTAGGCGACGTCGATCGTGATGCCTTGCTCGCGCTCGGCGCTCAAGCCATCGCCGAGCAGGGCGAAGTCGAGATGGTCGCCCTGGGTGCCGAAGCGGCGCGAGTCCTCTGCCAGCTGGGCGAGCTGGTCGTCGGCCAGCGCGCGGCAATCGTAGAGCAGCCGGCCGATCAGGGTGCTCTTGCCATCGTCGACGCTGCCGCAGGTGAGAAAGCGCAGCAGGCCGACTTCGCTGCCCGCCGCCTGGCCGGGGTGATCGCGTTCGTCCATCAGAAGTAGCCTTCCGCCTTTTTCTTTTCCATCGAGGCGCTGGCGTCGCGGTCGATGAGCCGACCGCCGCGTTCGCTGACGTGGGCTTCGAGCATCTCGGCGATGATCGCCTCGATGGTGTCGGCCGTGGACTCCACCGCGCCGGTGAGTGGGTAGCAGCCCAGGGTGCGGAAGCGCACCCGGCGCATGCTGGGCACTTCGCCTTCGTGCAGGCGGAAGCGCTCGTCGTCGACCATGATGAGCTGACCGTCGCGCTCCACCACCGGACGCTCGGCGGCGAAGTAGAGCGGCACCACCGGAATCTTCTCCTGCGCGATGTAGCGCCAGACGTCGAGTTCGGTCCAGTTCGACAGCGGGAACACGCGGATGCTCTCGCCGGGGCGGTGGCGGGCGTTGTACAGGCGCCAGAGCTCGGGGCGCTGGTTCTTCGGATCCCAGCGGTGCTGCGCGGTGCGGAAGGAAAACACCCGTTCCTTGGCGCGGGATTTTTCTTCGTCGCGCCGCGCGCCGCCGAAGGCCAGGTCGAAGCGGTGCTGGTCGAGCGCCTGCTTCAGACCCTGTGTCTTCCACAGGTCGGTGTGTAGGGCCGAGCCGTGGTCGAAGGGATTGATGCCGAGGCGCTCGGCTTCGGGGTTGACGTGCACCAGGAGCTGCATGCCGGTTTCGGCGGCGATGCGCGCGCGGTATTCGTACATCGCGCGGAATTTCCAGGTGGTGTCGATGTGCAGCAGCGGGAAGGGCGGGCGCGAAGGGTAGAAGGCCTTGCGCGCAAGGTGCAGCAGCACCGAGCTGTCCTTACCGATCGAATACAGCATCACCGGCCGTTCGGCTTCGGCCACTGCTTCGCGCAGGATGTCGATGCTCTCCGCTTCGATCTGCTGCAAATAACTCAGGGGCATGGTTCTGGCTACTCGCGGGCGCCAGCAGGCGAACTCGGCGCCGCCACAGGTCGGGCCACGCGTCGCGGCCCGTTCGACCGCGCATTATAGATTGGGTGCGCCGGGAGCACTTATGAGCATGTGTGCCGCCTCGGCGCCCAATCGTGATGCAGTCCGCCTGCAGGCTCCGGGCTCAGCGCCGCGCTTCGGGCCGGTGGGCTTCCAGTGCGGCGGCAAGGCCCTGCACCAGCTCGGCGCCGACCGGCACCGTGGTGCTCGACCCTTGCAAATCCGTGCCGATCGGCTGGGCGCGACCGCCGAGGCAGTCGGCGAGAAAACTCTCGGCGACGGCGTTGAACGCGGTGCTGTTTTCCGGGCGGGCGAAGCCGTGCCCTTCGTCCGGGAAGAGGACATAGGTGACCGGAATCTGTCGCTCGCGCATGGCGGCGACGATCTGCTCGCTCTCGGCCTGATTCACCCGAGGATCGTTGGCGCCCTGGCCGATCAGCAGCGGGCGGGAGATCCGCGCCGCGCGGGTCAACGGCGAGCGCTCCGTGAGCAGGGCGCGGCCGGCTTCGGTGCGCGGATCGCCGACGCGCCGTGCGAATTGCTCGAAGAAGCTGGCCCAGTAGGGCGGGATCGTCTTCAGCAGGGTTACCAGGTTGGACGGACCGACGATGTCGACGCCGCAGGCGAAGGTATCGGGCGTGAAGCTCAACCCGACCAGGGTCGCGTAGCCGCCGTAGCTGCCGCCCATGATCGCCACCTGATCGCGCCGGGTGATGCCCTGGTCGATCGCCCACTGCACGGCGTCGAGCAGGTCGTCGTGCATCTTGCCGGCCCATTCGCCGTTGCCGGCGTTGATGAAGGCCTTGCCGAAACCGGTGGAGCCGCGAAAGTTGACCGACAGCACCGCGTAGCCGCGGTTGGCGAGCCACTGGGCGTAGGGGTCGTAGCCGTAGGTGTCGCGCCACCACGGCCCGCCGTGGACCCACAGCACCATGGGGACGGGGTGGCTGGCGCGCCCGCTGCGGGTCGGGTCGACCGCCGCCGGCAGCGTCAGGTAGCTGACCAGAGTGAGCCCGTCGCGCGCGGGGATCTCCTGCGGCCACATCGGCACCAGGGGCTTGCCCTCGAGTTCCGGTCGTGAGCTGAAGAGCTTCTGCAGCGTGCCGTCGGGGCGGGCGTAGCGGTAATATCGCGTCGGCTCTTCGGCCGCGGAGTAGGCGATGATCCAGTTGCGATCGTCGAGGCTTCGCGATAGCACGAGGCTGTCTCTGGAGCCCAGTTCGGCCAGGTGTGCGAAGTCATCGGCCAGTGCCGCATCGAGCGCTCGCCACTCCTTGCGCAGGTAGTCCACCGTCACCGCCTGGGCCTGCCCGCTGCGCGGCTCGAACAGGACCTCACCGACATCGGCACGCGGATCCTCGGCCAGCAGACGGCGCTCGCCGGTGGCGGCATCGACGGTGAACAGCGCCACGGTGTCGCGCCCGCGTGAATCGAGCAGGTAGAGCGTGTCGCCGTCGGCGCTCAGCCCCAGCGGCCGGGTGCCGAGCGTGTCCTCGAAGGGAATTTCGTCTTCGACGATCCACTTCCCGTCGCGGCGGCGCAGCAGCTCCTGGCTGCCGTCGGCGCGAACGCGCGAGGCGAAGTGAAGCCGGTAGTCGTGATCGACGAACCAGTTGGCGATGCGGCTGTCGTTGCGCTCGAGCAAGGTCCGCTTGCCGCTTGCGAGATCCACCTGGTAGAGGTCGTGCCACTGCGGGTCGCGGTCGTTCATGGCGACCAGGATCCGCTCGGGCCGGCGCGGGCTGACCGCGACCACCACGGCCGCGGTCGCCGGATAGGGTGTGAGATCGCGGTCGTGGCCGCTGGCAAGATCCACGGCGTGCAGGTGGAAGTTTTCATCGCCGCCATCATCACGCAGATACAGCAGCGTGTCGGGGCGATAGGTCCAGAAGTTCTCATAGGACACGCCGCGCCCACGATCCGCGGTGACGGCGCGCGCCGGACTGGAGAGGTCGACCGGTGCGACCCACAGGTTGAGCACCCCGTCGAGCGGCGCGAGCCAGGAAAGCTGGCGGCCATCGGGGCTGATGCGCGGGCTGCTCCGCTCAGGATTGCCGAATAGATCGGCGCGCGTAATCAGTTCGACTTCTGCGGGTGTGACCGGTAGCTCTCGCGCGGCGCGATCCGCCGGAGGCGGGCCGCCGGTGCTGCAGGCGCAAAGCAGACTTGCAAGGGCAAGACCGGTCAGCGGAAGGCGCATGGCGACAGCTCCGTTCGGGCGAATGCTGCAATGCTAACAGCGCAGGCGGGCCCAGCGACCTCATTGGGCGCGCTCGGGCGACGACGCGGCGCGGGCCGTGATCAGGTGGCTGTTGAAGGGCGTGCGGCCCCACAGGGGGTTGATCTCGACGCTCAAGCCAGCGGTGCGCAGCGGTTCCTCTACCTCGGCAGGACTGGGGAAGTAACGGGCCGGCGTGCCGAGCCAGCCGGTGCCGCTGGCCAGGCGCTCTTCCAGCACGGTGAGGCGGAAGCGCCAGCCGGGCGTGCGCAGCACGTTGCGCAGGATCAGCAGCGCGCCAGGTGCCAGGCGGGTAGTCGCCTCCTGCAGCAGACGGCGCTGGTCCGCCGCGGGCAGGTAGTGGAGCACGTCGAGCAGCACCACGTGCCCGCGGAATTCGGGCAGCGCGCGCGCGTCACCGGGGGCGAAGGACATGCGCGGATAGTGGCGCGCCGCGATGTCGCTGGCGATCGCGATCTTGCGCTGGTCGAGGTCGAGGCCCCGGTAGTCGCCGCTGAAGCCTCGCTCGCGCAGATAGAAGCCGAGCAGGCCGATGCCGCAGCCAACGTCGAGTAGCGGGACTTCGCTGCTGCTCAGCTGCTCCGCCAGCGCCGCGAAGGCAGGATCGAGGCGCAGCTTGCCGCGGGCGTAGCCGCGGTGAAAGCGATCTGGCATGCGCGCGGCGATCCGCGCGATGATTGCTCTGCTGGCGGTGTCGCTCATCCTGCTCTCGGGGTTTGGGCTGTCTTGAAACCGCAGCTTTCGCGGCCTCTGGCGCGGCTCCCCGGCCAGCGGCGACAATAGCGCGCAGTGGAGCCGGCAGCGTGCCGGATCCGACCAGGATTGGAGTCGAAGTAGGGATGAAGGTTGAAACGGGAAAGGTGGTGTCGTTCCATTATCGCGTGAGTGAGGCCGGCGTCGAGATCGACTCCTCCCATGCACGCGGCGAGCCGCTGGCGGTACTGATCGGTCACGGCGGCGTCATCGTCGGCCTGGAAGAAGCACTTATGGGGCGGACGGCCGGCGAGCATTTCGCGGTGTCGATCGAGCCCGAGCGTGCCTACGGAGAACACCGTGACGGCATGGTGCAGCGCGTGCCGAAGAAATACTTTCGCGATCCTGCGCAGCTGCGGCCCGGAATGAGCACGGTGCTGCGCAATCGTGAAGGCAGTCTGCGCTCGGTGCAAGTGGTCAAGGTCGGCTCGAGCGTGGTCGATGTCGATCTCAACCATCCGCTCGCCGGGCGGACCCTCGACTTCGAAATCGATGTTGTGGACGTGCGCGAAGCGACCACCGAGGAGCTGTCCCACGGTCACGCCCACGGCTCCGACGGGCACGCGCACTGAGCGGGGTTCAGAGCACGCGCTTGCCGTAGACGAAGTGCTCGCCCCACCAGGCGCCGTCGAGCCGATCCAGACGCACCGTTCCGCCGGAGTTCGGCGCGTGCACGAAGCGCCCATCGCCAACGTAGATGCCGACGTGGCTGACCTTGCGGCGAGCGGCGAAGAACACCAGGTCGCCGGGCTCGAGCGCAGTCGCCTCGAGTTTGCTGCCGCCGACTTCGGCGATCCCGGATGAAGTTCGCGGCAGCGCCACGCCGGCGGCGTCGCGAAACACGTAGCCGACCAGACCGCTACAGTCGAAGCCACCCTGCGGAGTGTTGCCGCCGTAGCGGTAGGGGGTTCCAACCAGGCTGATCGCGCGGAACAGCACCGCGTTGGCGATGCTCGCGCGTGCCGGCGGAACGGCCCCGGTCCTGTACGTCGTGCCGCCCCCGCAGCCGACGCAGAGCGCGAGCGGCAGGCAGCTGGGAAGAATCAGCGAGAGCGCAAGGCGCGCGATGCGCAGACGCGCAGACGACTGTGTAAGCTCAGGCCGCGCCGCCACAAATTGTCAATTTTGGACGCGCAGTGGCGGTCGGAGCGAAGTCTTCGAGCGGCTGGTTGAACCAGGTGTGCAGGTCCTGCACCGTCTGTTCGAAGCGCAACAAGCGTTCGTTGGCGGCCGCCGCGACCGCAGGTGGAACGCTGCCCTCCGCCAGCAGGTCGCCGATCAGCTGGCGCTGCGTCTCGCCGAAGTCGGGATCGCGCAGAGCTTCTTCCAGCGCGCAGATCAAGGCCGCCAGCCAACCGGCGTTGGGAGCTCGCAGAGCCAGCAGAACCTCGTTGGTAGACCTCTTCATCTTGCCACCCTGCCCAGGAAGTTCCCCAGCTGTTGCAGGTTCGATGCCAGCGGTTTCGGGGCTCCTTCGCTTTGCGCCGCGCGACTGCGACGCTGCCGTAGAATCCACGCATGAAGGATCGCAGGGCAGACGTGCTGGTTTTGGGGGCGGGAGTGATCGGGCTCAGCTGCGCCTGGTACCTGCTGAAGGCTGGCCGCAGCGTCACCGTGCTCGAGCAGGGAACGGCCGGCTGCGGCAGCTCGCACGGCAACTGTGGCACTCTGACCCCGAGTCACGCGTTGCCGCTGCCGGCACCCGGAGTGGTCGGTCTTGCAGTGCGTTCGCTGCTGCGTCCGGCGGCACCGCTGCGCATCCGGCCGCGCCTGGACCTGGGCCTGCTGCGCTGGCTGCTGTCCTTCGCTGGGCACGCGAACGCGCGCGAGTTCCGCGCGGCCTCCCTGGCGCTGGCGCCGCTGCTGCAGCGCTCGCGGACGCTGATCGAGGAACTGGTGCACGACGAGAACCTGGCCTGCGAGTTCGAGGCGAGCGGCACGCTGGACGTTTATCGCGATCCGCGCGGCCTCGACGTGGCGCTGCGGCAGATTCCGCTGCTGAAGGATTGTGGCGTCACCGTCGAGGCCTGGAGTCCGGCCGAGATCGCCGCACGGGAACCGACCCTGAAACCCGGCCTGGCCGGCGGGCTGTTCCATCCGGGCGACGCACGCCTGCGGCCGGATCGATACGCTGCCGAGCTGGCCCGCTGCGTGCGCCAGCGTGGGGGCGCGATCCTCGAGGAGCACCGCGTGAGCGGCTTCATCCGCGAGGACGGGCATCTCGAAGCGGTACAGGTAGGCAGCGAGCGCTTCGTCGGCCGCGAGGTGGTCCTTGCTCTCGGCGCCTGGTCGCCCCGATTCGCTCGCCAGCTTGGACTGCGCATTCCGATCCAGCCGGGCAAGGGCTATTCCATCACCTGGTCGCGCCCGAGTCCTTGTCCGCGCTTGCCGCTGACCCTCAAGGAGCCACAGGTCTGCGTCAGCAGCTGGGAGTCCGGCTATCGCCTGGGCAGCACGATGGAGTTCGCCGGCTACGACACCAGCCTGAACCACCGAAGGCTCGATGCGCTGCGGCGTGGCGCCGCCGAATACCTGCACGTGCCCGAAGGGCCGGCAAAGGTCGAGGAATGGTACGGTTGGCGGCCGATGACGCCCGACGATCTGCCGATGATCGGTCGCGCGCAGCATCTGGACAATCTCGTGCTCGCCACCGGTCATGGCATGCTCGGGGTGAGCCTGTCGGCGGTCACCGGCTTGCTGGTGAGCGAGATCATTGCCGGAGGCAGGCCGTCGCTGGGCATCGATGCGTGTTCTCCGGCGCGCTTTGGCTAGGCCGGCGAGCGCATGACTTCGACCATGAACACTGTCTCTTGCGCGTGCGGACCACCGCTGCCACCGGTGCGGGTTGCGTTGGCCCGGCCCCGGCGCGCGCAAGCACCGCGCAAACGCACCTTGCGGCCAATCGTGCTGCAGGCGTGTCGCGGCCCGGGAGGATGAGCATGTCCGAGCGTTTCGATCTGGTGGTGTTGGGAGCGGGTTCGGGTGGCATCGCAATGGCGATCCGCGCCGCCAGGCATGGCGCGAAGGTTGTGGTGGTCGAAGCCGGCGCGCTTGGCGGGACCTGCGTCAACGTCGGTTGCGTGCCGAAAAAGGCGATGTGGCTGGCGGCCGAACTGGCGCAGGCACAAGCGCTTGCGCGCGAGGTCGGCTTCGCCAGCCAACCCGGAATGCTGGACTGGCCCGCGTTCATCGCGCGGCGTAGTACTTACATCGACAACATCCATGCCAGCTATCGCAGGCGCTTCGCCGAGCTGTCGATCGAGCTGGTTCCCGGCAGGGGTCGGTTCGTGGCTCCACAGCGGATCGAAGTCGGTGCGCGCCGGCTCGAGGCTGCACATGTGCTCATCGCCACGGGCGCACACCCACATCGGCTTGCGATCCCGGGTGGTGAGCTGGGCATCGATTCCGATGGCTTCTTCGACTTGCGCGCATGCCCGCGCCGCGTGGCGATCGTCGGCAGTGGCTACATCGCGGTCGAACTGGGATGCGTGCTGAGCGCGCTGGGTGCGCAGGTCACGCTGTTCGCGCGGGGTGAGCGCCTGCTCCGCCATTTCGATCACGAAATCGGTGATGCGCTGGCTGCTGCGATGCGCGCGCGAGGAATCAGGCTCGCCTTCGGACACGCGCCCGAGCGTGTCGAGCGCACGAGTGATGGCTACGTGCTGCACGGCACGGGTGGGAGTGTCGATTGCGGTTTCGATGAGCTGATCTGGGCCGTCGGTCGCGATCCGAACACCCGCGACTGTGGGCTGGATGCCGCCGGCGTCGCGCTCGACGAGGCGGGCTTCGTCGTTACCGATGCGTGGCAGAACACGCGTGTGCCCGCGGTGTATGCGGTCGGCGATGTCACGCGTGGCACGCCCTTGACGCCGGTTGCGATTGCGGCCTCGCGTCATCTGGCCGAGCGCGTTTTCGGCGGCAAGGTGCAGTCCCGGCTCGATTACACGAACATTCCCACGGTGGTGTTCGCGCATCCACCGATCGGCACGGTGGGGATTTCGGAAGAGGTTGCCCGGGCGCAGCATGGTAGTGCAGTGCGCGTGTATCGCTCGCGTTTCCGGCCCATGCTCACGGCGCTCGCGGGCGGGGAGGAGCGCACGCTGATGAAGCTTGTCTGCGTGGGCGAGGACGAGCGCATCGTCGGCATCCACCTGATCGGCAGTGCCGCCGATGAAATCCTGCAGGGCTTCGCCGTAGCGCTCAAGATGGGCGCGCGCAAGGCCGATTTCGATGCGACCGTGGCGATCCATCCGACCTCGGCCGAAGAGCTGGTGTTGATGTAGAGACTCGCCGGGGGTTCGTTGCGTTGCGCCCGAACATACGGATGGTCATGGCCGGGACTTTGCCGCTCTACGCCCTGCTTGCGGGATCATGCCAGCATGCGGGTGGTGGATGTTCGCCTGCTGGATCGAATGGCCGGTCGTTCGGCGCAGATCGCAATTCGACCTTGGGCGCTGCATGCCGGCCTGGCTTGATATGCCGTTGATGGGGTATTCGCGATTGTGCGAAGGTCGGCGAGCAATCGACGATGACCGCCGACACGCTCGGGCAGGGTCATGGGGATGATAATGAATGAGCGGCGATTTTCGAGTTTGCGCGGTGTACTGGCCATCGTGTTGGCGTCGGCTCCGCTCGGGTTTGCACCGGCAGCGATCGCCCAGATTCCAGAATCCTTGCAGACGCCGGTGGTGCAGCCTGCGCCGGTATCGATCGGCGTAGATGCTCCAGCAACCCCCGCAAGCAGCGAGGGCCAGGTTGCCGCCGATGCACGCGCCCAAGGGCTCGAAGCCTTCGTCGATGGCGTGGTGCGTGCCTACATGAACACCGCTCACATCGCGGGCGTGACAGTCGCAGTGGTGGATCGTGATCGCGTGTTGTTGCAGAAGGGCTACGGCATTGCCGGCCTCGACCCACCGCGTCCCGTCGATCCGCAGCAGACTCTTTTTCGCATTGGCTCGATCTCCAAGACCTTCACCTACGTCGCGGCGATGCAATTGGTCGCGGACGGGCGCATCAGGCTCGATGGCAACATCAACGACTATCTGTCGCCGGATCTGGCGATTCCAGACGAAGGATTCGGCCCGATCACGCTCGAAAACCTCATGACGCACACGGCTGGATTCGAGGACAGTGCGTTGGGCCATTTGTTCGAACGTGGTCCGCAGGTGTCGAGTCTGGGGGAATATCTGCGCAGTCGGCGCCCGCAGCGCGTGCGGCCACCGGGCACGCGGGCGGTGTATTCCAACTATTCGGTTGGCCTGCTCGGCGCACTCGTCGCGCAGGTTACGAACGAGCCGTTCGAGCGATACCTGCAGAACCGCGTGATCGCTCCGCTGGGGACCGCTGCGATCACTTTCCTCGAACCGCTGCCGCGGGATGACCCGCGCCATGTCGAGCCGGCACGGGAAGCTGCTTTTTCCACCGGTTTCCGCCGCAAGGAGGGTGGTTACGCCGCGCAGCCCTTCGAACATATTGTCAACGTGGGGCCGGCCGGTGCAGGTTCGGCCAGCGCGGCAGGCATGTCACGCTGGATGCGCATGCTGCTCAATGGCGGCACGCTCGATGGTGCGGCGGTCCTCGATGCAGCGAGCTTCGAGCGCATGGCGCAGGTGAATTTCCGCAACGCCGATGAGGTCGCCGGCATCGCGCATGGGTTCTTTCGCCACCGTTATGGCTCGCATGCAAGCCTCGAGCATGCGGGGGCGACGCAGACCTTCCTCTCGAACATGGTGGTACTGCCCGATGCGAATCTGGGCGTGTTCATCTCCACCAACACCGACACCGGGCGGCCCTTGGCGGTGGCCCTGCCGCGCCTGTTGTTCGAGCACCTGTTGCCCGATGCGCGTAATGAACTGCCGGCCGTGGCGCCAGGGGCTGCGCAGTCGCTGGAATCCTATGTGGGCAGCTATCGCAACGAGCGGCGCGCCTACAGCACGCTCGAAAAGTTCTTCGGCGTGGTCGGCAACGATGTCCAGGTCAGCCTCGGACCGCGCGACACGTTGGTCATCGATGGTGGCGGCAGCCAGCAGTATCGCACGCTGGGGAATGGCGCGTTTCGCGGGCTGGATGATGGCAGCACGGTGGCATTCAAGTCCGATGCGGCGGGAACGGTCACCACGCTTGTCGGCGATTACGGTCACACGGTGTCCGACCGCATCGGCGTCGTCGATGCAACCGCGACCCTGGCGCTCGCAATCGGCGTGCTCGGCCTGCTGTCGATCGGCGTCCTGATTGGCATGTGGCATCGCCGCGCCCTGCGCCAGCGCGTGAAGGCGGGTCGTGCGGCCGCAGCCTGGCTGCAGGCAAGCGCCTTGGTGTGGCTGGCTTGGATCGTGCTCGCGTTCGTCGTGCTCGGCATGGCCGTATCCGCGCCCGATACCCTGCTGTTCGATTACCCGAGCCGTGCGGTCCGCGCTGTCGTCGTGTGTGCCTACTTCGCCGCCGTCTTCACGTTGATGAGCGTATTCACGCTGTGGCCTGCGCTGCGCGCGCGCGACTGGAGCCTGTGGCGCAAGCTGCGGCATGCCATCGTGGTGCTGGTGATGGTGTTCGCCGTGGTGCTGCTGGTGCGCTGGAACGTGCTGTTTGCGCCGCTGTCGTTGGGCTGAGGTGCGCGCCGTGCGCCTTACATGCGGAACACGCCGAAGCGCCCTTGCTCGATCGGCGCATTGAGCGAGGCCGAGATGGCCAGGCCTAGTACGCGCCGCGTGTCGGCGGGGTCGATGATGCCGTCGTCCCACAGCCGCGCGCTGGCGTAGTAGGGGTGCCCTTGGTGCTCGTACTGCTCGCGGATCGGCGCCTTGAAGGCTTCTTCCTCTTCCTGGCTCCAGGTCCTGCCCGCAGCCTCGATGCCGTCGCGCTTGACCGTGGCAAGCACGCTCGCGGCCTGCTCGCCACCCATCACGCTGATGCGCGCGTTGGGCCACATCCACAGGAAGCGTGCGCCGTAGGCGCGCCCGCACATGGCGTAGTTGCCGGCGCCGAAGCTGCCGCCGATGACGACGGTGAACTTGGGCACGTGTGAGCAGGCCACCGCAGTCACCATCTTGGCGCCGTCCTTGGCGATGCCGGCTTGTTCGTACTTCTTGCCGACCATGAAACCGGTGATGTTCTGCAGGAACACCAGTGGCACGTTACGCTGGTTGCACAGCTCGATGAAATGCGCGCCCTTGAGCGCGCTCTCGGAAAACAGGATGCCGTTGTTGGCGATGATGCCGACCGGGTAACCGTGGAGGTGTGCAAAGCCGGTGACGAGAGTCTTGCCGTAGCGGGCCTTGAACTCTTGCAGCTCCGAGCCGTCGACGATGCGCGCGATGACTTCGCGGATGTCAAAGGGAATGCGGGTGTCCCGCGGCACGCAGCCGTAGAGCTGTTCGGCCGGGTAGAGCGGCTCACGCGGCGCGGCGAGCGCCAGTGGAATGGGTTTGTGCCGGTTCAGGCTGGCCACGATGTCGCGCGCGATGGCGAGCGCATGGGCGTCGTTTTCGGCAAAGTGGTCCGCAACCCCCGAGATCGCGGTGTGCACATCGGCGCCGCCCAGCGTTTCGGCGTCGACCACCTCGCCGGTGGCCGCCTTCACCAGCGGCGGGCCACCGAGGAAGATCGTGCCCTGGTTGCGCACGATGATGGTCTCATCGCTCATCGCCGGCACGTAGGCGCCGCCGGCAGTGCACGAGCCCATCACCACGGCGATTTGCGGAATGCCCGCGGCGCTCATGCGTGCCTGGTTGTAGAAAATGCGCCCGAAGTGCTCCTTGTCGGGGAACACCTCGTCCTGCAGCGGCAGGAAGGCCCCGCCCGAGTCGACCAGGTAGATGCAGGGCAGGCGGTTTTCCAGCGCGACTTCCTGCGCGCGCAGATGCTTCTTGACGGTGACCGGAAAGTAGGTACCGCCCTTGACGGTGGCGTCGTTGGCGATCACCAGCACCTCGCCGCCGTGCACCCGGCCGATGCCGGTAATCAGACCCGCGCAGGGCGCAGCGCCGTCGTACATGCCGTGGGCGGCGAGCGGGGACAGCTCGAGGAAGGGTGAACCCGAGTCGAGAAGCGCGCGGATTCGTTCGCGTGGAAGCAGCTTGCCGCGCGCGACATGCCGCGTGCGCGACTTTTCACCGCCGCCGTTGGCCGCGCGGCTCAGCTCGCTGCGCAGTTCCTCGACCAGTGCGCGCATGTGGGCGGCGTTGTCGGCAAAGTCGGCGGAGCGGAGATCGAGCGGCGATTGGAGTTTGGGCATGAGGGCGTTTGCAGAGCGGCGAAACGGATTGGACATCGACCCGCGCGGCGCCTCACGGCGCGGCTCCCGGATCAGGAGGCGCGCCGGGTTGGCGGTATGCTCCCAAAGTCGCGGAGCGGACCGGCGGCGGCTTTAGACACCCGTGCGAACCGGCCGCGGGGGGGCATACTTGATACCCGGGGCGCGCGGCGTTGCGTCCGCACCGGCCGTTTACTTGGCCTTATCGACCTCGGCGTTCACCTTGTCGGTAGCCTGCTTGGTCATTTCGGCGGCGCTATTCGCGGCAGCAGTGACCTTCTCTGCTGTGGCGTCGGCGGCCTGGCCGGCCGCATCGCGCGCCTGGTTGGCGAGTTCGCTGGCGCTCTGCGCGGCCTTGCTGGCTGCGATTTCGGCCTCCTTCGCCGCGCGGATCGAGGCTTCCTTGGCGGCGCGCGTCTCGGCTTCGATCTTCTCCTGCGCCGCGATCTTGGCCTGCTCGGCGCTCTTTGCGGCCTGTTCGGCCTGCTGCTGGGCATTGTCGCCACAGGCGGCCAGACTGCCGGTCAGTGCAACGGCGAGCGCAAACGGAATCAACTTCATCTTTCGCATGACGGTCTCACTCCAGGGAAAGGCGAGCAGCCTGTCGGCATGCCCGTGAGCGCGGGGTTTCCGCGCGGTTGAGCGCGGGCGCCAAGCGACGTCCGCGCCGCCGAATCAAGGCATTTCGATCGCGATGGCGGTCGCCTCGCCGCCGCCGATGCAGAGGGTGGCGACGCCGCGTTTGGCGCCGCGCCGACGCATCGCATAGATCAGGGTGACCACGATGCGCGCGCCGCTGGCGCCGATCGGATGGCCGAGCGCGCAGGCGCCGCCGTGCACGTTGAGCTTGGCGTGGTCGATGCCGATCTCCGTCATTGCGGCCATGGCGACCACGGCGAAGGCTTCGTTGACCTCGAACAGATCGACATCGGCCACCTTCCAGCCGGCCTTGTCCAGCACTTTCTGGATCGCGCCGACCGGCGCGGTGGTGAACCACTCCGGGGTTTGCGAGTGGGTGGCGTGGGCGACGATTCGTGCCAGCGGCGTGAGGCCGCGTGCCGCGGCATCCTCGGCACGCATCAGCACCGTGGCGGCGGCGCCGTCGGAGATGCTCGACGAACTGGCCGCAGTGATGGTGCCGTTTTCCTTCTGGAAAGCCGGCTTCAGAGTCGGGATCTTGTGGATGTCGGAGCGCCCGGGCTGCTCATCGGTGGCGAATTCCACGTCACCCTTGCGCGTCTTCACCACGACCGGGACGATCTCGTCGCCGAACTCGCCCGATGCGATTGCGGCCTGGGCGCGTTTCACGGATTCGGCAGCGAACGAGTCCTGGGCTTCGCGCGTGAAGTGGTACTTGCTGGCGCAAAGCTCGCCGAAGACGCCCATCGGCTTGGCCTGGTAGGGGTCGCTGAGGCCATCCCAAGCCATATGGTCGATCAGCTTGCCGTCGCCATAGCGAATACCGCTCCGCGCCTGGACCATGTGCGGCGCATTGGTCATCGACTCCATGCCGCCGGCCACCACGACGTCGGCGGAGCCCGCCTTGAGCAGATCGTTGCCGAACATGATCGCCTTCATGCCCGATCCGCAGACCTTGTTGATGGTGGTGCAGCCGCTGGCGGGCGGGATTCCGGCCGCGAGGGAAGCCTGGCGGGCCGGCGCCTGGCCGAGGTTCGCCGGCAGCACGCAACCCATGATGACTTCCGATACCGCCTCGGTGGGCAGCGCGGATTGCTCCAGCGCGGCGCGGATTGCGGCGGCGCCGAGCGTCGGCGTCGGCACGCCGGTGAACTGGCCGAGGAAGGAACCGATGGCGGTGCGCTTGGCGCCGACGATCACGATATCGGACATGGGAAACCTCTCGAAATTTGGCCGCGCTGCGGCTGAATGAGGACCGCGGGATTATGGCGCTGTCGCTGCGGCGCGGCAAACTGCGCTCGCGCCGATGCCGCGGCACCTACAGGCGGATGTCGTGGTACTCGATGGGTTCGCGCGAAGGCGGTGGCAGGCCGAAGGCCTCGGCGAGCAGGAGGATTTCGTTCAGCGCAGCGATCCGCTCGGCGGCCGACAGTCGGCGGGCGAACTTCAGATCGTGCTGGGCTGTCGGGTTCGACTCGACATGGATCCCCGGCGGGGCGTCTGCCAGCGCCCGAAGGGCAAGTTCAGCCAATGGTTCGCAGGATGTCATCGAATACGCGTTCGCGGTCGAACAGGCAGAAGTAGGATCGTACTTCCTCTTCGTTGAAGCGGCCACGATTGGCTCTGATCAGCTCGATCATGTCCTTGAGGTCGTTCAGTCGCAGTGGGTCGTCGTTGAAAGCCTGGATCTTGAGCCCGAGCAGGCCCTCCAGCGAGATGACCGGCACTTCGCGGCCCTCGAATTGCGCCAGGCTCGCGTTCTCGAGCAGGCTGCGGCTGATGGGGCGCTGCGCATAGAGCACATTCAGCCGCTGCGTGCCGCGCAGGTAGCTGGAGATGTCGGGGCGGCGATCCAGCGCTGCATAACCCAGGCGTTCGAGCATGGCGTGCATCGTCTCGGCATCTTCGACCATCAACATGAAGTCGAGATCGCGGGTGGCGCGCAGCTAGCCATGGATGTTGA
Organism: uncultured Dokdonella sp.; assembly: GCA_964582225.1. Taxonomy (GTDB): domain Bacteria; phylum Pseudomonadota; class Gammaproteobacteria; order Xanthomonadales; family Rhodanobacteraceae; genus Dokdonella_A. The sequence continues at coordinate 149,936 of CAZORA010000003.1, read as the reverse complement.
CCACAATGCCGCCGCTCAGCATGTATCGGGTGCCGACTGCTTCCAGGTTCGCAACGATCTCGCGCGTTTGCGCGAGCAGCAAGGAAGCGGGCGGGGCGTCGCTCATGTCTTGCCGTGAAACAGCTCCCGACCGATCAGCATGCGCCGGATCTCGTTGGTGCCGGCGCCGATTTCATAGAGCTTGGCGTCGCGCAGCAGGCGGCCGGTGGGGTAGTCGTTGATGTAGCCGTTGCCGCCGAGCGACTGGATCGCCTCCAGGGCGACCGCTACGGCGCTGCTCGAGGCGTTCAGCAAGCAGGAGGCCGGGTCGATGCGCGAGCGCTCGCCGCGGTCGTAGTTCTGCGCCACCATGTAGGCATAGGCGCGGGCGGACTGCAGCGCCGTGTACATGTCGGCGATCTTCGCCTGCATGATCTCGAAGGTGCCGATCGGCGCGTTGAACTGCTTGCGCGCGCGGACGTAGGGCAGGGTGATGTCGAGCGCCGCCTGCATCAGGCCGAGCGGGCCGCCGCTAAGCACCAGGCGCTCGGTGTCGAGGCCGCTCATCAGCACGCGAACGCCCTCGTTGACCTCGCCGACGCGGTTTGCGTCGGGGATCTCGCAGTTCTCGAACACCAGCTCGCAGGTGTTGGAGCCGCGCATGCCGAGCTTGTCGAGCTTCTGCGCGGTGGAAAAGCCCGGCATGCCCTTTTCGATCAAGAAGGCGGTCATGCAGCGGCTGCCGGCGGGGCGGTGAGCGGTGCGCATGTAGACCAGCAGCACGTCGGCGTCGGGGCCGTTGGTGATCCACATCTTGTTGCCGTTGGCGATCCACGAGTCGCCCTTGCGCTCGGCGCGACAGCTCATCGAGCCGACCACGTCGGAGCCGGCGCCGGGTTCGCTCATGGCCAGCGCGCCGACGAACTCGCCGCTGACGAGCTTGGGCAGATATTTCTGCTTCTGCACTTCGCTGCCGTTCTTGAACAGGTTGTTGACGCAGAGGTTCGAGTGGGCGCCGTAGGAGAGCCCGACCGAGCCCGAGGCGCGCGAGATTTCCTCCATCGCGACCAGGTGCGCCAGGTACCCCATGGCCGAGCCGCCGTACTGTTCGGATACGGTGATGCCGAGCAGGCCGAGCTCGCCGAACTTGCGCCAGAGATCCGCCGGAAAGACGTTTTCGCGATCGATCAGATCGGCGCGCGGCGCGATTTCGCGCTCGGCGAAGCTGCGCACCGTCTCGCGCAGCAGGTCGAGTTCTTCGCTGAGGGGAAAACTCATGGTGGAAAGCCCTTCGGTCGCCGGCCGGTCGCCGGCACGGATCGGCGCGCTGGCGCCGACCCGTGCTGGCGCGATCTTCGCTTACTGTCCGCGCATGCGGCCGAGGAAGCGCGGGCCGTGGTTGCCGGCGTGCGGCAGCTTCAGCTTGCCGATGATGGCGATGCGCTCTTCCGCCATGCGGTCGGCCGCCTTGTAGGTCGGGATGCCGTCACGCTTGGCGATGTCGAAGATGCGGTGTACGTTGTAGTAGATCGTTCGCATCATGCGCATGGCGCGCTCGCGGTTGTAGCCGTCGATCTCGAGCGACACGTTCATCACCCCGCCGGCGTTGACCGCATAGTCCGGCGCGTACAGCACGCCGCGCTTTTCGAGCTCGTCGCCGATCGAATCGTCGGCAAGCTGATTGTTGGCCGAGCCGCAGACGATTTTGCACTTGAGCCTGGTCAGGGTCTGCTCATTCAAGGTACCGCCAAGAGCGCAAGGGCTGTAGACGTCGGCATCGGTCTCGTAGATCTCGTCGAGGCCGACCGCGGTGCAGCCGTATTCGTCGACGGCCTTCTTGACCAGGGTCTGGTTCATGTCGGTCACGAAAATTTTTGCGCCCTGCTCACGCAGCAGCTTGACGAACTCCATGCCAACGTGGCCGAGACCCTGCACCGCATAGCTGTACTTGCCGATGTCCTCGTTGCCGAACTTGTAGTCGAGCGCAGCCATCAGGCCCTGCAGGGTGCCATAGGCGGTGAAGGGCGAGGGGTCGCCCGAGCCGCCGTGCACCTGGTGTACGCCGGTCACGAACTCGGTTTCGCGATATACGTATTCCATGTCGTTGACGTCGATGCCGACGTCCTCGGCGGTGATGTAGCGCCCGCTCAGCGAGTTGACGAAGCGGCCGAAGGCGCGGAACAGACCCTCCGACTTGAGGGTCGATGGGTCGCCGATGATGACCGCCTTGCCGCCGCCGAGGTTCAGCCCGGCGACTGCGTTCTTGTAGGTCATGCCGCGCGACAGGCGCAGCACGTCGTTCAGCGCTTCATCCTCGGACTTGTAGGGCCACATGCGCAGCCCGCCGAGCGCCGGACCGAGCACCGTGTTGTGGATCGCGATGATGGCCTTCAGGCCCACATCCTTGTTGTGGCAGAAGACGACCTGCTCGTGGCCGGTCTGGTCGATGGTTTCGAAGATCATGGCTGCTGCTCCTGAACAACGGGGGTGAATCCGGCCGTCAGCGACGCCGGGTGCAATGGCGTGGGGAAACGGGTGTTTGCGGTGCGGACGGGGCGACCGCGCGCCAGCGCGGCGCGGCCGTCCCTGCAGGGGCGCTAGTCTAGCCGCGTGCTCGGGTGCTGGACAGCTGCACTGCGACAATCCGCGCCCGCAGCGGCTCGCGAGGCGCTGCGGGTTACAATCGGCGGTCCGCGAAAGAAACGATCGGTGGTTTCATGAGCACGCCCGCGCCCGCCCATTCCGCTCCTGCCCCGGCCACCGAGGCGCTGCCGCTGCGCTTCGTCACCGCCGGCAGCCTGTTCGACGGCCATGATGCGGCGATCAACATCATGCGCCGGATCATCCAGGATCAGGGCGTGGAGGTGATCCACCTGGGCCACAACCGGGCCGTAGAAGAGGTCGTTCGCGCGGCTCTGCAGGAAGATGCCGATGCCATCGCGCTCAGCTCCTACCAGGGTGGGCACATGGAGTATTTCCGCTACATGGTGGACATGCTGAAGGAGCGCGGCGCCGCGCACATCCGCGTCTTCGGTGGTGGCGGCGGCACCATCACGCCGGAGGAGATTGCCGCGCTCCAGGCCTACGGCGTCGAGCGCATCTACCACCCCAATGACGGCATGCGCATGGGCCTCGTGCACATGATCGAGGATGTGGTGCAGCGCGCCGCCGAGAGCCGCGACGCGCGCGCCGCGCAGCGCGACCCGGCGCGGATCGCCGGCAGCGTCGATGTCGACGACGAAATCAGCGTGGGACGCATGCTGAGCGCGCTCGAGGACGGCGCCTTCTCGGAGGCCGAGCTCGCCATGCTGCGCAAGCGGTGGGCGAGCGGCTCGGCCGGACCTCACGGGCGTCTCGCGCCGGTGCTTGGCGTCACCGGCACCGGCGGCGCCGGCAAGTCGAGCGTGATCGACGAGATCCTGCTGCGCTTCCTGCACGCCTTTCCCGAAATGCGCATCGCCGTGCTCGCGGTCGATCCGACCCGGCGCCGCTCGGGCGGCGCCCTGCTCGGCGACCGCATCCGCATGAACAGCCTGCGCAGCCACCGGGTGTTCATGCGCTCGATGGCGACCCGCGCGCGCAACGCCTCGATCAACGAGGTGCTGAAGGACTGCATCGGCTTCCTGCGCGCGCAGGACTATGACCTGGTGCTGGTGGAGACCGCCGGCATCGGCCAGAGCGACTCGGCGATCGTCGACCTGGTCGATTTTTCGGCCTATGTGATGACCAGCGACTACGGCGCCGCGAGCCAGCTCGAGAAGATCGACATGATCGACTATGCCGACCTGATCGTGCTCAACAAGTACGACCGGCGCGGCGCCGAGGACGCGCTGCGCGACGTGCGCAAGCAGTGGAAACGCAATCATCACGCCTTCAAGGCAGAAGACGACGCGGTTCCGGTCTATCCGACGATCGCCAGTCAATTCAACGACCCCGGCGTCACCTGGATGTTCGTCAACCTGTGCCGCCTGCTGCTGGAAAAGCGCGCACGGGCGTCGGGAGGCGCCGGTCCGGCGTCGGATTCGGGCGTCGCTTGCGACTTCCGGCCGCGGCTCGACACCACGCTGAGGGAGCCGCGCGCGACCGTGCTGATTCCGGGCAAGCGGGTGCGCTATCTGGCGGAAATCGCCGAGCAGGGCAGGGCGATCAACGCCGATGCGCTGCGCATGTCGGCGGCGGCGGCGCGGGCCCAGCACTGCTGGGAGGCGCTGCGCGGGCTCGAAGATCCACGGCTGCCCAAGGCGTTCGACCTCTACGCCGCGGCCGAGCTGCGTGGCGGCGAGGCCGAGGCGCTGCCGCGGCTGCGCGCGCGCTACAACGAGGCGGTCAAGGCGCTCTCGGCCGAAGCCGTGCACCTGCTGCGCGAGTGGCCGGAGCGCCGCCGCGCGGTCGAGGCGGAGTTCAACGAGTACCAGGTGCGCGGCAAGACCATCCGCGTCGCAAACTACCGCGAAACCCTGTCCCACGAGCAGGTGCCGAAGATCGCCCCGCCGACCACGGCGGCCTGGGGCGAGCAGCTCAAGTACCTGTGCCTGGAAAACCTGCCCGGCGCCTATCCCTACACCGGCGGGGTCTATCCCTACCGGCGCAGCGGTGAGGACCCGACCCGCATGTTCGCCGGCGAAGGCACCCCCGAGCGCACCAACCGACGCTTCCACTACCTCTCGCTGGGCCAGCCCGCGGCGCGCCTCTCCACCGCCTTCGACAGCGTCACCCTGTACGGCGAAGACCCGGCCGAGCGCCCCGACATCTACGGCAAGATCGGCAACTCCGGGGTCAACATCGCCACCCTCGACGACATGAAGAAGCTCTATTCGGGCTTCGACCTCTGCGATCCCAAGACCAGCGTCTCGATGACCATCAACGGCCCCGCGCCGATGATCCTCGCCATGTTCATGAACACGGCGATCGACCAGCAGGTGGAGAAGTACCTGCGCGAGGACGCCGCGCGCTGGGACGCCGCCGAGCGGAAAATCCGGGCCTTCTATGCGGACCACGAGCGCCCCCGCTATGGCGGCGATCTGCCCAAGGGCAACGATGGCCTCGGCCTCGCCCTGCTCGGCGTCACCGGCGACCAGCTGATCGACGCCGAAACCTACGCCCGCATCATGGCCGACACCATGAGCCGCGTGCGCGGCACCGTGCAGGCCGACATCCTCAAGGAGGACCAGGCGCAGAACACCTGCATCTTCTCGACCGAATTCGCCCTGCGCATGATGGGCGACATCCAGCAGTACTTCGTCGAGCACAAGGTGCGGAACTTCTATTCCGTATCGATTTCCGGCTACCACATCGCCGAGGCCGGGGCGAACCCGATCAGCCAGCTCGCCTTCACTCTGTCCAACGGCTTCACCATCGTCGAGTACTACCTTGCGCGCGGCATGCAGATCGACGACTTCGCGCCCAACCTGTCGTTCTTCTTCTCCAACGGGATGGATCCGGAATACAGCGTGATCGGCCGCGTGGCGCGCCGCATCTGGGCCCGCGCCATGCGCGAGCGCTACGGCGCCAGCCCGCGCAGCCAGATGCTCAAGTACCACATCCAGACTTCGGGCCGCTCCCTGCACGCGCAGGAAATCCAGTTCAACGACATCCGCACCACCCTGCAGGCGCTGTACGCCCTGTTCGACAACTGCAACAGCCTGCACACCAACGCCTACGACGAGGCGTTGACCACGCCGACCGAGGAATCCGTGCGCCGCGCGGTGGCGATCCAGCTCATCATCAACCACGAGCTGGGTCTCAACTACAACGAAAACCCCTGGCAGGGCAGCTACGTCATCGAGCGCCTGACCGACATGGTGGAGGAGGCGGTCTACCGCGAATTCGAGGCCATCAGCGAGCGTGGCGGCGTGCTCGGAGCGATGGACACCATGTACCAGCGCGGCAAGATCCAGGAAGAATCGCTCTACTACGAGCACAAGAAGCACGACGGCTCGCTGCCCCTGATCGGCGTCAACACCTTCCTCCCGCGCGAGCACGCCGGCGAAGTGGCGACCAGCATCGAGCTGATCCGCGCCACCGAGGAGGAAAAGGCGCAGCAGATCCGCAACGTGCAGGCCTTCCGCAGCGTGCGCAACCCGCTGGCCCCGGTCGGCGCCACCGACCACGCCCACGCCATCGACTCGGCCGACGCGCCGGCCGTTGCGGCAAGTGGTGAGCACGGCCTCGCCTACCTGCAGGAAACCGCCCGCGCCCGCCGCAACGTGTTCGAGTCGCTGATGCAGGCGGTCAAGACCCACAGCCTGGGGCAGATCAGCCACGCGCTCTACGACGTCGGCGGCGAGTACCGACGCAACATGTAGTGGCGGGCGGATCCGGCGACTCCGGCTGCGGAGCCGAGCCTCGTCTCGCCGCCAGGGTCTAAGATGGGCGACGGGCCAGCGCTCTGCAGCAGAATCGACGGCCGCCGGCGCTGCGGCGGGGCTTGGCCCGAGATCGCGCCCGTTCCGTGTCCGACACTGTCACGCGCATGAGCCCCCGGCGGGCGCGCCTGCCGGCGATCATGACGCTGTGGTTCGCGACGGCGCTGATCGACGTCGGCATCGTCAACGTGACGTCGCCCGCGATCCGCGAGGATCTGGACGCGACGCGCTCCGATCTGCAGTGGGTCCTTTCGGGCTATGCGCTGAGCTTCGGGGTGCCGCTGATCGCGGCGGGCCGCGCCGGCGTATTCCTGTCCGGCATGTTCGTGTTCGCCGCCGCATCGCTGGCGACGAGCCTGGCGCCCGCCGCGGCCTGGCTCAACGGCGCGCGCTTCGTCTTCGCAGCGCCGCGCGCGGGCGGGCCTTCGGCGTGTCGGGCGTGGCTGCGGCGCTGGCGATGGCGATCGCGCCGAGTCTGGGCGGCGTCGGCCGCATCGGGCAGCGGGCACCCACGGCGCCCGGCAGCAGGCCTGAAGCGCTCACCGCGGGCGTAGGGCCGACTGATCTTGTGCCCGAGCGTCCAAAACGGATTCGCCCGCCAAGCCGGTTTCCACTCCTGCCGGGGCCAGCGGCCACGCGGTTCCGTTCGCGATCGCACGCGCGTTCAGTACCCTATTCCTGCATTCGCTTCTTCAGCGTAGCGGCACTTCCAGCCATCGGGGATCGCGTCGGTTTCGAACAGGCTCTCCAGCGGCGGATGCTGCGCGTCGGGCCGATAGCGCTCGACCGCGCTGTAGATGGCTTCCTCTTCCTTGAGATCGTGCGCGCGCAGGCAGCGCAGCATGGCCTCGCAGCCCGGCAGCAGCTCGTCCAGTGCGGCGCGTGCGTCGAGCAGGGCCAGCGCGGTTTCGATGTGCGGCCACATGTCGCCGTGCTCGTGGCGCATCTGCGCCAGCGCCATCCAGCGCCGCGGATCCCGTTCGATCGCCGGGAACAGGAACGCCTCCTCGACGTAGATGTGCTTGCGCAGCAGGCGCACCGCCGCGGTGACCTCGGCGCGGCTGCCGGAACCGTCGACCAGACCGAGGATGCCGGCCTCCATGTCCCGGTGCTGTTCGGTCAAGAGCGCTGCGACGTCGACGGGCATGGATCCTCCGTTCGGCTGGGAAGTGCTTCGGGTGGGCGCGGCGCGCCGCGGTCGCGCGCCTCAGTGTCGCTGCAGGAACCAGCAGGGTACATCGAGAACGCGGGCTTCGGCCCTGATCGCAAAGCCCGCGCGGCGGTAGAAATCGACGTTGCCGGCGCGGTCGGTCTCCAGGTAGAGCGGGGCGTCCACAGACTCGCATTCGAGGCGGCAGGCTTCGAGCAGGCGGCCGCCGAGGCCGCGCCGCTGCAGCGCAGGCTCGGTCGCCAGCGGACCCAAGTGCCAATGCGGGTGATCCGGGTCGCGCTTTTGCCAGGCTCGGCGCCAACGCTGGATGCGGATCAGCGTGCGGGGAGCTTCCCCTGACGCCAGCCGCACTGCCATGCGCGCGAGGTCCAGCGCCCGCGCTCGGCAGGCGCCCGGCGGCAGGGCGCCGATCAGGCCGACGGGCTGCCCGGCTTGAAAGGCGCCGAGCATCCAGCCGCAGCGCAGGATCCAGGGCAGCACCGCGGCGAAGAAGCGCCTGAGCCGACGCTCGCGAAGTTCGACCGCCGCGCCGAAGACCGCGACGTGGAGTGGATTGTCGCGCATGGCGCGCCCGAGCAGGCGCGCTGCCGCGTCGAGATCGCCCGCGCCGAGCGGGTGCAGCTGCAGGGTTTCCGAATCGAGCATCGCGCAGGGCTTCGACTGCAGGCCGCGACTCTTGCGGAGCGGCGGCCCGTCGCCGTCAGTCTGCTTCGCGCCGGGCAAGGCCGCAAGCAAGCTCGGCGCCGGCGTGCCCTTGCGCGCGTTCCGGACTAGGCTGGAGGCATGCGCAACGGCTCTCCACCCCTCCCGCCGCCCGAAGCTGAAGCGATCGAGCGCTTGCGGCGCTCGCCGCGGCTTTGGGTGCTGGGTGCGCGCGATCCCGAAATGCAGTTCATCGCGCGCCTGCTCGAACGCGTCGGCGAGCACACGAATTGGCTCGGCGCGGCGGGCAAGCGCTGCTATCCCGGCAATGCCTACCGCGGCGATCCTCCCGCGGCGCTCGCGGACACCGCGATCGTGCGCGTCGAGTGCGACTGGGCCGGCTCGTCGGCCGCCTTCGTCGTCGATCACCACCATCCGGGCGATCCCGGCTTCGGCGTGGCGCCGGCGCGCTACATGCACGGCGCCTCGCTCGGTCAGATCATCGGCCTGCTGGGCAGGCTCGCCGCGCTGCGCCCGCTGCAGGATGCGCCGGACGCCTGGGAGTGGCGGGGCGACGGTGCGGCCGAGATCGCCGCAGCGGTGGGCGATCTCGGCTTCGACGGGGAGCGCTGGTGGGTGCGCGGTGCGCTGGCCGACTACGCGCTGCCGGACCGGGTGCTGATGGTGGCCGCGGGCGATCACTGCCTCGGTGCGGCCTATCGGGGGGAGTGCCCCGGGGTCGAGCCGGACGCGCTGCTGCGCTTTCGGGCGCGGCAGGATGCGGTCTGGCGCGGAGTTTCTGACGCGACGGTGCGGTCGGACCTCGAGCGCGCGCGCCGCGCCCTGGAGCGGGCGCCCCGACTCCGGCTCGGCGTCGGCGTCGAAGTGGCGGACATGCGCACCTCGAGTCTTCCAGAGCTGAACGAAGCGGCCGCACGCTGGGGTCTGCCCTATGTCGGTGAACTGGAGGATCGCAGCGGTCGGATCAAGGTCGTGCTGCGGGTCGCCGACGTGCAGATTCTCGCCGCCTGGGACGGCTGGGCGCGCGATCAAGGCCTGGTGGACTGCTATGGAGGCGATCCCGCGCGAGGCTTTGCCGGCGGCTATCGAGCGCGGACTTCGGCGCGCCAGGTCGCGCATGGTTGAAGGCGCCTGTTCGTGATTATTTGGATTAAGAGTGTTTTGTACTATATTGATAATACGTAGTTATTGTCGGAAGACGCGCGCACGGAAAACCTTTTCATCGACTGTCGTGTGGGGCTCCCGTGGGCTTTTTGCGCTGGTGTTTGCTCGAGTGCGCAGCGTGGGGTCGTGGCTGGGATCGCGCCGCGCGTGGCTGCGCACCCGCGAAAGTCGCTGGATGCCCACCTTCGCGGGCATGACGAGCCTTCTTGCTTGGGCATCCACGGGCTTGGGCGCGGTCTGCGCGCAGGTGCCGGCCGCGGGGCCATTTTTGACCGTCCCTCCCGCGACTCCCCTCGCTCCTCCAGCGAATCTCCTCGCTCCTCCAGCGAATCTCCTCGCCCTTCCCGCGAATCTCCTCGTCGCTCCCGCGAAGGCGGGAGCCCAGCGCCTTTGAGCCCAGCTCCGAAAGTCGCTGGATGCCCGCCTTCGCGGGCATGACGAGCCTTCTTTTTTGGCCATCCACGGGCTTGGGCGCGGTCTGCGCGCAGGTGCCGGCCGCGGGGCCATTTTTGACCGTTCCTCCCGCGAATCTCCTCGATAGGGGTCGGAAGGCTCTTCGCGCGCGAAGGAGCGCCGCCGGTGGCTTCGCGCCACGGGCGCCAGAGGCGCTGGGCGCTCGCCCGCGCGGGTGCGACGGGTGGGGAAGGCGCCGCGTATTGCGTTCGCGCGTGCGGGCTGCGGTGCTCAGCCCGGCCGGGGGATCAGCAGCCCCTCGGGGAGCGCCGCGATCACCGCGGCGAGCTGCCGCAGAAAAGGGCTCAGGGCGGAGCTCTTGCGCCACAGCATGGCGAGGCGGCGGCTGGGTGGGTGAGCGCCAAATTCGACCAGACGGATCGTCTGCGAGTGCGGCACCGGGGGCTTGGTCGCGAGCACCGGCAGCAGGGTGATGCCAACTCCGGCGGCGACCATCTGACGCAGGGTTTCGAGGCTGGTGGCGCGAAATCCGCTGCGCTCGCTGGCGCCGGCCAGGTGGCAGACCTCGAGCGCCTGGTCGCGCAGGCAGTGGCCATCCTCGAGCAGCAGCAGAGTCTGGTCCTTGAGGTCGGCGAGCCGCAGCGAGCGGCGGCTCGCCAGCGGGTGTCCGTCCGGCACCGCGAGCAGGAAGGGTTCTTCGAACAGGAAGGCCTGCTCGAACTGTTCCTCGTGAACCGGCAGGGCGAGGATGCCCGCGTCGAGGCGCCCGTCGCGCAGCAGTTCGAGCAAGACTTCGGTCTTTTCCTCGGTCAGCAGCAGTTCGAGGCGCGGAAAACGCCGCCGGATCACCGGCACCACATGGGGCAGCAAATAGGGCGCGAGGGTCGGAAACACCCCTAGCCGCAGCGTGCCGGCCTCGGGGTCGATCTCGCGCCGCGCCACGTTGCGGATCTGCTCGACCTGATTCAGTGCTTCGCGGGCGCGCCCGACGATCTCCCGGCCGACCTCCGTCACCAGTACCTTGCGCGGTGTGCGCTCGAACAGACTCACGCCGAGCTCGTCTTCCAGCTTGCGAATCTGGGTCGACAGGGTTGGTTGGCTGACGAAGCTGGCTTCGGCGGCGCGGCCGAAGTGCAGGTGCTCGGCCAGCGCCACGACGTAATGCAGATCGCGCAGGTTCATCGGCGCTTGCCGGCGGGGGTCATGCGCTCATGGTAGCGGCCGTCCACATCTCCCGGCATCATCGGCAGGCGCGGGGTGGATGATGGGGTAGTCCACTCGCCGCGGTGCGCTCGCCATCGTCAATGAGGGAAGGCTCATGTCTCGCCATCTGCTGTGGACGCTGCTCTGGATCCTCGTTTGGATTGGCCTCGTGGCACCCGCACGGGCGGCGCCCGAGGTTCCCGCGGCCCTCGAAAGCTGGCGTCCGTGGGTGCTGGACGAGCAGGCCTTTCGCGCCTGTCCGCTGATTGCCGGACGGGCCGGGGCGAACCCCGGGGATTATCTGTGCGCCTGGCCCGGCCCGCTGCAGATCGACGCTGCGGCCGACGCGGCTGAGCTCGTGCAGCGCTGGCGCGTCGAAGCCGAGAGCTGGGTGCCACTGGTCGGCGACGTGCAGCACTGGCCCGAATCGGTCACCCTCGACGGTCGGGCTGTGCCGGTGCTGAATCACGGCGGCCCGGCGCTGCGGCTGGGAGTCGGCAGCTACGAGGTCCGTGCGCGCATTCGCTGGGAGCGGCGGCCGCAGTCGCTGCGGGTGCCCGCAGCGGTCGGGTTGGTCGAGCTGCGGGTCGACGGCAAGGCCGTGCTGCCGGTGGAACGCGTCGGCGATCAGCTCACACTCGGCCGCAGCGCACGCACCGAACCCGAGGCGGACAGCCTGCACGTGCGGGTGTTCCGGCGCCTGAGCGACGACGTGCCGGCAAAACTCGACACCTGGATCCGGCTGCAGGCCTCCGGCCAGATGCGCGAGGAGAGCCTGGGCTCGGCGCTGCCGGAAGGCTTCGTGCCGATGGCGCTGGGGGGCGACTGGCCGGCGCGCGTGGACGGCGAGGGTATCCTGCGCGTGCGGGTGCAACCAGGTCAGGCCATCCTGCGGCTCGAGGCGCGCGCGCTGGCGCCGCTGCTCGAAGTCGCCGCGAGGCTCGCGCCGCCGCCCTGGCCGACGCAGGAAATCTGGAGCTATGCCGCCGACCCGCAACTGCGGGTGACGGTGGCTGAAGGTTCGGCCCCGGTGGACCCGGGTCAGGCCGACGTGCCGCCGGAATGGCGCGACCTCCCTGCTTTCATTCTGGGCCAGGGGGATCGCCTGGCGGTCGCGGAGCGTTCGCGCGGGGTGGCTGCGGACGAGCGCAATCAGCTGAGCCTGAAGCGGCAGATCTGGCTCGATTTCGACGGCGGCGGCTTCTTCATGCGCGATCACATCGAAGGCACCCTGCGTCAGGGCTGGCGCCTGGACGTTGCGGCCCCCTATGCGCTCGAGCGGGCTGCCTCGGGCGATGAGGAAGGCGAGCCGCTGCTGGTGACCCGCGGCGCGTCCGAGGCCCTGAGCGGCGTCGAATGGCACGATTCGACAGTGGACCTCGGCGCCAGCCTGCGCGTTGTGCCGGCTGCAGACCGCCTGCCCGCGAGCGGCTGGCAGACCGCGTTCGACGGTGTGGAGGCGACCCTGCAGCTGCCGCCCGCCTACCGCTTGCTGGGTGCGATCGGCGTGGATCGCGCCGAGGGCAGCTGGACGTCGCGCTGGACCCTGCTCGACGTGTTCTGGACCGCGGTGCTGGTGCTGCTTGCCTGGCGCGGCTTTGGCGTGGCCGCCGGCTTTGCCACGCTTGCTTACCTGCTGCTCGGCTATCACGAGTCCGGGGCGCCGCTTTGGAGCCTGCTCGTCGTGTTGGCGCTCGCGCTGCTGCTGCGCGAGCTGCCGCCGGGTCGGCTCGCGAGGAGCGTGCGTTGGCTGCGTAACGCCGCTCTCGTGATGTTGGCGCTGCTCGCGCTGCCCTTTGCCGCGAGCCAGATTCGTCAGGCGGTCCATCCGCAGCTCGAGGTGTTCCCGCGATCCGGCTATGTCGAGTACCTGGAACCCCCGTCGAAGCGGGTTCCACCGTCGGCGCAGGTGGCGGAGGAGTCCATGATCGGCATGGCGCGTCCCACGCCGTCTCCCGCATCTCCGGCGCCACCGCCGCCGGTCGCGGCCGATCAGGTGTTGGAGACGCTGAGCGTGAGCGGTTCACGCTCCGGCGCGCCGCAGGTCTCGCTGGGCTACGAGCGCACGGCGCTGCTGCAGACCGGGCCGGGCGAGCCGAGATGGACCGCGGGTTCGCGCCATCTCCTGAGCTGGAGCGGGCTGGTGCTGCCGGATCAGGAAATGCGTCTCGTGATCGCCCCGCCCTGGCTGGTGCGACCGCTGCGCATCGTGCTGGTGGCGCTGCTCGCGTTCCTCGTCTGGCGGCTGAGCGGCCTGCGGGCGCTGCCGCGCCTGCCGGGAAGGCTGAACCTGCTCGGCGCCGCGCTGCTGCTGGCGCCGCTCGGCATGACTCCACCGGTGCAGGCACAGGAGTTTCCTCCAGATAGCCTGCTCTACGAACTGCGAACGCGCCTCACCCGGCAGCCGGATTGCGCCCCGGACTGCGCCCTGCTCGCCAGCGCCGAGATCCACGCCAGCGGAGATCGCATCGAGGTGGTGCTCTTGGCGCACGCGGCGAGCCGCACCGCGCTGCCCCTACCGGCCGACGCCGAACATCTGGCCCTGCGCAGCTTGCGCGTGGACGGAGTGGAGGAGGAGGCGGTCGTGCAGCATGCAGGCAACGGTTGGCTCGCGCTTTCCCGTGGCGTGCATCGCGTCGAACTCGGCTTCGAGGCGGTGGGTGACAAGCTCGCGCTGCGCTTTCCGCTGCGACCGATGAAGGCGAACTTCAGCGGTGATGGCTGGGAGGCGAGCGGTCTGGTCGAGCAGCGCCTGCAGGGCGACACCCTGAGCCTCATGCGCGCGCGATCCGACAGCGAGGACGGGGATTCGCCGGCGGCGGCCCGCCAGGAGTTCGCTCCCTTCGTGCTGGTGGAGCGTTCCCTCACTTTCGGTCAGGAGTGGACCAGCGAGACCACGCTGAGCCGCAGGGCGCCGGAGCAGGGCGGCTTCGGCAGCGTGGTTCCCCTGCTGGGTGGCGAGCACGTGACCAGCGCCGAGGTGAGGGTGCAAGACGGCAGCGTTCACGCGGCTTTCTCCGTCGGGCAGGGCTTCGTGCACTGGAGTGCGAGCCTGGACAAACTCACCGAGTTCAGCCTGCGCGCGCCCTCGTTGGAGGATCGCGCCGAAGTCTGGCGGGTGCGGGCGAGTCCGACCTGGCACATCGAATTCAGCGGGGTGCCGCGCGTCGAAGTCAGCGACGGCGGTTCGCCGCAATGGTTCGAGTTCCACCCGCTGCCGGGAGAGACCCTGACGCTGCAAATCAGCCGACCCGAGCCGCTTTCCGGCGCCAGCGTGGCGATCGATCGGGTGCGCCTGCGCAAGGAGCCGGGGCAGCGTGCGGCGGACTCGAGCCTCGAGCTCGATCTGCGCGCCACACGGGGCGGCGACCACGCGATCGAGCTGCCGCGACACGCGGAAGTGCTGGGCGTGAGCCGCAACGGCGAGCCGATCAACGTGCGGCCGCAGGATGGCCGCCTCAGTCTGGGCCTGACGCCCGGCAGACAGAACTTCGAGATCCGCTTCCGCGAGAGTGAGCCGCTCGGCTGGCGCAGCTTCACTCCGATTCTGGCGCTCGGCCTGCCGGCGGCGAACATCGACCTGACGCTGGTCCTGCCCGAGGACCGCTGGCTGCTGGCGACCGGCGGGCCCACCCTCGGCCCGGCCGTGCTGTACTGGGGTGAACTGCTGGTGATGCTGCTGCTGGCGCTGCTGCTCGCGCGCCTGCCGCACTCGCCGCTGCGGCTTTGGCAATGGATCCTGCTCGGCGTCGGCTTTTCCACCTGGTCCTGGCTGTCCCTGCTGCTGGTCGTGGGCTGGCTATTTGCGCTCGACTGGCGCACGCGCAGCGTGCTCGGTTCCTACCGCGCCTTCAATCTTGCCCAGATCGGAATCGCGGCGCTGACCCTGATCGCAGTGGTCTGCCTGTTTGGTGCGATCCAGAACGGGCTCCTCGGCAAGCCGGATATGCATGTGCGCGGGCTCGACTGGTCGCCCGCGCATGAGTTGCGCTGGTTTGCCGATCGCAGCGTCGATCGGCTGCCGCAGGGGCAGGTGTTCAGCCTGCCGCTGTGGGCCTATCACCTGACCATGCTGGCCTGGTCGCTGTGGCTTGCGAGCGCTCTGATTGGATGGATCCGACGTGGCTTTGCCGCCTGGATGCAGGGGGGATACTGGCGCGCGGCACCGCCAAAGGCCACGGGCGGAGAACTCCCGGCGGTGCCTCCGGCCGAGGAGGATCCGCTCGGCTCTGAGCGCGCATGACGGGGACCGTCTGCGGCCTGCTGGCCGAGGGCTGCGGGCGCATCGACCGCGCCGACGCGGCAGCGCTGCTGCAGCACGTCCTCGGCTGCTCGAGCGCCTGGCTGTTCGCACACGCCGATGACGTGGTCGAGCCGACCGCGACAGCGATGTTTCGAGAGTTCGTCGCTGCGCGCGAGGCGGGCCGGCCGGTCGCCTATCTGACTGGCTCACGCGGCTTCTGGTCGCTCGATCTTGAAGTCTCGCCCGCGGTGCTGATTCCACGGGTCGAGACCGAACTCCTGGTCGAGCTGGCGCTGGAGCGACTGCCAGCCGACCGGCCGCTCGCGGTGACCGACTTGGGCACCGGCTGCGGCGCGGTCGCGCTGGCTTTGGCTCGGGAACGTCCGCTGGCCTCGCTGCTGGCCACCGACGTGAGCCGCGAAGCGCTGGCCGTCGCGCGCCGCAACGCCGCGCGCCTGCGCGTCGCCAACCTGCGTTTCGCTCAGGGAAACTGGTGCGAGGCGCTGATTGCGGCGCGCTTCGCCATGATCGTCTCCAACCCGCCCTATATCGCGGAAGGCGATCCACACCTCGAGCAGGGCGATCTGCGCTTTGAGCCGCGCGCCGCTCTCGCTGCCGGCTGCGATGGGCTCGAGGCGATTTGCACGATCATCGAGGGCGCGCGCGCGCACCTCGATCCGGGCGGCTGGCTGCTGCTCGAGCACGGCTGGCAACAAGGACCGGCGGTGCGTGAGCTCCTGTTTCGCGGAGGTTACCTCGACGTGCTGAGCGTGCCCGACCTAGAAGGCCGCGAGCGCGTGAGCGGCGGTCGCAGCGCCTGAGTCCCGCAGCAATTCCCTGAAAGCGTGATCCAATTCACGATTTTGACGTGCGCTATGCACAGGCCACCTCGTCGCGTGGGCCACGGAAAAGTGCGTCCTTCGACGGCATTCTGTATCTGCGGTCGCCAACGGAAGGGCGCCGATGTAGCCAGGGATGGACGCTCAAGCGCCACGCGTGAGCGTCGCGCTCGGCCCCCGGACAGGGCCGAACCTGTGCGTCGCCAGGACGGGCGACGCCGGAGGGAAGAAGGGCCAGGGATGGCCGCCAGGATGGCTCCTCTCGACAAAGCGCTTCGCCCTCGTCCCGCACGAGGGCCTTTTTTGTGTGCGCCCGGCGCGCCTTGCGTGAACACGCCGGTTGTGAGATCGCAGCCTGCAGGCAGCGCCGGTTCACGCCGGCGGCGTTCTACGCACCCACCGCAGCCAAGGAATGCCTGAACGAGCCCGCCATGCCCGCGAAGGCGGGCATCCGGCGACTTCAAGTCCTTGGAATCAAAGGCGCTGGACTCCCGCCTTCGCGGGAGTGACGAGCAAATGTCGACTTGTTCAGATACTCCCTGAGCGCCTTCGGCAGATACCGCGCTGTACCTTTCGTAATGGGGTGGGTCGCGCCACCGTCTCCAAGGTTTGAATCTGCAGGAATGTCGGGCACTGTGGCATTTCCAGCTCTACGTGAAAACGGGAGGATCGGCACATCCCGATCCAGAAATTCGTCATGCGGATTTGCTCTGGGACGAGCCCATTGCGGTTCAGCGCGCGCGTGCAGCGGCGCTCAGGGTTCCATCGTTGGAATCCTCGTCGAGTCGGCGCAGCGCGGCTTCGACCGCGAATACGTGGGGATCGTCGGCGCCGAGTTCGCGCAGCGCTGCGGCAAGCTTCAGCACGTAATCGCGGTTGCTCCCGCTTGGACCGTGCGAGTCGGCGACGTGTTTCGCAATCTGCTCGAGCGGCGCCGGACCGAGCCAGGCGACGTTTCTGGCGTCGGCGACGTAGACGATGCCTGCCGCGCTCGATCCATTCGGGAAGTGCAGTTCGGCTCGGTGGCGCAGGTAGCCGTTTTTCTCCCGATGGTCGAGCTGCTCGAAGGTAGCTGGGGCGACGCGCCAGGCCACGCCGATGCAGTGCGCGCCGGGTGTCGGAACCAGCGTCGCGACGCGTCCGGGGTGAGCCGGCGTGCCGCGGTGATCCTGCGAACCCTGCCACAGGCGTCGCGCCCAACCCTCGACTTTGGCCGGACGCCGCTCGAGCCAGGGGAAATCGACCTTGTAGATCAGCGACCCATAGCCAAACAGCCAGACGCTTGTTTCTCCACGAAAATCCTGGCGCAGGCGGTTCCGTGCGGTCGTGTCGAGGGTCGCTGAGGACCGGTCTCGGCGCGGGGCACTATTGGGTCGGATGTTCATTGCGATGGAAGTTGAACTCGACCATGGACAGCGCTGGCGAAGCGGTGTTCATCATAATGACGCTCTTCAGCAGCGGATGACCGAGCCATGCGGCAGCCGACAAGTCTTCGACGGGATGCTCCGTGACGGCGGTGCTGCTCGCCCTGGCGGCGTTTGCACTGCATCTTGCCGGCATGGCCGCCGCAGTGCAGGCGATGGTGCACACGCGCACTGCGCAGGGCGCTGTGGCCTGGGTGCTGGGTCTGGTCTTCGTGCCCTACCTTACCTTGCTGCCCTGGCTGTTTCTCGGCCGCCGGCATTTTCGGGGCTACCCTGCGCCGCGTCTCGAGCGCGCGGCGCGGGCTCGGCCGGATGAGGCAGGGCTGAGCGACCCGGCCTGCGCTCGCCATGCGACCGTCGCCGCCATGCTCGGCACGCATTTTCGCCGCGGTCAAGAACTGCGCCTGCTGATCAACGGCGAGGCGACCTTCGCTGCGATCCTCGATGCGATCTCGCGGGCTCGAAGCTACGTGCTGCTGCAGTTCTTCGTGGTACATGACGACGCGATCGGGCGGCAGGTGCAGCAAGCCCTTCTCGAGCGCGCGGCAGCAGGCGTTTGCGTGCGCGTGCTTTACGACGGCATCGGCAGCCACGATTTGCCTCGAAGCTGGGTGGAAACGCTGCGTGAGGGTGCTGTCGAGGTGCATGCCTTCGCCACCCGCAGCTGGATCAACCGGCTGCAGGTCAACTTCCGCAACCATCGCAAGATCGTCGTCGTGGATGGCGCCTGCGGCTTCGTCGGCGGGCTCAATGTCGGCGACGAGTACCTCGGGCGCAAGCCGCCGCTGGCTCCTTGGCGAGACACTCATCTCGAGCTGCGGGGACCGGCGGTAGCTGACTTGCAGGCTGCCTTTGCCGCCGACTGGCGTTCGATCACCGACGCCGAGCTGACTTTCGGCGCGCCTGTGGCGGGACGGGGCAGCGCCAGCAGTCTGATTGCTGCAACAGGTCCGGCGGATCGCCAGGAGAGTTGCTCGCTGCTTTTCGTGCATTTGATCGACGTCGCGCGCGAGCGCCTGTGGCTGACGACGCCATACTTCGTGCCCGACCAGGCGGTGGCCTCGGCGCTGCGGCTCGCGGTCTGGCGCGGAGTGGACGTGCGCGTGCTGATTCCCGCGCGGCCGGATCATCGCACGGTGTTCCTGTCTTCGAGCCTGCACGCGCGTGAAGCAGTGCGTGCGGGGATTCGCGTGTTTCGCTACCAACCCGGCTTTCTCCACCAGAAGGTGCTGTTGGTCGATTCCGACACCGCGCTGGTCGGCAGCATGAATCTGGACAGCCGCTCGTTTCGGCTCAACTTCGAGATTTCCGCGCTGAACGTCGATCGCGCCTTTGCCGGCGAAGTGGCGTTGATGCTCGAGGCCGATTTCGCCCAGGCGCGCGAACTTGACCAGCGGGAGTATGACGGGGCGGGCTACGTACAGCGCGCGCTGATGCACGTGGCGCGGCTGTTCGATCCGATTCTGTAGCAGCTCGTGGCGCTATGCTGTGGGCTCTGTCGTTGTCGGAGCTCGCGGTGTCCGAAGCCACAAGCATTCCCGATGAGGCCGCGTTGGATCGCCTCGCGCGCGGCGTAGCGGAGCGCCTGGGAGCGCGCGGCCAGACTCTGGTCACCGCAGAATCCTGTACCGGTGGCTGGATCGCGAAGGTCCTGACCGACCTGCCGGGTAGCTCTGCCTGGTTCGAGTGCAGCGCGGTGAGCTACAGCAATCGCGCCAAGGAAGCCCTGCTCGGCGTGCGGCCGCAGACCTTGGGGCGCAGCGGCGCGGTGAGCCGGGAGACAGTGATCGAGATGGTCTCCGGCGCGCTCGCCCGCCTCGGCGGGAGCGTCGCGGTGGCAGTGACAGGAATTGCCGGCCCTGGCGGCGGCAGCCTCGGCAAGCCGGTCGGCACGGTTTGGATCGGCTGGCAGCGCAGGGGCGGCGAGGCCCGCGCGGAGTGCTTCAACTTCGCTGGCGAGCGCGATGCTGTACGCAGGCTGGCCGTGGCGGCGGCGCTCGAGGGCCTGCGGCGAATTCTTACGGATTGAAGGGGCGTTCTCCGCTGGCTCGCTGCGGGCGCTGTGGGATAATTCGAACCTGCCTTTGGTGTCTCGGTTTGTGAGACGCCGTTGCGGCATGCTGGCCGCGCTCACCATCGAGGACTCCGCAATGGACGACAACAAGCGCCGCGCGCTCGCTTCTGCGCTCAGCCAGATCGAAAAGCAGTTCGGCAAGGGCGCGGTCATGCGCATGGGCGACAAGGTCAACGAGGCGATCGACGTGGTGTCGACCGGCTCCCTCGGCCTCGACATCGCGCTCGGCGTGGGTGGTCTGCCGCGCGGGCGAGTGGTCGAAATCTACGGGCCCGAGTCCTCGGGCAAGACCACGCTGACTCTGCAGGTGATCGCCAGCTGCCAGAAAAACGGCGGCACCGCGGCTTTCATCGACGCCGAGCACGCACTCGATCCCACCTACGCGGAGAAGCTCGGCGTCAACGTCGACGACCTGCTGGTCAGCCAGCCGGACACCGGCGAGCAGGCGCTGGAGATCGCCGACATGTTGGTGCGCTCCAACGCGGTCGACGTGGTGGTGATCGACTCGGTCGCGGCGCTCACGCCGAAGGCCGAGATCGAGGGCGAGATGGGCGACTCGCACGTTGGCCTGCACGCGCGCCTGATGAGTCAGGCGCTGCGCAAGCTGACCGCAAACATCAAGAAATCAGGTACTTTGGTAATTTTTATCAACCAGATTCGCATGAAGATCGGGGTGATGTTCGGCAGCCCGGAAACCACCACCGGCGGCAACGCGCTCAAGTTCTACGCCTCGGTGCGCCTGGACATCCGCCGTATCGGCTCGATCAAGCGCGGCGATGAGATGATCGGCTCCGAGACTCGGGTCAAGGTGGTCAAGAACAAAATGGCGCCGCCCTTCCGCGAGGCCGTGTTCGAGATTCTCTACGGCGAAGGCAGCTCGCGAGAGGGCGAGCTGATCGATCTCGGCGTGGCGCAGGGGCTGGTGGAGAAATCCGGCGCCTGGTACAGCTACAAGGGTGACCGCATCGGCCAGGGCAAGGACAACGTACGCAATTTCCTGAAGGAGCATCCGCAGATGGCCGACGAGATCGACGCTGAGCTGCGCGCCAAGCTCTTGATCAGCAGCCGCCAGCCCGTCGAAACCACCGCCGCAACCACAGCCGCGGCTGAGGCCTGAGACGCGGTGCGGGAGTCGCCCGTCCACCGTGGTCGTGGTCGGGTGCGCGCGCTGGCGTGGCGCATTTCATCCTCGCCCGCCGGCATCCTCGGAGGTCGCCCGTGAAGCGCGCTCGCCCAATTGGGGGGCGCGACGCTTACGCGCGGGCACTCGGCCTGCTGGCCCGGCGCGAACATTCTGCGCGGGAGCTCGGCGCTAAGCTTGGCGCGCGTGGCTTTGGCGTTGCCGAAGTCGAGCGCACGCTGGCCCAGCTGGCGGCGGAAGGCGCCCTGAGCAATCGGCGCTACGCGGAGAGCCTGGCGCGCGAGCGCCTCGCGCAGGGTTACGGGCCGCGCCGCATCGAGGCGGAGCTGGTCGCTCGCGGGGTTGTCGACGAAGATATTCGTGCTGCGCTCGGGGCGCTCGCAGCGGACTGGGAGGCGGTCGCCACCGCCGCCTTGGCGCGTCGCTGCGGTGCAGCACTGACGGAACCGGCCGGGCGCGCCAAACGAGCCGCCTTCCTGCTGCGCCGCGGCTTCGATCCCGCCACCGTGCGGGCGCTCACTCGGGCGACGATCGGCGCCGAACGCTGATCCTGCCGCAGGCGCTTGTCTTTTGCCGCACGAAATCCCAATGTGGGCGATTCGTCCGTCTGGCTTCCCCGTCATGAAGACCGCAGAAATCCGCGCTGCCTTTCTCGAGTTCTTTCGCGCCCGCGACCACGCGATCGTACCGTCCAGCTCGCTGGTGCCGGCCAGCGATCCAACCCTGCTGTTCACAAACTCCGGCATGGTGCAGTTCAAGAACGTGTTTCTCGGCAGCGAGAAGCCGGCGCATCCGCGCGCGGCTGACGTGCAGCGTTGTCTGCGCGCCGGCGGCAAGCACAACGACCTCGATTCGGTCGGCTACACCGCGCGCCACCACACCTTCTTCGAGATGCTCGGCAACTGGTCCTTCGGCGACTACTTCAAGCGCGAAGCGATCGACTGGGCCTGGGAGTTCCTGACCGGCGTGCTCGGGCTCGACCCGGAGCGGCTGTGGGTCACGGTCTATCACAGCGACGACGAGGCCTGGAACATTTGGCACGACGAAGTCGGCGTGCCCTCCGAGCGGATCATCCGCATCGGCGACAACAAGGGCGCGCTCTATGCGTCGGACAACTTCTGGCAGATGGCCGACACCGGCCCATGCGGGCCCTGCACGGAGATTTTTTACGACCACGGAGCGGAAATTCCGGGCGGTCCACCGGGCTCGCCGGAGGAGGATGGTGACCGCTACATCGAAATCTGGAACCTGGTTTTCATGCAGTTCGACCGCGCCGCCGACGGCAGCCTGTCGCCGCTGCCGGCGCCTTGCGTCGACACCGGCATGGGCCTCGAGCGCTTGGCGGCGGTGCTGCAGGGCAGGCACTCGAATTACGAGATCGACCTGTTCCAACGTCTGATCGCGGAGGCAGCGCGACTGACCGACACGGCGGACCTGGAGAACCAGTCGCTGCGGGTCATCGCCGACCATATCCGCGCCTGCGCCTTCCTGATCGTCGACGGCGTGCTCCCCTCCAACGAAGGCCGCGGCTACGTGCTGCGCCGGATCATTCGCCGTGCGCTTCGCCACGGCTGGATGCTCGGCCAGAAGGAGCCGTTCTTCCACGCCATGCTGCCGGCCCTGATCGAGGTCATGGGCGAAGCCTACCCGGAGCTGGCGGCGCAGCGCGAGCCGGTCGCGGCCACCCTGCTCAAGGAGGAGCAGCGCTTTGCCGAGACGCTCGAACACGGCATGAAGCTGCTCCAGGCGGCATTCGCCGCAGGCGGCGCCACGGGCGTGGTGTCGGGGCAGGTTGCCTTCACGCTGTACGATACCTACGGCTTCCCGGTCGACCTGACCGCTGACGTGGCGCGCGAGCGCGGCTGGATGGTCGATCTGGCGGGCTTCGAGGCCGCGATGGACGAGCAGCGCCGCCGCGCGCGCTCGGCCAGCCGCTTCGCCGGGGGGTTGAATCTGCCCGCGGAGCTCGCCAGCCGGCTCGCTCCGACCGAGTTCCTCGGCTATCGCACACTGGCGGTGAGTGCCGCGCGCGTGCTCGCCATCCTGCGCGAGGGCGAAGCGGTCGAAGCGCTGGCGGAAGGTGAGGAGGGCGCGCTGATCCTCGATCGCACGCCGTTTTATGCCGAATCCGGCGGGCAGGTGGGCGACACCGGTCGCCTGAGCAGCGCGGCGGCGGTATTTTCGGTCGAGGACACAGTCAAACTGGGCGGCGTGTTCCATGCCCATCTCGGCCGCCTGCGCAGCGGCGCGCTGCGGGTCGGCGACGAGCTCTCGGTCGAGGTCGACGCCGCGCGCCGCCAGGCGACCGTGCTCAACCACTCGGCGACCCACCTGCTGCACGCGGCGCTGCGCGAAGTGCTCGGTCGGCACGTGCAGCAGAAGGGTTCGCTGGTCGCGCCGGATCGCCTGCGCTTCGACTTTTCCCACCCGCAGGCGCTGAGCGCCGGCGAGCTGCGCCGGGTGGAGGATCGGGTCAACGAGGAAATTCGCCGCAACGACGCGGTCGAAGTGCACGAGATGGCGTATCAGGAGGCGCTCGATTTCGGTGCCCTCGCTCTGTTCGGCGAAAAGTACGGCGACCGGGTACGGGTGCTTCGCATGGGCGAGTTTTCGACCGAGCTCTGCGGTGGCACCCACGTCGGCCGCAGCGGCGACATCGGCCTGTTCAAGATCGTCGCCGAGAGTGGCGTCGCCGCCGGCGTGCGACGCATCGAGGCCTTGACCGGTGCTGCGGCGCTCGCCCACGTCGCGGAAGAGGAAGCGCGGCTGGAGAGGATCGCCGGGCTGCTGGCAGCGCCCGCGGCGGAAGTCGTCGAGCGGCTGCAGCATCTGTCCGAGCGGCAGAAGAGGCTCGAGCGCGAACTGGAGTCCCTGAAAGCGCGCGCTGCGGGATCCGCGCTGCAGGATCTAGCTGCCGACGCCCGCGAAATCGGCGGCCTGCGCGTGGTCGCAGCGCGCATCGGCGGGCTTGACGCCAGGGCGCTGCGCGAGGGCGTCGATCTGCTCAAGCAGAGGCTCGGCGACTGCGTGATCGTGCTTGCCTCGGCTGCCGACGGCAAGGTGAGTCTGGCCGCGGGCGCGCACGGCGCGGCGCTCGCGCGGGTCAAGGCTGGCGAGGTGGTTGCCTATATTGCCGGGCAGATCGGCGGCAAGGGCGGCGGCCGCGCCGATTTCGCCCAGGGTGGTGGCATCGATTCACCGGCGCTCGACGCCACGCTGGCGGCGCTGCCGGCGTGGCTTTCCGACCGTCTCAGATGAGGCCTGGTGCGATCGGCGCGAGCGTTCATCGCGCGAGCGACTCTGGCAGTTTGCGCGCGCTCCATTCGAACCTGGGGAGGCTGGCGCTGCGGCGGCAGGATCGGCAGCGGGTCCGTGCTCGTTTCTGTGGTTTCGTTCATTGCGCAGGCAGGATGCGTTCGCTAGTATCACGCCCCACCCGGCGATCCGGATGCTGGAATGACGGCGACAGGAAATCGGCAGCGGAGTCGGGGTATCAGGGGGCGGACGCGGGCTGTTGGCCTCGACCGGTCGTAGCGTGAAACCTACGTCGCAGAATCACCGAGTGCCACGCCGGCGCCTGCGTCGGCGCGCGCCGGTTAACAGAGTGTCGCGGAGAGCAGTTTATGTTGATTTTGACTCGCCGGGTTGGTGAGACCTTGATGATCGGAGACGACGTGACCGTGACGGTGCTGGGCGTCAAGGGCAATCAGGTTCGTATCGGCATCAACGCACCGAAGGACGTGGCGGTGCATCGTGAAGAGATCTATCAGCGCATCAAGCGCGAACAGGCGACGGAGACCGAGCAGCCGGTTGCGCCGGAAGGAAACATCGCGCGCTGAGCTTTACCCCATTCGCTCGGCCCGCTATCCTGCGCGGTCGAACCGGGTGACGGCGGGCGCGATGGTCGTGCTCGCATGGTCGATGAGTGTTCGGAGAGATGCCCGAGAGGCCGAAGGGGCTCCCCTGCTAAGGGAGTATAGGGTCAAAAACTCTATCGAGGGTTCGAATCCCTCTCTCTCCGCCAGCTTTTTCCTGGCGCGAATCAGTCACCGCGTGCTGGTCCTGTGTGGCGCGCCCGGGCCTGCGCCCGGCTCGCGAGCCGCTTCGCCGCTACAATCCAGACGCTCCTGCCCGACGTGATTGCCGTCGCTGGCGTCGCGCCGGAACCGGCGTTCATCGCGGCCCCGTAGCTCAGCTGGATAGAGCGCGCCCCTCCTAAGGGTGAGGTCGCAGGTTCAAATCCTGCCGGGGTCGCCAGGCGCGGCGGCAGCGCCTGATTTCGGTAGCTTGTCGCGGGCGAATCCATGCTGCACGGAAAGAAGATCGTCGTCGTCATGCCGGCCTATCACGCCGAGAAGACGCTGGCCGCCTGCCATGCGGCAATTCCACACGACATCGTCGATGAGGTGCTGTTGGTCGATGATGCCAGTGACGATGCCACGGTGGCCATCGCCGAAGGGCTCGGCATCCGCACCCACCGGCATCCGTGCAATCGCGGCTACGGCGGCAACCAGAAGACCTGCTACGCGCTGGCGCTGGCCGAGGGCGCGGACATCGTGGTCATGCTGCACCCGGACTACCAGTACGAGCCGCGACTGATCACCGCGATGGCCGCGATGGTCGCCTCCGACGTCTACGATGTGGTGATTGGCTCGCGCATTCTCGGCAACACCGCGATTGCCGGCGGCATGCCGCGTTACAAGTATGTGTTCAACCGCGCGCTGACCCTGGTGCAGAACCTGCTGGTCGGCTCCAAGCTGTCCGAGTTTCACAGCGGCTACCGTGCGTTTTCGCGCCGGGTGCTGGAAACCCTGCCGCTGGCCGCGGACTCCGATGACTTCGTGTTCGACAACCAGATGCTGGTGCAGGCGCTGGCCTTCGAGTTTCGCGTCGGCGAGATCTCCTGCCCGACCCGCTACTTCCCCGAGGCCAGTGAGATCAACTTCCGCCGGTCGATCGTTTACGGTCTGGGCGTGCTGCACACGGCGTTGCTCTATCGCCTGTGGAAGTGGGGTGCATTGCGGCCGATGCTGTTCAATCGCGACCCCTCCCTGCGCCTGCTGGCATGGTCTGGCGAGCGCTCCACGTCCGGCCCATGAAGCGCGTCGGCGCGGCGCCCGCGAGCGACCGCAGGTGGTTTCTGCTGCTCGCCCTGGCGGCGCTCGGCGGCACTTGGCTGCGCACGACGCAGCTCCGTTCGCAGATGCTGATGGACGACGAGTGGCATGCCGTGCGCATGCTGCTGCGCGCCGACTATGCCGGCATCGCCGGTCACTTTGGCCTGGCCGATTACAGCATCCCGCTGACCCTCTACGACCGCTGGCTGTACCGGCACGCCGCGCTCAGCGAGTGGATGATGCACCTGCCGCTGCTTGTCGCCGGCGTTGCGCTGCTGCTGGTCGCGCCGCTGCTGACGCGGCGCCTGCCGGCTTCGACGCGAGCGCTGTGGTGCGGGCTGCTCGCGCTGTCACCCACGCTGATCCACTTCAGCCGCAGCGCCCGACCGTATGCGCTGCTGGCTCTGCTGGGCGTGCTGGCGCTGCTGGCGTTTCGCCGCTGGCAGGCCAGTGCCTATCGTGAGCGGCGCTGGGCGGTGACCTACCTGCTGGCGATGGCGCTGGCTGGCTGGGCGCATCTGCTGTCGCTGAGCTTCACGCTGTGGCCATTCGTCCACTACGGGTGGCGCGCCGTGCGCTCGCTGCGCGTACCTGCGCATCGCGCCGAGGGTGCGCGTGCGCTGCGTGCTCTGGTCGGGCTCGCCACGCTCAGCGCCGCCCTGTTGCTCGCGCTGCTGCTGCCGCCGCTGCTTGGCGACTGGGCGGCCATGGCAGCCAAAGCCGGAGTGGGCAGCATCGGCGGTGGTGATCTCTGGCGCGCGCTGCGGCTCGCGCTGGGCTTCGCCTGCGACTGGCCGATCGCGATTGGGCTGCTGTTGTTTGCGCTCGGCCTGCGGCGACTGTGGCGCCGCGATCGCGATCTGGTCGAGCTGAGTCTCGGTGCGACCGGGCTCGGCTGTCTGCTTATCCTGCTTGCCCGCCCAGCATGGATCGAGCACGCACCGGTGCTGGTTCGCTACGCGGCGCCGGTGCTGCCGTTCCTGCTCTTGTATCCGGCGGAGGGCGCTGCCAGCCTGCTCGAGAAGCTGCCGGCGCGCGCCGGCGCGGGCCCTCTGGCGGGCGCCCTGCTGCTCGCCGCCGTGATCGCTGTCGGCCCGCTGCGAGACTGGTATCACCGGCCGAATCAATTCATGAACCACGCCGCGTTCCAGTTCGACTATGAGCGTTCGGCGAATCCCTACTGGAGCCTGCTCGATCTCGGACCCGTGTCGCCGTTTTATCGGCGTCTCGCCGAGCTGCCGGCAGGCAGGGTCACCCTGATCGAGGCGCCGGCACGGGCGCACTCCAATTATTCGCCGGATCCCTGGCTGCAGCGGATTCACCGGCAGAAGATCAAGTACGCGCTGATCGGTTCGGTCTGTGGTGCTGGCGACTGGGACGAGTACCCGCAAGTCGAGCCCGCGCCGCGATTTCGCCAGCTTCTGCCGCTCGATCGCGTGCTGCAGGTGGGCAATCGTGCCGGCGACTATCTGCTGCTGCGTCTGCAACCGTGGACCCTGCCGCGGGAGAACTTTCCCTGGCCGGTGCCCTGGCCGGACATGGCGGCCTGCGTCGAGAGGATCGCGACGCATCTCGGTCGCCCGGTATGGCGCGACGAACAGATCGTCGTCTTCGCGCTGCCGGCGGCAGATCCCTGAGCGCATCCGGTAAATCGCCCATCTGTTTTGGATGTCCCCACGCTTTTGCGTCGGTGGTGCGCGGTCACTGACCCCCAGGTCATGTGATTCCCTGGAGCGCGCTGAACGAGTCGAGCCTCGCGCTCGCCACCTTGGCGCATGTGGAAACCGCGGATGTTCGATTTCGATCGTTTGACGCTGATGGCTGCCTGTCCTCGCGGACACCACGAACGGGTTCGAATCTCCGCCTGGCGATCCCATGCGCCGTTGGTCCCGCACTTCGCTGCCGTCGCGCGCAGCCGCTCGCATGTTCGCGCGCGGCGCAGCGAAAGGCCTTGGCGATGAACCGCAGGAGGCTTGAACATTTCCTGAGCTTCGGTGCGGGTGTACGCTGCGCCAGCGCGGTGCGCGAATGAATTTCATTACAGGGGCGTTGAACATGCACAAGAACTTCGGCATTTCCTGGCTGCTGGGCGGCTGCCTGCTGCTCGCCGGTCCTGCGGATGCCCAGAACCTGCTGACGAACGGTTCGTTCGAAACGCCGGTCTTTCCCGCCAACACGCAGGGTTGGCCGGGCTCATCGATTCCGGGCTGGACCTCGACGGACGGCTTCGAGGTCTGGAATCGGGCGCAAGGTCCCGGTGCGGATGGTGACCAGTACCTCGAGCTCGACGTCCTTACCTGCACCACCATCTCGCAAACGATCGCCACGAGTGCGGCCGCGAACTATGTGGTTTCGCTCGCCTTCGGGGCGCGCGATTTTGTCGCCGACAATCAAATCGAGGTGTTATGGAACGGTGCCCTGATCGGCACCGCCAGTGCCGACGGCAGCACTCAGTACGGCGATACGGCGTGGACGCGGTACACGTTTCCGGCGCAAGCGGGCGGCGCCGGTTCGAGCGTCCTACAGATTCGCAATGTGGATGTCTGCGACGGGCTCGGCTCCATGGTGGATGACGTCTCGGTGGTGCAGGCTGGGGCCGCGGCGCCCGCGAAGCCCGTGCCGACACTTGGCAAGGGCGCGGCGCTGCTGCTTGTGATCGGTCTGGGCGTGCTGGTCCTCGTTCACCCGCGTCGTCGCGGCACAGCCTGAACGACTGGCTGTGTCGAATCTGGCGCAACGGCCGCCGTTAGACCCGGGCGTTCCCGGCGGCAGCGGATTTGCGCGATGCTGGTCACACGCTACGGAGCGAGCGCGGAGTTCGGCTCGCGCGTGAACGGCACGGGCGCTCGCTCGGCGAGCGTCGCGCGCCAGCGTTCGAGCAGGGCGTCGATCCGTGGGCCGCTCGACCACTGCGGCATGGACGCTTCCTCCCCTTCAACCTGCTCGCGCGCGGCGATCCCGCGCTCGGCCAGGGCAAAGGCCTCGCGCAGCGAGGTGCTTCGATTCAGGGCCTCGACCAGCAGCGCGCGGCCAAACCAGGTGATGTCGGCGCTTGCGCCGCAGCCAAACGAGCTGCGATCGGCGCGCGCCGAGGTGATCACCAAGGTCGAGTCGTTGCGCAGAGCGTCGATGAAGCCGCCCGAGTAGCAGGCGTTGACGATCACCACGCGCGATTCGATCGCCGGATGAGTCTGGAAAGCCTCGGCCAGCCTCTGCGGTCCGATCTGCTGCAGCGGCAGCGGATCGAGCTCGACCAGGAGCTCGTGGTCGGCGGAACCGTGACTGGTCAGGTAGAGCAGCACGAGGTCTTCGCCCGGATCGATGAGGTGCGCCAGGCCTTCGAGCGCATGGTGCAGGTTGGTCCAGCTCGCGAGCGGCAGCCGCGCCACGCTGGCGGTGTCGTTGGCAAGTACCAGGACTCGGCCCTCGGCGCCGAAGCGCCCGCTGAAAAGGCGCTCGAAGTAGGCCGCCTCGTTCGCGAATACCGGCTCGGTAGCGTCGCCGGCAAAGGCGATTGCGTAGAGATCGGGAACACCCGGTGTGGGCAGCCGCAGGTTCGCCAGAGCGTCATCGACGAGCGTGCGCTGGCGAAACATGAGCTGCTCGGGGTCGAAGGTCGGCCCGTCGGCCGCGCCACCGTCGAGTTCATGTTCGAGGTCGGTCTCGAGGCCGACCGAGACCACCAGCGGCGCGTCCGGCAACCACCACCAGAGCGTGCCGCTGACGACCCAGGCAAGGACGCCGGCGAGTAGCGCGCGCGCCGGTCTGCGTGGCAGCAGATTGCGCGCCAGTATCGCGAGGAGAAGGAACCACCAACCGGCCGCGAGCGCCCTGAGCAGCGTCATCTGGCGTTCACTGACGGCCTCGGGGGCGTGCGCCCAGATCCACGCTTCGACTCCCGTGATGATGAGACTGCACAGCAGTGCCGCCGTGATCAGCGCACCACCCAGCCCCCAGACCGCATCGCGTCGGTGCGCCAGCGCGCCGAGCAGGGCTCCGGCCGCGATCAGCAGCAGGGATGCCGCCAGGATCTCGATGCCCGCGTGCGGATTGAACGATCGAGGCGCGGGCGCGAACAGTGCGTCGAGGGCGGCCGCGGCGGCGAGCCAGAACGCGACCAGCGCAAAGCAGGTGCCGGCGCGGACGCGTTCCGGATCGCCGCGTGGTACGCGCAGCGTCAGGATGCGCAGCCCGTCGCGCAGCGTCCGCTGCAGCTGGATCACGGCGCTGCCCGCCGCGCGGTGGGCGACGACTTCAGTCGAACGCGATGCTGTCGAAGTCGTGCGCGCATGGATGGGCTGCGGATGGCGGGCACTGCTGCGGCGGTCGCACCAGCAGGGTGGTGCGCAGGCCGGCCTCGCGGGCGGCGTCCAATTCGGGGCTCAGGTCCGACAGGAACAGGATGCCGGACGCCGGCAGGCCGATCGACGCGGCGATCCGGCGGTACGAATCCGCTTCACGCTTGGGCCCGCTTTCGGTATCGAACCAGCCGGAGAAAAGCGGCGCCAGATCGCCCGCCACGCTGTGCGTGAAGAACAGCCGCTGCGCCTGCACCGAGCCCGAGGAGTAGACGTATAGCCGCTTGCCTTGCGCCCGCCAGGCACGCAGGCGGGCCGGAACTTCGGGGTAGACGTGGGCGTGGAAGTCGCCGGCAGCGTAGCCGCCCTGCCAGATCATGCCCTGCAGCGCTTTGAGGGCGGTGGACTTGCGGTCCTGGTCGATCCAGCGCAGCAAGAGCTCGATGATTTCCTGCCGTTCGGCCGCGACCAGGCCTGCCTCGAGTGCTGCCTCATGTAGCCAGTGCTGTACTTCCGGCTGATCGTCGTGGGTCTCGATAAAGGCCGGCAGTCGCTCGCGCGCGTAGGGGAACAGAGTGTCTCTGACGAAGTCGATCGAGCTCGTGGTGCCTTCAATGTCGGTGAGGATCGCCTGGATCATGGCTCGCTCGTCGTGCGCGCAAGCGCCATCATGCGCGGAAAGCCGTCGGCAATTCGATCGCCGGTATAGTCGGCCACCCAGCCGTCTGGATTGCTGAACAACCGGATCGCGATGAACGCGGGCGACTCGCTCATGTCGAACCAGTGGCGGGTGCGATCCGGCACTCCGATCAGGTCCCCGGCCTCGCACAGCACCTGATACACGCGCTCGCCCAGGTGCAGGGAGAACAGGCCCGCGCCGGAGACGAAGAAGCGCACCTCGTCCTCGATGTGGGTGTGCTCGCTGAGGAACCTCTCGCGCAAGGCGCTGCGCTCTGGATGCTCCGGCGTTAGGCGGATCACGTCGACCGCGCGGTAGCCCTCCTCGCGCATGAGGCGGTCGATGTCGTCGCGATAGGCGGCGAGCACGCTGGCTTCGTCAGGGTCGGCCGGCAAGGCGCGGTTCGCCTGCCAGCGCTCGAAGCGCACGCCGGCAGCGCGCAGCGCCTGGGTGACTTCGGTCGGATCGGTATAGGCGGCCAGCGGCGCGCTGCCGTCGCTGGCGTCGTAGATGCGTAGAAAACTCATGCGCTTTTCACTCCGAGTCGGATCAGGTCGAGCTCGCAGTCGAGCAGGAACTCGAATGCGTCCAGATGCCGGCGCGCCTGCGCCAGATCCCGGCCCCAGGCATAGATTCCGTGGCCTTCGATCAGGTAGCCGCGAAGCCTGCTGTCGTGATCGAGCCAGGCGTCGATCGCTTGTGCCAGCGAGTCCATGTCCTGGCTGTTGGTAAAGACGGGCAGCTCCAGCGTGCCTTCGTGGCTCGAGACGCCTTCGAGCGCCTTCTGCAGCTCCCAACCTTGCAGTCGCACCACGCCGCGCGCGGCGAACAGGCGCGAGGCCACCGTCTGCGTTCGCGAATGGGTGTGCAGGATCGCGCCGACTTCTGGAAACCGTCGGTAGATCTGCAGGTGCAGCGCAGTTTCTGCCGACGGCCGTTTGTCCGATTTGGACACCGTCCCGGCTGCATCGACCAGCAGCACATCGGCCGGCGTGAGCTGCGCCTTGTCGCGCCCGGATGCGGTGACCGCGGCGTGCGCAGCGTCGACCCGCATCGAAAAGTTGCCGCTGGTCGCGGGCGCCCAGCCGCGCGCGGCGAGCGCGCGCGCCGCGGCCGCGATCTCGCGCGCGCAATCTTCAAATCTGGATTCGTCGCTCACCGTTCTCCCATGACCGCTGCGAGCGGGGTCTGGCACGGGTGGGCAACTATAGCGCGGCGCGCGCGTCTCAGCTTCTGAGACGCGGCATGCGCAGACTCCGCGGGCATCAGAGTCGTCCTGGAACTTAAGGAGTATCTGAACAAGTCGACACGCTCGTCACTCCCGCGAAGGCGAGAGTCCAGTGTCCTTGATTGCAATGGCTTGAAATCGCTGGGTGCCCGCCTTCGCGGGCATGACGGGCTTGTTCAGACATTCCCTGGCGCTGGTCGCCGACGGAGCCAACGCTGCCGCGGCGAGCTGCTCAGGGGATGGCGCAGCCGGCCGGCAACAGCGGATGCAGCCAGGGCATGCCGGTAACCAGCCAGGGCCCGGCGAGGGTGAGCGCGGCGCTCGCCAGCAGCATGCCGCCGGCGATCCGGCGCCCGGCCGGCCGCGTCACGAAGCGGCCGAAGCGCTCGGCGCCGAAGGCCACCGCCAGCAGGGCCGGCGCGGTGCCCATGCCAAACGCCGCCATGGTGGCGCCGGCCGCCAGCGCGTCGAGCTGCAGGGTGGCGAGCAGCAGCACGGTGTAGACGAAGCCGCAGGGCATCCAGCCCCAGATCATGCCGAAGCCCAGCGCGCCGGGCAGGTGTCGCACCGGCAGCAGGCGGCGACCGAGCGGGGCCAGCCTGCGCCACAGGCGCTGGCTGCTGCGGAAGCCGGGGTCGCGCACCCGACCGAAAGCGACCAGCGCGCCGAGCAGCAGCGCCGCCGCGCTGAGGCCGCGCAGCGCCAGACGCACTGCGTCGAGATCGAGCAGCGCGACCAGGCCGCCGAGGCTGCCGCCGAGCAGCATGCCGGCCAGCGTGTAGGAGCCAATGCGGCCCAGCTGGTAGCCGACCAGCAGGTGCTTCAGCGGCCGCCCGTCGGGCCCCTTGGCGGTGGCCATGCCGAGCGCGGCGGAGATGCCCCCGCACATCACCACGCAGTGGCCGCTGGCGGCGAGACCGAGCAGCAGCGCGGCGCCGAGAGTGAGGCTACTGTCGATCACTGCGCCTCGTCTCCAGGTGAAGCGGAAACCTCCGCCGCGCCCGGCGTGTCCTGCGTCGCCGGCTCGTCCAGCAGCGGCAGCAGGCTTGGCGTATCGAGGTCGTCGAACTGGTCGTGATCGACCGCCCAGAAGAAAGCGATGCCCGCGCCGATCAGCAGCAGGATCGACAGCGGGATCATGATCAGCAGGATGTTCATGCCGGCACCGCTGGGCGCAGCGTCCCGCACCGCGCGGTCGGCTCGGGCGGGCGGCGGCCAATGCGCAAGGCGTTCAGCACCACGGCGAGCGAGCTCAGCGACATGCCGAGCGCGGCAGCCCAGGGTGGCACCCAGCCGAGCGCGGCGACGGGCACCGCGAGCACGTTGTAGAGCAGCGCCCAGCGCTGGTTCTGGCGCAGCACGCGCAGGGTCTGACGGGCCAGCTGGCGCGCCCCGGGGAGTCGGCCGAGGTGGCCGCCGCTGAGCACGATGTCGCTCGCGGCCTGCGCCAGTTCGGCGCCGCTGCCGAGCGCGACCGATACGTCGGCGCCGGCCAGCACTGGCGCGTCGTTGCTGCCGTCGCCCACTGCCAGCACCCGTGCGCCGGCGAGGCGCAGCTCGCTCAGCCGGGCCAGCTTGTCCTCCGGGCGCTGCCGTGCGCGCCAGTTCCGCACGCCCAGGCGCGTGCAGGTAGCGGCCACCGCGGCCGGCGCATCGCCGCTCAGCACTTCGATTTCGAGGCCGTCGGCGCGCAGTGCATCGACGCAGTCGGCCGCCTCCGGGTGCAGCTGCGCACTCAGATGGAAACGCGCGATGCCGCCCTCGGCGTCGGCCAGCACGGTGCCCATGTCGGCGGCCTCGACCGCGGTGCCGAGCGCGAAGCCGGGATGGCCGAGGCGCAGGCGCCGCCCGTCGATGCAGCCTTCGATGCCGCCGCCGACTGTGACCTGCAGGTCCGCGACCGCCGGCAGGGCGGCGTCGCCGGCCGCGCTGGCAATCGCCTGCGCCACCGGATGGCGGCTGCCGCGGGCCAGCGCAGCGGCCAGCTGCAGGGCCTGCACGCGCGCGGCGGCGTCGCTGCCGTCCGTGCCGACCAGTTCGACGTCGGCCAGACTCAGGCTTGGGCTGGTGAGGGTGCCGGTCTTGTCGAACACGGCGTGGCTGGCGAGCGCCAGCTGCTCGATCGCGTCTGCGCGCACCGCCAGCACACCGCGCTGCGCCAGCGCGGCCAGCGCGCGGGTCAGGGCGGCGGGCACCGCCAGCGCGAAGGCGCAGGGGCAGGACACCACCAGCACCGCGAGCGTGGCGGTAAACGCCCGAGCTGGGTCGATCAGGCTCCACGCTACGGCAGTCAGTGCCGCCAGGCTCAGCACGCGCGCCACGAAGCCGGCCGCGGCGCGCTCGCCCAGCTCGGCCAGCCGGGGTCGTTCGGTCTGCGCGCGGGTCACCAGCGCGACGATGCCGGCCAGGGTGGTGGCGGCGCCGACGCGTTCGACCTCGAGTTCGAGCGGTCCCTCGACCACCAGGCTGCCGGCCAGCAGCGGCTCGCCCCGCGCGCGCCGGATCGGTGTCGATTCGCCGGACAGCAGCGCCTCGTCGACGCGGCAGCGTGCGCTGGCAAGCCGGCCGTCGGCCGGGATCAGCGCGCCTTCGCTGACGTGCACGCGATCGCCCTGGATGAGCTCGACCGCGCCCACGCGCTCGAGGCTGCCGTCGGCGCGAATGCGCTCGGCGACCGCCGGGCTCAGGCGCGCCAGCGCGTCGGCCAGATCGCCCGAGCGGTGGCGGGCGCGCATCTCGAGATAGCGGCCGAGCAGCAGGAAGAACACGAACATGCTGACCGAGTCGAAATAGACCTCGCCTCCGCCGCGCAACGCCTCGACCAGGCTGGCCGCATAGATCAGCGCGACGGCCAGCGCCACCGGCACGTCCATGCCCAGGCGGCGTGCGCGCAGTGAGCGCAGCGCGCCGGCGAAAAAGGGCCGCGCGGCGTAGAACACCACCGGCGTGGCCACCAGCAGCCCGAACCAGCGAAACAGGTCCCGGCTGGCGGCGTCGATGCCCTCGAACGCGCCCAGATAGAGCGCGCTGGCGTACATCATTGCCTGCATGGCGCCGAAGCCCGCCACCAGCAAACGCTTCAGCGCGCCGCGCGCTTCGCGTCGACGGCTGTCGTCGAGCGCAGCAGCGTCGAGCGGCAGGGCGCGGTAGCCGGCGCGTCCGAAGGCGTCGAGCAGCCGCGGCAGATCGCAGCGTGTGGAGTCCCAGACCAGGCGTGCGCGGCGCGCGCTGGCGTTGACCTGCACGCTGGAAACCCCCGGCAGGCCGCCGACCGCACGCTCGATCAGCCATACGCAGGCGGCGCAGCGAATGCCGTCGACCAGCAGCACGGCCTCGCGCTGGCTCGCGTCGAGCTCACGCACCGCGTGTCGGGCCAGCTCCGGGCGTGCCCAGGCGGCGGCGCTGCGGCGGCTCTCTTCCGCGTCGAGGGCGCGTTCGGCCGGGCCGGCGCGCAGTCGATAGTAGTCGCCCAGGCCGAGCTGCTCGATCCACTCCGCAGCCGCGTGGCAGCCCGCACAGCAGACCGGGCGAGCCACGCCGCCGACCAGCGCCTGCGGCGGCTCCGGCGGCAGCGGCTCGCCGCAGTGCCAGCAGCCCGCCGCGTGATTCACGGCCGCACCGCCTCGGCGGGCTCCGCGGCGGGCGGCGCCGTGCGCGGCACCTTGAATACCTGACCCGATTCGAGCGGCAGCGGCTCGTCCGCGTAGCGCAAGCCCAGCACGATCATCGCCACGCAGCCGGCGAGCGCGGCAACCAGCAGCGTGGCCGCCAGCCACACCACGGGTTGGCGGTACCAGGTCGCGCCGCCTGCGGCGCCCGTGGTCGCGCGCGCGTTCATCGCTGGTCGGCGTCGCTCCCGTGCGAACGCCCGTAGACCCAGGCCGCGATGGCGCGCAGGTCGTGCGCCGCCAGCCGATCCTTCCAGGGCGGCATTACCCCGCTGCGGCCGCCGCGAATGGTCTGCTCGATGGTCGCCAGGTCGCCGCCGTAGAGCCAGACCGAATCACTCAGGTTCGGCGCGCCGAGCGCCTGGTTGCCCTTGCCGTCGGCACCGTGGCAGGCGGCGCAGACGGCGAACATCGGCTTGCCGAGCGCAGCCTTGGCGGGTGAATGCGGCGCGCCGGAGAGGCTCGCCACATAGTTGGCGAGATTGCCGATGCCGGCGGCGTCGTAGTTGCCGCCGAAGGGAGGCATCGTCCCGCTGCGGCCGTTCTCGATGCTGGCGAGAATGTCGTCCGGCGTACCGCCGTAGAGCCAGTCGCCGTCCACCAGATCGGGCGCGCCGACCGCGGGCCCGCCTTGGCCGTGGCGGCCGTGACAGGCCGCGCAGTTGTCGATGAACAGGCGCTGCCCGTAGGCGCTTGCTTCCGAATCGACGGCGAGCTGTTCGATGCTGGCGCTCTGCAGCTTGCCGAGCAGTCCCTGCATGCGCTCCTGATTGCTCTCGACGTGGCTGGACAGCTCGCCGTGCGCGCTCCAGCCGAGGGTGCCTTTCCAGCTGCCGAAGCCGGGATAGAGGACCAGGTAGGCGAAGCCGATCGCGAACATTGCGCCGGACAGCACGATCCACCACAGCGGCAGCTTGTGCAGACCTTCGCGCAGTGCGCCGTGGGCCCAGACGTGGCCGGTGGTGCCGTCTTCCTGCACCGGAATCTCGACTCGTGGGCCCCACAGGAACAGAAACAACGTGATGCCGAGATTCAGCACCACCAGGAACATCACCCAGGCGGACCAGAAACCGTTCATTGCGGGTTCTCCTCGTCATCTTCCATCGGCAGCCGCGCCAGCGCGTCGAAGTTGCGCTTGTGCCGGGGCAGCCAGAGCCAGATCCAGATGCCGATGAAGGCCAACAGGGAAAACAGGGTGAAGACGCCGATGAGGTTTCCCCAGACCGGATGGATGCTCACGGTGCGGCCGCTCCCTGCTTCGCCGCCGATGTCGCGACGTTGTCGATGCCGAGGCCCTGCAGGTAGGCGACGATCGCCTCGAGCTCGCTGCGGCCGCTGACCGCGGCGCGTGCGGCGTCGATATCCTGATCGCTGTAGTCATCGCCGAGCCGACGCAACACGCGCATCCGGCGCTGGATGTCGTCCGGATCGAGCAGGCGTTCGCTGAGCCATGGGTAGGCCGGCATGTTTGATTCCGGCACCACCGCGCGCGGATCCTTCAGATGTACGCGCTGCCACTCGTCGCTGTACTTGCCGCCGATCCGCGCAAGGTCGGGGCCGGTCCGCTTGGAACCCCACTGGTGGGGACGGTCGAACACCGACTCCTCGGCGGTCGAATAGTGTCCATAGCGCTCGGTCTCGGCGCGCAGTGCGCGGATCATCTGGGTATGGCAGAGGTAGCAGCCTTCGCGCACGTAGATGTCCCTGCCGGCCAGCCGCAGGGGCGAGTAGGGCTTGACGCCGAGCGCTGGCCGAACCGCGTGAGCCTGCATGAAGATCGGAGTGATCTCGGCCAGACCGCCGAGCGAGACCATGACGAGGGTGAGGATGCCGAGCAGGCCGGCATGCTTTTCGATCGCCTCGAAGTATTTGTAACCGCGTGCCATGCTGTGCTCCTCAGGCCATTGCCGGCAGCGGCGCCGGGGACTGCTGGGCGGTCGGTTCCGGAATCGGCACCGGAATCGGCGTGATCAGCTGCCTGCGCGCGTCGGCCGCCGTGTGCCAGAGGTTCCAGGCCATCAGGCCCATGCCGCCGACCACCAGCAGGCCGCCGAGGAAGCGGATCAGGTACATCGGTTTGATCGCGATCAGGCTGTCGATGAAGGCGTAGGTGAGCGAGCCGTCGGCGTTGGTGGCACGCCACATCAGGCCTTCGGTGACGCCGGCGACCCACATCGCGAGCACGTAGAGCAGAAGGCCGATGGTGTGCATCCAGAAATGCACTTCCATCGCCTTGTGCGAATGCATCGGTCGGCCCAGGGCGCGCGGCGCCATGGCGTAGAGCGAACCCATGGTGATCATCGCCACCCAGCCGATCGAGCCGGAATGGACGTGGGCCACGGTCCAGTCGGTATAGTGGGACAGCGCGTTCGCGCTCTTGATCGCGAGCATCGAGCCCTCGAAGGTCGAGGCCGCGTAGAAGACCAGCGCGATCACCATGAACTTCGCCGCCGGATCATCCTTCAGGCGATGCCAGGAGCCGTTGAAGGTGAGCAGGCCGTTGGCGGCCGAGCCCCAGCTCGGCATCAGCAGGACCAGCGAGAACACCATGCCGACCGACTGCACCCAGTCGGGCAGGGCGGTGTACATGAGGTGGTGCGATCCGGCCCACATGTAGACCGAGATCAGCGCCCAGAAGTTGACGATCGAGAAGCGGTAGCTCCACAGCGGCTGCTTGGCCTGCCGCGGCACGAAGTAGTACATCATGCCGAGGAAACCCGCGGTGAGGAAGAACGCCACCGCGTTGTGCCCGTACCACCACTGCACCATTGCGTCGACCACGCCCGAATAGATCGGGTAGGACTTGCTCAGCGAGACCGGCAGGGCCAGGTTGTTGACGATGTGGAGCAGGCCGACGGCGATGATGAAGGCGCCGTAGTACCAGTTGGCGACGTAGATGTGGCGGATGCGCCGGCGCGCCAGGGTGGAGAAGAACACCACGCCGATCGACACCCAGACCACGGCGATCAGGATGTCGATGAACCACTCCGGCTCGGCGTATTCCTTGCTCTGCGTCAGACCGAAGGGCATGGTCGCCATCGCCAGCAGGCAGGCCAGTTGCCAGCCCCAGAAGGTGAAGTTGGCCAGCCGTGGATGGGCCAGGCGCGTGTGCCCGGTGCGCTGCACCACGTAGTAGCAGGTGCCGATCAGGGCGCTGCCGCCGAAGGCGAAGATGACTCCAAACGTGTGGTTTGGGCGCAGCCGGCTGAAGCTCAGCCAGGGGATGTCGAAGTTCAGCACCGGCCAGGCCAGCTCCGCGGCCGCGTAGACGCCGATCGACATGCCGATGACGCCCCACACGGCGGCGGCGAGCAGGAACAGGCGAACGACGTGATCGTTGTAGGTTTCAGTGGACATGGCGGCTCCTGGCGCGCATGCTCGAATATCGCACGAGGCAGCAGCGCGTCGCGGGTCGGTTTTTCGATTGGACGTGCGGATCGCGCTGCAGCGCGCCCTGCGGCCATGCGGCGTGATGTCGCATGGTGGCACGGCGATGGCTTTCGGGCGCTGCGGTGCGGGGGCGATATGATGCCAGAGATGGATGACGGAACAACAGAGTCGGGTGCAAAAGAACGTAACGGCCTCAGTGAGGACGAGCTCCGCGCGCTCTCGGCCGGGTGGCCGCGCGTCAGCCACGCGCTCAAGTGGGAGGTGGATCTGGTCTGCAGCGTCGCCAACCGCATGTTTGCGGTGCTCAGCACCCTTGGGCCCGATCGCGGCAGGCTGTCGTTCCGCGTCGAGCCGGAACGCTTCGTCGAGCTCAGCCAGCGCAGCGGCATGGCGCCCGCGCCCTACGCCGGCAACCCGTTTTGGATTCGCGTCGTCAAGCCGGAGGCTTTTACTTCCGCCGAACTCGCGGCCTTCGTCCGGCGCTCCTACGAGCTGGTGCGGGCGAGTCTGTCGAAACAGCTGCAGGCGGGCCTGGACGACTGACGTCAGCCGATCGCTACAGCTGCGCTTCGACGCGTGCGGTCGGGGCCTGTTTGCGGCGGCGACGCGCCAGCGCGGATTCCCGACGCGCGATGTACAGGCTGGAGCCGAGCACGATCGCCGCACCGAGTGCGGTAACGGTATTCGGGATTTCGCCGAAGGCGAGCCAGGCGAGGACGGCCACCACGACCAGCTGCAGGTAGCTGAAGGGCGCCAGGCTGGAGGCGTCGGCCAGGTGCAGCGCGTGGGTCCAAGTGTACTGGCCGGCGGTGCCGAGCATGCCGATCAAGGCCAGCGTTGGCCAGAGCTCGGATACCGGCCGTTCCCAAACCAGCAGCGCCGCCGGCAGCGACAGCGGTACCCAGAGCCAGGTGGTGAGCAGGACGATGGTATCCACCGGATCGCTGCGGGCGAGAAACTTGATGCTGATGGTGACCGCCCCCGCAAAAGCCGCGCCAAGCACGGCGACCAGACTGGCCGCAGTAAAGCCATCCGTGCCCGGTCGCACGATCAGCAGCACGCCGAGAAAGCCGACGATGACCGCGCTCCAGCGGCGCAGGCGCACGATCTCACCAAGAAACAGCACCGCGCCGATGGTGACGAAGAGCGGTGACGAGTAGGAAAGCGCGATCGCCTGGGCCAGCGGCAGATGCGCGATCGCCCAGAACAATGCGAGCATCGACAGGCTGCCGATCGCGCAGCGCAGCACATAGAAGCGCAGCCGCTCGGTGTGCAGCAGGCGAATGCCGCCACGCAGCAGCAGCGGCGCGGCCGCCAGGGCGCCGAACAGGCTGCGGAAGAAGGCGATCTCGAAGGGGTGCATCGACGCCGAGGCGCGGCGGATGAG
The DNA here is from genome assembly GCA_964582225.1 of uncultured Dokdonella sp. GTDB lineage: Bacteria > Pseudomonadota > Gammaproteobacteria > Xanthomonadales > Rhodanobacteraceae > Dokdonella_A. The sequence goes on along the minus strand of CAZORA010000003.1, from coordinate 109,489 downwards.
GATCGCCATCGCTCCGAACAGGCAAGCACTCGCCGTCATCAGCAAAACCGCGCGCAGCGGCAGCGGCGCGGCGGCGGAAGGAGACGGTCGTGCGTTCAAGCTCGATCGAGAACCTGTTGGCTGGTGAGCAACCGCGGATCGCGCGCTCGCCGCGTGCGGCGCAGGCCGGTTCGTCCGCCGAATCGTCCGTTTGCGCTCGGTGCCGTCCTCAGCGGTGGAGCTCGCCCGCGCGCTCCGGCTGAAACACGATTTCGACGATTCGCACCCGGGTTACGCCGCCGCCAGGGCGCGGCCATTCGATTTCCTCGCCGACCGCCAGCCCGAGCAGCGCGCTGCCCACGGGCGCCAGCACCGAGATGCGGCTGCCGCTGTCGTCGACGTCCTTTGGATAGACGAGCGTCAACTCGAATTCCTGGTCCTGCGAATCAGTCGCAAAGCGTACGGTGGAATTCATGGTCACCACGTTCGGCGGTACCTGGCCCGGCTCGACGATCTCCGCCCGCGCCAGTTCCGCCTGCAGCGCGGCCTTGCCCGGCAGCGCGTCGACTGCCGGCGAGTCGAGCAGAGCTTCCAGGCGATCCATGTCGAGGGAAGAGATGATGATTGCGGGCTTCTTTGCCATCGGTTTGTCCTGATTCCAGTCGTACGGGCCGGCGAATCATCGCGATCGGACCGGGCTGCGGCGATCGGGTTGACGATGCGGCGTCGTGGCACATGCCAAAGCGCCCGCGTCGACGACGCGGGCGCCCGTTGCGGTTTGTTCTGCCGGTCAGGCTGCGCGCCGCGGCCGCGATGCCGGCACCTGGCTCCATCATCACGCGGTCGCGATGTCCGCGCAAGTCACCCCGCCCGCGCTCGGCTCCAGGCGGGCGCTCAGGCGCCCCCGGCCTGCCGCGCGCGGCGCTCGCGGGCAAACAGCCAGGCCAGGATCGGCGGCGTGAGCACCGAGGTCAGCACCGACATGGCGACGATCACCGAGTAGATCTGGTTGCTGAACACGCCAGCCGCCAGGCCGAGGCTCGCAATCACGATGCCGACTTCGCCGCGCGGCACCATGCCCACGCCAACGATGCAGGCGTTGTGCGAACCAAGCGAGATCGCGCCGAGATAGCCGCCAATCAGCTTGGATACGACCGCGATCAGGGTAACTACCGCCAGCATCCACAGGCCGGTGCCACTCAGGAACACGCCGAGGTCGATCTTCGCACCGGTGATCACGAAGAAGAACGGCGTCAGCAGCGCGAGCAGGGGCTGCATCTGGTGCTCGAGCTCCTGTCGCCGCGGCAGCTCGGCCGCGATCATGCCGGCGAGAAAGGCGCCGATGATCGCGGCGAGGCCGAATTCAATGGAGAGAAATGCCAAGCCCAGACACAGCGCGAGGGTGATGGTCAAGGGCGATAGGGGGTTGATCGGTCGGTCCAGCCAGCGCGCGCCGCGACGCATCGCCCGAGTGCCGAGCCAGCCGACGATCGCGACGAAACCGATCGCCTGCACCAGCACCATGAGGATGCTGCCCATCTGCACGCCGCCGCCGCCCTGCAGCGCCACCACCACGCCAAGCAGCATCATGCCGAGCACGTCGTCGATCACTGCCGCACCGAGAATCACCCGGCTGGCGATGTGGCTGACGACGTTGAGTTCCTGCAGCACGCGCGCGGTGATTCCGGCCGAGGTGGCGACGAAGGCGGCGGCGACGAACAGCGACTTGTCCCAGTCGAGATCGTTGGTGTGGGCCCACAGGGTTGCCGCCACGAAAGGTACGACGACCCCGAATACCGCCACAAGAAAGGCGCTCACGCCAACTTTCTTCAAGTCATCGAGGCGGGTTTCCAGGCCCACCGCGAACAGCAGCAGGATGACGCCGATCTCGGCGATGATGTCGAGCGGGGTACCGGTGGCGATATCGGCTGCGGCAAGCCAGCCGAGCGCGGATGGGCCGATCGCGGCGCCGGCGCAGATTTCACCAACCACCCCCGGCAGCTTCAGGCGCTGCGCGATCTCGGCCCCCACCTGCGCGGCGACGTAGATGATGAAGAGGCCGAGGAGAATCTGCGCGCCGTGTTCCATCTTGATGGCTTATCCGGGTTCGGGAAGCCGCGTAAACTGGCACGCTCAGACCGGAATGGCAAGGTGCGAGCGCCGCAGGAGAGCTTTTTCGGAAGGCGGCGAGATCCCGCGCGGAGCTTGCAAGCCGCGCATCAAGACCGGATATTGCAAGCCGTTGGCGGCGACGCGCGGGTGGGGCAAATGGCGACGGGGTGGGCGGGCGACGGTGCGGTGCAGGATCAGATCGACGCGACCGTGGCCGACGCCGTAAAGCGGGCGAGAGCGCAACTCGCGCGCGGGCCGAGCCTGACCCGCTGCGAGGAATGCGAGGTCGAGATTCCCCAGGCGCGGCAGCGCGCGGTGCCCGGAGTGCGCCTGTGCCTGCGCTGTCAGGAAGCCGCCGATCGTGACCGCGCCGCCTTCGCGGGCTACAACCGGCGCGGCAGCAAGGACAGCCAGCTGCGTTGAGCGTCGCCGGCGCTTGGATTTCCCGCGCGCGCCACCATCTGCGCGTGCAACCCGTTGAGGAGAACGTCGACGCATGAACAGCGCCATCGAAACCCGTGCCTTCGAAGCCGAGGTCTCCCAGGTCCTGCACCTGGTCACCCACTCGCTCTATTCGAACAAGGAAATCTTCCTGCGCGAGCTGATTTCCAACGCCTCCGACGCCTGCGACAAGCTGCGCTTCGCCGCGCTGTCCGACCCCGCGCTGAGCGCGGACGACCCCGATCTGCACATCGACATCCGCTTCGACAAGGAAGCGCAAACCATCACCATCAGCGACAACGGCATCGGCATGAGCCGCGACGAGGTGGTGGAGAACATCGGCACGGTGGCGCGCTCCGGCACCCGCAAGTTCCTCGAGTCGCTGTCGGGCGATGCGCGCAGGGACACGGCGCTGATCGGCCAGTTCGGCGTCGGTTTCTATTCGGCCTTCATCGTCGCCGACGAGGTGACCCTGGTGACGCGACGGGCTGGAATCGAAGCGAGCGAGGGCGTGTGCTGGAAGTCCAGCGGCAGCGGCGAGTACACGCTCGAGACGCGCGAGGTGCCGGCGCGCGGAACCTCGATCACCCTGCACCTCAAGGAGGGCGAGAGCGAGTTTGCCAACGCCTGGAAGCTGCGCGACCTGATCAGCCGCTACTCGGACCACGTCGCCTTTCCGATTCGCATGCCGAAGCAGCAGGACGGCGAGCCGAGCGACGAGATGGAGACCGTGAACCGCGCCGCGGCGCTGTGGGCGCGGCCCAAGAGCGAGCTGAAGGACGAGGACTATCAGGCCTTCTACAAGTCGCTGTCGCACGATTTCAACGACGCGCTGGCCTGGACCCACAACCGGGTCGAGGGCGCGCAGGGCTATACGCTGCTGCTCTACGTTCCGGAGAAGCCGCCCTTCGATTCGGTCTTCACCGGCAGCGACGAGCGCAAGGGCCTCAAGCTCTATATCCGCCGCGTGTTCGTGATGGACGCAGCCGAACAGCTTTTGCCGAACTACCTGCGCTTCGTGCGCGGCGTGGTCGATTCCGACGATCTGCCGCTCAACGTCAGTCGCGAGATCCTGCAGGAGAACCGCCTGGTCGGCCAGATCCGCGCCGCCTGCGTGAAGCGCACGCTGGACCTGCTGGAGAAGCTGGCCAGGGATGAGCCGGAGAAGTTCGCGCGCTTCACCAGTGCCTTTGGCAACGTGCTGAAGGAAGGCGTCGCCGACGATTACGCGAACCGCGAGCGCGTGGCCGGGCTGCTGCGCTTCGCTTCGACCCGCGGCGAGGACGCCAGCCGCAACGTATCGCTGGACGACTACATCGGCCGCATGGCGCCCGAGCAGGAGGCGATCTGGTATGTGACCGCGGAATCCTGGGCGGCGGCCAAGGGCAGCCCGCAAATCGAGGGCCTGCGCGCCAAGGGCGTCGAGGTGCTGCTGCTCGGCGAGCGGATCGACGAGTGGATGGTCAGTCATCTCGACGAATATCGGGGCAAGAAGCTGCGCAACGCGGCCAAGGGCGAGCTCGACGTCGACGGCGCCGACGCGCAGGCGCGCAAGGCGGCCGACGAGGCCGCAGCGCCGCTGCTGAAGAAGCTCGGGGATCTGCTCGGTGAGCGCGTCGGTGAAGTGCACGTGAGCCATCGCCTGACCGAATCGCCGGCCTGCATCGTGCTCGGCGAGCACGACATGGCGCTGCACATGCAGCGCCTGCTGCGCGAGGCGGGTCACGCGGTGCCCGTGCATGCGCCGACCCTGGAGATCAACCCGGGCCACCCGCTGCTGCAGCGTCTGGAGGCTGAATCGGATGCCGCGCGCGCGGCCGATCTGGCCCTGCTGCTCTTCGAACAGGCGCAGCTCGCCGCCGGCGACCGGCTCGCCGATCCAGCGGCCTTCATCGGCCGGGTCAACCGCCTGCTGCTGCAGACGCCCTCCGCCTGAGCGGCGCGTATCCCGGCGCGCGCGCAACCGGCGCGCGTTTTCGCGCACAATGACCGTGGTCGTCCCGAGCGGGCGGCCGCGGTCCATCGTTTTCAGCGCGCAGGAGTCCCATGCAGATCCAGACCAAGCTGCCCAAGGTCGGCACCACGATCTTTACCGTGATGAGCCAGCTCGCCGCCGAGCACGGAGCGGTCAACCTCGGCCAGGGTTTTCCGGATTTCGACGGGCCGCCCGCCCTGCGCGAGGCGCTGAGTCGCGCGATGGCGGCAGGGCACAACCAGTACGCGCCGATGAGCGGCGTGCCGGCGCTGCGCGCGGCGATCGCCGGCAAGACCGAGTGCCTGTACGGCCACCGGCCCGACGTCGATCGGGAAATCACCGTGACCTCCGGCGCGACCGAGGCCCTGTTTGCCGCGATTGGCGCGGTGGTGGGGCGCGGCGACGAGGTCGTCGTGCTCGACCCCTGCTACGACAGCTATGACCCCGCCATCACGCTGAACGGCGGCCACGCGGTGCACGTGCCGCTCGATCCGCGCGATTTTTCGCCCGACTGGCAGCGCGTCCGTGAGGCGCTGACGCCGCGCACGCGGATGATCATGATCAATTCGCCACACAACCCATGTGGTTCGGTGCTGCGGCGTGCGGACCTCGACGCGCTGGCGGAATTGCTGCGCGACACGGAAATCCTCGTGCTCTCGGACGAGGTCTACGAACACATCGTGTTCGACGGCGCGCAGCACGAAAGCGTGCTGCGCCACCCCGAGCTGGCCGCGCGCAGCTTCGTCGTCAGCTCGTTCGGCAAGACCTACCACTGCACCGGCTGGAAAGTGGGCTACTGCATTGCGCCGCGCGCGCTCAGCCTCGAGTTCCGCAAGGTGCATCAATATCTGACCTTCTCCACCTTCACCCCGGCGCAGTGGGCGCTGGCGGAGGTGATCGAAAACGACCCCACGCACTATCTCGAGCTGCCCGCCTTCTACCAGGCTCGGCGCGACCGCTTCCGCGCGCTGCTGGAGGGCTCGAGGCTGGCGCTGCGCCCGGTTGCCGGTTCGTATTTCCAGGTGGCCGACTACAGTGCTCTGAGCAACGCCGACGACCTGAGCTTCTGCGAGTGGCTGGCGCGCGAGGGCGGGGTCGCGGCCATCCCGCTTTCCGCTTTCTACGACGCCCCGCCGGAGGGCCAGCGCCTGATCCGCCTGTGTTTCGCCAAGAGCGAAGCCACCCTGGCCGCGGCGGCCGAGCGCCTGTGCGCCCTTTGAGAGGAGTCTTGCGATGAGTGAACCAAGGCTGCGCCCGCTGCGGCTCTCGATGGTGCAGGGCGCGACCCGCTGGCACGATGCGCCGGCCAACCGCGCGTACTACGGTGAACTGGTGCGCGGCCTGCGCGGCGCGAGCGACCTGATCCTGCTGCCGGAAACCTTTCTCTCGGGCTTCACCAACGACGCCATGGCGAACGCCGAGCCGATGGCGGGCGAGAGTCTCGACTGGCTGCGCGCGCTGGCGGCCGAGGTGGGCGCGGTGATCGCCGGCAGCCTGGTGGTACGCGCGGGCGATACCTGCGTCAATCGCCTGATCTGGATGCGCCCGGACGGTGCATTTCTGCACTACGACAAACGCCACCTGTTCCGCATGTCGGGTGAACATCAGCGCTACGCGCCGGGCGAAGCCCGCCTGATCACCGAGCTGGCCGGCTGGCGCATCCGCGCCGAGGTCTGCTACGACCTGCGCTTCCCGGTATGGCTGCGCAACCGCTACGACCGCGAGGTCGGGCGCTTCGACTACGACCTGATCGTCTTCGTCGCCAACTGGCCAAGCGCCCGGCGGCACGCCTGGCGCACCCTGCTGCGCGCGCGCGCGATCGAGAACCTGGCCTACTGCGTCGGCGTCAACCGGGTTGGCGTCGATGGCAACGATCTGCCGTATTCCGGCGATAGCGTGGCACTGGATTTTCTCGGCCAGCCGCTCGTCGAGCTCGGCGCCCAGGAGCAGGTGGTCAGCGTGAGCCTCGATCCAGCGCCGCTCGCCGCGCACCGCGAGCGTTTTCCCGCCTGGATGGATGCCGACGAGTTCAGCCTCGCCGACTGAGCGGCGCGGCGGCGAGACTCAGAGGATCGCCCGCACGTTCTCCAGCGGCCGACCGATCGCCGCCTTGCCGTTGGCCATCACCACCGGACGCTGGATCAGCCGCGGGTGCGCATGCATCGCGGCAATCAGCGCCGCCCGGTCGAGCGCCGGGTCGTCGAGGCCCAGCTCGGCGTACTCCGGTTCGCTGCGCCGCATCAGCTCGCGCGGCTCCACGTTGAGCAGGTCGAGGATACGCTCCAGCTCCTCGGTGGACGGCGGTGCCGCGACGTAGTCGATGATCCGCGGCGCCAGGCCGCGCGATTCGAGCAGCGCGAGCGCTTCGCGTGACTTGGAACAGCGCGGGTTGTGCAGGATGACGGTTTCACTCACGGCGGAGCTCCGCTACGGGTTGGACTGGGCTGGCGCGGGAATCGAGGCTGACTGGCGCCTGCACGCGCCCCGCGAGCGCGCCGTCTCACAGCTTGCAGGGGGCTGCGGATGGGCCCACCATAGCCCTGCCGCAGGCCATTTGTCAGGAGGTACGGGACCATGAGACGTTCGTTGACGATTGTCGCAGGCTCGCTGCTGGCGCTGACGCTGACGCTGACGCTGATGCTCGCTGGCTGTGTGGATAACGCGTCGACGCGCCCTTCGGCTGGGGCCGCACCGGCAAGCGACGACGCGCAGTATCGCGCTTTCACGATCGGCGCGGTCATGGCATTCGATGCCACCCGGCTGTATGACTGGAGCGCACCGGATTCGAGCCACGTCGTGCTCTGGACGCAGCCGAATCGCGCTTACTATCTGAGCCTCGCAATGCCCTGTGCGTCGCTCGCCGACGCGGCCACCATCGGCGTGACCGGCGGCAGTTTCTCCCGGGTTGGCGTCGATTCCGTCGTGGTGCAGGGTCAGCGCTGCCTGATCCGCCACATCGAGCGGTTGGACACGCGGCGGCTCAAAGCTGTCGCCCGCTGAAGCTTGACGGGAGAGGTCTTGGGAACGCGCCGCCGTCTTGCGGCGCGCACGGTGAGGCCGTGTTTCGCGCAGTGGAAATTACATTATAATGTTTCATCGCGCGCCTGGCAGTGTCTGCCGGCGCCGACCGTTTCAGGCGAGTAGTCCATGCATTCAAGGCATTCAGCTGCTTCCGGCTGGTCGCGCAGGATCGATCGACTCGGCGCCGCGGCCTCGTTTCTCTGCGCCGTGCACTGCGCGCTGTTGCCGCTCGTTTTGGTACTGCTGCCGGCACTTGCCGCGAGCGTTTTCGCGAGTCACGAAGTGGAGCAGCTCTTTGTGGCCGCCGCGTCTCTACTGGGGTTGTTCTCCCTCGGCATGGGCTTTCGTCGCCATCGGAATCTACGCGCTTTCGGGATCTTCGTACCGGCTGCGCTGCTGCTTCTCGGCGGCACCTTGCTGTTGCCCGAAACCGGCTTTCCGCACGCTGCGTTGGTGGTGAGCGGCGGCAGCCTGCTGGCATTCGCGCACCTGAGCAACCTGAAACTCGACCGTGCGCGCAGCTGTGCGCTTGCGGCCGCGGCTTCGGCCGGCTGAAGCGACGCGCAGGAGCGATGCCGACATCGCTCGGCCGGGCGTTTCAGGTGCTTTTGGCGCCGCGCGTGCCGCTGTAGCATGTTCATTCGGCGCAATCGCTCCCGCGCGCAGGTTTCCCGAGCGCGCAATCCGCGGCGCGCTGGTCCATGCGGCGCAGAGCATGATGCATCTTCACGATCATTCACCTTCGTCGGTCGAGTCCGGCGGCGGGCACCGCGAACGGCGCTTGCTGCTGGCCTTCGTGCTGACGGCGATCACCTTGGCCGCGGAGGCGATTGGCGGCTGGCTGTCGGGCTCATTGGCGCTTTTGGCCGATGCCGCGCACATGCTGGTCGACGCCGTTGCGCTGCTGTTTGCCTGGTTGGGCGCGCGGATCGCGCAGCGCCCGGCCGACGCGCGGCGCAGCTTCGGCTATGCGCGGATGGAGGTGCTGGTCGGCTATTCGAACGCGCTGGCCCAGTTGGTGTTGGTGGCCTGGATCGTGGTCGAGGCGCTGCAGCGGCTGAACGATCCACAGCCGATCCTGTCCGGTCTGATGCTGCTGGTGGCGCTGGCGGGCCTGGTGGTGAACATGTTGGTGCTGTTCGTGCTTTCCGCGCACGAGCACTCCGACGTGAATACCGCGGCGGCGAGGCTGCACGTGCTCGGCGATCTGCTGGGCTCTTTCGCCGCCGTTGCGGCCGCGCTGCTGATTCGCGGCTTCGGTTGGCTGTGGGCCGACCCGCTGCTGTCGGTGTTGGTATCGCTGTTGATTCTCGGTGGCGCCTCGCGTCTGCTTCGACGTACCGCCCACATTCTGCTCGAAGGTACTCCGGAAGGCCTCGATGGCGCTCGCCTTGGCGCTGCGGTACTCGAGGGGGTCACGGCGGTCTGCGAAGTGCATCATGTCCACGTCTGGCAGCTCGCCGGCGATCGACTGCTGGCGACTTTGCATGTGCGCCTGCATGAAGGTGCCGACGCCGACCTCGCGCTGAGCACCGTGCGCAGGCTGCTGCACGAGCGTTTTCACATCGACCACGCGACCGTGCAGCTGGAAACAGGGGGCTGCGCCGAGCCGCACTGCGACCATTGAATGGAAGTCGGCCGCGTTCTTGCGCGGCGCAGCAAGGCTGCTATGCTCACGTCCTTCGTTTCCCTGATTGCTGAAGGAAGAACATGGGCAGAGGTGACCGCAAGACGCGTAAGGGCAAGATCTCGATTCGCAGCTATGGCAACGCGCGTCCGCACGCCGCACGCAAGAGCGCCGGTGGATCCGCGCCAGCGGTGGTGGCCATCGCCAAGCCGGCGCCGCGCCCGGCCGCACGCAAGGCGGCGCCGGTGAAGAGGGCGGCGCCAAAGAAGAGCGCCTGAACGACGCGATCGCTCGCGCGCAAGCGCGTCGACGCCGGCGGTGGACGCTGCGAAAAGGCCCGCCGCGCGCTTGCTGGTGGCTGAAACAAAAAGTTAGCATTTGAGCGAAACGTGGGGTATATTTCGCCCACTGTGTTTGCATGGGTCACCGTGAATCGTGGCCTGATGCAGTTGATCGGTTGACGATCCGCTTCATCGATTTCGCTTCGCCAGCTCACTGCAACCAGTCTCGGCGCGGGTGTTCCGCGTCGTGATGTCCATGTGTCATCAGGAGTTTCCAAGAGATGTCGAATCGTCAGACCGGTACGGTCAAGTGGTTCAATGATGCCAAGGGGTTTGGCTTCATTACTCCCGAAAGCGGTCCGGACCTGTTCGTGCACTTCCGCGCGATCGTCGGCTCCGGCTTCAAGTCGCTGCAGGAAGGCCAGCGCGTCAGCTTCGTCGCCGTGCAGGGCCAGAAGGGCATGCAGGCCGATCAGGTCGAGGTGATCTGAGCGCTGCCGCGCCGCCAGTCGGAAGACTGCAATGAAGCCCCGGGCGTCCGCGCCCGGGGCTTCGTCGTTTCCGCGCCGACCTTTCTGGTCGCCGGCCTCCGACGGAACCGGTAGAATGACGCTTTCCTGCAGAAGTGTCGGCTGATGACTCCCCTGATCTTCGTGACCGGCGGCGTGGTGTCCTCTCTTGGCAAGGGCATCGCCTCCGCGTCGCTGGCGGCCATTCTCGAAACGCGCGGACTGCGCGTGACGATGATGAAGCTGGATCCCTACATCAACGTCGACCCGGGCACGATGAGCCCGTTTCAGCACGGCGAGGTCTACGTCACCGACGATGGAGCAGAAACCGATCTCGATCTGGGCCACTATGAACGTTTCGTGCGCACCAGGCTGACCGGCAAGAATTCAATCACGACCGGCAAGATCTACGAGAGCGTAATCGCCAAGGAGCGCCGCGGCGATTACCTCGGCGCCACCGTGCAGGTCATTCCGCACATCACCGATGAGATCAAGCACCGCGTGCACGAGGCGACGCGGGGACATGACGTCGCTCTGGTGGAAATTGGCGGCACCGTCGGCGACATCGAGTCGCAGCCATTTCTGGAAGCGATCCGCCAGATCCGCATCGAGCACGGCGCCGAGCGCGCCATCTTCATGCATCTGACCCTGGTGCCCTTCATTCGCGCGGCGGGCGAGATCAAGACCAAGCCGACCCAGCATTCCGTGAAGGAGCTGCGCTCGATAGGTATCCAGCCGGACATCCTGCTCTGCCGCAGCGAGCAGCCGTTGTTGCAGGCGGATCGCCGCAAGATCGCGCTGTTCACCAACGTGCCGGAGAGGGCGGTGATCAGCGCCGTGGACGTCGGCATCATCTACTCGCTGCCGCGCTGGCTCCACGAGCAGGGATTGGACGAGATCGTGATCGAGAAGTTGCGGCTGGAAGCGAAGCCGGCCGATCTGTCGGAATGGGATCGCGTGGTGGACGCCGTGGCGCACCCGCAGGGCGAGGTCAGCGTGGCCATCGTCGGCAAGTATGTCGAACACAAGGACGCCTACAAGTCGCTCGGCGAAGCCCTGCGTCACGGCGGCCTGAAGCAGAGGACTCGCGTCGAGCTGCGCTGGGTCGAATCCGAAGATCTCGAGCGCGACGGCGTGGCGCAGCTGCGCGACGTCGACGGCATCCTGGTTCCAGGGGGCTTCGGCAAGCGCGGCTTCGAGGGCAAGGTGGCCGCGGTACGTTACGCCCGCGAGAACCGGGTTCCCTATTTCGGTATCTGCTATGGCATGCACGCCGCGGTGGTTGATTTCGCCCGGAGCATCGCCGGTCTCGCCGGGGCCAATTCGACCGAGAACGATCGCAACTGCGAGGATCCGGTGATCGCTCTGATTACCGAGTGGACCACCGGTACTGGCACGGTCGAGCATCGCGACGAGCGCTCCGACCTGGGCGGCACGATGCGCCTGGGAGCCCAGGAGTGTCGGCTCAAGGCCGGCAGCCTGGCGCGCGGGCTGTACGGTCAGGACGTAGTGCGCGAGCGACATCGACATCGCTACGAATTCAACAACCGCTATCGTCAGCGGTTCGAGGATCTCGGCCTGGTCATTTCCGGCAAGTCGATGGACGATCTGCTGGTCGAGATGATCGAACTTCCAGAGCATCCCTGGTTCCTGGCCTGCCAGGCGCATCCGGAGTTCACCTCGACTCCGCGCGACGGGCATCCGCTGTTCACCGGCTTCATCCGCGCCGCGCGCGAGCAGAAGGCAATGCGTGAGGCGCCGCGGTTGGCCGCACGCGGCCAGGAAAGCGTCGCATGATGCGGGCGCCATCAGCGCGGAGCGGCGCGCGATGAGGCTGTGCGATTTCGAAGTGGGGCTCGAGCACCCACTGTTCCTGATTGCAGGCCCCTGCGTGATCGAAAGCGAGCAGCTCGCGATCGACACCGCCGGCGAGCTCAAGCAGATCACCGCCCGCCTCGGCGTACCTTTCATCTACAAGTCGAGTTTCGACAAGGCCAATCGCACCTCCGGCGCGAGCTTCCGCGGCCCCGGCCTCGCGGAGGGCTTGCGCATCCTCGCCGAGGTGAAGCGCCAGATCGGCGTGCCGGTGCTGAGTGATGTCCACGAATACACCCCGATGGACGAGGCCGCGGCGGTCGTTGACGTGCTGCAGACGCCGGCCTTTCTGTGCCGACAGACTGACTTCATCCTCAAGGTCTGCAGCGCCGGACGTCCGGTCAACATCAAGAAGGGTCAGTTCCTTTCGCCCTGGGAAATGCGCTACGTCGCCGCCAAGGGGCGCTCGACCGGCAACCGTCAGATCATGGTCTGCGAGCGCGGTGCGAGTTTCGGGTACAACAATCTGGTTTCCGACATGCGCAGCCTGGTGGTCATGCGCGATACCGGCTGTCCGGTGGTGTTCGACGCCACCCACTCGGTGCAGCTGCCGGGTGGGGCGAGCGGCAAGAGCGGCGGTCAGCGCGAATTCGTGCCGGCGTTGGCGCGAGCAGCGGTTGCGGTGGGCGTCGCCGGGATCTTCATGGAAACCCACCCGGATCCGGACAGGGCGCTCTCCGACGGCCCGAATGCCTGGCCGCTCGACCGGATGGAGGCCCTGCTGCGCGTGCTGCTGCAGCTCGACCGCCTGGCCAAGGCGGAGAGCGGCCTCGACTGAGCCCGCGCCGGTACGATCCCGATCACCCATCCAGCGAATCCGCGACCATGAGCGACATCACTTCGATCCACGCCCGCGAAATCCTCGATTCGCGGGGCAACCCGACCCTCGAAGCCGAAGTTCGGCTAGCCGGCGGCGCGCTTGGCCGTGCCGCAGTGCCGTCGGGTGCCTCGACCGGCTCCCGCGAGGCGGTGGAGCTGCGCGACGGTGACCCGACGCGCTACCTCGGCAAGGGCGTGCGTCGCGCGGTGGCCAACGTCAACGGCGAGATCGCCCGCTCGCTCGCAGGCTTCGATGCCGCCGACCAGCGCGGCCTGGACGAGAAGTTGATTGCCCTCGACGGCTCCCCAAACAAAGGTCGGCTGGGGGCCAACGCCCTGCTCGGCGTGTCGCTGGCGGCGGCGCGCGCGACGGCTGCCGCGCGCCGCGAGCCGCTGTATCGCTACCTGAATTCGGCTCTGTGCGCGTCCGGTACGTCACTCTGCCTGCCGGTGCCGATGATGAACATCATCAACGGCGGCGCCCACGCCGACAACAACGTCGACATGCAGGAGTTCATGATCGTCCCCGCCGGCCTGCCGAGCTTCAGCGAAGCCCTGCGCGCGGGCGCCGAGATCTTCCACGCCCTGAAGTCGGTGCTGAAGGGCCGGGGGCTGAACACCGCAGTGGGTGACGAAGGCGGCTTCGCGCCGAACCTGCGCTCGAACGAGGAAGCGGTCGAAACCATCCTCGAGGCGATCACCAAGGCGGGCTACGCCGCGGGTGAGGACGTCTGGATCGGCCTCGACGTGGCGAGCTCGGAGTTCCAGCGCGACGACTTTTATCACCTGGAGGGCGAGGGCAAGGTGCTGGACGCCGCCGGGCTGACCGAGCTGCTCGCCGGCTGGTGCGCCAGGTATCCCATCCTGAGCATCGAGGACGGCATGGCCGAGGGCGACTGGAATGGCTGGAAGCTGCATACCGCGCGGCTCGGTGAGCGCGTGCAGCTGGTCGGCGACGACCTCTTCGTCACCAACACCGAAATTCTCGCCCGGGGCATCCGCGAGCAGGTCGCCAACGCCATCCTGATCAAGCTGAATCAGATCGGCACGCTCAGCGAAACCCTCGACGCCATCGCCATGGCGAGCGATGCGGGCTATGCTTCGGTCATCTCGCATCGCTCCGGTGAAACCGAGGACACCACGATTGCCGATCTCGCGGTCGCCAGCAGCGCCACCCAGATCAAGACCGGCTCGCTGTGTCGCTCGGACCGCATCGCCAAGTACAACCAGCTCCTGCGCATCGAAGAGGAGCTGGGCGCCGACGCCCGCTACGCCGGACGCGAGGCGTTTCGAACCCTGCGCGGCGCGTCTTGAGGGAGGGTCGCCAGCGTGCTGCGCCTGGCCGCGCTGATCCTCCTCCTGCTGTTCGCCGCCCTCCAGATCCATTTGTGGACTGGGCAGGGCGGCATGCTGGACTCCTGGCGGATGGGGCAACGCGTGGCGGAACAGAAGGCCGAGAATGCGCGGTTGCGGCTGCGCAATGATCGGCTCGCGGCCGAGGTGCGCGATCTGAAGGAAGGCGACGAGGCGATCGAGGAGCGAGCCCGCTCCGAGCTCGGCCTGATCCGCCCCGGCGAGGTGTTCTACCAGGTGGTCGAGCGCCCGCCGCCCGCGCCTTCGGCAGCAACCAGCGCGCGCCGCTGAGACCACCGCGCATTTCTCTCCTTCGGAAACCCGCATGAACTCACTGCCGCGAGCCTGGGGCGCGCCTCCCGTGCGGGCGCGACTGCGCCAGCAGCCCGAGGATTTCGAAGTGGAAGAAATCCTCGGCTTCGAGCCCTCCGGCAACGGCGAACACGCTTTCCTGTGGGTCGAAAAGGCGGGCGTCAACACCGAGTGGCTGGCGCGCCGGCTGGCTGCCTTCGCCGGCGTGCCGCCCGCCGACGTCGGCTTTGCCGGCCTCAAGGATCGCCACGCGCTGACCCGACAGTGGTTCAGCCTGCAGCTTGCCGGGCGCGAGGATCCGGCCTGGGAGACACTCTCCACTCCCGGCGTGCGGGTGCTTTCCAGCGCGCGCCATTCGCGCAAGCTCCGTCGCGGAACGCTGCGCGGCAACCGCTTCCGGATTCGGCTGCGCGAGCTCGCGGGGCAGGTCGACGCGCTGCCCGAGCGGCTTGCGAGCATCGCCGGGCAGGGCGTGCCGAACTACTTCGGCGAGCAGCGCTTCGGCCGCGAACGAGGCAATCTCGAGTTGGCCCGCGCGCTGTTCGCCGGCAGGCGCCTGCCTCGCACCGAGCGCGGCTTCGCGCTCTCGGCCGCACGCGCCGAGATCTTCAACGCGCTGCTCGCCCGGCGCGTCCTCGACGGCAGCTGGCGGCTGGGGCTCGACGGCGAGGTCTGGATGCTGGACGGCAGCCATTCGATCTTCGGCCCGGAGCCGCTGAGCGCCGAGCTCGCGCAGCGGGTCGCGGCGGGCGACGTCCACCCTACGGGTCCGCTGTGGGGCCGCGGCGCGCTGCGGCCGGACGGGGCGGCCGAACGGCTCGAGCGCGCCGTCGCCGATCAGCACGCCGCGCTTGCGCAGGGCCTCGAGGCGGTCGGCCTGGAACAGGAGCGGCGCGCCCTGCGCCTGCCGGTCGGCGCGCTGCAGTGGCAGCTGGAAAGCCAGAACGCGCTGCGCCTCGAATTCCAGCTTGGCGCGGGCAGCTTTGCGACCGCCGTGCTGCACGAGATCTGCGACGCGGTGGACTGACGCTCTGCGCAGCAGGACGTCGATTCGGCGCAGTACCGCGGAACGGCCGCGGGCGGGCACCGACTGCGGGCCTGCTGCGCGGGACTTCCGGGCCTGTGCGGCGACGGCCTGCGCGCGTAGACTGGGCGGATGGATACGTTTTCGCTCCATCGCGGCAGCCGGCCGCTGCTGCTCAGCCTGCCGCACGACGGCACCGCGCTGCCGCCGGAGCTGGCCGCACGCCTGACGCCGAGCGCGCGCCGCGTGCCCGATACCGACTGGCACGTGGCCCGGCTCTATGAATTCGCCGCCGGGCTCGGCGCCTCGGTCATGGTGCCGAAGTTCTCGCGCTACGTGGTCGACCTCAACCGTCCGGCGGACGATGCTGCGCTCTATCCGGGTCAGAACACCACCGGCCTGTGCCCGCTGCGGCAGTTCAGCGGAGAGCCGATTTACCTGGCGGGCGCGGAGCCCGACCCCGCCGAGATCCGCCAGCGGCTGAGCCGATACTGGCGGCCCTATCACGAGGCGCTGGCGGCGGAGCTGGCGCGCCTGCACGCCGAGCACGGGCGGGCGGTGCTGTGGGACGGACATTCGATCCGCAGCGTGCTGCCTTTCCTGTTCGAGGGCCGGCTGCCGGACTTCAATCTCGGCACCAACGGCGGCGCGAGCTGCGGCGCCGAGCTCGAAGCGCGCCTGGCCGCGGTGCTGGCGGGGCAGGACAGCTACAGCCACGTGCTCAACGGCCGCTTCAAGGGCGGCTACATCACCCGCCACTACGGTCGGCCCGAAACCGGCGTGCAGGCAATCCAGCTGGAGCTCGCCCAATACGTCTACATGGACGAGGATCGTTTCGAATACGACGCCGCGCGCGCGCCTGCGGTACAGGCTTTGATCCGCCGACTGCTCGAGTGCTGTGGGTGATGCCACGGCGTGAGAAGCACGATTAAATATGTCTTGTATTACTTTGAAGCAACTAGATTTATTCTAAGAAAAGTGCTGGCTTCGATGTCGCGCATGCGCTGCCGAACCGCCATCTGAAGCAAGCCTGAGGAGCCCCGCATGAACCAGCCGACCCGCGTCGATCCTTCGCGCACGATTCGCGCGCCGCGCGGCAGCGCGCTCAGCTGCCGCAGCTGGCTGACCGAAGCGCCGTACCGCATGATCCAGAACAACCTCGATCCGGAAGTGGCGGAGAAGCCTTCCGAGCTCGTGGTCTACGGCGGCATCGGCCGCGCCGCGCGCAACTGGGAGTGCTACGACGCGATCCTGCGCGCGCTGCGTGAGCTCGGCGACGAAGAAACCCTGCTGGTGCAGTCGGGCAAGCCGGTGGGGGTGTTTCCGACCCACCGCGACGCGCCGCGGGTGCTGATCGCGAATTCGAACCTGGTGCCGCACTGGGCGACCTGGGAGCACTTCAACGAACTCGACCGCAAGGGCCTGATGATGTTCGGCCAGATGACCGCGGGCTCCTGGATCTACATCGGCAGCCAGGGCATCGTGCAGGGCACCTACGAGACCTTCGTCGAGATGGGCCGGCAGAGCTACGGCGGCAGCCTCAAGGGCCGCTGGATCCTCACCGCCGGGCTCGGCGGCATGGGCGGTGCGCAGCCGCTGGCCGCTTCGCTGGCCGGCGCTTCGTCGCTGGTGATCGAGTGCCAGCAGAGCCGCATCGACATGCGCCTGCACACCCGCTACGTGGACGAGCAGGCCGCCGACCTCGACGATGCGCTGGCCCGCATCGCGCGCTACACGGCGGCGGGCGAGGCGAAATCGATTGCCCTGCTCGGCAACGCCGCCGAGGTCTTGCCCGAGCTGCTGCGCCGCGGCGTGAAGCCCGACGCGGTCACCGACCAGACCAGCGCCCACGATCCGGTCAACGGCTATCTGCCGGCGGGCTGGAGCCTGGAGCAGTGGTTCGAGCGCCGCGTCAGCGATCCGGAGGGCACCGCCAAGGCCGCCAAGCGGTCGATGCGCGTCCACGTCGAGGCCATGCTGGGCTTCCACCGCCAGGGCATCCCGACCTTCGACTACGGCAACAATATCCGCCAGATGGCGGCCGACGAGGGTTGCACCGACGCCTTCGACTTCCCCGGCTTCGTGCCCGCCTATGTGCGCCCGCTGTTCTGCCGCGGCATCGGCCCGTTCCGCTGGGTCGCGCTGTCCGGCGATCCGGAGGACATCTACCGCACCGACGCCAAGGTCAAGGAGCTGATTCCCGACGATCCGCACCTGCATCACTGGCTGGACATGGCGCGGGAGCGGGTGAGCTTCCAGGGTCTTCCGGCGCGAATCTGCTGGGTTGGTCTTGGCCAGCGCCACCGGCTCGGCCTGGCCTTCAACGAGATGGTGCGCAAGGGCGAGCTCAAGGCACCGATCGTGATCGGTCGCGATCATCTCGACTCGGGCTCGGTGGCCTCGCCGAACCGCGAGACCGAAGCGATGCGCGACGGCTCCGATGCGGTCAGCGACTGGCCGCTGCTGAACGCGATGCTGAACGTAGCCGGCGGCGCTACCTGGGTCTCCTTCCATCACGGCGGCGGCGTCGGCATGGGCTACAGCCAGCACGCCGGCGTGGTGATCGTCTGCGACGGCAGCGAAGAAGCCGATCGGCGCCTGGCGCGGGTGCTGTGGAACGACCCCGGCAGCGGGGTCATGCGTCACGCCGACGCCGGCTATCCGGAAGCGATCGCCTGCGCCCGCGAACAGGGGCTGAAGCTGCCGATGGCCTGAGCGCCGCGGTTTCAGGCCGGCCGCGGCCCGAGCACCATCAGCCGCGGCTCGCTCATGTCGCGCATGGCGGCGCGGACGCCTTCGCGGCCGAGGCCGGAGCGCTTGACCCCGCCGTAGGGCATGCTGTCGACGCGAAAGCTCGGAATGTCGTTGACGATCACCCCGCCGACGACCAGTTCGTCCCAGGCGCGCATGGCGTGCTCGAGCGAATCGGTGAAGACGCCGGCCTGCAGGCCGTAGTCGGAATCGTTGACGCGCGCCAGCGCCTCGTCGAAGTCGCCGAAGCGCTCCAGCACGGTGACCGGACCGAAGGCCTCCTGCGCCGCGAGCTTGGCGTCGCGCGGCACGTTTTCCAGCACCGTCGCCGCCAGCAGCCGGCCCTCGCGCTCGCCGCCGCAGAGCAGGCGCGCGCCGGCGTCGCGCGCTTCGCCGATCCAGCGCTCCAGGCGCTCCGCAGCGGCGTCGTCGATCACCGGGCCGAGGAAGGTGTCGCGCCGCTTCGGATCGCCGCGCCTGAGCGCCTTTGCCGCGGCGACGAAGCGCTCGCGCAGCGCCTCGTGGATGCGCTCGTGCGCGTAGATCCGCTGCACCTTGATGCAGCTCTGGCCCGACTGGTAGTAGGCGCCGAAGATCAGCCGCTCGACGATCCGCTCGAGCCGGTCACCCTGATCGCCATCGACGATGCAGGCGGCGTTGCCGCCGAGCTCCAGCACCACCTTCTTGCGCCCGGCGCGGGCCTTGAGCTGCCAGCCGATCTGACCACCGGTGAAGGACAAGAGCTTCAGGCGCTCGTCCGAGACGAAGGGCCCGGCGTCCTCCACCGCGCAGGGGAGAATCGAGAAGGCACCCGGCGGCAGCTCGGTTTCGGCGAGGATCGAGCCGATGATGAGCGCGCCGAGCGGAGTCTTCTCCGAGGGCTTGAGCACGAAGGGGCAGCCCGCGGCGATTGCCGGCGCCACCTTGTGCGCCACCAGGTTCAGCGGGAAATTGAAGGGCGTGATGAACGAGCAGGCGCCGATCGGGACGCGCTGCACGAAGCCGCGATAGCCCTTGACGCGCGGCGAGATTTCGAGGTTGGGCAGCTCGCCGTCGATGCGCAGCGCCTCTTCCGCAGCCACCTTGAAAGTGTCGATCAGCCGCGTCACCTCGCCTTCAGCGTCGCGGATCGGCTTGCCCGCCTCGATGCAGAGCGCCAGCGCCAGCTCGTCGAAGCGCTCGCGAAAGCGCGCCGCACAGTGCAGCAGCGCGGCCTGTCGGGCGTAGGGCGGAAACGTGCGCATCGGCTTTTCCGCCGCCACCGCGGCGGCGATGGCGCCGTCGATCACCGCGGGGTCGGCGCGGGCGACGCGGGTCGCGACCGCATTGGAGTACTTGTCGCGCACCTCGATCGAGGATCCGGTTTCCAGCGGACGATTGGCGACGTAGCAGGGATGGGATGCCGGCAGCATGAGGGATTCCTTACGGCGGGGACGAGGGCGCCGGAAACCGTTGCGCGCGGCGGCATCCGGACGCCCATCATCGCGCGCCGTCTGGCGCTCGCCGCTGAACGGAGCGGCTTCGAGCCGTCGCGCGGCGGAAGTCCGGCTCAGTCCGCCCGCACTTCGAGCTGGAGCTCGCCGTCGGCGAGGCGGGCGCGCAAGCGCTGCCCTGCGTTGGCCTGCGCGACCGAGCGCAGGACGCGGCCGGTCTCGGCCTCGAAAAGGATCGAATACCCGCGCTCGAGGGTCGCCAGCGGACTCACCGCATGCAGCGCACGGGCGAGGCCGCCGAGGCGAGCCGCATGACGTTCGAGCGCGCTGCGGATCGCGCCGGCGAGCCGCGTTCGCGCCGCCGCGAGGCGTTCGTCCTGACGCTGGATCAGCGCCGCCGGATGCCGCCCGCGGAGCGCGACGTAGAGGGTTTCGGTGCGGCTGCGGCGCTGTCGCAGATCGTCGCGCAGCGCGCGAATGAGGCGCTCCCGCAGCGAATGCAGACGCTCGGCAGCGCGAACCAGACGAGCCTGCGGGCGCTGCGCCTGCAGGCGCGCGAAAAGCTGGTCCAGAAGCTGCGCGCGCGTATCGACGGCGTGGCGGGCGAGTTGGGTCAGGCGTCGCCTGCGCTGCTCCAGCCGGGGCGAGAGCTCGGCGGCGTCCGGCACCAGCAGCTCGGCTGCGGCGGATGGCGTCGGCGCGCGCAGATCGGCGGCGAGATCGGCGATGCTGAAATCGATTTCGTGGCCGACCGCGCTCACCACCGGAATCGCCGAGGCGTGAACGGCGCGCGCGACCGCTTCGTCGTTGAAGGCTTGCAGATCCTCCAGCGAGCCGCCGCCGCGGGTCAGCAGAAGCACGTCGTGGCGACCCGCGCGCGAGGCGGCCTCCAGCATCGCAACGATCGCCGCCGGCGCCTCCTGGCCCTGGACCGGCACCGGCAGCACTTCGACTTGAACCAGCGGCATGCGCCGGTTGAGCACGCTCAGCACGTCTTGCAGCGCCGCGCCGCTGGCCGAAGTGATGACGCCGATGCGCCGCGGCAGATACGGCAGGGGGCGCTTGCGTGAGACGTCGAACAGACCCTCGGCAGCGAGCTTGGCCTTCAGTTCTTCGAAGGCGCGCCGCAGGGCGCCTTCGCCGGCCTCTTCGAGCTGCTCAACGACCAGCTGGAACTCGCCGCGCGCTTCATACAGCGAGATCCGCCCGCGCGCCAGCACGCGCATGCCGTCGGCTGGCCGAAAGCGCAGCCAGCCGCTTCTGGGCCGGAACATGGCGCAGCGAATCTGCGCCCCGGCGTCCTTCAGCGTGAAGTAGAGATGCCCCGAGGCGGGGCGCGCGAAGTTCGAAAGTTCGCCCTCGATCCAAAGCAGCGGAAACGCGCCCTCGAGCAGATCGCGCGCCATTCGCACCAGCCGCGAGGGAGTCAGGATCTCCCCGGCGGGGCTCGCGGTGGAAGGCGTGGAGTTCAATTGCGGACGGAATCGCTGCGGGCGCGTTGCGAAGGCAGACGCGAACGCTGAGTGTCGACAAGTTCGGGTCGTACCGCAAGCTCCAGCTCCGCTCAGCCCTCGCCCCCGCCTTTGCGCCGGCGATTACGGCGCAGCTCGCGCCAGCGCGCCGCCAGACTGAGGCCGATCCAGCCGAGCAGGGCCGCCAGCGGCCAGGCCAGCAGCTGCGGCCACAGCAACGCCAACACGCCGACGCCGAGCAGGCTCGCGCCGGCCAGCAGCAGCGGCCCGGATTCGGTGCTGCCCAGCACGCGCCGATCAGTGATCGCCGCGCCGATGGTGTTGGCCAGACGCAGCGCGCTCGCCGCGGCGCGCCCCGAGCTGCCGCCCTGGGTACGCAGCGGCCGCGGCACGTCGGGGCGCGCGTGCGACGGCATCCGCAGCACGATCTCGGTGGCGTTTTCGAGGTCGATCAGATATTGGGCCTGCATGCGGCTGGCGAAGGCCGCATCCTCCACGGCGAGATCGATCTCGCAGTTGCCGATCCAGCTCGCGAGGTTCAGGTTGCTCGAGCCGACCCGCGCCCAGCGGCCATCGGCAACTGCGGTCTTGGCATGCAGCATCGTGCCGTTCCATTCGAAAACGCGTACCCCGGCCTCGAGCAGCGAGCGATAGCCGGCCCGGGACAGCGCGGCCACCGCCGGAATGTCGCTGCTTCCCGGCACCAGCAAGCGCACGTCCACGTCATCACGCGCGGCTGCGGCCAGCGCCTGCACATAGGGCGCGACGCCGACGAAATAGGCGTCGGTGATCCAGAGGTAGGTGCGCGCCATGACCGCGATCAGCTGGTCGAGGCGATACAGCCCGGCGGTGTTGGGCACGGTGGCGATCACCCGCAGTTCCGCGCTGCCGGCGGTATCGGTCGCTTCGGATGAGTCCGAAATCACAGCCGGCAGCGGCGGCCCCAGCTCCGCCCAGACCTGGGCGAACGCCTCGACCAGGTCGCGCACCGCCGGGCCGCGCACGGCAACGGCCGTGTCCCGCCACGGCGGCAACCCGCGAGCGGGATCACCGAGCCACCGGCCGCTGACGCAGAGACCGCCGACGAAACCGACTTGCGCGTCGACCACCAGCAGCTTGCGGTGGTCGCGCGACAACCAGCCGAGCGGACTGCTCAGTCGCGGTGGGTTGTAAGTACGCACTTCGCCGCCAGCCGCGCGCAGCGGAGCCCAGAACGAAGCCCGCGATTGTCCGACGCAACCCAGCCAGTCGCGCAGCAGGCATACTCGCACGCCGCGTCGCGCGCAGTCGGTCAGCGCGCGGAGAAACTCGCGTCCGGTTTCATCGTCGCGAAAGATGTAGTTCTCGAACAGGATGAAATGTTCGGCAGCGCGAATTGCCGTCAGCCAGACGCTGAAGTTGTGTTCAGCGTCGATCAGGAGATCGAGCGCGTTGCCGCCGACCAGCGGCGCGCCAGCGGCGCGGCTGAAGGCCTGACCGGCGAGCTGCAGGAGACTCTGGTCGTGACTTGGTGGTGAGAACGGCGAATGGATCGACGGCATACGGGCAGTGTAGCCCGCGGCGCGCGATCGACCCCGCTTCAGGCACTGGCGATCCTCACCTGCTGCGGCAGCCCGCGTGACCAGCGCTCGAACGCCGAACCGAGACGCTGGAAGACCTCACGCAGTTGGGCAGGTTCGGGAAGCAAGGTGATGCGGAAGTGATTCCGATAGGGCACGTTGAAGCTCGAACCGGGCACTACCAGCACGCCCTCGTGGAGCAGCAGGTCGAGCGCGAAGGCGTGATCATCGAAATGCGCCAGCGCTGCCGTATCCACGCCGGGGAAAGCGTACAACGCGCCTTCTGGCGCATGCAGCGACAGCATCTGGTTTTCGGCGCAGGACTCGATCACCGCGCGGCGCGCCTCATGCAACCTGCCGCCAGCGGCGGTCAGGGCAGAGATCGTGTCCGCTCCGCTGAGCGCCGCGAGCGCCGCCCACTGACCGGGCACGTTGGCGCACAAGCGCAGTGCGGCCAACAGATCGAGTGCGCCGTGGAAGTCACCGCTGCACAGGGGGTCTCCCGACAGCACCGCCCAGCCGGAGCGGTACCCGCAGGCGCGATGCACCTTGGACAGACCGCCGAAGGTGAGACAGGGGAGGTCGCCCGCAATCGCCGCCATTGGCTGATGTCGTGCGCCGTCGTACAGGATGCGGTCGTAAATTTCGTCCGCCATCAGCAGTAGCCGATGCCGAGCGGCGATGTCCGCAAGCTCGCTCAGGAGCTCCGGTGAATAGACCGCGCCGGAGGGGTTGTTGGGATTGATCAGCACCAGCGCGCGCGTGCGCGGCGTGATCAGCGCCTCGATTTGGCCAGGGTCCGGCTGGAAGCCGCGCTCCGGCGCGCAGTCGTAGTACACCGGCGCGCCGTCGTTCAGGATGGTGGCCGCGCTCCACAGCGGATAGTCCGGGCTCGGCAGCAGCACCTCGTCCCCCGGATTGAGCAGCGCGCGCAGCGCCATGTCGATCAGCTCGCTGACGCCGTTGCCGACGAAGACCCGCGCCGGCGTCACCGCCGCTGCTCCTGCCGTGGTCGCCTGGGCGGCAATCACCTCACGCAGCTCCGCCAGCCCCTGCTGGTGGCAATAGGCGTCGCTTTGCTGCAGATGCTCCGCAATGGCGCGCTGCAGGTGTTCGGGCGCACGGAAACCGAAGGCGCCTGGATTGCCGATGTTGAGCTTGATCAGCTTCCTGCCGCCAGCTTCCAGCTCGCGCGCGCGCCGTGCCAGCTCGCCGCGGATTTCGTAGTGCACCTGATCCAGACGGACGCGGGTGGGAACATTCTGGATTGGCGACATGGCTGCGCGGCAAGTGGGGCGAAATTGTGCGGCGCACGATAGTGCCCGCCCGGCTACCCCGCAAGCGCCCGCAGAAGCTTTTCGCCGAACTCACGCCGGTTTTGGCGGGCCGCCCCCGCTCGATACTCGCTGCAGTCGAGCGGGATTGCGCGTTTGCGGAGCGGACCGACGGTGTTAGGATCGGCGCGCACAAGGGGAGGGAGCGTGCACCCATTGGCACGCGCGTCCGCTCGATCGGGTGGGCGACGATATGGGCAAATCAATGGTCAACATGCGAACGCTCGCGCTCACGGCAGCAATCGTGGCGAGTCTGCTCGGCGCTGATGCGGCGCGGGCCTGGGAGCACTATCCAGGCATTGCAAGTCCTGGTCGCGCCGGGATTCAGATCGGCGATTTCAATGGCGACGGCAAGCTGGAGGCGCTCGTCACTGGCCATACCTCGCCGGGCTATTTCGACGGGTGGTCACCGCTACAGCTGCTCGCCGTGCTGAACGCGGGCCCGGCCGGGCGCCTGGACGTGCGCCAGGTATCGCTGCTGCCGGTCGATCTGATTGGGCCGCTGGTGCCGGCTCCGCGACAGGGCGCCGCGGATCGGCTGGCCGCGGTTGCGGGCGGCGGCGCGGATGGCCAAGTAGTGATTCTCGGCGCCGTACCGCCGCGGATTCTGCGCACGATCGAAGCGCCACTGCTGCGCAAGGTGGCGGCCATTGCCGACGTTGACGCGGACGGCAGCCTGGAGATTGTCGGACTGACTGGGCTCACCGAGTGGGGCGATCCGTACCCGGTCGTGCTGGACTACCAGACCGGGGCCGTCAAATGGCTGGGGAATACGGTAACGACCGACGTCGGCGTCGCTCAACTGGACGACGACGACGCGCTCGAATTGATCGTGGCCGGCACCCCGGGGCGCATCATCGACGGGGCAAGCCATGCAGTCGAATGGGTTTATCCGAGCGGCTTCGGCGAAAGAATTCTGGTTGGTCGGTTCGGTTACGAAGCCAACTCGGGATTCGCGGTCCTCACACCGTGGCCCCGCCAAGTGCAGATTTTTCGGGGCCAGCCGTATTCACCTGTTTCCCAAATCGACGCGGACGAAGTCGAGTTTGTCGCCGTGGTGCGACTGACGCCGGACGGGCCAGACCAGATCGCGCTGGGCGGGTCGAGGTTGAGCGGCAATATCGACGTCTACAACCCGCGCACGGGTGAAATCATCGTCAGCGCCGAAAACATCGGGGGTATGGCAAACGCCATCGCAATGGGCGATCTCGATGGCGACGATCGCGCGGAGCTGGTCTATGCCGCGGGCTCCACCGGCGGGGCAGTGGGTATCTTGGGTGCAGTCGACATCGGTACCCACGCGAGCGAGTACCTGCGGCGCGCTGAAGCGGGACCGTACACGTCAGTCGCCAGAGGCGATCTGCAGGGAGACGGTGGTGACCAGATCGTGTATCTCACGGGAAATTCTGAGTACGGGAGGGGCGGCTCGGCCCTCTACGTGCTCGATGTGGCCAGCGGTCAACGACTGCGCGCGCGGGCGGAGGTGTTCGAATCGTGGACGGGCCGACTGCCGCGGGTCGCCATTGCCAGACTGAGGCCCGCTGCTTCGCCGGACATCATCATCGCGGGCGGAGACCTTTACGGCGGAATGGTGGCGGTATTGGATGGCGCGAGCCTGGGGGACTGCTGGCGGGTGGGCGGCTATGGATCCGTCTTCGATTACACCCCGGTGTCGGATTTGGGAATCATCGACGCGAACGGCGACGGCGTGTCTGACGTAGTGGCGCTTACGTCGATCGGGCAGATGGTGGTACTGGACGGCCGCGACGGTGCGATCCTGTGGCAATCCGTGACGCTTGCCGGGGACGGGGAGCCCGCTCTGTCGGTGTTCCGCAGCGGTGCGGGCACACCGCGGGCCGCGGTGGCGCGCGGTGCTGCACTCTATGTGTTCGACCTGTCCACTCGCCTCTTGGTCGAGAGCATCAAGACCGATCGCGTCATCACCGCGCTGTGGCGATGGGGTGAGGGCGCAGCGTGCCGGCTCGCCGCACTCGACGAGGCCGATACGCTCGCCCTTCACCACTGCAATACTCTCGCCAGCGAAGGGCAGCGTCAGATGCCGCCGGGTACGACCTTCTTTCGTCCGCTCGACGCCGAGGCAAACCGCTTCCTGGGCGCTGACGGCACTCGCCTTTACGAAGTCGACGCGGCCGGCACCGCGGTTTCGGTGTCTGCCGTGCTCGGCAGTCGACTCGGTGCCGGCAACCAGGGCGTGCTGCGCGCCTATCCCAACGGTCGCGACTTCGATCTCGTGATCGGATCGGACTACCTGGTGACCCGTATTCGGGTGGGACTCGAGCAGATCTTCGCCGACGGGTTCGAATAGACAATGGGGCAGGAAGGCTCACGTTCCGGCAGCCAAGGCACTGTCCCAAGCGCCGGGAGCCGTGACCGGGCCCACAGTACCGCAGCGCCACCACAGGTGGGGATCGGCCCGCCCCGGGCCTCGCCCCTTGCCCCTCGCGCTGCTCGGGGCCCGCCTGCGGCGGTCCGGAATCGCTCCCGGCGATTCCGTCGAACCGGGTGGGTTCGTCCACGCACCCCCGTCCAGCAGACACGAAAAACGCCCCGCAAGGGGGCGCTTTTCGTGTCTGGCGGAGAGGGTGGGATTCGAACCCACGGCGGTATTGCTACCACGCCGGTTTTCAAGACCGGTGCCTTAAACCGCTCGGCCACCTCTCCGGGAGGTTCTTGAGGTTGTCCGGGTGCCGCTCGGACGTGGGGCAGGGGCCGGGCGCGCGGATGCGTGAGCGAATCGACACTTCGGTCGATCGACGGAAGGAATGTTACTCTGCCTCGGTGAATTGTTATATGTTCGGGCGGGGCATGTGGCACGGTGATGGGGGGAGGCGGATGATAAGCGTTGTGCTGGTGGACGACCATGAGCTGGTGCGAACGGGGTTTCGCATGATCCTGTCGCAGCAGCAGGATATCGACATCGTGGGGGAGGCTTCGGACGGGGAAACCGGGTTCGCGCTGATCCGCAGCAAGAAGCCCGCGGTGGCTCTGGTCGACGTGCACATGCCGCGGCTGAGCGGACTCGAACTGACCGAACGGGTGCGCAAGTACAAGTTGCCGACCCGCATCGTGATTCTGACCGTGGTGAGCGAGGCGCCATTCCCGAAACGCCTGATCCAGGCTGGCGCCAGCGGCTATCTCACCAAGGGCTGCCGCGCGGAGGAACTGGTCGAGGCCGTGCGGCGGGTGGCGGATGGGCGTCGCTACCTGGCCGCCGACGTCGCTGAGGCGCTGGCCATGGACGTGCTCGACGGCTCGAAGACTCCCTTCGACGCCCTTTCGATGCGCGAGCTCGACGTGGCCATGAAGCTAGCGCAAGGGCTCGACATGCAGCGAATTGCAGTGCAGCTGAATCTGAGCGCGAAGACGATCGCTACCTACAAGTATCGCCTGTTCGACAAGCTCGGCATCGACAACCTGGTTGCGCTCGCTCATCTTGCACAGATGCATGGGCTTCTAAGCGGGCACGGTGTGGTCGATTCGGCGAGGGCGGGCTAGGGCAGGTCCTGACGAACTCCGCCCGTGACGGCGGAAGCCCGCGCAACGAAGTGGCTGCCGGGTGCAACGAAGTGCTTGCAGGGAAAGACACTGGGTTTCCGTCTGCGCGGGAACGGCGAGAAAAGACGGCCTCGTTCAGACCGGTCCTGGGAGTCTGCCGCGCAGATGAGGAGTCGAGTGCTAGTCGGCCTGCGCGATCCGTCTTTCCGTGACTTGTCGATCAATGGGGTGTCGAGCGGTTGGCGAGCCGGCGAGTATCGGCCCGCGCGCGGGCGGGCTCGTTGCCCGCGACTGCGCGCTGCCGCGCAATTCCGTGGCACCATGCATCTGCGACCAGACTGCAGGAATGCGTGACGAAATTGACGTCGCGCCTGCGGTAGAGGCTAAGGTCGGGCCGCCCGCCGAGATTGTGCTGGCGACTTGCGGAACGCGCGGCGATCTGCAGCCCTTCCTCGCGCTTGCACTAGGCTTGCGCGGGCGAGGCTGGTCCGTCACCTTGCTGGTGCCGGCCTATCACGCGCCGACCGTGCGCCTGGCGGGTCTGCGCTGCGTGAGTTTCGGTGAGCCGGAGGATCAGCGCCTGCTGGGCAGTCGCGCGATGTGGGACGAGCGGCATGGCCTCGGCGTTTTCTGGAGCACGCTTGCGCCGCATCTGGAGGTGTTTCGGCGCTTTCTGGGTGATGAGCTGCCGCCGCAGCGACCCTGCGTACTCATCACTCACCCCATGCTGGTACCGGCGGCGGCGCTGGGGCGGTCGCTGCGCCCGAAGCTGCGCATCTTCGCCGCCTGTCTTGCGCCGTCCAATCTCTGCAGCGCCCACGATCTGCTGACGATCGGTTCGCGGCGGCTGCCGCGGATGTTTCCGGCCTGGTTGCGGCGCGCGCTGTGGCGCGCCGTGTTTGCGCTCTGGATCGACCCGGTCACGCTGCCGCAGCTCAACGCGCTGCGCGAGAAACTGCAGCTGCCACCGGTGCAGCATTTCTTCCCTCACATTTTTTCGGTACCGGATCGAGTGCTCGGTTTCTTCCCGGACTGGTTTGCAGCACCACAGCGCGATTGGCCGGCGCGCTTCACTCAGTGCGGTTTTCCCCCGGAAGCAGTCTCTCCGGCGCCGCTCTCGCCCGAGCTGCAGGAGTTCCTGGCTGCCGGCGCTCCGCCCGTCGCCTTCACCGCCGGAACCGGGCAGGAGCACGCCGAGCGGTTTTTCCAGGTCGCGCTGGAGGTCTTGCGGCGGAGCGGGCGGCGTGGGCTCTTCATCACGCCGTACCCGGCTCAGCTTCCGCCTGTGCTGCCGCCCTGCGTCCAGTGGGTCGATCGGGCGTCGTTCCAGCTTTTGTTGCCGCAGGTCACGGCGCTCGTGCACCACGGCGGAATCGGCACCCTGCGCGCAGCCTTGGCTGCCGGCACACCTCAGCTCGTGGTGCCGTTTGCCTATGATCAGTTCGACAACGCGCTTCGCGCGAGGCGGCTCGGGGTTGGCGACAGCCTGCCGGCCCGGAGGCTCTCGGTGAGAGCGCTCGAGTTCCGCCTGCGCCGCCTGCTGGCCGCAGATGAGGTTCAGCGGGCCTGTCGCCAGCTTGGCGCACGCCTGGCCGGCGCGGAGTCACCGGATTCCCTCTACGCGAAGCTCGAGCAGCTGATTCGGGAGACGGATGCGCCGGTCGCCGCCGAGCTCGCGCCCAAGCGCAGTTGACCGCCGGCCCGTGTCCGCTCCGTACACGGCGCCGGCGGACCCGACGCGCCGACGGTGACCCAGCCCGAGGGCGACTCAGGGTTGCGGTGGCTCCCCGCCTGGAGCGGACTGTGCTTCCTGCTTTGGTGCGGCCGGCGTCTGGGCGGGAGGCTGGACCGCAGCCAGTGCGGCTGCCGCCGGTGTTCCTTGTGCGGCGCTGCCCTGCGCAGCTGAGGGCACGCGGTCCCGCACCGGGCTCGCCGCCGGCGGTGTCGAGCCCGTGCCGGGCGCAGGTGCGGCGGCCTGCGCCGGCTTGCGGTCGCCCGCTTCGGCGGCTGACGGTTTGTCGGGCACGGTCGGTGGCGACGAACCCGAGCTGGCCGGTCGAACGCTCCCGGACGCGCCAAACAGAGACGTCTGCTGCGGTGCCTGATTGCGCACTGCGAGCATGTCGGCAATGCCGGAAGCGACGGCGCGTGCAATCGGCGTGACGGTGGGCGCCGGCGCTGCGCCGGTCGGCGGCGTGCCCTGGCCAAAGGTCGGATGCGGGCGAGTGGGGTTCGGCTCTGCAGGCGTCGTTGGGGCCTTGGCCACGGCAGGTTTGGTCGGGTCCGCGCTGTGGCGCGCCGGGTTCGCCCGTTCGGTGGCCGCTGCTCCGCCTCGGGCGGCGGGATTGGTCTGACGCACGTTTTCGCTGCCCGGTGGAGTCTCCGCCGCGCTGCGCGCTGGTGCGCTGCTCGAGGCAATCGACGCAGGTTCCCGCGATGGCGTACCGCTCTCCGTCGGTGCTGCTTGCGCAAGCGCGGGGCGAGCCTCGTGCGTTGCCGAGGACGCCTGCGCAGCGGTCGCGGCCGGCTCGCGTACCAACGGGGCAGCTGGTTGTGCCGGCGCAGCCGCGCTTGGAGCCGGCGCGTTCGCGGCCGGCGGCCGCGCGGGCTCCGGCGTCCGATGTGGCACCGCCGGCGGGAGTTCGCTTGCTGGCGGATGTTTCGCCTCGGTTGCGGGCTGCGCCTGCGACGTGCTCTGGGCTGTCGGTGCGGAAGCGGCGGCCGTGGCGACCGCCGCGTTTGGCGAAGGTTCCCTGCGCGGCTCCAGCGTCTGGTCCGTCTGTCGTGCGGAAGCCGGGCGGTCTACGGGTGCGGCGGGCTCGGCGTGCTGCTGGGAGGGCGTTGCGGACTCCACCTCGACGTTCCCCGACGCAACGTTCGCCGCTTCTTCTGCCGCGCTCAGCGGGTCCTTGCGCCGGCGGCGCCCGCCGCGTCGACCGCGTCGTCGCGCGCGCGTTTCCTCGGCTATCGATGCGCTGCTCGCGTCCTCGGCGGGCAGCACCGACGCGGGCCGCTCGGGCTCCGGTGCCGCGACGGGTTTGCTCTGCGGCACGATCGCGATGCTGGTGGCGAGCGGTGCTTCCCGTTCAGGCTCGCGGCGCTCTTCGTTGCGCGGCGAGGTCGGCTCTCCGCGCCGCGCAGCCCGCGGCGAGGGGGCTTTCGTGCTGCCACCTGAGCTGCGTGCCGCGCGCCCGTTGGCGTTCTGCGGCGTCGACGTCGAGCGGGGCTCTGGGCGCGGCTTGGTTCCGCTTCGCGAGCTGCTGGCCCGCGTCGTACTCGGTGTGCGCTTGGTCGCGCTGGCGCGCCTGGGGCTCGATGTGGTGGTCTGCGCCGCCGGAGCCGCCGGTGTCGAAGTGCGGAACCAGCCTAGCAGACGGGCGATCAAACCGCCTCCAGTCGCGGTAGCCGGCGCCGCGGCCACGGGCGCAGGCGCGGGCGGCGTGAGCGGTTCTTCGCGCAGCGGGGCGGGCGTGCTGCGGACGATTCCGGCAACTGCCGGGTGTTCGGGTTCCTCTCCGGGCTGCAGCATCTGCGGCAGTGGGGTGAGTTCCACCGGCGTGGTGCGCTGATAGCTGGGCCGGACCTCCTCGCCCGTCTCACTCGCGCGCAGGCGCTGGATTTCGAGCTGGGGGGTTTCCAGCTTGGCGTCGGCGACGACGATGATCGCCACCTTGTGGCGCGCCTCGATTTCGCTCAGCTGGCGACGTTTCTCGTTGAGCAGGAAGTTCGCGACGCTCGGCGGGGCCTGTACCAGCACCTGACCGGTGCTGTCCTTCATCGCGTGTTCTTCCACCAGGCGCAGCGCGGAAAGCGAGAGCGATTCGACGCTGCGGATGTGGCCGTGGCCGTCGCAGCGCGGGCAGACGATCTGGGTCGATTCGTCAAGACTCGGCCGCAGGCGCTGGCGCGACATCTCGAGGAGGCCGAAGCGCGAAATGCGCCCGACCTGCACCCGCGCGCGATCGAGTTTGAGAGCGTCTTTGAGTTTGTCTTCTACTTCACGCTGATGGCGTGGACTGTCCATGTCGATGAAGTCGATCACGATCAAGCCACCGGCGTCGCGGATGCGCAGCTGGCGGGCGATTTCCACGGCCGCCTCGCAGTTGGTGTTGAACGCGGTTTCCTCGATGTCGCTGCCCTTGGTGGCGCGCGCCGAGTTGATGTCGATCGCGGTTAGCGCTTCGGTCTGGTCGATCACGATCGAGCCACCCGAAGGCAGGCGCACGGTGCGATCGAAGGCGCTCTCGATCTGGGTTTCGATCTGGAAGCGCGAGAACAGCGGCGCCGCATCCTGGTACAGCTTGAGCTTCCGCAGGTTGCCCGGCATCACCTGCTGCATGAACTCGCGGGCATCTGCGTAGAGCTCCTCCTGATCGATCAGGATTTCGCCGATGTCGCCCCGCAAGTAATCGCGCAGCGCGCGGATGATGAGGCGGGATTCCTGATAGATGAGGAAAGGTGCGCTCTTCGCCACGGCGGCTTCGTGGATCGCCTTCCACAGCTGCAGCAGGTAGTCGAGATCCCACTGCAGCTCTTCGGCGTCGCGGCCCATGCCGGCGGTGCGCACGATCAGGCCCATGCCGTCGGGCAGCTGGAGATGGTCGAGTGCTTCCTTGATG
Organism: uncultured Dokdonella sp.; assembly: GCA_964582225.1. GTDB lineage: Bacteria > Pseudomonadota > Gammaproteobacteria > Xanthomonadales > Rhodanobacteraceae > Dokdonella_A. Next base: position 77,477 of record CAZORA010000003.1, on the reverse strand, counting down.
TTCTGCCGGTCTTCGCCCTCGATGCGGCGCGATACGCCGCCGACTTTTGGGCTGTTCGGCATCAACACCAGATAGCGCCCGGCGAGGCTGATGTAGGTGGTCAGGGCAGCGCCCTTGTTGCCGCGCTCTTCCTTTTCGACCTGCACGATCAGTTGCTGGCCTTCCTTGATCAGCTCACGAATGCCCGCCTTGCTGGCGCTGAGCCCGGGCGGGAAATACTCGCTGGCGATTTCCTTGAGCGGCAGGAAACCGTGGCGGTCGGCTCCATAGTCGACGAAGCAGGCTTCGAGCGAGGGTTCGACGCGGGTGATGCGCGCCTTGTAGATGTTGGACTTCTTCTGCTCTCGGGATGGGATTTCGATATCGAGGTCGTACAGGCTCTGGCCGTCCACGATAGCTACGCGCAACTCTTCCCGCTGAGTTGCGTTGATCAACATACGCTTCATTGTGTCGATTCCTTGGTCGGCGCTCGACTGCCGCTGGCGCAGCGCGAACCTCGCGCTGCGCGCCTCGTCCGCGAGGATGAGGCGGCAGGTGCGCTCCTGTTTTTCACGCCGGCGCTTCCGCGCGCCGGTTTCAATGGTTCGTTCAAGCGCACCCGCGGATTGGCGTCGCCTTGACGGCGGCGAGCAATCCGCGACTCGAGCCATTACGATGCGCTTTCGCCATCGCGCGCCGCTCCCCAGGGGAGCGCATCGCGCGCGAAGAACGCGAAAGGAAGTGATGGACGCGTGCGTCAGACTGTTGCCGGCTCCGCGGATGGCCCGGAAACGACGCAATGCGCAGGCGCAGCATATCAGTACGCAAGTGAAATTTTCAATGAACACCGAGACTTCGGCTTCGCGCGCTGGCGCTGCACCGCAGGTGCGCCACGTGCGCGTGCCGGAAGAAAGACACGACCAGCGCCTGGACAATTTTCTCGCGGCGCAGCTCAAGGGCGTTCCGCGCAGCCTCATCTATCGCATTTGCCGGAGCGGAGAGGTGCGGGTCAACGGCCGCCGGGCGAAACCCGATCAGCGCCTTGCCGTCAACGACGAAGTGCGCATTCCGCCGCTGCGTTTGGCGCCAGTCGCGCCGGCGGCGGTGCCATCGAATTCGCATCTGGCCGAGGTGCAGGCAGCGATCATCCACGAGGACCGTGATTTCCTGGTGATCGACAAGCCGTCGGGGCTGGCCAGCCACGGCGGCAGCGGGGTCAGCTTTGGTGCCATCGAGTTGATGCGGGCGGCGCGGCCGCGCGACAGCCTGGAGCTCGCGCACCGGCTCGACCGTGACACCAGCGGCGTGCTGGTGCTCGCGCGCCGGCGTGCGGCGCTGCTCGCGCTGCAGAAGGCGATTCGTGAGGGACGCGCGCTCAAGCGCTATCTGGCGCTGCTGAGCGGGGCGCTGCCGCAAAGCCGGATCGACGTTGACGTGCCGCTGCGCAAGTTCGTGTTGCAGGGTGGAGAGCGCATGGTGCGGGTCGACACCGCGCACGGCAAACCGTCACGCTCGCGTTTCGTCGAGGTCGAACGCTACCGCGAAGCGAGCTTCGTCGAAGTGGCGCTGGACACCGGGCGCACGCATCAGATTCGGGTGCACGCGCAGCATATCGGCCACCCGCTCGCCGGCGACGAAAAATATGGCGCAAGGGACTTCAATCGCGAAATGCGTGGGCGCGGCCTGCATCGGCTCTTTCTGCATGCGGCGCGCTTCGAGTTCGAGCTGGGCGACAAGCGTTTCGCCTTCAGCGCCCCGCTGCCGCCGGAGCTGGCGGCCGTGCTCGATCGGCTGCAGGGCACTTCGCCGGCAGCAGCAAGGGCGCCCCGCCGCCGGCGCGGCGGAAAGGTGCCTCACTGACGGGGGGGCGCGGCTTCAGCGGGCGAGCAGGTCCTCGACTCGCGCCGCGCAGATGAAATCATTCAACGATAGACCGCCCGCATCGTGCGTCGAGTAGCGCACCAGGCAGCGACCGTAGTGCACCTCGAGGTCGGGATGATGGTCTTCGCGATGCGCGATCGAAGCCACTGCGTTGACGAAGGCCATGGTGTGAAAGTAGTCGACGAACACGAACTCCTTGCAGATCGCTGCACCGCCGGCTTCGAGCTGCCAGCCGGACAGCTGGGCCAGCAGTTCGTCGCGCTGATCGGTGGCGATGCGGGCCGCTGCGCCACGCCGCGGTTCGCAGTGGGTGGTGCACAGCGCCTCGATGCTCGATGCCGACATCGTTCCCTGCTCCCGGCTCAATCGCCCTGCATGCGCCCGGTGAGGTCAGTCAGCTTGCCGTCGGGCAGGCTCGAGAAATAGCTCGCCACATTGACAATGTCCTCGTCGGACAGTGAAGCGACGAAGCCCTGCATGATCGGGTTGCTGCGCCCGCCGCTTTTGTATTCGCGTAGAGCGCGGATCAGGTAGTCGGCGTACTGACCTGCCAGGCGTGGGTATTGGGGATCGATCTCCGCGTTGCCGTCGGTGCCGTGGCAGGCTTGGCAGACGGCGGCCGTGGTCTTTCCAGCGTCGAGGTCGGGCTTGGCCGCGAAGGCGACGCCGGAAACGAACACGGAGGCAGTGAGCAGCGCGACGGCTAGCAGCGGTTTCATGGTGTTTGGGTCCTGCACGATGGTGAGTATCCGAATTCCGGCACGAAATCGGTCAGCGAAGCGGCGGAACCGGCCTGCACGGCCACGCCGTCTGCGCCGGCCGGTTCAGGGTTGCAGCCCGGCAAGAAAGGCGGCGATATCGTGAATCTCGGCGTCGCCCAGCGCCTGCCCCTGCAGATTCATGGTCGGGTGCTTGCGCCCGCCATCGCGATATTCAGTGAGCGCGCTGACCAGATATTCGTAATTCTGGCCGCCGATCTTCGGCACGTGATAGTTGGGGTAGGGGTTCTTCCAACCGGTGACGCCGTGGCAGCCGGAGCAGGTGTAGGCCAATGTCTTGCCGGCGGCGGCGTCGCCCCGCGCGTCTGCGGCGGCGAAAGCGGGGGTTGTCAGCAAAACGAGAACGAGCAGAAGCGTTCGGGACATGGCTGGTTCCGGCTATGGTTCGAGGGGCGCGACAATTCGCCGCAGTATAACTTCATGTCGACACCGGCTGTCAGTCTGGCTGTTCGCGGGGTTCGTAACGTCACCTTCACCTGATCCATGAGGCCCGACCGTGAGCCAAGCGGCGAAGTCAGACGCCGTGCAGGTTGCCGCGCAGCACTCAGCGCACTGTCGGGACCGCCTCCGCTGTCGGCGCTGCATCGGCCGCGGCTCGCAGGTCCAACGCCTGCGGCACGACCAGCGCGATGCCCTCGGCGCGCAGGCGCGAGAGCAGGTCGAACAGCAGTTCGCTGCGCGTGGTCAGGCGCCGCCGCGGGTTGCTGATATGGAGGTGCACACGAAACACGATCGCGTTGTCGCGCAGCTCCTCGATCAGTACCGCGGGCGCCGGTTTGTCGAGGATGGCCGGCTGGCCGGCAATGGCCTCGAAGATGATTGCCCGCACTCGCTCGACGTCGGCGTCGAGCGGCAGCGGAAGCAGCATCACCACGCGTGCCTCGTCGTTGCTGCGGCTCAGATTCTGCACGTTCTTGGTGATGAACTCGGAGTTGGGCACGATCAGGGTTGAACGGTCCACCAGCTCGATTTCACTCGAACGCACACGGATGCGGCGCACGTCTCCCTCCTGGCCGTCGAGCAGGACGCGGTCGCCGACCCGGATCGGCTGCTCGGTCAGCAACATCAGCCCGGAAATGAAGTCTTGGGCGATCGAGCGCAGGCCGAAACCGATGCCGACCGACAGTGCGCTGGCAACCCAGGCGATGCTGCGCAGACTGACCCCGATGGTGGAGAGTCCGAGCAGAAACACCAGCAGCGTGCCAAACCAGCCGAACACGGTGGCCATCGCGTGACGCATGCCGGCGTCCATGCGGGTCGTCGGCAGCAAGCGCAGCAGGAACCAGCGCTTGAATACCACCACGACCAACAGGCCGATCACCACCAGGGCCAGCGCGGTCGACAGAGTCTTGAGCGTCAGATCGAGCTCGCCGACGGTGGCCTGGCGCGCGCTCTGCAGCACGCGTCCGAGCATCTCCCGGGGCTCGGTGCCGAAGGGCACCAGGCAGAGCAGCAGCGCGTAGACCGCGATCAAGGTGCGGATGAGCGCCGACAGGACCACTGCGACCTGTTCCACCAGGCGCGGCTCAAGGGCCGTCCCGTGCTGCATCCAGCGCGCGTTGGGTGACAGGAAGGTGGTGAACAGGTCGTCGCTCAGGCAAATCAGCAGCCATGCGAGCGCAGCGACGATTCCGAACCAGACGATCTGTGAGGCCAGCAGGTGGGCGAACTGGATGTAGCCGGTGGCGACCGCGGCGAGGCTGAGCGCGACTCCGAACCAGGCCAACACCCGCATCAGACGGGCAGCCAGGGAGGTCTTTGCGGGCACGCTGCGGTCCGCATCGACTGGCCGTCCGATGGCGCGCAGCGTGAACGCGATCAAGATGAGGTCCAGGGTCGTGAACAGCAGGTGCAGGAGCAGCGTGCTTGCGTAGCCGAGGTGTGCGATGTTCGCGCAGCCCTCGATGACGACGGCAGCAAAGATCAACACCGCGAAGGCGGCGGGCATCCAGCGCAGGCGCAGCGCGAGCACGTCATCGAGCCGCAGCAGGCGCCAAGACGGCCGCGTGGGGGAGAGAACGACCTGTCCGAGTGCGAATACGAAGCTGCCAGCAAAGGCCGCAAAGACGATGGTCGCCGCGATCGCGGACTCGATTCCGGCACCCGGCCGCTGCCAGGTCAGGCCGGTGACCGCGATCTGTACGCCGAAACCGATACCGAGCGTGGTGAGCGCTACGCTGGCCGTCGCCAACGCGGAGCGGCGCAGGCGCCCCTCGGGTAGACGCTGCGTGCACAGTCGAAACAGCCAGGCGTGTGCATAGCGGCGCAGCAGCACCACCACCGCGAGGCCGATCAGCAGACAGCCGAGCAGGAAACGAAAGTTGCCGGTCGCAAGGCTCTCTGCGCTCGCCCGTGCAATCTCGGCGCGGAACCCGACGAGGCGGGAATGATCGGCCTGCAGTCCAATCCAGCAGCGATGCCAGAAGTTCGGCAGCAGCGGCGTGCCGTCGTGCTGGCTGATCCGGGCGCGCAGGTTGGCCCCGCGCTGTTCGGCGATTTCCTTCTGTAGCTGCCGGCTCTCCGTGGCCAGCAGGCTGGCGCGCCGGATGTCCCCTTCGAGCGCTGCCCGGTGTCGTGCAAGTTCGGTCCGCCGCTCCGCCTGCGCCGGATCCTGGGCCGCCTCGTCGGCAGCGGCCGCGCCGAGCGCGCGCTCCTGGGCGGTGAGACCCGCCAACTGCGGAGCAAGCGCGGTGATCAGCGCGCTTGCGGCATCGCCGATGCCGTCTACCTCGTCCAGCAGTCGCCGCAGATCCGCTTCGTCCAAGGTTCCCGGTTCGCCGGTCTCGGCAGCAAGCAGACTGCGGATGGCGGCCAGCCGGTGACCAGCCGCGGTGACCGAGATATCGTCGACCGCAGCATCGGCACCAAAAGCGGAAGCGACCAGCAGAACCGCCGTGAGTAGGGCGAATACGCAATGCAGGAGTCGGCGCATCGGCACATCATCAAAGACGGCAGATTCAGCGTCAATTCCGATCGCTGCATCGAATGCGACAGGCTCGACAAAACCACTGCCGATCGGCGTGTTACATTTTCCTGCCAGGGATCGGAATCCGCCCAGCACGGCGGGTTCCGCGTCATGTCGTTTCGTTGCACCACCGTATCGAGGAGCCGCCGATGTTCCTGTCTTCCCACGCGCCCCGTCGCCGCGCGGTTCGCGCGCTCGCCCTGCTTGCGGGGCTCCTGCTTGCGCTGGCTCTGCTGCCGGCGTTTGCGATCCAGCCGGACCTCAGTTCGCAGCACTGGCTGCAGCGCGCCTTCCTGGCGCCCGAGCTCAAGGTTGAACCGGCACTCGCACCCGGCCTGCATTTCGACGCCTCGTCGCCAGCGCCTAGCGTCTTGGCAACGCGTTTTGCGCAGCGCTACGGTGGCAGCTGGGAGCTGCGTCAGGATTTGCGCTCCGATCGTCCCAATCTGCTCCAGGGCAGCGGAGTTCCGCTGCTTCCCGGCCGCGGCAACCGATTGACGGTGAGTGATCTCGGCCTCGCCGCCGGCGCTGCGGTCGATATGGACACGGTCGAAGCCGTGCTGATCGACTTCATTGCCGAAAACGAAGATCTACTCGGCACCGCGGGACTCGATTTCGCGCTCGATCCTTCCAACAGCACCGCCTACGGCAAGGGCGACACGCACTGGTTCATCGCCTTCCAACAGGTTTCCGACGGCGTGCCGGTCGACAACGCGCGGCTGGTGTTTCGGATCTCGAACGGCAACCTGGTGCAGTTCGGCAGCGAGCGCGTGGCCCCGGTGTTGATCGACCGTTTCCCGGTTTCTGGACGAGAGGCTGCGCTTCAGCTGGCCTGGCGGGAAATCGGCTTTCCGCCTGCCGCGCGAATGATCGAGCTGCGCGATGCGGGCAGCCTGCGAATCTATCCGCGCACGCCGCAGGCCGAGGTGCCCGGCGAAGACTTCATCGGTGCGCCCGGGAGTGGCTATGAACACGTGCTGGCCTGGCGCTATGTGTTTCGCCTCGCCGACGACAGCGCAACCTACGAGGTGATCCAGGACGCTCACACCAACCGCGTGCTGGCCGTCAATAACCTGACCTTGAACGTGGATGCCACGGTGATCGGCGGCATCTATCCGATGACCAACTCGGACCCCGAAGTCAGCGTACCGTTTCCGTTCCTCGCCGTGCAAAACGGTGGCGCCAAGGTCACCGATGCGCTTGGCATGTACGACTACAGCGGCGGCTCGGCGAGCACCAGCCTCGACGGCAAGTATTTCCGCATGATCGACGGCTGCGGCTCGATCAACCTGTCCAATCCGAGCGGCGGCGATCTCAATCTCGGCGGCAGTGGCGGCACCGACTGCGTGACGCCAGGCTTCGGCGGCGCCGGCAATACCCACGCCTCGCGCACCGGCTTCTATCACCTGACCCGAATCAACCGCAAGGCGAGCAGCTGGCTGCCGGCGAACAGCTGGCTGCAGACCAAGGTGACCGCCAACATGAACGTGAACGACACCTGTAACGCCAGCTGGGACGGCTCGTCGATGAATTTCTACAAGTCCGGCGGCGGCTGCTCCAACACCGGCGAGATCGCCGCAGTGTTCCTGCACGAGTGGGGACACGGCCTCGACGACAACACCGGCGGTACGGCGAACGAAAACGGCAGCGGCGAGGCGGTCGGCGATATCTTCGCCTTCAACGAAACCAAGGACTCCTGCATCGGCCCCAACTTCCGGCCCGGCGTACCCTGCTACAACTGCGACGCCTCCTGTACCGGCGTGCGCGACGTCAACGCCTTCAGCACCCGTGGTCCTGCGGTCATCGCGCGCCCGGATACCGTGACCGCGAGCGCCGGGATCGGCTGCGGACGTTTCGACTGCCCGTACTACGCGGGCGGATTCTTCCCGTATCAGGGACCGATGGGCTACGAGGGTCACTGCGAGAGCGTCATCGCGAGCTCCACCGGCTGGGACCTGGCGCAGACCCTGGTCGACGAATACGGCGCCGACGACGGCTGGAACGAGATGGCGCGCGTCTGGTACGGCAGCCTGGTGCCTTCCAAGAGCGCCTATCGGGTCGCCTCGGGGGGGACCTGCAATCCCGCGGCCCAGGTGGACGGCTGCGCCGCCTCCAACTGGTACACCGTGTTTCTCGCCGCCGACGATGACGACGGCAACCTGAGCAACAGCACGCCGAACGGCTGCCGCATCTGGGACGCCTTCGACGCCCACGGCATCGCCTGTGGCACTCGCCCGGCCTGCACCAGCGGTGGCGCGCCCGACTTCAGCCTCGTCCTGCCGGTGACGAGCGCTAGCAGCTGCGCGCCGGGCAGCGTGAGCTACGCCATCGACGTCGGCACTCGACAGGGCTTCAGTGCTCCAGTGACCCTCAGCGTGAGCGGTGTGCCGAGCGGCACCAGCGCAAGCTTCAGTGTCAACCCAGTGACGCCGGGACAGGCCAGCAGCCTGAATTTGAACGTGGGCACGACGACCGCGCCCGGTGAATACATCCTGACGATCGACGCCAGCGCGAGCGGCAGTGCCGGCCACAGCGCCAGCGTGACGCTCAAGGTCTTCGCCGGTACGCCCGTGGCGCCGAGCCTCAGCGCGCCGGCCGACGGCGCCGGTGCGCAGCCGCTCAACCCAACCCTGATCTGGACCGCGGTCGCGGGCGCGGCGGAGTACGACGTCCAGGTCGCCACCGACGCCGGCTTCGGCAACCTGGTCCACCAGTCCACCACCAGCTCGACCCAGGTCAGCGTGGTGCTGCAGCCGAGCACCGGCTACTGGTGGCGCGTGCGCGCCAAGAGCCCCTGCGGGATCGGCGCCTGGTCGAGCGCCTGGCAGTTCACGACCGGTACCGCGCCGTTCCCCGCACCGTACTGCCCGGTGACCTTCCCCAACGGCATCGAGCCGATCACCCGCGTCGTCTATGCCGACATCGACAACGGCTCGCCGGCTACCGGCGGCCCGCCGCTGCAGGACTTCACTGCAGTGATCGGCCACGTCAGCGCCGGCGACAGCCACGACCTGCGGGTCGAAGGCAATACCGCCGGCAACTACAGCACGCCCGTCAAGGCCTACGCGGACTGGAATCGCGACGGCGACTTCAACGATGCCGGCGAGAGCTACGAGATCGGCACGCTGCAGAATTCCACCGGCGTCGACGGCCAGTTCGTCGAGGCCGCGGTCGCGGTACCGGCAGGCCTGGGCGCCGGCCCGGTGCGCCTGCGCGTCGTCAAGCGCTACAGCACGGCGGGTGATGCCTGCAATTCAAGCGGCTACGGTCAGGCCGAGGACTACACGCTGATGGTTTCCGCGGGCGTCGGCTACACGGTCGGCGGCAGCGCCAGCGGCCTGGCGGGGGCAGGGCTCGTGCTCCAGCTCAACGGCGCCGAAACGCTCCCGGTCGCGAGCGACGGTCCATTCACCTTCAGCACCGAGCTCGCCGATGGCGCTGCTTACGCAGTGACGATCGCCGCCGCGCCGCCCGGACAGGTCTGCAGCCTGGCCAACGCCAGCGGCACGATCGCCGGCGCCGACGTGGTCGACGTCGAAGTCAGCTGCAGCACGCCGACCTACCGCGTGGGCGGCAGCGTCAGCGGTCTGCAGGGCACGGGCCTCGTGCTTCAGCTCAACGGCGGCAACGATCTTGCGATCACGCGCAACGGTGCGTTCGCGTTTCCGCTGAGCCTTGCCGACGGCAGCGCGTGGGCGGTAACGGTGAGTGCCCAGCCGACCGGGCAGACGTGCGCTGTCGCCGGCGGCGACGGCGTGATTACCGGCGCTGACGTGAACGACGTCACCGTGAGCTGCGGTGTCTCGGATCGGATCTTCGCCGATGGCTTCGAGGATGTGCCCTGATCGATCCGTGCGGGTGGCGCGCCGGCAGCGGTGCGCCGCCTCAGCTCGCGTCGATCGTGTCCGGGCCGTCGCCGACCGCCTTTTCGTAGCGGCCCTTGTCGACTCGGCGGTACTTGGAAAAACCGTGGCGGGCCAAGTTGGCCTCTTTCAGCACGTGGCTGCGACCGCTGATGACCTGTGGTGCGCTGATGACCCGCTCAAGCGGCCCGCCGCAGGCCGGGCAGCGCTCGAGCGGCGGCTCGTGAACCCCGTGCAGTCGCTCGAAACCGTAGCAGCACAGCGCACACCCCGCGCCGACGGCGGGTCGGTATTCATGAATGGGCATGCGTGAAACATGCGCGCGATCGCGCGACGAATCAAGCAGCCGTGTGTACTTGCCGCCAGAGCCGGTCCATTTCCTGCCAGCGGTTGACGACTCGACAGAACAGCTCGGCGGTGCGTTCGGTGTCATATACCGCGGTATGCGCCTCGCGCGCATCCCAGGCTTGACCCGAGGCTTCCACCGCGCGGCTGAGCACGGTCTGGCCATAGGCCAGGCCACCGAGGGTCACGGTGTCGAATGAGCTGAAGGGGTGAAACGGGTTGCGCCTGTGGCCGCTGCGGCGCGCCGCAGCGTTCAGGAAACCGAGATCGAACGCGGCGTTGTGTCCGACCAGGATCGCGCGCTGGCAGCCGTTGGCGCGCAGCGCGACACGCACCGGGCGGAAGATGAAATCAAGCGCCTCGCGTTCGGGCAGCGCGAAGCGGAACGGGTGACCGGGGTCGATGCCGTTGACCTCCATCGAGCGCGGATCGAGCTCGGAGCCCGGAAACGGCACGACGTGGGCGGAAACGACCGGGTCCGGCTGGAGCAGGCCGTCCTCGTCCATGTGTACGGTCACCGCCGCGATCTCGAGCAGGGCGTGGCGCTCGCAGTCGAACCCACCGGTTTCGACGTCGACGACGACCGGCAGGAAGCCGCGGAAACGCTGCGCCAGCGACGCGATGGGGGTGGGGGAGGGCATTGCGCCAGCATAGCAAGCTCGCGTGGGCGCGATGCCAGCCGGCGGCAGGGACCGCTTCGACTTGCAGGGGAGTGTCGGTGAGTTCGTCTGAGAGCTCATCTTCATGTTGCTCTTTGGTCGACGCGGTCGCGCCAGGCTGGCCCATGACCGCAAACCGGTGGCCGCGTCGAAACGGCTGCCCTGTGAACAATCTTGAACGCCTGGGCGAGATGGATCGGGAGCAGCATACGTCCCTTGCGGCGGCCCGCGGGCTCGCGCTAGTGTCTCGAGCTTCCAACGGCGGCGAGGAGGCGGCTGGGCATGCGCTGGCAAAAGGGTCGGGCGAGCGACAACGTGGTGCGCGACAGCGGCGGCGGCAGGCGCCTCGGCGGCGGCCTGGGGCTCGGCGGCATCGTCGTGGTGGTGTTGATCGGCCTGCTGTTCGGCAAGAATCCGGGCGAGCTGCTGCAGCTGATCGGCAACATGGACATGGGGGGCGGAGGCACCGCCACGGAACAGCAGCTCGGCCCGGCGGGCAACGACGAACAGAGCGATTTCGTGCGGCGGGTCCTGGGCAGTACTGAGGACGTGTGGACCCAGGTCTTCCGTCAAGGCGGCAGCAGCTACGCGGCACCGCGTCTGGTGCTCTTCAGCGGCGCCGTGCAGTCGGCCTGTGGCGCTGCCTCGGCGGCGATGGGACCGTTCTACTGTCCTGGCGACCGGCAGGTCTATCTGGATCTCGACTTCTTTCGCGAGATGCAGCAGCGCTTTCACGCCGCCGGTGACTTCGCCCGCGCCTACGTGATCGCCCACGAAGTCGGTCACCACGTCCAGAACCTGCTGGGCGTGATGCAGCAGGTGCAGGCGGCGCGCCAGCGCGGCGCACCGATGGAAGGGGCCACCGGACTCTCGGTGCGCCAGGAGTTGCAGGCCGACTGCTTTGCCGGCGTGTGGGCCCATCAAGCCGAACAGCAGCTCGACTGGCTGGATCCCGGCGACATCGAGGCGGCCCTCAACGCCGCCAGCCAGATCGGCGACGACGCGCTGCAGAAGCAAGCGCGCGGTTACGTAGTGCCGGATTCATTCACCCATGGCAGCTCGGCGGAACGCGTGCGCTGGTTCAAGCTCGGTCTTGGCGGCGGCGACCTCAACCAGTGCGATACTTTCGCCGCAACCACGCTCTGAAGGGCGGTGCCACCTCGACTTGAGCGGTGGCGCCTCAGTCGACGGGCTCGGCGCGCGTCTCGCCCAGCTTGCGCTCGGTCCAGCCCGGCCACAGACGGCGTGCGGTTGCTTGCGGCAGGCTGCCGTCGCCAAACATGACACCGAGGATGCCCCGGTGGGTCGGCAGCACGCCGAGCCCGGCAAAGATATGCAGGCCGAGCGCACCGAGCAGCACCCAACCGGCGTAGATGTGGCTGCGGATGAATACGACGAAGGCCCAACGTGGCGCATCCGGCGACCAATACAGATACACGCCGCTCAGGCCGGCGAGCACAAGCGTCGCCAAGACGATGATCAGCACCAGGCGCTCGAGCGGGTCGAAGTAGCCACTGTGACGCGGCGCGTCGGTCCGCTGCGATCGCAGCAGATGCCGGGCGAAAGCAAGGGGCCAGCCGAGATCACCACGTCGCCATTCGGCGAGTCGACGCACGAGCGCGGCGCTGTGGCGCGAGAGCGCGCCGATCAGCAATGCGCTTGCGACTACGAAAGCCAACCCGAGCCACTCGTGGAGGTCGCTGAATGCCTCATGGCCGCCCAGCGCGTCCACCCATGCTTCCGGCAGTCGATCACCGAGGGCGAGCCCGCTGAAGAGAAGCAGCAGCACGATCGTCGCATTCAGCGCGTGCAGCACGCGCGCAAGCGCGCCATGACGCGCAATGCGCGCGCCTGCCGCGCGCGGGTCCATCACTTCACCGTGATCGAGATGCTCTTTTCCGGGCCGTAGGCGCGATGGTTCGGGCCTGCCAGCTCGACCTGCACGGTGTGCGCACCGGGCGCGAGTTCGAGCTCCACCGGTCCCGGCACATAGATCGAGCGCTTCTGGCCACCGTCGACCCCGACGTGGAGGTGATCGAGGCCGTCGGTTGGCTTGCCGATCTTGCCGCCCTGGACGTCGACTACGATGGAAACCGGACTGGTAACGGCGGCGCCGTCGGTCGGCGAGACGATGGTGAACGAAGGGGTATCGGCAAGCGCGCTGCCGGACGCGAGTGCAAGGCAAAGAGCCGCGCCGAGGCCGAAAGTGAGCTGCTGCAGGTGACGAGCGTACATGGACGAACCTCCTGGATCGACGAGAGAACCCGATTCTAGTCCAGCAGGTGACGTCTGGCGGCGTCCGTGTTACCACCGAGTCAGGATCTACGCTTGGGCGCATGCCAGTCCCGACAAGGCGATGTCGGGATCAGGCCACGGCCGGCCGTCCATGGCCGACCGTGAACCGGGAAGCCGGCGGACTCTCAGGGCTGCACCGAGGGTACGCCAGCCGGAAACTCGCGGGGGCGCTGGCGCAGCGGAAAACGCCGACCTTTGAGCAGCACGTTCCAGTAGAACCAAGGCAGGAAGCTGCGCTTGAGCCACCAGTAGAAGCGGCGCGGCACCCGCGGATCCAGCGGCAGGGTGGGCGCCACCGTGCCACCGTAGGTGAACTCGGCCAGGAGCACCTTACCGCGCGAGGGGGTGAGCGGGCAGGCGGCATAACCATCATAGGATTCCGCGCCCGCCGCGCCGCGCAGGGCGGCCAGCAGGTTTGCGGCCAATACTGGCGCCTGTGCCTTGATCGCGGCGGCGGTCTTGCTGTTAGGCGTGGAAGTGCAGTCCCCAAGGCCGAATACGTTGGCGTATTGGGCGTGGCGCAGGCTGTGCTTATTGACGTCGAGCCAACCCGCAGTGTCGGCCAGCGGGCTATGGCGAATGAAGTCAGGCGGGCCCTGCGGCGGCACCACGTGGAGCAGGTCGTAGGCGACTTCCTCGCGAATTTTGCGATCGTCCACGTTGCGCTCGAACACGGCGACCTTCTCGTCGCCGCGCACCTCGACCAGAGTACTTCCATAGTGTGTTTCCGCGCCGTAGCTCGCGATCACGCGATCCAGGGCCTTGGCGTAGAACGGCACGCCGAAAATGCAGGCCGCACCGCTTCTAAACTGCAGCCTGCCTGCGCTCACGCCGACACGGCGGAGGTAGTCGGCGGCGAGATAGAGCGCCTTCTGCGGTGCACCGGGGCACTTGATCGCGCCCGCCGGTTGAGTGAAGACGGCGACGCCGCCGCGGAATTCCTGCGTCAGCTTCCAGGTATAGGGCGCGAGGTCATAGCGATAATTGCTGGTGACGCCGCCCTGACCGAGCGCTTCCGGCAACCCCGGGATCGCGTTCCAGTTGAGCTGGATGCCGGCCGCGAGCACCAGGTATTCGTAGCGCAAGCGTGTGCCATCCAGCAGCACGACCTCCGAGTGTTCCGGGCGCAGCGCGGAAACGCGGGCGCGAATATGTTTGACGCCTTTCGGCAAGCAGTGCGCGAGCTTGCGCCGGGTCGCCTCCGCCCGATAGGCGCCACCACCAACCAAGGTCCAGGCCGGCTGATAGTAGTGATAGGTGGCGGGATCGACCACCACGACGTCGAGCCCCGGCTGCTCGCGCAGCAGACGCGCCGCAACCGCGGTGCCGCCGCTGCCGCCGCCAACGATGACGACCAGGTGCTTTTGTACGGGCTGCTGCGCGCTCATGCTTGCCTCGAAAGATGACCAGCGCGCATCGTAAGCGTATCGTTTGGACGTCCAAACTGACATTTATGAATATGGTCATTCCCGCGCGGCGGCCGGCGAGCGCCTGTCCGGTACGCGACACGGAGGCGTCACGCTTCATCCGATGTCGCCCACTGAAGTCGGTGGCCGGTGGGTGATTTCAGCGCGAACCTCAATGTCAGACGACAGATGCGTCATCGCGGAGCGTTCTTCGCCCGAAACATGCGCAATGTATATTATGTCCAATGCATGCAGCAGCATCCCGCGGATCGACGTGATGCCATGGCGCACACGAAACGCACGACCCGAACCCCACCTTGGTGGCGACGCAGCTCCGTCCGGATCCTTCGGCGCTCCAGCAAAAGCTCGTTTCGCGCACCGCGGCCGCAGCCGCAACCCGAACTTCGCCCACACAACACCCTCACCCAGCGGCGTCGGGAATCTCGCGAAGCACGTGTCAATTGATATCCATAAAAACAGGTACTTCCAAATTTCTTTTAAAGTTGAATATCAAGCTTGTCTCGATTCGCGCCACCTCCTGCCGCGTCGTGAACGCGTCGAGCGCGAAATCGCGCAGGTGATCGCTGTCGCGGACGGCGACGTGGACCAGGAAGTCGTCGGCGCCGGCGACGTGGTAGAAGGCCAGGACCTCGCGCAGGGTTCCGAGATGTTCGTTGAAGGCCGCCAACTCGTGTCGCGAATGGCGCGCCAGCCGCACGCTAATCAGAGCCTGCAGACCGATGCCGAGAGCAGCAGGCCGGATCTCGGCGTGGTATCCCTGGATGGCGCCGAGCTCGCGCAAGCGCCGCACCCGCTCGAGCGCCGTGGACGGCGCCACGCCGAGCCGGGCCGCAAGCGTCTTGTTGGGCAGCCGAGCATTCTTGCGCAACTCGCGCAGAATGGCGAAGTCGATTCGATCAAGATCCATGCTTTGCGCCCCTCACAAAATATCCTTCGACGTCAGGCCAATTTTCATGCGGTCGATTCTATATTTGTGCGATCGCTCGGAATCAGGTGACCGCCATGAGATTCTCCCAGACCCGCGCCGTGCACGCTGGCCGCGAAGACTTTGCCGAACTTGGGGTGCACGCGCCGCCACTCGATCTGTCGACGACCTATCCGGTGCGCGACCTCGACGTCGGCACCGCGAGCTTCGACGCCCTGGTGGGCGGCGCGGCGGAGGCGGAGAACCCGATCTACGCGCGCCTGTTCAATCCCACCGTTGCCCGCTTCGAGCGCGCCCTGGCGGAACTTGAGGGTACCAGCGAAGCGGTGGCCTTCTCGTCCGGCATGGCCGCAGCGAGCGCCTGCCTGCTGGCGGCGCGCCAGCGGGGCGCGCACGTGCTGGCGGTGCGCCCGCTCTACGGCACGCACGATCACCTGCTCGATTCGGGGCTGATGGGCCTGCCGGTACGCTGGGTGTCGGCGCAGGCCATCGGCGACGAGATCCGTCCGGATACGGCGCTCGTCATCATCGAAACGCCCTCGAACCCGGTGCTGGACCTGATCGACATCGAGGCCGCGGTCAAGGCTGCCGGCGCGGTGCCGGTGATGGTCGATTCGACTTTCGCCACGCCGGTGCTGCAGCAGCCCGTGCGCCAGGGCGCGAAGCTGGTGATGCACAGCGCGACCAAGTTCCTCGGCGGCCACGGCGATGTGATTGCCGGGGTGGTGGCCTGCGATGCCGAGTGGGGCGCCATGCTGCGTCAGGTGCGCGCCGCGACGGGCGCCCTGCTCCACCCGCTCGGCGCCTGGCTGCTGCATCGCGGCCTGCCGACCCTGGCGCTGCGCGTCGAGCGCGCGCAGGACAACGCAATCGAGCTGGCGAAGCGCCTGGCGGGGCATCCGGCCGTAGAGAAAACCTTCTATCCCGGCCTCGGCACGGTCGCCAACGCGCACCTCGTCGGCAGCCAGATGTCGGGGCCAGGCAGCATGATCAGCTTCGAGCTCAAAGGCGGCCACGCCGCCGCGGCAGCCCTGATGCGCAACGTGAAGATCGCGACGCCGGCGGTGAGCCTGGGCTCGGTCGACACCCTGATCCAGCATCCCGCCGGCCTGACCCATCGCGTGCTCGATGCGCAAACCCGCGACAGGTACGGCATCACGCCGGGGCTGGTGCGCCTTTCCGTGGGCATCGAAACCGTCGAGGATCTGTGGGCCGATCTGCGGCAGGCGCTGGAACAGGGTGAACGACGCGGCGATCTCGCCGCTTGAGTCCGCCGGCTCCTTGCGGGTGGGTCAAAGCCTGCCCGCACGCCGTTCGAGCCAATCGGCCCGGCGTCGCTTCGCCGCCGGCGGCAAGGGTGATCCGGGTCCGCCGCGCCGGTTCACGGCAGCGCCCTGCCCCGGCATACTGCGCCGCTTCGACGTGCGTGCGGGGACAGGCGAGATGGGCAATCGAACGATTTGCTGGGCGGCGAGCCTGCTGCTGACGCTCGCGCTGCCCGCCGCGGCCGCTGCGGGCACGCGGGTGTTCGTCAACGCCCAGGTCTTCACCGCCGACCCAGGGAGGCCCGCTGCCGAAGCGTTCGCCGTCCGCGACGGGCGCTTCCTCGCCGTGGGCACGCGCGCCGAGGTGCTGGAAGCAGCCGGCGTGGAGGCCCGGATCAGCGACCTTGCCGGCGCTCGCGTGGTGCCCGGGCTGGTCGACGCACACTCGCACGCGATCTTCGCGGGGCTCGCCGCGCAGGCGCCGAATCTGCACGACCAGAGCCTTGCGCACGACGAGCTCCTGCGCCGAGTCGACGCTCTCGCCGCGACCACGCCGAGCGACGGCGCTGCTCCTTTCGTGGTCTTCGGCGTCAATCCGGCGGCCTGGGCGGAACCCGCGGCGCTGGCCCGGCACTTCGACGCCGGCGGCTGGCGCGCTCGCCCGCTGCTGTTGATGGGCTCGGACTACCACACCGGCTGGGCCAACGCGGCGCTGCGCGCCAGGGTCGGCATCGACGTCGAGCGGCTGAAGAGCCTGCGACCCGCCGAGCGACACCTTCTCGGCGCGGACGAGAGCGGCAGGCCCGACGGGGTGCTGGTCGACGCCGGTCTGGACCTGGTGACCGTCCACCTGTCCCGCCCGAGCGCGGCCACGCTGCTCCAGGCTGCGCGCTGGGCCGTGGGCGAAAACCATCGTCAGGGGATCACCGCCTGGATGGATCCGGCGGCGAACGCCGGGCCGGGCGAAGCCCTGTTCTCGCGCGCACCGGGCGCCGCCGGCAGCGGCGTCCTGCCGGCATATCGCGCGCTCGCCGAGGCTGGCGGCCTCGACGCCCACGTGGCGGCGCTGCTGGTCGCGAGCCCGCGCGCCGGCGCGGACGAGCTCGATCGCCTCGCCGAGCTGTGCGCCCGATTCCTCGACGTGCCGAACCTGAGCCTGCCCGGCATCAAGATCTTTGCCGACGGCGTGCTGGAATATCCGGCGCAGAGCGCCGCTCTGCTCGGCAGCTACGCCAATACGGGGAGCCGCGGCGAGATGCTGCTGGACGGCGCGGCGCTGACCCGACTGGTGGACGCGGCGGACGCCCGCGGATGGCTGGTGCAGGTGCACGCCCTGGGCGATCGGGCGGTGAGGCTAACGCTCGACGCGATCGAGCAGGCGCGGCAGCGGCGCGCCTGCGGCGTGACGCATTCGGTCACGCACCTGCAGCTGGTCGACCCGGCCGACTATCCGCGCTTCGCCAAGGTCGGCGCGATCGCGGTGATGCAGCTCCACTGGGCCGAGCTCGACAATTACCTCATCGACTTGGTCAAGCCCTACATCGACGACGCGGCGTTCCAGCGCCAGTATCCGGCACGCTCGCTGCAGAAGGCCGGCGCGGTGATCGCCGGCGCCAGCGACTGGCCGATCTCCACCAACAATCCCTGGGAGGCGATGCACCACGGCATGACCCGTGGCGGCCCGGACGGCGGCCTCAACGCCGCCGAGCGCCTGGATCGCGAGGCCATGCTGCTCGCCTACACCCGCCACGCCGCCGACGCCATCGGGCTCGGCGAGCGCGTCGGCTCGATCGCGGTGGGCATGTCCGCTGATTTCGCGGTGCTCGACCGCGACGTACTGGCCGTCGAGCTGGAGGCCCTGCGCGGCACGCGGGTGCTCGAAACCTGGTTCGGTGGGCGGCGCGTGCACGGCCCGGCGAGCTACTGAGGTATGCGGGGCCAGACCCAGGGGCCGAGGTTGCAGCTGGCGCCCAAGGCTGCGCTGCTGGCGTCGCATTTCAGCCAAGGCCGCAACGTCGGTGATCCAGCGGTGCTTACCGAAAAGCGACGGCGCGCGCCTCAAGCGCATGCTTGGCATTCACATGACCACCTGCATCCACTGCTTCGGCGGCATGCGGATCGTCGCCAGCATCGAGGGACCCGCGCCGCCCTCGCCTGCTTCGCAAAACATGTCGTGCTGGATTGGGCGCCCTACCGGCCCGCAGCACGCGCACCGCCGGTTGCGGCTGCGTGATCTGCCGCCACCCACGACGTCGAGGGCGAACCGACTACCGATCTGATACGGCCACGATCCCGCAGGGCTGTACTCGGCCCGCGTTCGGGAGTATGTGGAGAAAACACCTCTGGTTGCGCGGATGCACGGTTCCGCGAAGCCCCATACTCCAGCGTGCACATGCCCGCCCCGCGCACAAGCCTGCGCTTGCACGACCTCCGCGTACCCGCCAGGCAGCCCGAGAATGGCGTTCGAACTTCCTATACCCCCGGCCAGCTTCGTTCGCTACGCCTCGAACCCATCGGTGAATATCCGCGCGCCGGGACAGTTCTGCGCCCCGGTGACGCCGCTGCACGGTTCGCTGACCGGCACCCCGACCATCGGCAGTTCCTGCGCATCGCTGGATGAATCGCCGTCTGAATCGGCGAGTGCAGGATCGGTTCCAACCACGTACTCGAACCCGTCCGGCAAGCCGTCGCCATCCGTATCCGTCGCCGGATACGCATAGCCAAGCAGCGAACTGACGCCGGGATAGGTCGCGGTGTAGCCTGCAAAACTGCCGCTCTCGCCCTGCAGGAAGGTCGCGCAATCGCGCTCCAGACCCGGCGTGCACTTGCGCAGCAGGCGATCCGTGCCGGGCGGCATGCAGGTGGCCTCGGGCGTGCAGGGTGCGTAGATATAGCCTTGGATCGTGCGCAGGTTGTAGCCGTCGGCATGTGCGGACTCGATGTCGCCGGTGGTCGTGACCAGCATGAAGTCCAGGCCGGAGGGGAAATCCCTGTCCATCAGGTACAGCGGAATCAGCTCCGGCCACTGAGCGCGCGGTTTGACGTTGGTGGTCATCACGTACACGTTTGCCCGCGCCGCGACCGGCGTGCCAGCCCGCGGAAACGTGTAGTGGGATGCCGGGCCGGTCGCCGGATCAGGAACCGGTGCTGCATTCGCGGCCGGTTGCCACGCCTTCTTCTGGTTGGTCATCAACGCCACGGCCATCTGCGGCGAAGTCGTGTCGGCGTAGTCCACCGTTGCCGATGAGTACATGCGAAACAGCGGTGTTGCCCGGTTGCGCACCCAACCGCCGGCAACCTTGCCGAGCATCTTGCGCACGGCCGCCGCGGCGTCGGGCCGACCGTGGCCCATCGTCGGCGCCCACGGCAGGTTGTGCTGCGCCTGCCAGGTGGTCGAGGCAAGCACCGAGCGCAGCGAGGCCTTCTCGCCAATGATCGGGTTGAAGGTCGGTTTGCCGACCGGCACCAGCGGGTTGACCGAACGCACGATCGCGACTACGCCGGCGATCTGCGGCGCGGACATCGAAGTGCCCGTACAGTAGCCGGTGCCGCCGAAGGTGTCGATGCAGCCATAGGTCGCGTTCCAGTCGAACCCGGCATAGGTGGTCGACAGCACGTTCTTCGCCGAGGCCACCAGCTCCTGCCTGGCCGTCGCACCCGGCACGGTCCAGTTGCTGCCGCCTTCGACGACCTGCTGCGCCGGCGGCAGGCTTGGCCAGTCGTCCCACAACGCGAGGTTCTCCTGCAGGCCGCCGGCCGCGATCACGCGCGTGTCATTGGCGGAAAACTGCAGGTCGATGCGCCAGTTGCCGGAGGCCGCGACCATGGCGATATCGCGCTCGTGCGCGTATTCGATCACGGTGCAGATACGGAAGCCGCTCTGCGGCGGATGGTTGCAATAGTCCTCCGGGATCGCGTTGCCGCCGAAACTCATGTTGACGACCTGGGCGCCGATGTCGCCGGAGAAGCCCAGCGCGAAATCGGCGGACCTACCGTCGAAGTTCTGGGTGACGTTGCCTGCCTGGGAGCAGTCGGTGTACAGAGTCTTCCACAAGGCGATGCCGCAGTCTTTGCAGGTTCCGCTGATCGTACCGGCGGCGCCGTTTGCCGCCAGCAGTCCGCTCACGTGGGTGCCGTGGCCGATCGAGAAATCCGCCGAGACCATGTGCGCGCCGTCGGCGCGGCAGGGTGGCGGCAGGTTGGTGACCAGTCCGTCATCTGGACAGTTCGGAAAATAGGTCGGCTCGCGGCCATCCACGCAGGCATCGATCGGCAGTGGGTTCTTGCGCTGCGAACCGCCGACGTCGGGCGAGGCGACCGGCACGAAGTTGCCGCCGACGTAGTGGCCGTTCGTGTCGAACTGGCGCAACTGCGGATGCTGCGTCGCCAGTCCCGAATCGATCACCTGCACCAGCGCGTGGCCGCCGCCGGTCAGCGCCCAGGCCGCATCGATGTTCAGCGCGGCGCGCCCGTACTGACCCTCGCCTTGCCCTTCGGCGATGCCGAACTCGAGCAGTTCGATCGCATTCATGTGCCGCAGAGGCGGCACGTAGGCGACCTCGACCCACGGATCGGCGCGCAGGGCTTCGACCACGCGGCGCAGGTCGATCGCCTCGTCGTAATGCACGATCAGGTAGCGCTCCAGTCGCGCGCGCGGCGATTCGGGGTGTGCGTGCAGCCATGCCAGGAAATCGCCTTCCGCGCGCAGCGGCGTCGCATACGCGATCGCGGTCGGCTGGATCGCGGCGAACGCCGCCAGCGGCGGCGGCGTGCCGGGCCGCTGCGCGTATTCGATCAGTTCCCGCTCGCTCGGCGCGTCGGGCGCGAGCCGCAGCAGCAGTTCGATGGAATGGCTGGGTGGTTCTGCCAGCGGATCGGCACGCGCGTAGGGCGTGACGACAAGGACGACCGCCAGGAGCACGGCACGCTGCGCGGATCGCAGGCGCCTGCGCGCCGCACACGCAACCAGCAAGCCAAGCAGGAGCAGGCCCGGGCCACCCAGAGTTGGCGCTGCGGTTGGCTCAGGCGCAACGACGTCCCCTTCGACCGTGAACGGCAGCACGCCCAGGGTTTCCGTCGTCCAGCCTGGCATGGGCCAAGCATCAAACCAGCGATCGACCTGCAAGGTGTACTCGCCGGGCGGGAACGTGCCGATCGCCGTCGCGCCAGTCTCGATCGGATAGTTGCAGAGGATCTGATCCGTGTTGTGCACGGACCAGAACAGAATGCGTATCGCCGAGCCGACCTGCGTGATTTCGGGTGGGTTGTGTCCGACCAGGATCACATCACAGATCCCGTAGTGCAGGTTCACGTACACCGTCTCGCCCGCCTGCGGGTGTTCGGGCGTGATCCAGGGCGGATCGACGAAGGCCTGCGCCGGCCACGTCGCAAGCAGTCCGAATCCCAGCAGCAAACGTACGATGACGTTCATGGCGATCTCCCCATCGTCATGCGATCGACAACCTTACGCCGATGACTCTGCGGCAGCGACCCCTGCGGTGGATTCAAACGTTGCGCGCTGCCGCGCGCTGCGCGGATCGCAGGCGCCTGCGCGCCGCCAAGGCGGCCAGCAAGCCGAGCAGGATCAAGCCTGGAACCCTCAGTGCAGGCACCGCCGAGGGTGCCGGCGCAACGGCGTTCCCCTCGACCGTGAATGGCAGCACGCCCAGGGTTTCCGTCGTCCAACCCGGCGCCGGCCAGGCATCAAACCTGCGATCGACCTGCAAGGTGTACTCGCCGGGCGGGAACGAGCCGATTGCCGTTGACCCTGTCTCGATCGG
>CAZORA010000003.1:0-55214 GCA_964582225.1 uncultured Dokdonella sp. | reverse complement strand
TTCACGTACACCGTCTCGCCCGCCTGCGGGTGTTCGGGCGTGATCCAGGGCGGATCGACGAAGGCCTGCGCCGGCAGTGCCACGAGCAGTCCGAATCCCAGCAGCACCCGTGCAAGGACGTTCATGGCGATCTCCCCATCGTGATGCGATCAACAACCTTACGGCGATGACTCTGCGGCAGCGACCCCTGTGGTGGATTCAAACGTTGCGCGCTGCGGCACGCTGCGCGGATCCCAGGCGTCTGCGCGCCGCCCATGCGGCCAGCAAGCCGAGCAGGATCAAGCCTGGAATCCCCAGCGCCGGCACCGCCGAAGGTGCCGGCGCAACGACGTCACCTTCGACCGTGAACGGCAGCACGCCCAGGGTTTCCGTCGTCCAACCCGGCGCCGGCCAGGCATCAAACCTGCGATCGACCTGCAAGGTGTACTCGCCGGGCGGGAACGAGCCGATTGCCGTTGACCCTGTCTCGATCGGATAGTTGCAGAGCGTCAAGCGGTGCGCGGCTCTTCACGCTGAAGAGCGGGAGGGAAGTGCGGAACTTGGGTTGCCCGGCGGCGTCGTTCAATCAAAGCCGTCGGCGAAAATCAGGTCCGCCATGTCCGCATCGATGCGCCAGACCTTGCTGCCGGCAAGCACGTAGACATTGCCTGCGCGATCCTGGCCGAAGCCGGTGGGACCCATGCCAGGATTCAGTCCCGTCGTGAGCGGCACGCCCGTGATGCCGCCGTCATCGTGCCAGTGGCCGCTTGCGGGCTCGGCGTAGAACACGTTTGCACGGGTCAGGTCGCCATAGAAATAGATGCCCTGCATGGCCGCATTGGGGCCGCGATAGACGAAGCCGCCGATGATCGCCCAGCCGCCGTTGCTGTTGTGCCCATAGTCGAACACCGGCAGTGTCGGCGTGCCCGAGAGCGTGCAACCACCCGGATTGACATGACCTTCCCAACACGACCAGCCAAAGTTCTGGCCTGCCGCGCCAGCCGTCACGCGGTCGACCTCTTCCCAGTTGTCCTGGCCCACATCGCCGACGTACATGTCGCCGGTCACGCGATCGATGCTGAAGCGCCAGGGATTGCGCAGGCCCCAGTGCCAGATTTCATCGCAGGTGTTGCTGCTGCCAACGAGCGGATTGCCGGCCGGGATGCGGTATTGCAGCACGCTACCCACGACGCCACCGCAGGTTTCGCCCGTCGCGGTGCTGGTGCCGCCCACGTCCAGGCGCAGGATCTTGCCGAGCAGGTAATACTCGGCGCCGTCCTGGGTCTTCCTCCACAGGTCTTGCGGCGAGTTCCACCAACTGCCGCTGTCATCACCGATGCTCCAGTACAACATCCCGTCGGGGCCGAAATGAATGTCGCCGCCGTTGTGGACCACCGATGCATCGGGAATGCGCAGGATGTCGGTGCGGGTACCGGCAAACACATCGGCCGCGGGGCTGCTGGCGGTGAAACGGGCCAGGACGTTGTCGGGCCCGCTGCCAAGCCGGGGCTCGGCCGACGGCGCGGTGAAGGCGAGGTAGAACACGCCATTGTTTGCAAACTGCGCATCGAAGGCAATGCCCAGCACACCGTATTCACCGTTGGTGGGTACGTCCAGTGACAGGTACGGCGTCGCCAGCAGTTGGCCGTTCTCGATGATGCGCAAACCCTGATTGCGCTCAACCACAAGCAGGCGCCCCGAACCATCGCCCGGATCACCCAGCGCAACCGGCTGATCGGTGCCGCTTGCGATCTGGCTAAGGTGGAGACCAGCCGGCAATGCGCCGAGCGCCGGTCCGGCACACGCGAGGAAGACCAAACCCAGGCAATGACTACGGCGCAAAGACATGCTCGAACTTCCTGACGGTTCCGACGGCAAGCATTATCAGCCACAGGTTGGCCCGTATCGGCACGCGACCCGCGACATGCTCAATTGGAATATCGAGAAAATCCACACCCAAGATGCACGCGGGTATAGAAACGGCGCCGCCACCGTGGACAGAACGGGTGATATCGATACCAAACACGCGCTCGAGGCGCTGCATCCAGCTCATCGATCGACGTTTTTCGTCGGGGCTACGTCGCGTCAGCCCTGAAGGGGCGCGTGCTGGCGCGCGCACCACGACCACCGGCTCGACCCGTCACGATCTCTTGCTTGGGTTGGTCGCTTCCTTGTGCTAGGAATGCCGTAACGGAGCGGATACTGGTGATTGGAGATGCGGGTTTCAGGGGTGCGCGCGCGGTGGCGTGCGGGTGGGATGCTGCTTGTGGTGGCACTGGCGTTTGCGGCGCCCATGCGCGCGCAGGTGGACAAGGCAACCGGTTTCGACCTTGAAGCATACCGGCGCTCCGCGGTGCGCGATCGCGGTGCGGCAATCAGCGAAGGGCGCGCCGCACTTGCAGCCAAGGTTTTCGCTGACGCGCCGAAGCAGCGCATGTTCCTGCTGTGGTACATGGGGGGCGCCGCGCTCGGCAAGCCGGACCCGGTCGCGTTGCAGGAAGTGCTGCAGCACCTGGACGCGCTCGCCGATACCGGGACCGAAGGCGCGCGCAGCCTGGCCGGGTTCCTGCGCGCGCAGCGCCAACTCGATCATGGCGACCAGGCCGACGCCCTGGTCACGGCCCTCACAGCCGCCAACGCCGTACCGGAAGGCGACCCGCACTTGCGCTCGATCGCGAGCTCCGAGCTGTGCTGGGACTATCTCACCGCCGAACAGGCCGAGCGTGCCCTGGAGCACTGCCATCGCTACACGCAGATGGCCCGACAGACCGGCAATGCCATGACGCTGGCACGGGCGCAATACATGGAAGCCGGTGCGCTGAGTACGGCCAAGCGGCCGAAGGAGGCGATCGTGCGCTGGCGTGAGGCCCTGGTCACCGTGGAAGCGGCCGGCGAGACTGCGCTCGCGGGCCGTGTTTACAGTGGGCTGGCGGTGGATCTCAACGACAGCGGCGATCACGCCGCCGCATTGGACGCCGCGCGCCGCTCGGTGGCAGCGGCACGCAGCAGCAAGAACACGATCAGCGCTTGCATCGCCCAAGTCCAGGAGGCGCGCGCCTTGCTCGGGCTTGGCCGCGCTACCGAGGCGCTGGCAACCGCCGACTCCGCTCTGGAGGCGATGCGTGACATCGACAGCCCGCCTACCGTGCTCGAGCTGCGGCAGGTCAAGCGATCGGCGCTGCTTGCCACCCACGCGCCGGCCAGTGTGATCGTGGCGCTCGACGAGGAGCTCAAGGCCGACGCCGCGCCGGCTTCCGATCCCAAGCGCGCCGGCCTGATCGATGCGCTCGAGCAGCGCTACGTGCAGCGCGAGCAGGCGATACAGATCCGCGAGCTCGAGCAGGAGAACCTGCGCAAGGAACTGGACATCGAAGCGGCGCGCCAGCGCTCCGAAATCCTCGAACAGCAGGCGCAGACGCAGCGCATGCTCAAGCTGGCATGGGGCACGGCCGCTGGTGTGCTTGGCATCATCGTGATCGCGGGCCTGCTGGTGATCCGCGCCCAGCGCCGGCTCGCCACCACACTGCACGAGCAGGCCTTCCACGATGGCCTCACGCGCCTGCCCAATCGGCGTGCCTTGCTGCAACGTCTGCGTGATCTGGAAACCGGTGGCCCGAGGCAAGGCGCCGATGCGCTGCTGGTGATCGACATCGATCACTTCAAGCGCGTCAACGACAGCCACGGTCACCTGGCCGGCGATCGCGTGCTTGCCATCGTCGCGCATGCGCTCCTGCTGCACGAACCGCGCGCGGGAATGGTCGGACGGCTAGGCGGCGAGGAATTCGTGATCCTTGCGCCCCAGCATTCCCAAGAGGCAGCACTGGGCCTTGCCGAGCAGGTCCGCAAGGAGATTGCCGACATCCGCGTGCGGCTGCATGACGGTAGCGTGGTCGCCGTCACCACGAGCATCGGCGTGGCCCTGCGCGAGGGTCTGGCCAGGACCGCATCGGCCGACTGGTTCGCAGCCGCCGATGGCGCGCTGTATCGCGCCAAGGCGCAGGGTCGCGATCGGGTCGTGCTGGCCCAGTCTTGAAGCGCGCGTCAATCCTTGCGATCGGCTCCGAGGAGGAGCTGTCGGTACTGGCGCGACAGGGCGTTCTGGCCGGAAAATCCGCACTGCAGCGCAATCTCCGGGATTGCGGATTGGCTGCGCGCGAGCAGACGCGCGGCATGGCCGGTACGGGTCTTCAAGAGGTATCGCCCCGCCGAGAGCCAAAGGTCTTTTGCATGCGGTCAAACTGCGGCGCCGAGGGTCCGGTGCACCGCGGGAGTTCTTCGATACGTTGCCGGTATGGGCGGGATTTGCGGAGGAACAGGACGACATCGAGCATCATCGCAGTATCGTCCAGCTGTGACGCATGGCAAGATCGTGTATCTCGCGAACGGGCATGACCAAGCGGTACCGAATCCACGTCGAAACACGGGAGTGTTCCATGGGCGCATGCACCAGGCTCAAGTCATCGGCCTACGGGGTGGCGGCAGCAATCCTGTTTTTGGGTGCACGCGCCGTGGCCGCGCCGAGCCTGACCAACCCGATCCTGTTCGTGACCCAGTATC
This sequence comes from uncultured Dokdonella sp., assembly GCA_964582225.1. GTDB lineage: Bacteria > Pseudomonadota > Gammaproteobacteria > Xanthomonadales > Rhodanobacteraceae > Dokdonella_A. Next base: position 50,678 of record CAZORA010000003.1, on the reverse strand, counting down.
CGATCAGCGCCGACTTCACCACGATCGGCTCGGTATTCGGCAATCACCGGGGCGGCATGCAGGCGGCCGGGCGCGGCGGTGACCTTTGGATCCGCTATCCGGATGGCAGCTCGCGCAATCTCACCGCCGAGGCTGGACTGGGCAGCAGCGGATTCCAGGGTGCCAGCGCAATCTCAGTGCGCGACCCGGCAGTGTCGTGGGATGGCACGCGCGCGCTGGTCAGTATCGTGACCGGCGCACCCACGCAGATATACCAGCAGGGCACCTGGTACTGGCAGATCTACGAAGTGAGCGGATTCGGCCAGGGCCAGACCGTGCAGTTCGCGCGCGTGCCAGGTCAAAGCGCCGACTACAACAACGTGCAGCCGACCTATGCGTCCGATGGTGGCATCGTTTTCGTCAGCGACCGGCCGCGCAATGGTCAGCGGCATCTGTATCCGCAGCTCGACGAGTACGAAGAGGCACCCACGCCCAGCGGCCTGTGGCGGCTCGATCCTGGCAGCGGCACCCTCAGCTTGCTCGAACATGCGCCCTCGGGTGCCTTCGATCCATTCGTCGACAGCTACGGGCGCATCGTTTTCACGCGCTGGGACCACCTGCAGCGCGATCAGCAAAACGATGTCGCCGACCCGCTCACGTTCAACTGGTCCTCCGAAGAACCCGGCTCGGTGCGGACCGGCGATCGCAGCGAGGTGTTTCCCGAGCCGCGCCAGGGCAGCGGCACCGTCAACGGACACACCTTCAACCTGTTCTTCCCGTGGACACTCAACCAGGACGGCAGCGGCGAGGAAACCGTCAGCCACATCGGCCGCCATGACTTGTCTGGTTATTTCGACCGCAGCTTCAACGACGATCCTTCGCTGTTTGAATTCATCGCCGGCGCATCCGGGCGCGTCAATGCGAATGTCGCCGAGGCCTGGCTGCACATTGCCGAAGACCCGACCCAGGCCGGGCGCTACCTTGCCATTGACGCGCCGGAGTTCGGCACGCACGGTTCGGGCCAGATCATCGCGATGACTGCGCCGCCGGGAGTCGCCGCCAACCTGCTGAGCGTGGATTACCTCACCGCGCGCGCCAACCAGGGCACCTATGATGGTACGCCGCCAGCCGATTTCAGCGCGCATTGTCGCAACCCGCTGCCGCTGGCCGATGGTCAACTCATCGCCGCCTGCAGTACGGATCCTCGCGCAGCGGGCAATGACGGTACGCGCGCGAACCCCGATCCGCGCTACGACTTTCGTCTGCGCGTCATGAACGCGGGTGGCGGCATGTACACGCCGGGTGAGATGCTCACCAACGGCATCAGCAAACCGATTTCCTTCTACGATCCCGACGTACTGGTCAGCTATGGCGGTCCGCTGTGGGAGTTGTCACCGGTGGAAGTGCGCGTTCGCGCGATTCCGCCCCTCACGGCGCAAACGCTGCAGGCACCCGAACTGGCCGCCTTTGCGCAGGGGGGGGTCGATCCGAACAGCTTCCTCGGTTTCCTGCGCCAATCTGGTTTGGGCCTGATCGTGGTCCGCAACCTCACCTCGCGCGACGCGGACGACCGCCAGCAGCCGTTCAACCTGCGTGTTCCAGGTGGCGTGCAGACCGTGGGCAACGGCGGGCGTATCTACGACGTGTCTTACATGCAGTTCTTCCAGGCCGACCAGATCCGCGGCGTCGGAGAAACACCCGGCCGTCGCGTCCTCGCCCAGGTGCTGCACGATCCGCTCGCGCGCACGCTGCAACCACCCGAGCCTGGCGCACCCGCCGGCGGCGCGACGACCTACGCCGATGGTTCGGTAGCGCTGTTTGTGCCGGCACGGCGCGCGCTGAGCTGGCAAAGCACCGATGTCAACCATGTGCCCGTGGTGCGCGAACGTTACTGGATCAGCATCCAGGCCGGCGAGATTCGCGCCTGCGATGGCTGCCATGGCATCAACCAGACCAACCAGGCCGGTCAAGGTCCCGCGCAGAACACGCCACAGGCGCTGGTCGAGCTGCTGCAGTGGTGGCAGCTCAACGGCGACGCGATCTTCGCCAACGGCTTCCAGCAGTAGCGTTGCGCAAGACAGCCCCGTTCTTCTGCGTCGTCCTCTCACGCCGCGCAACAATGCAATTGCACCGGGTTCGGCGGACGCTGCCTGCATGGCCCGCCGAACCCCTGACGCAGAAGGGTCTGGCTACAGCTTCCACTCGTACTGGATGCCGATGGAATCCTCGTACATGCGGATCGTCTCGATGCCGGCCGGCATGCCGCCCATGAAGGCGGGCAGGATCGAGGCACCGGACACCGAGTTCTCGAAGGCGTGCATGTAGGCCATGGTCAATTCGCCGCCGGAGGCGAGGCGCCAGGTGAAACCAAGCGTGAGGTGGTCGGTGACCACGCCCGGCGCGAGGATGTTGAAGGTGACGTCGCTGGCCCGGATCGGGTTGTCGCTGCGGTTGTAGCCGGCGCGCCAGGTCCAGTTTTCCGAGCTGGCCCACTCGACGCCGAATTTCCACACGTTGACGTCCTTCCAGCCGAAGCCCGGACCGCCGGCGGAGCCGAGCTGGCCCATCGTCATGCTCGGGTTCGCGATCGAAGGGATGTCGCCGTAGTTGATGCGGACGTAGTCGGCCGCCACCACGACGTCGCCGGCGGGGCGGAAAGCGACGCCGACTCCGAAGTTTTCGGGCAGATTGAACTTGCCGCCTTCGGCGAACAGGCCTTCGTAGTCCGAGAAGCGCCCCATGTGGAGCTTGGTCGAATAGCTCACGCCCAGCGAGAAGTGCTCGCCGAACTGGCCGAGATAGCCTACGCGCAGGCCGCCACCGGTCGAGGAGTCGACGCCGTTGTTGGTGAGCCTTGCGGGCGCAACCGAGAGGTCGGGAATCGCCGCAAAGGCGTGCAGGCCCTTGGCCGAGAAACGCTGATACGCGAGCAGCGGCGAGAAGCCGATGGCCTGGCCCGGAGCGAACGACCAGGCGAGCGTCGGCGCCACCACCAGCTGCTCCAGATTCACACCGAGGCTGCCGCCGCCGCAGAGCATGTTCGCCGGGCCCTGCCCGCAGTCGAAGCCGCCCGCCGGATAGTCCGTGTTCATGCCGCCATTGCCGTACACGGTGACGCCCAGCGCCAGCCGGTCATTGATTTGCCGCTTGTAGCCGAATTCCGGCATGCCAAACCAGTTGTGACCGCTCTTTGCACTGCCGTCGAGCCCCGGCCCCAGGCCGCTGCGGCTGGCCGAGCGGCGCGGGCTGAACAGGTCGATGCCGAGATCGGCCTGATCCGGCGCGAACGCCATGCTGGCTGGATTGTTGGCACCGCCGAAGGCGTCATCGGCAACCGCCAGACTGGCGCCGCCGCGGCCTTTTGCCTTCATCCCGTAGCCGTGCGCGAAATAGCCGTCGGTGGCCCAGGCGCCGGTGGCGATCGTGGTCAGCGCGAGCGCGAGCGCCGAGCGCGCGAATGCGTGACGGCGGCGATTGACTTGAACTTGTGTTGCCTTGCCCATTTCCCTGCTCCCCATGTGTGGAAATCTGCTGTTGGTCAATCAACGGGCCGCGCTTGGCGGTCCGGCCGGTGGAAACGAGAATTGCCGCTGAGGCCTGCAGCGAACCAATGTCGATGCCGGCCCTCCCCTGCCGCCGGCGCCGATCCACGCATGCCGGCGGTCTGTGCAAAAATGCGCGGACGGCGCTGCGCGACCCATCGATCGGGCAGTGGATGATGCAGAACCCGGGGGAAGCTCATGGTCGACGAACGAGACGGTCGCAAGAAGGTCGCAACGCGCGTCGCGCGGGTCGAAGGTCAGCTCCGCGGCATCAAGACGCTGATCGAAAACGGCGCCACCTGCGAAGAGATCGCGATGCAGATGACCGCCGCGCGGCGCGCCCTGGATCGGGCCTTCTACGAAATGCTTGCCTGCAGCCTGCTGCTGCACGTCGAGGAAGCGGCCAATCCCGAGGAGATTCGCGCCTCGACCGACGAGCTTGCGCGCCTGCTGGTGAAATTCGCCTGAGGCGTTCATTCGCCGAGCGACTCCTGCTCCATTTCGAGATAGACCGAATAGGCGTTCTGCCGGTTGGCCGCGTCGAAGGTGGGCTGCGACTCGAAGCGCGACCAGTCGACTTTGCCGTAGGCGGAGCCGAAGTCCTCCAGATTCGCGGCCGCGCGGCCCATCTGTTCGCGCAGGAACTTCAGGTAGTCGCGGGTCAGCTCGGCGTCTTCGTGCGGCCGAGTGGAGGCCGGGCCGTGTCCGGGCACCATCACGCGACACGGAATGGCGAGCATGCGGTCGATCGCGCGCAGCCAGTCGCGCGTATTGGCCTCGCCGATGAAGGGCACCCTGCCCGCGTAGACGACGTCGCCCGAATACAGCACACCGTCCGGCTCGACCAGCACGGCAAGATCTTCGGGCGAATGTGCGGGTCCGAGGCGACGCAGGGAAAACTTCACCCCGCCCATGCGGAAGCTCTCGTCGGCGTCGATCCAGCGATCAGGCAGCGGCAGCCTGAAGTCCGCGCCGAGGAACGGGCCGATCAGGGCGCGGCGCTCGGCGAGGCGGCGCTCGGCGGCCTCGGAACCGAGGTAGGCTTTGGCTCGCTCGTCCGCCCAGATCTTCGCTCCCGCCGCGCGCAGGGCCGCGATGCCGTAGAAGTGGTCGGCGTGGTAGTGCGTGATGATCGCGAGCTTGACCGGCTGTTCGGTGCGCTTGCGGATCTCGGCGAGCATGCGGTCGGCGAGCGCGGGTGATCCCAGGGCGTCGATCACCACCACGCCCTCGTCGGTGATCACGAAGCCGGCGTTGGCCATGAAGCCTTCGTTCTCGCGGCTCGCTTCCTCGAGCCGCCCCTCCACATACCAGCTGTGCGGGCCAAGCTGGTGCACCGGCATCTCGATTTCAGTAGCTCGCCAGGGGGCCGCGCTGGCGAGTGCGCTGACTGCGGCAAGGCCGACCAGCGCCAGCAGCCGGCGCGCCCGACTCATGCGTCGGCCCAGCCCGGATTGCCGTCCTGGCCGATCAGGCGCGGCTGCTCGATTCGGGGCGGCGCGAGCTTGCGGTGGGCCGCGAGATACTCCTCGACCACGTCCCACACCGGAGCGCCGCTGACGCCCTCCGCGACCGGCGCCCAGCCGGCTACCTTGTAGCTCTTGCCGGCCTCGACCGGCTTGCCGTCGATGCGCAGGTCGCTGATGCGCTTGCCGGCTTCCGCGCCGGGCTCGCAGGCGTAGCTCATGCCGCCGACCCGCACCATGTCGCCGCCCTGCTGGTAGTAGGGGTCGGGATTGAACAGGTTGTCGCAGACGTCCTCGAGGATCGCCTTGATCCGGGCGCCGCTGAACTCGTTGACCGTGACCGTCGGATAGGTGATCGCAGTCTGGTCCATCAGGTGCTCGCGGGTGATCGGTTCGCCCGGCAGCAGGGTCGTGCCCCAGCGGAAGCCGGGCGAGAAGGCGACCTGGGCGTCCTTGACCGCACGCAGCGCGTCGAGAATCAGCTGGTCGAAGCTGCCGTTGAAGTTGCCGCGGCGATACAGCAGGCCCTCGCAGGTGGCCAGGGGCTGCTCGAGCTTCTCGCGCCAGGGCGCGCGGTGCCGCTCGATCAGGGCCTGCATGTCCGGGTCCGCATCGAGCAGATTGGCGAACACCGGCAGCAGGCGATAGCGGAAGTCGCGCAGCTTGCCGTCGCGCACGTCGAAATCCAGCACGGCAAGGAACTTGCCGTTGCTGCCGGCGTTACTGACCAGGGTCTGCCCGCCGGGGTTCTTCACCGCGACCGGGCGCGGCACGCCGTCGTGGGTGTGTCCGCCAAGGATCGCGTCGAGGCCGCGCACGCGCGAGGCCAGCTTGAGGTCGACGTCCATGCCGTTGTGGGAAAGCAGCACCACGATCACGGCGCCGGCTTGGCGGGCCTTGTCGATCGCCTGCTGCAGGTGCTCTTCCTGGATGCCGAAAGTCCACTCGCTGACGAAGCGGGACGGGTGCGCGATCGGCGTGTAGGGGAAGGCCTGGCCGATCACCGCGACCGGCACGCCGTTGACTTCGCGCAGCGCATAAGGCGGAAACACCTCGTCGCCGAAGTCCGCGGTCTGCACGTTCTGCGCGACGAAGGCGAGTTTGTCCTTGAACGGGCCGGCGAGAACTTCCTGCACGCGCTCGCTGCCGTAGGTGAACTCCCAGTGTCCGGTCATGATGTCCACGCCGAGCGCGAGCTGGGCGTCGATCATGTCCTGGCCGCGTGTCCACAGCGCCTGCGCCGAGCCCTGCCAGGTGTCGCCGCCGTCGAGCAGCAGAGCGCCCGGGCGCTCTGCGCGCAGGCGCTTGACCAGGGTCGCGAGGTGCGCGAAGCCGCCGACCTTGCCGTAGCGCCGTGCCGCGTTCAGATAATCCACCGAACTCAGCGCGTACGCTTCCCGGCTGCCGGCGGCGATTCCGTAGTACTTCAGGAAGTGCTCGCCCACCAGATGCGGCGGCTGCCCGCGCGCGGCGCCAACGCCGAGGTTGGCGCTCGGCTCGCGATAGTGGAGCGGCAGCAGCTGGGCGTGGCTGTCGGTGAAGTGCAGCAGGCTGACGTTGCCGAAGCGCGGCAACTCGTAGAGGGCCTTTTCGCCGCGCGCGGCGCCGAGGCTGTGGCCCAGCGGCAGTCCGGCCGCCGCCGCAGCCGCCAGCATGCCCATGAACTCGCGGCGCGTGAGATTCACGGTGTCGTCGACTGGTTGACCGGCGAGGCCGGGTCGAAGAGCAGCGCCATCACGTCCTTGAGCTGCGCCTGCGTGAGGATGCCCTTGGCGCCGAAGCGCGGCATGAAGGAGCACAGGCTGTAGCCCTTCATGTCGTAGAGCATGCCCCAAGTGGCCTTGAGCACCTCGGGCGAGGTTCCCCGCGCCTTGCCGTAGCCGGTCAGCGACGGGCCGATCGTGCCGTAGGCGATCTCGTCCGGGGCGAGCCGGTGGCAGGCGTAGCAGTTGCCGCCGGCGGGCTTGGACGGGTCATCGGAATACTGCAGGCCGGTGCCGGTCTGTGCGATCGTCTCGCCGCGTTTCCAGTCGCCGAGATACTTTCCGTCGGCTGGATACTGGATCATCGCGCGGTTGGCGCTGCTCAGCTCGGCAACCAGCCCTGCCGCGGGCGGAGTCGGCGAGGAGCAGGCGAGCTGGGTGGGATCGCGGTCCAGGCGATCGATTCCTGCCTGACCGCGCGCCGTGAACGAGGCGTGCATCACCGCCTCGACCTCGGCGGGGCTCGGCGGCTCGTCCGAATCGGCGGCGAGCGCGGCGAAGCCGAGCAACAGCCCGGTGCAGAGCAGAGCCCGGCTCATGGTGGTGGTTTTCATTCGCTGCTCTCCGCTCAGCGCTTCAGGCCGGGGGCGGCCATCTCGCCGCCGTTGGCGCCGTAGGCGAGAAAGCTGATCAGCGCGATCGCTGCCGGTGAGCCGTAGTCGAGCTGCGGCACCCGCTGCTGGCGGAAGCAGTCGGCAATGCGCCACTCCATCGTGCGCAGCTCGCCCTGCGACACGCGATAGGCCGGCCAGTGGGTGTACGCCTCGCGGGCGCCTTCGGGCGCGGTCAGCTGGGGCAGCTCCTGCAGGCGGATGCGCTTGCCCGGTACGCTGTGGCAGGTGGCGCAGGAGAAATCGTGGGTGCCGGCGCGGTAGTAGAAGATGGCCTTGCCGAGCGCATAGGCCTGGCGCTCCTTCGGATGGCTCTGCGGCACCGCCACCGGTATGCCTTTCGAATCGGCGACCAGATAGGCCGTCAGCGCCTCGAGATCGGATTTGTCGTCGCCGTCGCCAAAGCGATGCTTGATCAGCTCGGCCTCATCCGCGCCCAGACGCACCAGGCAGGTCAGCAGACGGGATTCCAGATCCTGCACCTTGCCGGTGTCCTCGAACCAGTGCGGCAGCTGAGAGTATGCGCCGTGGGTCTTGCCCGGGCCGAGGCCGAAATCGCAGGTATCAGCCAGCGACCGACCGCCGGCGCGCGGCGCTTTCCAGAGATCCTCGCCGCGCGCTTCCCAGAGCTCGGCCGGGTTGTCGTCGCCGAACATCGCGCGATACTCGGCCAGCGGATCTTCGCCGCCCGGCTGCTGCGCCCAAACCGCCGCGGAAAGCGCCGCGCCAGCGGCGAGCGCTGCCAGCCGCCACCCCCAGCGCCGTATCATCTCGGTATCGCCCATCCGGCCCTCCCCGCGGCGTCGCCTGCACGGGCGACGCGCACTCAGTTGACGGTACCCTCGTCACTGCGGTTCTCGCCAGCCGAATCGGTCCAGCTGACCGTGATCTTGTCCCCCTTCTGGCCGCCCTTGAAGCGCATTGCCAGAAACGGATTCTTCGATACTGCCGGGCCCCAGTCCGCGCTGTAGACCTCGCGGTCGTTGCACAGGATCTTCACGGTCTTGATGTAGTGCGCGGGAATCGGTTTGCCTTCGCCATCGAGGCGCAGGCCGGTCTCCATCGGGTGGGCCATCAGCACCTTCACTTCGGTCACGTCGCCGCTATGCGTCGCACGGATCCGCATCGGGTCTGCCATGTCGCGTGTTCCTCTTTAGTAATGTTTCCGCCGGCTCAGCCGCCGCAGCCGCCGAGCGTCACCTTGACCAGACGATCGGCATGGAAGAAGCCCTGATCAGTTTGCACCAGCGCGATCAGCTTCGAGGTTTCGGCGATCTTTACCCGCGTCGAGACGTAGGGCTCGGTGCCTTCGGGGATATGGAACACCGCGGTCAGCGCGTGCGGGTTCTTCTCCGAGACGATCGCGATCATCTTCGTTCCCGGCAGCTTGCTGTCGATTTCGACCGGCACCACGGCGCCGTTCTCGGCGATCTCGGGCGCGCGCAGCTCGATCTGGTCGGATTCCTGCGCGGACTTGCCGCCCAGATCCTTGATCAGCTGGTTGAAATCCTGGGTTTCAAACTGCTTGCGGTCGTCGCCCGCGGCCAGCGGGCTCGGCGCCACCGCCCACGCGCGGGGCAGCAGGCCCGGGCCGAGCAGCAGCGCGAGCGCGCCTGCGCTGCCGCCGATCTTCAGGAATTGTCGCCTCGATGTCGTCATGGAATCCTCTTTTCAGTCAGTGGTGATCCGGTTGTCTCGTCAGCTCTCCGGCGTTGAGCCTATTTGCTCGGTGCTCCGTCCAGAATCCAGCGCGTGATCAGCGCCAGGTCGGCTTCGGTGACCGCAGCCTGCGGCGGCATCGGTACGCTGCCCCAGCGACCGGAGCTGCCCTCGTGCACGCTTTTCGCCAGATGTGCCTCGGCGTCCGGCTGGTCGCGGTATTTCTCGCCCACGCTGCGGAACGCGGGGCCGATGATCGCCTTGTCCGCGCTGTGGCAGGCGACGCAGCCGTACTTCTGGATCAGCTGTGCGCCGCTCGACCCCGCAGCGGCGTCCTCAGGCAGCGCCGCCGCCGGCGCGCGCCGGTTCATGCTCGCGAGTCCGCGAAAGTCGCCGGCGAGGTCACCGTACATGCTGGCAACGAAATTGTCCGGCAGCGAGCCGCTGATGCTGATTTCCTTTTCGCAGTTGCTCATGCAGGCGATGTTGTGGGTGTCGGGCTTGCCGTGGAGCTCTGAAAGCCCAAGAAACGGCTCGAAACCATCGCGATTGGGCATCTTCACGGCCGTCAGGGTTTCGCGATTGGCGACGAAGTCGAAGGGAACGATGTCGCTCAGGTTCAGCACGTAGGCGGCGACCGCGTAGACCTCGCTCGCACTCAGCGACTTCGAGCGCGGAAAGGGCATCGCGCGGTTGATGTAGTCGAACAGCGTGGTCGCATAGTTGAGCTTGCTGCCCACCGTGCGCACCGATGCGTCACTGGCCAGCGAGCCAACCCCGCCGGCGATGGCCATGTACTCGTTGCTCTCCCCGAACGAGCCGTGGCAGACCGCGCAATGGGCCTCGTAGATCGCCTCGCCATCGGCGACGCTGCCCTGCCCCTCCGGCAGGCCCTGCCCGTCCGGGCGCACGTCGATGTCCCAGCCGGCGATTTCTTCCGGCGTGGCGGTTCGCCCGAGTCCGTAGTCGGCGGCATGCGCCATTGCCGCCGCCCCGAGCGATAGGAGCGCCGCGAATCCGGCTGTTCGAAGCAACTCAAACCTGCACATTGTGCACCTTGCCCTCGGCGTCGAGCTGCCAGGTCTGGATGGCGTTGTTGTGATAGATCGAGCGCGTGCCGCGAACTTGGCGCAGCTGGCGCATCTTCGGCTGCACGAAGCCGGTGTCGTCGATGCAGCGGCTCTGCAGCAGGGCCGGGCTGCCGTCCCAGTGCCAGTCGAGACGGAAGCGCGTCAGCGCCTTGCTCAGGATCGGCTCCTGCAGTACGGCGGTGCGCCAGCTGCGCCCGCCGTCGGTCGACACGTCCACCCGCTTGACCTTGCCGCGGCCGGACCAGGCGTAGCCGGTGATCTGGTAGTAGCCGCCCTTGTCGAGCAGCTGCTGGCCGCCCGAGGGCGAGGTGATCACCGACTTGGCCTCCTGGATCCAGGTGTACTGGCGGCTCTTGCCGTCCGGCATCAGGTCGCTGTACTGCAGCGACTCCTCGCGCGTGTTCCAGGGCTGGTCGCCCACCTTGAGACGGCGCAGCCACTTGACCGAAGAAACGCCCTGCACGCCCGGAACCACCAGGCGCAGCGGGTAGCCCTGCTCGGGCCGCAGCATCTCGCCGTTCTGGCCGTAGGCGACCAGCACGTCGTCGAGCGCGAAGGACAGCGGGATCGTGCGCGTGAGCCCGGCGCCGTCGGCGCCTTCGGCGAGGATGAAGCGGGCCTGCTTGCGGTCGAAGCCGACGTCCTCGAGCAGGGTCGACAGCGGCACGCCGGTCCACTCCGCGCAGCTCAGCATGCCGTGCGTGTACTGCACGGTCGGCACCGCCGGATTGCCCCACTCCATCGCCGTGTTCGCGCCGCACTCGATGAACAGCACGCGCGACACCGAGGGGAAGCGCAGCAGGTCCTCCATCGTGTAGATCTTCGGCTGCCGCACCAGGCCATGGATCATCAGCCGGTGTTCATAGGGGTTGATGTCGGGCAGCCCGTTGTGGTCGCGCTCGAAGTGCAGGCCGTTCGGAGTGATGATGCCGAACAGGTTCTGCAGCGGGGTGAAGGCGACCGACGACTGGGTGGTGGTGGTGAGCCCCGGACTCAGACGCCGGACGATGTTGCGCTCCCAGGGCGAGGGCATGCCGTAGGGGTTCGAGCCGACCGGCTTGCCGAGGTTCTGCGACCAGGGCGGGACGTTGGGCGGCAGGTGCGCCGGATCGGCAGGCGCCTGCGCCCGAGCTCCGCCGATGCGCAGCGCGGCAGTTCCGCCAAGGGCGCCGAGGGCCAGCTTCTTCAGCGCCTCGCGGCGCGAGCGCGCGGCGATCGGCAGCGGATTCTCCGGCGCCAGGATCAGCCGTCCAGGTGTGGGTTTGGAGGCAGCCATCAGATTCCTCCTCGTTCCCGGGCGGCGCCCGGCAGTGGCGCGCGATTTTTCACGGCAGCCCCACCAGCGGGCGACCCTCTTCGGTCCATTGGTACATCGAGCCGTCGTAGAGACTGACGTCGGGGTTGCCCATGATCTCGCTCAGCACGAACCAGGCGCCGGAAGCCAGGTGTCCGGTATTGCAGTAGGTGATCGCGGGCCTTTTCGCCTCGATGCCGAGATAGGGAAACAGGTAGGCATACTGCGCGGCGCTCAGGAAATGCAGGCTGCCGTCGCGCTGAATCGCGCGCAGCTCGGGCGGGAAATCGAGTGCACCTGCGACGTGGCCGGCAGCCAGCACGGACGGCTTGCGCTCGAGGCCGAAATAGAAGCTCATGGGGCGCGCGTCGACGACCTCGACGCCGGCGCTGCTCGCGGCCGCGACCGCGTTGCTGTCGGCAACGAACTTCGTGCGCGCGGGCGAAGCGCTCCAGTCGCCGCGATCCGCGCTCGCCGCGGCGCTGTCGACGGCCTTGCCGGCGCTGAGCCAAGCCATGCTGCCGCCATCGAGAATCGCCAGCGCGTCGTCGCCGTAGACCTTCATCGACCAGTACAGGCGCGCAGCCGCGTCGAGATCGCCGCCGCTGCGCCCGTCGCTGACGATGACCGTGGGCCGCCCCTGACGAACACCGACGCGCTGCAGCAGCGCCTGAAAGTCGGCCTGGGCCGGCAGCATCCATTTCCACTCGCGCCCGTCGATGCTGCGCGTCGCGCGGAGCTCGCCGAAGTCGAGCAGCAGGGCGCCAGGGACGTGCCCGCCGAAGGTTTCCAGGCTGCGCACGCCGTCCTTCTCGGTCCACGCCGGCGCGGTAGCGAAGCTGGCGGGATCTTCCCGCACGTCGATGACGTTGACCTCGGCCCGATGCGCTTCGAGCCAGTCGACCGAAACCAGGGGCCCCGGCAGGCTCAACGCCAGGGCGAAGCCCGGCAGCAGCGCGGTGAAGGCGGCGAACGACATCAAGCGCAGGTTGCGGCTCATGCGGAAAGCTCCCGATCGGCGGAATCGATGGCCGCCATCTGCTGGTCGAGCGATATGGCGCATTCGCTCAGGATGTACATGCGGCGGTCCTCGAACACGCGGGCGCCGCCGCGCGCTGCCACCCGCGCATCGCGATGCGCGTGCAGGCGCTCGATCTGCGGCTGGAAGACCGCGAGCTGGGCGCGCAGCCAGCGCAGCAGCGGCGAGGAATCCGTCGCGCCGCCGCGAACGATGCGAGCCAGCGCGGCCAGGCTGTCGCTCGCGTCGCGCCAGGACTCGTCGGTCACCCAGCGGTTGGTGGTGAACAGCCGCCGCGGCAGCCCGCGCGCGTCCACTCCGATCCCGACCAGGTGCGCGTAGGGCGCGTCGGCGCGCGCGCTCGCGGCGTCGGCGGGCAGGCTGCGGAACACGTGGAAGTGGCCGTGCTCGCCGGGCGGGCTGCGCTCGTGCGAGTGATAGTAGAAAAACCATTCGCCGGCCTGCCGCACGCGCTCGCCCTGCCGCGCGTACTGGCGCCAGATCCTGGGCGCGTCGTCGCCGAGCGCCGCGGCAAGCGGGCTGGTGCCGGCTGCGGCGAAGTCAGACAGAAGATCGATCAGCTCGCGCCCTGCCCCGCGCAGCCGACGCAGCCGGCGCCGATCGGCGCCGACAAATTCGCGGGCAAGCGTGAGCGCCGGGGTGCGCAGCTGCGCCCGGTCGCGTCGGTGGCGGCCGGTCGCTGCAGCCATCAGGCATCGTCCTTTTGCGGCGCGCAGGGATTGGTCGGCTTCGGCGTCGGCGCGCAGGGGTTGGCGGCCCTGGGCGCCGGCGCGCAGGGATTGGCAGAGCGCTGCGCGGGCGCGCAGGGGTTCGCGGTTGCCGCAGGAGGTGAGGCCTCGCTGTGGTCCTGGCTCGGCCCTGAGCAGGCGGCGACTCCACCCAGCGAAAGCATTACCGCGGAAAGCGCGGTCGCGAGCGAGTTGGCATTGGTCTTCATTCAATGGATCTCCAGGTGCGTTCAGTCGGCGCAGCTGATCGACTTCGAGTGCGGCGCCCGTCGGCTCAGCCAGCCGACCGCGACCGCCGCCGCAATCAACAGCAGCAGCACCAACCAGTTGGGAATGTGCAGCAGATCGCCGAGCGTCTGCCCCTGCGGTCCGGGCGCCGCCGTCAGCAGCGGCTCGATGCCGTTGAACATGCCGGCGAAGACCACCACGCCCAGCACCAGCCCGACGAAAAACACGATGCCGTCGAGCCGCCCGCCCGCCGCGCCGACCACCGAGGTGCCCGGGCAGTAGCCGCCCACACCCATGCCGGCGCCGACCAGCGCGCCGCCGAGCAGGGTCGCCCACACATAGGTGGTGGGTACGTAGAGCTCGGACCAGCTGACCAGGCCCGCGAACTGCAGCAGGTAGAGGCCGCCGGCGGCGACGATGATGGCGGTGAACATGACGTTGAACACCGTCCAGTCCTGCAGGCGCAGCTGCGCGGTGAGCCGGCAGCCGTTGCCGAGCCCGCCGCGCTGCAGCACGAAACCAAACAGGCCACCGAGCACCAGCCCGGACAGCGCGTTGGTCCATTCAGCCGGAAAATTCATTGCCAGAGCCTCCGGGTGACGAAGCCGACGAGGATGCCGGTGACGAAGAAGCCGATCAGGAACACGAAGCCGGCAGTCGCCAGCACCGCGCCGCCGGAGAGCCCCAGGCCGCTGGTGCAGCCGGCGGAGACCCGCGCGCCGAAGCCGGAAAGAATGCCGCCGCCCAGCGCCAGCGCCAGACGACCCAGCGAGTGCAGCCGCGGCGGGCCTTCCACGCGAACGCGCAGATGCCCCGACCACCAGGCCGCGAGCAGTGCGCCGATGCCCATGCCGAGGACCTCCCAGACGATCCAGCTGTCGAGCGGGTGGCTGCCCTGGGCGACCATGGGGCCCAGATACGGATTGCCCGATGTTGTTCCCGGCGCGACCGCCTGCGACGCCACCGCGGCGATCGCCGTGGGTGTCCCCGACGCGCCGAGCCCGTGACCGGTGACGAGAAACGTGGCGAGCAGCACCAGGCCGAGCGCCACTCCGGCCAGATGCGCGTTCCAGATGGGTTTGCCGGTCATGCCTGCCTCGCTGTCGGACTGCGGAATCATCATACCCGTAGGGGTATGCGAGCCCCCACTGTATACCGCGCGGCGGCGCCAGATTCACGCTGCATTGCGACATTCGCCCCGACGCGCAGGCTGCTCACCCCGCCGCGCTCGAAATCGGGCTGCGGAAGTCCACAATCGTTCACATCGGTGCTGCCCCTGATTCACCCTTCCGCGCGCCGCGCTGCCCGCGGGGATCGGGTCTTCGAGCCGCAGCGCCCCTGCCCGATCGCAGCTTCGGCGCCCGGCGCGATGAGCCGGCATGCCGAGCGCTCGCGTTGCAGCGCAGCTGGCAAGCGGCGGGGAACCGATCTAGGATCGAGCGGCGGGCGAAGGCCCGCGTGCTGGGCTTGCTCGCAGTCGCGGCAGCCAGGGCGGCCCGTTAAGGGGCGTCCCGGCGGTCGCGTCGGCAGCCCCGGCGGAGCTGAATCACGCAGGGAGACGCGGCGCGAGTACCAGCGCGAAGGCGCTGGCGCGGCGCCCGAACCGGCGCGTGCAGGCTGAACCGGCGGCGGTTGGCTCGCGCTGCGGCTGAGCCCGGTCCACGGCGCAATTTCGGGTGGAAGCGCGCGGCGCTGCAGGGACGCCAACTCAACTTTTCGATGGGAGACCGTTTGATGAACGAACCAACCAATCGCCGCCACTTTCTGAAGATGAGCGGAGTCGCGCTGGCGGCCGCGCCGGCCGTACTGGCCGCCGGTCCCGCGGCGTTTGCCGCGGACCAGGGGAGCGTCGCCAAAGCCCCCGCCGTGGTCTCGCGCACGGCCAATCTGCCGAAGGCCAAGGGTCCGCGCCTGGTCGTGGTCGGCGGCGGCACTTCGGGCCTCACCGTCGCCAAATACGCGAAGAAGGAATATCCGAAGTTCGACGTGGTGCTGGTCGAAAAGCGCGACATGTATTCGTCCTGCTTTTCCAGCAACCTGTGGTACCCGGGCATCATCAACCTCGAGTTCCTGGCCGCCCACAGCTTCCTCGACGCCGCGGTCAACAACGGCTACACCTATTTCAACGCCACCGTCATCGGGTTGGATCGCGCGAGCAAGACCGTCGCCACCAACGAGGGCGACATCCGCTACGACTACCTGGTGATCGCGCCGGGCCTGTCCTACGATTTCGACAAGATCGGCGTCGG
The DNA here is from genome assembly GCA_964582225.1 of uncultured Dokdonella sp. GTDB lineage: Bacteria > Pseudomonadota > Gammaproteobacteria > Xanthomonadales > Rhodanobacteraceae > Dokdonella_A. Next base: position 35,029 of record CAZORA010000003.1, on the reverse strand, counting down.
CGACATCGAGACGCAGACCGCCCTGCGCGAAACCTATCCCGGCGGCTTCATGGCGCCGACCGAGCACGTCACCATCCGCCGCAAGATCCAGGAGTTCGAGGGCGGCACCTTCGTGCAGACCGTGCCGAGCGGCAACTACCGCTGCCTGCCCGCGCCCTACGAGCGCGCCTGCATGATTGCCTCGGTGATCAAGAGGAACAAGCTGAAGGCCAAACTGCTGGTGCTCGATGCAAACCCCGACATCACGATCAAGGCTGAGGGCTTCCACGCCGCCTTCAATGAGCTCTACAAGGACATCATCGAGTATCACAAGGACGCGGCGGTCAAGGGCGTGGACCTGGCCAACCGGGTCATCAAGACCGAGTTCGACGACGTCAAGTTCGACGACGCCGCGATCTACCCGAACGTGCGCGGCTCGACCCTGATCGAGCAGCTCGGCCTGCTGGCGCCGTCCAACAAGTCGAATCAGAAGGAAGCCAACATCGACATCCGCTTCTACAACCTGATCGGCGATCCGCACGTCTACGTCAGCGGCGATTCGCGGCCGCATCCCTATTCGAAGAGCGGCAACACCGCGAACAGCGAAGGCCACTACGTGGCGAAAGTGCTGGCAGCGCGCGCCCAGGGCAAGGAAATCTCCTGGGCATCGCCGGAGACCATCTGCTACTCGATGGTCAACGCCGATCCGCAGGAAGCGATCTCGGTCGACGCGCGCTACGTCTACGACCCGAAGAAAGACGTCATCACCGGCTTCTCGCCAGACACCAAGGTATTCATCAAACGCGACGCGGCCAAGGGCGCCGCCACCCTGGAGTGGGCACGGGGCATCTATCGCGACTTGTTCAACGCCTGAGGCCAAACCCGCCGCCTCGCGTCGACCGCGCGCGGCGCGAGTCGGCGCGGGCCGGCTCCGGGATCACCATGGACCGCAGAAAGTTCGTCGGGCTGTGCACCGCCACCGCCCTTCTTCCCCGCTTCGCGCGCAGCCACGAGGCCGAGCCGGTCGGTATTCGCGATTTCGGCCGCAGCCGCCTGGTGAACCCGGACGGATCTCCGCTGATCGCGGCCAGCGTCGGCACCAGCCAGGCGCTGGTGTTCGCCTATCCCTACGCGGGGATCCCCTGCTTCCTGATCAACCTCGGCCAGCGCCGCGCCGCGACCGCAAGTCGCGCTTCCCCCGACGACGGCGAGTACGTCAATCCGGGCGGCGCGGGTGCCGGACAGAACCTGGTGGCCTTCGTCGCCATCTGCACCCATCAGCTCAGCTACCCCTCGCCGAGCGCGAGCTTCCTGCGCTACGCGGCGGAAGGCAGCGAACTGGCCGGAACTTCCGGACAAATCGTCTGCTGCGCGCACGGCAGCGTGTTCGATCCGGCGAACGGCGCCTCGCGCGTGGCCGGCCCGGCGCCGAGCCCGCTGCTGCCGGTGCGGCTGGAGTACGACGCCGCGAGCGACGGACTGAGCGCGACGGGAACCGTCGGCGAAGCCTTCTTCGAGCGCTTCTTCAAGGCCTACAAGAGCGAGCTGATCGAGCGGTTCGGACCCGGCGGCTACCGTAGGGAAGTCGGCGAGACGACCGCGGCGACGCCGCTCGACCGCTACTCGAAATTGATCTCGACCTGCTGAACGACGAGCTCAGCCGCCGATATAGGACATCTCGATCTTGTCCCGCGGCTTGCGCCCGGCCTGCTCGGCGCGCAGCTCCGAATAGCGGTCAGCGCGCAGCATCCAGATCCGCGCCAGGTGCTCCTGCAGGCCGGCGTCGCTGACGCCCTCGCGCAGCAGGCCGCGCAGATCGTGCCCGCTGCGCGCGAACAGGCAGGTGTAGCTCTGCCCGTCGGCGCCCAGCCGCAGCCGCGTGCAGCTGCCGCAGAACGGCTGGCTCACCGAGGCGATGAAGCCGATCTCGCCGCCGCCATCCAGATAGCGGAAGCGGGTGGCCACCTCGCCGGGGTAGCGCGGCGGCACCGCCTCGAGCGGCCATTCGGCGTGCAGCACGGCGCGGATTTCCGCCGCCGTCATCACCTCGTCGCGGCGCCAGCCGTTGCTGTTGCCGACGTCCATGAACTCGATGTAGCGCAGCGTGTGCCCGCTGTGGCGAAACTGCGCCGCCATCGGGACCACGTCCTGCTCGTTCATGCCGCGCTTGACGACCATGTTGACCTTGATCGGGCCGAGCCCGGCCCGCTGCGCGACATCCATGCCGTCCAGTACCGTTTCGGGGGTGATGCGGGTGTCGCTGATTCGCTGGAAGCGCTCGGTATCGAGGGAGTCGAGGCTGACCGTGACCCGGCGTAGACCAGCCGCGGCCAGCGCGGGCGCCTTGGCTGCGAGCAACGCGCCGTTGGTGGTAAGCGCCAGATCGTCGAGTCCCTCGATCCGTGCCAGCAGCGCCACCAGCTTTTCGAGCTCCTGGCGCAGCAGGGGTTCGCCGCCGGTCAGGCGAATCTTGTGCACGCCAAGCGCGACGGCGGCCCGCGCCACGCGTTCGATTTCCTCGAAGCTGAGCAGCATCCGACGCGGCAGGAACGCGTGGCCGGGTCCGAACAGCTCGCGCGGCATGCAGTAGCTGCAGCGGAAATTGCAGCGATCCGTGACCGAGATGCGCAGATCGCGCAGCGGGCGCTTGAGAAGATCCAGGGTTTCAGTCATCGCCGCGCACGCGCGCTGTCGTGAGGGTCAGCGCCGCGGCGCCGCTGTCGGCACGATGCCAGCGCGTGCGCCGGCCGGCCCTGATCCAGGTCAGCGGCGCGCGGCGGCACAACGTCACGTCGCTGCGCCGGCCTCAACCGAGCAGGATCTCACGCAGCACCACGGCGTCGTTGTGCGCGCTGTCGTGGGCCGAATAGACCAGGGTCAGCGTGCCCTCGGCGGCCAGCTGCTGCAGCTTCGCCAGCGCTTCCGGGTGCGCGCGGATCTCCGCGGTATAGCGGTCGCGGAACTCCGGGAACAGCTCGGGCGTGTGGTTGAACCACTTGCGCAGCTCGGTGCTGGGCGCGATCTCCTTGAGCCACAGGTCGACCGCCGCCCTTTCCTTGCTGAGCCCGCGCGGCCACAGGCGGTCGATCAGCACCCGTGCACCGTCGTCCTCGCTCGGCGCCTCATAGGCGCGCTTCATGCGGACGTCGGGATGCTTCTTCTTGCCTGCCATGCCTCTACCTCAAGGGATACGGGATTTCCTTCTGCACCATCTGCTCGAAGGCGAGCTCCTGCTGCAGGTTGGCGTAGTCGCGGCCGATGGTGCAGACCGCGAGCTTGCGACCTTCGCGGAAGTAGCTGATCGTGCAGTCGCGCGCCTCGATGCTGCCGTCGATGTCGATCTTGTCGACCCCTTCGGCGTGGCCGGTGTAGCCGAGTTGGAAGTCGTACTGCTCGGTCCAGAAGAAGGGCACCGCGTCGAAGCGTTCGCGCTGACCGAGGATGTTGCGGGCGGCGGTCTGCGCCATGCGCTCGGCGACGACCCAATGTTCCACGCGGATGTTCTGGCCGCTGTGCGGATCCGGCCAGCGCGCGATGTCACCGGCCGCAAATACGCCCGGCGCGCTGGTTTCCAGGTAGGAATCGACGAGCACGCCGCGATCGAGCTTGAGCCCCGCCTGTTCGGCCAGCCCCAGCGTCGGGCGCACGCCGACACCGATCACCACCAACTCCGCTTCGATCGTCTCGCCCTTGGCCAGGCTCACGCTGTTGACCTCGATCGCCTTCGGCTCGTTGCCGAGGTGGAAGATCACCCCGTGCTGCTCGTGGAGCTTCTGCAGGTAGTTGCCGACCTGGGCGCCGAGCACGCGCTCCATCAGCACGGTTTCGCGCCCGACCACGTGGACTTCGAGCCCGCGATTGCGCAGCGAGGCGGCGACCTCGAGGCCAATGAAGCTCGCGCCGATCACTACCGCGCGCCTGGCCGTCTGCACCCGGTCGATCAGCGCGCGGGCGTCGGCGAAGCTGCGCAGGTAGCGCACGTGCGGCAGGTCGGCGCCGGGGAAATCCAGCTTGATCGGGTCGGCGCCGGTCGCCAGCAGCACCGCCTCGGCCTGGAACTCCCGACCGTCGGCGGCGACGGCGCGGCGCGAGGCGGCGTCGAAGCTCGTGATCCGGGTATCGAGCTGCACGTCGATTTTCCGCTCGCGGTAGAAATCCGCGGAGCGCAGCGGAATCCAGTCTTCCTCCGCGGTCCCGGCCAGGTAGTTCTTCGACAGGTTGGGGCGATCGACCGGCAGCGCCGCGTCGGCGCTCAGCAGGGTGATCGGGCCGTCGTAGCCTTCGCGCCGCAGGGTTTCGGCGGCGGCGTTGCCGGCGGCGCCGCCGCCGATGATCAGCACGCTGGCCGGATGCTTGCCGGCACGCGGAGGCGGCGCGGCGCCGGCTTCCGGCAGCTTGTCGCCGACGAACAGGCGGCCGCCGCGAAGTTCTACCCGGTAGCAGGAAAGATTCGCCAACGCCGGCGCGCGCAGCGGCGCGCCGCTGTGCAGGCTGAAGCAAGCGTGATGCCAGGGGCAGCGCACGGTATCGTCGACCAGCAGGCCTTCGGCCAGCGGGCCGCCGTAGTGCGTGCAGGTGGCGGAAACCGCGTAATAATCTCGCCCGCGGCGCACCAGCAGCACCGCCTCGCCGTCCACCTGCCCCAGCAGCACGCCCTTGTCGTTGAAGTCGCCGAGCGCGACTCCCGCGCGCAGATCGGGATTGGCTGCTGCTGCTTCCGTGGTGTTCATGGCGTGACCTCTCGTGCTGGCGTCGCGCGTGCGACCCATGACTGACTGTTCTTCCAGTGTAGTCCTTTGACATCGACACCGGCGGCGCAGTGCGAAGCGGTTGGAGGTCTGCCTGAGCCTCTGCGCGCGGCGTCGAGCGACCGAAGGTGGCAAACTAGGCTGTCCAGCCGGACGTCTCACGCGGACCGCGTTGCCCCGAGCGCGAGCCTCGGGATCACTGCCGGCTGCGCGCTGGGGACATCGACGTCTGCAGCGCATGAGTATCACGAACAGCGACGAGTCGGGGCGCCCAAGTCCATAGGACGCGCCTCGGCAGGGAACCAACATGGGCAAGATCAAACTCAGTTACAGCACTTTCGGCCTCACCAACCTCGACTTTCTCGACTCGCTCGAGGCGGTCGACCGGGCGGGCTACGAGGGTGTGGAGATCTCCTTTCACCGCGACCAGTTCAACCCCTTCAATGTCGACGACGACTATCTGGCGCGGGTGAAGCGCAAGCTGGACGGCCTGCGGGTGAAGCCCGCCTGCGTCGCCACCGCGTCACATTTCTTCACTCCGCAGCGCCCCCACGAGCCTTCGCTGATGGCGCCCGATCTCGCCGGGCGCAAGCGCCGCATCGACCTCGTCAAGCGCGGCATCCACGTGGCGCGCGCCCTCGACGTGCGCCTGGTCACTTTTGGCAGCGGCTTCATCCGCGACGAGCACGTGAATAACCCGCAGATCGACCCGCACGCGCTGCTGGTCGACAGCATCCATGAGTGCCTGCGCGAGCTGCGCGACGACGAGGACATCACGCTCCTGATCGAGCCCGAACCCGGCATGCACATCGAAACGATGGCGCAGGGTCTCGCGCTCATCGAGGACGTCGGTTCGCCGCGCTTTCGCCTGCACATCGACATTTGCCACGCCTACTGCTCCGAGCAGGACTACATCGCGGCGCTGGGCAAGGCGGCGCCGCAGGCCCGCTACCTGCACATTTCCGATGCGCGCGAGGGCTACAACCTGAAGATCGTCAAGGACACCCCCGATCTGGCCTTCGATCTCGGCTTCGCCAGCAGCCTGGTGTATTTCCCGGACACCGCCGAATATCTGCTGGTCGACCCGGTGCACCCGGTTTACTTCTGCGACGGCGGGCCGGACGCCGCGCGGCGCGGCCGCATCGACGCCCTGCTCTCCCGCGCCGGCGTGCGCGCTTCGCCACGGCTGGTCGACTATGCGAGCCTCTACGCCGGCGCCTCGCCGCTCGACGACGAGATCTTCACCTACCTGATCTCGGTGCCGGGCCTGAGCTACGACGTGCTGGAGCGCGCACACCCGATCCTCGCCTGGCTGCGCGGCGCCAAAGGCACGCCTCTGGTGGATAAAATGGTGGCCAACACGCTGACCGGGATCGTCCACTTTCACGAGATCCCGGGCGAAGGTACGCTCGATTTCGCGGCAAGCTTCAAGGCGCTGACCGCGGCCGGATTCGATGGTTACGGTTCGGTCGAGCTCTATCACCACGTCGAATCCTGGCAGAAGGCCCTGGACGACAGCTATCGTCACTTGAAGCAGTTCGTCACGCCCGCATAGACCCGCCGTGAACCGCAAGCATGCCATCGACGTCGCCGCGCTCGGCTGGGACCCCGCCAGCGTGGGCGAGCTCGACCACCGGCTGCTGCGCGCGCCGACGCTGAAGCTGCGCTCGGCGCGGCGCGACAGCGGCAGCGGCGTGATCTACTGCGTCGACCTGCGCGTGCGGCGACCGAACGCGGACGAATACCTGTCGACCACCGTGGCACACTCTTTCGAGCATTTCCTGCTGGAAGGCTTGCAGCGCCTGCTGCCGGAAAACTTCGTCGCGGTTGGCATCATGGGCTGCCAGACCGGCTTCTATCTGGTCTTCCACGACGAGGGTCGCGCCGAGCGGCTCTGCGCCGTACTCGACGAGCTGCTGCAGGGCGTCCTGCGCGCCGCGGCGGTGCCTTACGCGCGCATCGACCAGTGCGGCAACTGGCGCAACCACAACCTGGCCGAGGCGCAGGCGCTGGCGCGCGAGGTGCTGGAAGCCCGTGCGGACTGGCTGCGGCCCACATGACTACCCAGGCGGCGCGCTGGCGCGTCCACGAGCAGCGGACGGTCGACTACGAGATCGTCGAATCGCCCCATCTGTTCGACCCCCGCAATCCGGCGCTGCTCTCGCACGGCAGGGTCCGCGGCGGCCGCCGCTTCGTGGTGCTCGACGCCAACGTCGCCGAACACCATGGCACCGCGATCCGCGCCTATTTTCGCCACCACGGAATCGACGCGCGCATCGTCATCTTTCCGGGCGGCGAGGAAAACAAGAATGCGGACGCCTGGCTTGGGCTGCTGCGCGAGCTCGACGCCTTCCCGATCCATCGCCGCGACGAGCCGATCATCGCCATTGGCGGTGGCGTGCTCACCGACGTGGTCGGTTTCGTCGCCGGCGCTCACCGCCGCGGCGTGCCCCACATCAAGGTGCCGACCAGCCTCATGGCCTATGTCGACGCTGCGGTCGGGATCAAGACCGGGATCAATTTCGACGGCTTCAAGAACCGCCTCGGCAGCTTCGAGGCGCCGCAAGCGGTATACCTCGACCGCGGCTTCCTGCGCACCCTGCCGCGGCGCCACCTGCTGAACGGCGTCTGCGAGATCCTGAAGCTCGCGATCATCAGGGATGCCGAGCTTTTCGCGCTGCTCGAGCGTGAGGGCTCGGCCAGCATCGAAGCACAGTTTCAGAACCCGGCCGGTGGCCTGATCCTCGAGCGCGCGATCGGCGGCATGCTCGCGGAACTCGCGCCGAACCTCTGGGAAGCCGAGCTCGACCGCAGCGTCGACTTCGGCCACACCTTCAGCTACGGCCTGGAAACCCGCCACGCCGGCAACCTCCTCCACGGCGAAGCGGTGCTGCTCGACATGGCGGTGTCGGTGCTGATCGCGCAGGCGCGCGGCCTGCTCGACGAAGCCACCGCGGAGCGCGTGTTCGGTCTGATCTCCAGCCTGGGCCTGGTGCTCGACAGCAGCGTGCTCGACGTCGAGCTGATGTGGGACTCGCTGCTCGACCGCATCGAACACCGCAACGGCCTGCAGCGCGCGCCGATGCCGGCCGGGCTCGGCCGCTGCGTTTTTCTCAACGACATCACCCGTGCGGAGCTCGAGCGCTCGAGCGCCGCGCTCCACGCCTGGACCGGAACCAAACATGAACGCGCCAGCCAACGTTGACGAAGAAGAAATCCGCAAGTTCGAGCACGTCTCGCAGCTGTGGTGGGACCCGACGGGCAAGATGGGCATGCTGCACGTCATCAACCCGCTGCGCAGCCGCTTCATTCTCGACGACGTCGAGGTCGCGCAGCCCAAGACCGTCGACGTCGGCTGCGGCGGCGGTATCCTGACCGAAACCCTCGCCAAGGCAGGCGCCCGCGTGATCGGCATCGACCAGTCGCCGCGCAGCATCGAAGTGGCGCGCCAGCATGCTCGCCAGGGCGGGCTCGACATCGACTACCGCCTGCAGACCGTCGAGCAGCTCGCCGAACAGGAAGCCGGCAGCTTCGACGTGGTGACCTGCCTCGAGATGATCGAGCACGTGCCCGATCCGTCGGCGATCGTCGCCGCCTGCACCCGCCTGCTGAAACCCGGCGGCAAGGCCTTTTTCTCCACCATCAACCGCACGCCGAAGGCCTGGCTGTTCGCGATCATCGGCGGCGAATACATCCTGCGCATCCTGCCGCGCGGCACCCACAGCTACGAGAAGCTGGTGCGCCCGAGCGAACTGCGCCGCTGGGCGGAAGCGAGCGGGCTCGAATACGTGCGCAGCGCCAGCCTGATCTACAACCCCTTCACCCGGCGCTTCCGGGTCGCCGCCAGCCGCGAAGACGTCAACTACATGCAGAGCTATCGCAAGCGGGGATAAGCATGCTGCAGCCCTACCTCGCGCTGTCGCGCTCGACCCACGGGGTGCTCGATATCGCCCTGCCAGCCTTCGCCGCCCTGCTCTGGCTCGGCGCGTTTCCGAGCGGGCAGGTGATCGCGCTGGCGCTGCTGACCGGATTTGCGGGCTACACCGCGATCTACGCCCTGAACGACCTGGTCGGCCTCGAGGCCGACCGCGAGAAATTTACCGACGGCGAGCTCAACGAGGGCTATTCGGTCGAAGCCTCGGCGCTGCGCTATCCGCTGGCGCGCCGCCTGCTCGGCGTTCGCAACGGGCTCGCCTGGTTCGGCTTCTGGTACGCGCTCACCCTGGTCGGCGCCTGGCTGCTGAACCCCTGGCTGCTGATCGTGGTGATCGCCGCACCGCTGCTCGAAGCCCTCTACTGCCGGCTGCTCAAGATCGGCTGGTGGCGGGTATTCGTCAGCGGCCTGGTCAAGTCTCTCGGCCCGATCGGCGCGGTGCTGGTCGTCGTGCCGAGGCCCGACCCGGCCCTGCTGACCCTGATGGTCGTCTGGGTCATGTGCTGGGAAATCGGCGGCCAGAACATCCCGGCCGACTGGAACGACGTCGAGGAAGACCGCCGCATCGGCGCGCGCACGATTCCGGTCACCTTCGGTCCGCAGACCGCCGGACGCCTGGTCGTGATCGCGCTGATCCTCACGGTCGCCCTCTCGCTCCTGCTGCCGGCGATGTCTCCGCTCGACCTGGGTTGGCCCTATCTCCTCCTGAGCCTGATCGTCGGTGTCGTGCTGTTGCTCCTGCCCGGCCTGCGCCTGCTGCGCAGCGGCGACGGCCGCCTTGCCGCACGGCTGTTCGACCGCGCGAGCCTCTACCCGCTGGCCATGCTGCTGATCGCGCTCGGCTTCGTGCTGCTGCGCGACCTCGGCATCGGCTGAAGATCATCGACGAGCCACACGCTGGCCGACAACTTGCTTCATCCAGCGCGCCGCAGACGTCGCAGGCTCCACCTCGCGTGCCCGGTCGGATTTTCTTGACGTGGGCGCCGATCGTGGTGTACCAAGCGTCAGCGGGATCGGGCAGAATTCCAGGGGAAAGGGCAAGCACGTCGGAGCCCCGAGTCGCCCTTTCGATCGCTCCGAACCGCGGGTTGGCGGTTCGGATTTCCCTCTTGCGCTGCGCACAAGGGCTAACGTGCCCGGCGTTTCACGCAATGACCACGTCACCGGCCGGGTTCGCGCGGGGACACAGCGATGATCGAGGTCCCGATGCAGATCTGGAAATTACGCCGCCGCATGCTTGGCGGACTGCTGGCTTCGCTGACTTGCGGCTTCGCCGCATCCCACGCTTTCGCGGCCATTCCGGCAGGCGAGCGCCAGACCTTGCTCGATCTGTATGCCTCCGGCAACGGCGAGGGCTGGTTGCGCAACGACGGCTGGGGCGGTGCGGCAGGCAGCGAATGCGAGTGGAGCGGAGTCGTCTGCGATGCAGCCGGTGAGCATGTGCGGGAACTGCGGCTGCAGCAGAACAATCTGACCGGGAGCCTTCCGGCATCTCTGCAGACGCTGGCGGGTCTTTCCGACCTGCTGCTTTACGAAAATCGACTCGGCGGTTCGATTCCTCCGCTGGAGGGGCTGCAGAACCTCGTCAATTTCGATGCTGGAAGCAATCAGCTGAGTGGTTCGATCCCGCCGCTCCAAGGGCTCACGGAACTCCAGTATTTCCACGTCGGCGGCAACCAGCTGAGCGGCGCGATCCCCTCGCTCGAAGGACTGGGCAAGCTCGTCTATCTCTGGGTTTACGGTAACCAGCTCGACGGCGAGATCCCGCCGCTCGCCGGACTGGCGAACCTTGCGGGATTCTGGGCCCATGAAAACCGACTCAGCGGTTCGATTCCCTCACTCGATGGCTTGAGCAAGCTGCGGGTTTTTCAGGTCAAGGGCAATCGGCTCAGCGGAGCGATTCCCTCGCTGGCCGGGCTGGTGAGCCTGCGCCAGCTCGATGTGTCCTGGAACCAGCTCAGCGGCGCAGTACCCGAGGTACCCGAGACCAGCAACCTGACCTGGTGGATGGAATCCGGCATTCTGACGCGCCGCTCGGCGCTCTGCCCGAACTCGCTGACGGTTTCGGAGAACTCCGACTGGGACGTCGCGACCGGGGAAACGCCCTGGCATCGGAGCTGCATCGCCCCCGCTGCACAGGTGAACCTGAATCAGCACGGCCTTGCGGGCTCCTGGGCTTTTGACCAGGCAGGAGCCCAAGGCTTTCTGCTCGATGTGTTCCCGGACATGATCGATCCGGGTACCGCCCTGCTGTTTGCGACCTGGTTCACCTACAGCTCGACCGGCGCGCAGCGCTGGTACACCGTCGAGGGTCATGCCGGCCGCGAAGATCAGGGCGCTTCGCTCGAAATCTATGGCTACCGCGGCGGTTCCTTCGACAGCAATCAAGCGGTCGAGCGGGTCCGGCTGGGCACCGCGCGCATGCTGGTGAGCGACTGCACCCACGCCAGTCTTTCCTACAGCTTCGACGGCAGCGAGTCCGCCAGCACCATTCCGCTGACGCGACTCCTGTCGGCTGGCAACTGCAGGCCCGAGGGCGACAGCGGCGCTCCAGGTCGCCAGCTCCTGTCCGGCGCCTGGGCGGATATCGTCGCGAACACGAATCAGGGTTTCCTCTTCGACGTGGACCCGACGGAGAATGTGTTCTTTGCCACCTGGTACACCTTCCTGCCGGGCGCCGACCCTGACGCCGGTTTCAACGGCCAGCACTGGTACAGCATGCAAGCGATACCCGCGGCGGACTTCACTTCGATCGAAGACATCGGCATTTTCGACTCGACCGGCGGGCTGTTCCTGCAGCATGTGGTGCCGCCGCCGCTGACCGAACAGGTGGGCAATGCCGCCATCCATTTCCACAGCTGCGGCAAGGCGACGCTCAGCTATCAGTTCTTCAGCGGTCCCAGCGCGGGTCGCCAGGGAAGCCTCGAACTGACCTACCTTGGCGTGCCCCACGTCGACTGCGGGCTGTAGCGCTGGATTCCGCGGCAAGGCCTCGCGCCGAGCTCGGGGTGCAGCGTAAATTGCGCATGGGCCGGAACACGCCGAAGCAGGTCGGGTCCAGCCAGTCGAATTCAGCTCAGCTTGGCACGCGGCGACTGACTCGTGTAGAATGGCCGGCTTGATTTCATTGGTTTACCGAGGCGTGTCATGAAAGTCCTGTCGTCGCTGAAGTCCGCGAAAACCCGCCATCGCGATTGCAAGGTCGTGCGTCGCCGCGGCAAGGTGTTCGTGATCTGCAAGAGCAACCCGCGGTTCAAGGCGCGTCAGCGCTGAGCCGCGCACAGGCACACGCGCAAAAAGGGCCGCTGAGCGGCCCTTTTTGCTGTTCGTGGCGGGATTTTCTGGCGCTCGGAGCGTGATTTTGCTACAACGTCCCCTGCGCGCGGTTCGCAGGCGCGCTTTCCTGACAGAACAAGGGGTTGTGTCATGCACTTCAAGCACGTTCTGCTCGCCGCGTCGGCCTGTGCGCTGGCGCTTCTGCTCGCTTCGCCGGCTTCGGCGCAGACCCTGGCGACACCCTCCGACGGCAGCGCCTATCGTGGCGCCCTGCCTACCCGCGGCATGAGCATGGCCCAGGTCGAGCGGCGCTTCGGCGCGCCCAGTGCCAAGCTGCCGACCGCCGGCGGCGACAGCCCGCGGCACCCGCCGATCAATCGCTGGAAGTACAGCGGGTTCACTGTCTACTTCGAACGCTCGCATGTGATCCACAGCGTCATCGACGCCAGCGTCGCCGGCACGAGCAGCTGATCGATGAGTTCGACCGCGTGGCGCCTGCCGGCGGAATGGGAGGCGCAGGACGCGGTCCTGATCGCCTGGCCCCACGCCGGCACCGACTGGGCGTCGCGTCTCGCGCGCGTCGAGGCGGCCTACGTCGAGCTCGCCGCCGCCATCTCCCGCTTCGAGCCACTGCTGATCTGCGTGGCGGACTCGCGGGTGCGGGAGCGCGCCCGAGACTTGCTGGCGGGACGCGGCCTCGATGAAACGCGGCTGCGCTTCATCGAGGTCACCTATGACGACACCTGGCTGCGTGATTCGGGCCCGCTGAGCCTGGTCGGTGCCGAGGGCCACCGCCTGCTCGATTTCCGCTTCACGGGATGGGGCGGCAAGTATGGCGCGAGCCGCGACGATCGTCTGGTCGAGAATCTGGTCGCAATGGGCCTGTTCCGCACTGTGGCGTATGAACGGATCGACTTCGCCATGGAGGGTGGCGCGATCGAGTCCGACGGCGCGGGCAATCTGCTGAGCACTTGGCGCTGCCTGTCCGAACGCCATCCGCAGCTCGACCGCAGCCAGATCGAGGCGCGCCTGGCGGCGGCATTTCGCCTATCCGGCGTGCTCTGGCTCGAGCACGGCGAGCTCGAAGGCGACGATACCGACGCCCACGTCGACACCCTCGCCCGCTTCGCGCCGGACGGCGTCATCGTCTACCAGGCCTGCGACGACCCGGCCGATTCACACCACGCCGAGCTCTCGCGCATGGCCGAGGAGCTGGCCGCGCTGCGCGACCCGCAAGGGCGGCCGTGGCGCCTGCACGCCCTGCCCTGGGCGCGGCCGATCGTCGACGAAGGTCGACGCCTGCCGGCCTCCTACGCCAACTATCTGATCGTCAACGGCGGTGTGATCGCTCCCGCCTACGGCGATCCCGCCGATCGCCGCGCGGCCGAAGTGATCGCCCGCGCCCATCCCGGGCGCGAAGTCGTGCAGGTCGACGCGCGCCCTTTCATCTGGCAGAACGGCAGCGTGCACTGCCTGACGATGCAGCTGCCCGCCGGCCTGCTCGCGAGCGTCTGACTGGCGGCTGGGCTCAGGCGCCCAGCCAGCGCGGGTGCTCGCGTCTGAGCCGCTCCCACTCCAGATGCAGCCAGGGCGTGAAACGCTCCGGCGCATCCGTGAGTTCCGCGTCGAGCGCCGCCGGGCTCAGGTAGCGCAAGGCCGCGATCTCGCTCTGGTTGATCACTGCCACGGCGTCGCTGCGGCCGGCGAAGACGTGGCAGAGCTCGTGCTCGGAGCCCAGTGTGCCGAAGTGCGCCTGATACTCGAACTTGAACAGGTATTCGAGCTCGGACTCGAGGCCGAGCTCTTCGCGCAGCCGCCTCGCCGTCGCCTCGATCATGCTTTCCCCGCGGCGCGGATGACTGCAGCAGGTGTTGGCCCAGTAGTCGGGCCACAGGCGCTTGCCTGCGGCCCGCTGCTGCAGCAGCAGCTCGCCGCTCGAGTTGAACAGGAAGATCGAGAACGCCCGATGCAGCCGGCCCGCGCCGTCGTGCGCGGCGGCCTTGTCGAGGCAGCCGATCTCGCGGTCGTTCGAGTCGACCAGGATCAGCGGTTCGTCGTCGAAGGATACGACCGGATCGGGCGCGCGCGGCGAGCGCAGCTCAGCCAAGGTCGACCCCCATCGCCTGGTAGCCGGCGTCGCGCATCGCGTTCATGATGCGCTCGCGGTTGCCCGGACACAGCGCGACGATCGAGCCGCCGCCGCCGCCGCCGGTGAGCTTGGCGCCAAGCGCGCCGTTGTCGCGGGCGATCTGCACCAGCTCCTCCAGCTCGCGGCTGGAGACGCGCAGCGCGTTCAGCAGGCCGTGGCAGACGTTCATCAGGTCGCCCAGATGCTCGAGGTCGCCGCCCTGCAGCGCCTTCGCGCCCTGCAGGGCGAGCTGGTCGATCTGCCGGAAAATGCCTTCGTAGAGCGTCGGATTGCGCTGCCAGGCGCAGCGCACGCGGGCGACGGTGCGCGCGGTCAGGCTCTCGCGGCCGCTGATGCCGATCACCAGTGGGATCGGCTGCTTCACCGCGAGTTCCTGCACCAGCGCCGATTCGCCGGGCTGCCCGCCGCGCTTGAACAGCACCAGCTTGCCGTAGGTGGCGACGGTGTTGTCGACGCCCGAAGGAGCACCGTGCGCGACCTCCTCGCAGCTGAACGCCAGCGCATTCACTTCATCGTCGTGGAGCCCGAGATTGAAGTGACGATCGAGCGCACGGATCACGGCGACCGCGAGCGCCGCCGAACCGCCCAGGCCCATCGCCCGCGGCACGCTCGGAAACACCTCGATGTGCAGCGAGCGCTCGATCAAACCGAGCTTGTCGAAGATCAGCCCGAGCGAACGCTGGAACGAATCGCGGTGTGCCGGATCGCGGCTGAAGCGGCATTCCACCCGCCAGCGTGGGATCAGCATGTCGACGCCGCCCGAGCGGGTGTCCTGCACCGTGGCGTGGACCGCAAGCGGCACCGGCGCGGCGATTGCGTGGCTGCCGTAGACCACCGCGTGCTCGCCGATCAGGATGATCTTGCCGTGGCCACAGGCGCTGCGCTCGGGATCGGGAACGCGCGTCGCTTCGACCAGCGGGGTGTCGAGCGCAACGACGCGCGAGATCTCGCCACGCACCTGGTCGATGATCTCCTGCGCTTTGCGAATCTTGATTTCACCGCTTTCGACCAGGCGGTCGACCACGGTGTCGAAGATGTCGGCGCCGGCGCCGGCAGCGATCGCCACGCTGCGCGCGTGCAGGGTCATGTGACCCTGCTGGATGCCGTCGGTGACCAGCGCGCGCAGCGCCGAGAAGTTCTGCGCCAGGCCCACCGCGCCCATCACCTCGGCCAGCTCGCGGCCGGTCTTGACCCCGAGCAGGCGCAGGTTGAGGGCCACGGTGGCGTTGGACTGCAGCGAACCGCCGACGATGCCGACCTTCATCGGCATGTCGAGCTCGCCGACCAGTTCGCCCCGCTCACCGCGATACCAGCGGGTCAGCGCGGTGTAGCGTCCGGCGCGCGCGGCGTAGGCGTGAGCGGCGGCCTCGATCGAGCGCCAGTCGTTTCCGGTAGCGAGCGCCACCGCGTCGACTCCGTTCATGATGCCCTTGTTGTGAGTCGCGGCGCGGTAGGGGTCGAGGCTTGCGAATTCGTTGGCGAGGATCACCCCGTCGCGCACCTCCTCACCGGCGAAGCGCTTGCTGGCGAGCGCTTCGACTGCGATCACGCAGCGGGCGCGGACCATGGCGCGGTCGGCGAGATTCGACAGGATGCGCAGAAACACCCGTCCGCCGGTCAGCGATTCAACTAGCGCAGCGACCCCTTCGCACATGGTATTGACGAGGTTCGCCCCCATCGCGTCGCGGGTGTCGACCAAGAGATGCAGCACCAGCATGTCGCCGCCTTCCGCGCGCGGGTGCAGGTGCACCTCGAGATCCTTGGCCCCGCCGCCGCGCGCCACCATTTGCGGGTGCAGGCTGTTGGCGAGGTTCAGCACTTCATCCTTGCGCTGCAGCAGCACCGCCTTGGCCTGCGCCGGGTTGGGCGCATCGACCACCTGCACCTGGCCGATCAGGATCGGCTTGCTGCTTTCGACTTGAAAGCCGCCGCAACCGCGAACGATCTTTGCCGCCGAGGACAGTGCCGCGACGATCGAGGGCTCCTCTACGACCAGCGGCACGACGTAGTCCCGCGTGTTGACCAGGAAGTTCAGGCCGAGCCCGACCGGCAAGCCCATCACGCCGACCACGTTCTCGATCATCTTGTCGGCCTTGCTCACCTTGAGCGTGTGCTCGCCCGACACCAGCGCCTGATAGTCCTCAGCGGACAACCAGCCGCGCTCATGGATGATGCGCACCCGATCCGACACCGAAAGCTTGTAGAAAGCCGGAAAACGCGAACGTTCGGGGTTTGCTGATTCGACACTCATCTTGTGCTTCACCGCTTCTGGATGGCCGTCGGACGGACGGTGTTTCTCGGGCCGCGGGCGCTGCTCTATGCCCGATGAATCCCTTATATGGACGTCGCGGCCGGCCTGCAGGCACCGGCCATCGGCGCGGTTTCGACTTGGAGCCCGAGTGGGTCGATCGCCAGGGCGACCGGCTGCAGGCCGGCCGCGATGATACCGCGCTGCAGCATTTCGAGGCACTCGGCGGTTTCCGCAACGAGCAAACCGATATCGCCACCAGCACCGCAAGGCTTGTAGGCCGCGCCCGAGCGAGCGGCGAGTTGCGCCAATGCGCGCTGCGCCGGCGACTCGGCGTGCAGTCGCGCGGCCGCGGTGAAGCGCGCGAGGGCGGCGCCGTATTCCGCCACCAGGGCGATGAACTCGCCGGCTGACCCGTCCGCTCGCGCATCCGCCTGCTGCGCGAGCGCGCACAGTTCCCTCGTGCGGGCGCGATAGGCAGCGGGTCGGCTGCGCCGCCACTCGGCCAGGCGCCGCAGCGAATCAGCTGTGGAAACCGCCTCACCCGACCAGACGAAACAATAGTGGACGCCGGCGGGAGGCCAGCTGCGCACGCTGACCACCGCCGTCGCGTCCGCTGTCGGGCGCTGGTAGCGGATGAAGCCACCGTAAAGACTCGCCGCGAGATCCACGCCGCTGCCGGCCTCGCCCTGCCAGCGTCGATGCGCACGCCGCAGCCGCAGCAGCCAGGCGGCGCGGTCCTCGAGCAAAGCGGCGCGCCCGGCGAAGGACGCCAGGGCGCCGCCAAGCGCGACCGTAAGCGCCGCGCTTGACCCCAGCCCGAGTTTCGATCGTGATCTTTCTGCGACGCTGAAGAAACCGCTGCTGTCGAGCTCGAGCTCGCAGCCCTGCCCCGCCGCCGGCACGCAGTCGACCGCGGCAAGCTCGGCCCAGACCTGCTCGACCAGAGCCAGCCGCGCTGCCGAGGAATCTCCAGGCAGCCAGCACAGCCGGCCGTCGGCGCCGAGCGTGGCGCCGAGGTTGGCGATGCCGAGGGCGGGTGCGCTGATCCGCAGCTCGCCGTTCCCGTGCGAACGCAGGCAGACCCGCGCCCGACGCGTCACCGCGACGGCCAGCGCCGGGGCACCTTCGAGCACGGCATATTCGCCGAGTACCACGAGCTTGCCTGGCGCGCTGGCGAGAATCTCGCTCAAGAGGTGCCCCCGAACGCCGTTTCCAGCAGCCGTGCGCCCTCCCCCAATCCGCACTCGATAACCTCGTGCACGCCTTCGAGTTCGAGCAGCGCGGCGCGTGCTTCGAGCAGCGCGGATTCCTCGCAGACGACCTTGAGTTGCGGCCCGGCATCGACCGTGAAGAACACCGGCAGACCCTGCGTGCGCAGCGCGCGCACGCGGCGCATGCCCTCTACGGTGGCGCCGTTCCAATACAGCAGGCCGGGCCGGGCACTCATGGCCAGCGCGTGCATCTTGAGGCAGCTGTGCTCGGAAACCGCGGCCAGGGCCTCGAAGTCGCGCGTCCGCAGCGCGCCGCGCGCCGCTTCGAGATCTCCGCTCTGGGCTGTCAGCCAGGCCGGGTAGAAAGGCGAGGTGTCGGCACTGTGCAGCATGCCCTCGCGCGAGCCGACCTCCTTCGGCGCGGTGGTGGTGATCGCGACCAGCACGCGCAGCGGCCAATCCGCCGCGGGCATGAGCTGCCGCGCATGCGAGTCGCTGCCGTCCGCGCACGCACCACGATCCCACTCCACGAAGCCGCCGTGGATCGAGCGCGCCGCCGAGCCGGAGCCGCGCCGCGCCAGTCGCGAGAGTTCGGCCGGGCTGAGCGGCAGTTCGAGCGCGGCCGCGGCGGCGCGGACCAGGGCCGCAAACCCGGATGCGGACGACGCAAGGCCCGCAGCGAGCGGGAAATTGCTCTCGCTCGTCACCTCGGCGCGCCAGTCGACCCCGGCGCGCTGCCGCAGCAGGTCGAGGCAGGCGCTGACCCGCTGCGCGCTCACCGCGTCGGTTCGCCCATTGATGCGCACCCGATCGGCGCCGGCGACACGGACGAAGCAGACCTTCGTGCGGGTCCACAGCTGATCGAGGGTGAGCGAGATCGAACCGACCGCCGGCAGGTTCAGCTCGACATCGCGCTTGCCCCAGTACTTGATCAGGGCGATGTTGGGCTGCGCCTGCGCGGTGGCGCAGAATGAGTCGGGAGCGGGCGGGTTCACGTCAACTCAGGCGCTCGCGCCGTGCCGGACAGCGGCATCGTCGCGCGCCGCCTCGCCCAGCTTCCAGGTATTCCGCCCGTCACGCTTCGCCGCGTAGAGCAGCACGTCCGCCTGCGCGAGGAGCCGCACGGAAGACAGCGAGGTCGCGCGACCGAGGACCACGCCGATACTGGCGCCGACGGAAATCAGCGGCAGACCGTCGCCGAGATTGAAGGGTTCGCCCATTGCCTTGACCAGCGCCGCTGCCCGGGCTTCAACGAAGGCGCGATCGGGTACGGCCTCCATCACGATGGCGAACTCGTCGCCGCCCAGGCGTGCGACCACGTCGGAGCTGCGCACCTGGTGCAGCAGTCGCGCGCCGATTGCATGGATGAGTTGATCGCCCGCCGTGTGCCCGAAGCGGTCGTTGACCGCCTTGAAGCGGTCGACGTCGAGATAGAACAGTGCCAGCAGGGAGGACTGGTCGCGTGAGCGCGCCAACGCGTTGCCGAGTCGCTCGTGGAATCCGGCTCGATTCCACAGTGAACTCAGTGGATCGGTGCGCGCCAGATGCAGCAGGCGCTCCTCTTCCTTTTTCTGCGCGGTCACGTCCTGCCGCATGAGATGAAGCCCGGCCACCGGCGCGCGCAGGCTGCTGCGCTCCGGAATCAGCGTGACTTCGAAGCGCGGTGCGCCGCGGCTCTCATCGGAATCCTCGAACACCACCCGCTCGCCCGCCAGCGCGCGCTGCAGGAACGGCTGGTAGCGCGAATACCGCTCCAGCGCGAGGAACTGGTCGAGATGCATCCCGACCTGACAGCCGGACCCGCGTTGCGCGTCCTGCCAGGCTTGATTGGCGAACTCCAGGCGCTCCGTCTGATCGACGTAGGCGATTTGCAGCGGCAGTGCGTCGGCGATCGCGCGCAGACGCCGTTCACTTTCGGCCAACGCGCGGCGGGTCGCGTGCAGCGCAGTGACGTCCTGCGCATTGCAGATCACGCAGGCGGGCCCGTCGCCGTCGGTGACCAAGCGGTTGCGATACTGCCAGATGAGCTCCGCGCCCGAGCGGCAGCGCATGTGGATGATTCCGGTGTCTCTGCCCTCGCGCTCGATGCGCTGCAGATAGCGCGCAAAGTCGCCCTTGCGCGCCGGCACGATCAGCTCGCTCACCGGCCGCCCCGGCAGCTCGGCCGACGCATAGCCCAGCGCGCTGGCCGCGGCTGGATTGGCCGCCAGCAGCAAGCCGTTGCAATCGTGGATGAAAAGGTAGCCACTGCTGGATTCGAACAGGTTGCGAAAGCGCCGTTCACTGGCCTGCAGAGCACGCAGCGTGCGCATCGTTTCCCCGACTTCCCGTGCGCGGCCTAGCCAGACTTGGCGGCCGTCGAGAGTCAATCGCGCATAGCGCAGTTCGACCTCGACCGCGGAACCATCGGCGCAACGATGACGCTCCAGGGCGGGCCGGGCGCCGCTCGGCGCGGCACCACCCTCGACGCGCAGGGAGCCGAGGGTCAGCTGCAGAAACTCGTCACGCGCGAAACCGTACATGTGCAGCGCGGCGCGATTCACCGCCAGCATGCGCAGGCCCGCTTCGTCGCACAGCCAGGCGGGGTCCGGGTGCTGGTCGAAGAGCGCCCATAGCCCGGCTTCGTGACCGCGCTGGACGGCCAGACGGCGTACCGCCACGCGCGCCTGACGCACGACGTGGCGCAGCAGCGCGGGGCCGAGATCGTCGACGCCGAGGCAGTCCTGGGCGCCGAGGGCGCGAGCGCGCGGACAAATCGAGTCCGCTTCGTCGCTGCCCGCGATGACCACCCAGGCGACATCAGGCGCTTCATGCCGCAGGCCTTCGAGCACGCGCAAATCCTCGCTCCTCGCCACGCCGAGCAGCACCACGTCGTGCTGCGCGAACGCCACCGCGGCGCGCTCTGGTGGATGCACCACAAGCCGCAGATCAGCCTCCTTCGCGACCCGGCGCAGCGCGCGAGCGATGATCGCGTCGCGGCTCACGATCGCGACCGGCTGCTCCAGGTGGATCGGCTCCGGCTTGCCGCTCACGAAATGCATTTCCAGGTACCCGCCGGTGCGCGCAAAAGCCGTGCGCGAAGCTCAATCCGCGATATGCTATCGCGTGCCGCGGATCGCCGCGCCGCCACGCCGCTCGACGCGTGGCCCGTGTCCCGCCTTGCCGACGCCCGCGTGCGCGGCCCGAAGCACGCGGCTGCGGCGACGAATACGTTGACTTCAGTACAGCGGCCGGCAGGCATCCGGATCACGCGCAAACCCCACCACGACATGACTCCATCCATCCTCAAGGTTGCACTCCTGCAGGAATCAGACCGCGGCAGCGCTGCCGCCAATCTCGACGCCATCGAGCTCGGCCTGCGCGAAGCCGCCGCGGCCGGAGCACGCCTGGTTCTGCTGCAGGAGCTGCACAACGGCCCCTACTTCTGCCAGCGTGAAGACGTCGGCGAGTTCGATCGCGCGGAACCGATTCCCGGGCCGAGCACGCGGCGCCTCGGCGCGCTCGCCGAATCGCTGGGCCTGGTCGTCGTCGCTTCCCTGTTTGAACGGCGGGCTGCGGGGCTCTATCACAATACCGCCGTAGTGTTCGACCGCGCGCGCGCGCACTGCGGCATCTACCGCAAGATGCACATTCCCGACGACCCTGCATTCTACGAGAAATTCTACTTCACGCCCGGCGATCTCGGCTTCGATCCGATCCCGACCTCGGTCGGCAAACTGGGCCTGCTGGTGTGCTGGGATCAGTGGTATCCGGAGGCGGCGCGCCTGATGGCGCTGGCGGGCGCCGAGCTCCTGCTCTATCCGACCGCGATCGGCTGGGACCCGGCGGACCCGCAGGACGAGAAGGGCCGCCAGCGGGACGCCTGGATCACGGTGCAGCGCGGCCACGCGATCGCCAACGGGCTGCCCCTGCTTGCCTGCAACCGGGTCGGCTTCGAGGCAGCACCCGACGCCGGCGGCAGCGGCGTGCAGTTCTGGGGCTCGAGCTTCGTCGCCGGACCGCAGGGTGAACTCCTCGCTCAGGCCGGCAGCAGCGATCGCGAGCTTCTGTTCGCCGACCTGGATCTCGGCCGCAGTGAGCAGGTGCGCCGCATCTGGCCCTTTCTGCGCGATCGGCGTATCGACGCCTACGGTGAACTGACGCGCAGGTATCGCGATTGAACGCCGAACCGAAGGAAGCGGTCCTGCCGCCTCGGGCGCCAGAGGACCTTGGCTCTGCAAACCTCGCCGATCAGCCGCTGCTGCGCCTGCGCGTCGACACGACGGAATACGTGCTGTTGGGAACGGCGCACGTTTCGCGCCTCAGCGCGGAGGCCGTGCGCACGGCGCTGGCCGCCGAGACCTTCGACGCGGTGGCGGTCGAGCTCTGCGAGCCTCGCTTTCGCTCGATGCGCGATCCCGACGCCTACCGCAAGCTGGATCTGTTCCAGGTCATCCGTCAGCACAAGGTCGGCCTGATCGCGGCCAATCTCGCGCTGCAAGCGTTCCAGCGACGGCTGGCGGAACAGTTTGGCATCGAGCCCGGGGCCGAGATGCGAGCCGCGATCGACGGTGCCGAAGCACGCGGGCTGCCGGTCTGGCTGATCGACCGAGAGATCGGCGTGACCCTCAAGCGCGCCTACCGCGGGGTCGGCTTTTTCGATCGCATGAGCATCATCGGCGGCCTCGGCGCGAGCCTTTTGAGTCGCGAGGAAGTAAGCGAGAGCGAGATCGAGCAGCTCAAGCAGGGCGACCTGTTGGGCAGCATGTTCAACGAGTTCGCGCGCGAGTCACCGCCACTCTACGAGGCGCTGATCGGCGAGCGCGATCGCTTCATGGCGGCCAAGCTGCGCGAATACGGCGCCGACGGAGCCCGGCGGCGCGTCCTGGTGGTGATCGGCGCCGGGCATCTGGCGGGCGTCCACCACGAGCTGGAGATGCCCCAGCCCGAGCCGCCCGCGGAAGCCATCGCTCGCCTGTCCCGCGTGCCGCCGGCGCCGCACATCGGCCGCTGGATAGCCATCGCGACCTTCGTCGTGATTGCCGCGGCGATCGGCTTTGCCTTCAGCCGCGGCGTACACGAGGGCACCGATGCGCTGCTCACCTGGGTCATCTGCACCGGCGGCTTCGCCGCTCTGGGTGCCATCGCCGCTGCCGCGCATCCGCTCAGCACGCTCGCCGCGTTCATTGCCGCACCGCTCAAGCCGTTTCGGCCCGGCATCCCGGCCTCGGCGATCAGCGCGGGGGTGGAAGCCTGGCTGCGCAAGCCGCGCGTCGCCGATTTCGATACCTTGCGCGACGACGTGCTGCACTGGAGTGGCTGGTGGAAGAACCGTATCGCGCGCACCCTGCTCAACTTCATGTTCGTCACCGTCGGCACCCTGATCGGCGAATACGTTGCCGGCTTCCGTATCATCAAGAATCTGCTCTGAGTCAGGATCGCCATGAAGCTGCCGGGATTTCTCAGCAAACCGCGCTGGCAGTCGAAGGACGCCGACGTCCGTCGCCTGGCGGTGGCGCGTGATGACGATGCCGAGCTGCAGGTGAATCTGTCGCGCCTGGCCCGCGAGGACCCGGACGCAGGCGTGCGCCTGGCGGCGATGAAGCGCCTCGCCGACCCGGGTCTGGCGCAGGGAATGGCGCATGACGACCCCGATGCGGGCACTCGCGCGCAGGCGCGTGTGGTCTGGCTTGATCTGCTCGCCGGCACGCACCCCGTGGCACCGCCGCTCGCCGAACGGCTGCGGCTGCTCAAGGCGCAGGATGATCCGGCGCTCCTGGAGCAGGTCGCACGGCTGGCACCCGAAGCGGCACTGCGCGAAGCCGCCCTGGCCCGAGTGAGCCGCCCCGCCTTGCTCTTCGAACGCGCGCTGGGTGACCCCGATGTCGAACTACGGCTCGCGCTGATTGCGCGGATCGACGACGAGGCGCTGCTCGAACGCCTCGCCGAGCGCGCGCGGCGTTCGGACAAGAACGTGAATCGCGCCGCCCGCGAGCGCATCGAGGCGCTGCGCATCGCCCGCGGCGACACCGCCGCCGCCGAGGCGCTGGCTGAAGATCTCTGCGCACGCCTGGAGGGGCTGCTCAGACACGGTGGTTCGCTCGACGAAGAAAACGCGATCGCCGGCGACTGGCAACGGCTCGAGTCGGCGGTAGGTCCGACGATCGGACAGCGCTACCGGGCGGCACGTGAGCTTCTCGCGGCAAGCCGTCGCCCCGCTCCCGCCGCGTCCGCGGCCCCCACAGCGGCGCAGCCGGAAGCAGAACCGAGTCCCGCCCAAGCGGCAGCTGCCACCGACGCGGTGGCGGATGATTCAGCCGAGCTGGTGGCTGCGCGAATCGCCGAAGCGCGTTTCGCCGCTTCGCTCGACGAGGCGAAGGCAGAGAAGCAACAGCGCGCGGCACGGCAGCGCGCGCTGCAACTCGAGCTGGGCGAGGCGCTCGCTGCCTGCGCGGCCGCGATCGAAGCCGGCGCAACGGCCGCTGCAGATGCGGCGAAGGCGCGTCTGGACGAACTCCGTCGCGATCTCGAGGATCTCCCGCCGACGCTCACCGCGCGGCTCGTCGAGGTCGAGGCGAGGCACACCGAACTCAAGCAATGGCAGCATTGGGCGGGCAGCCAGCGGCGCCGCGAAATCTGCACGGAAATCGAATCGCTGCGCGGCTCCGGTCTGCACCCGGACGCGGTCGCCACCAAGCTTCGCGAGGCTCAGACCGAGTGGAAGCAGCTCGACGAACGCGAGCGCCGCGGCGCGCGGCCGGACGGCCTCACGCGCCGCTTCAATTCCGCCTGTCGCGCGCTGATCGCACCGGCGGAAGGCTATTTCAAGAAACGCGAAGCACTGCGTATTGCGCGGGTCGATGAACTCGAAACGCTGCTCGCCAAGGCGGCGGACTGCGACTTGAGCTCCGCCGCGAGCAGCATCGCAGAGGAAGCCGCAGCGGCCGCGCTGCCAGTCGGGGCTGGCGGCGCGTGCGAGGCCGATGTCTTGCCGCCTGCTCCGCAGCGGCCGGCGACGACACCCCGCGCACGCCTGGCTTCCCTGCGCGGCGAGCTCAGCGGGGCGCTTCGCGGGCTCGACGGGATCGACCCGCGCCAGCGTCAGGCCTTCGCGCGGCGCATCAAGGAACAGCTGGCCCGAATCGACGCCTGGCTGGCGCAGAACGACGCCCGGATCGATGCCGGCAAGGCTCTGCTGATTGGCGCCGCGAAGGCGCTGACCGAGGGCGGCGTGCAGCGCGGCGCAACCGCTGCCGTGCGCGAGCTGCAGCAGCGCTGGCGCGCACTGGGCGGCGGTCGGCGCAGTCGCGACCAGGCGCAGTGGAAGGAGTTTCGCGCCGCGCTCGACGCAGTCTTCGCGGGTCTCGATGCGGAGCGCTCGGCGCGTAGCGCCGAGGTCCTTCGTCTGCAGGGTGAAGCGAGCGAGCTCTGCGCACGCATGGAAGCGCTGGCCAGTGGCGAGGAGATCGACCGTGGCAGCCTGGCAGCGCTGCGCGCGCAGTGGGACGCGCTGCGGCCGCGCGACGGCGTGCTGATCGCGCGCTTCGAAGCGGCACGAGCGCTACTCGAAACACGTCTGGATGAGGCTGCGCGGGCGCGTCGCCACGCGCGCTTCACCACCTGGGAGGCCTGCTATCGCCTGTGCCTGGAAGCGGAATCCGACGCGCGCGCTGCCGACGCGCTGCGCGCGCGGTGGCAGGCGGCCGGCGGGGGCGGCGCCTCCGAGATATTGCGGCGCCGCTTCGAGGCGGCGCTGAGTGGAATCACGCCGCCGGTCACCGCCAATCACGGCTCAGCCGCGCTCGATCTGGTGCTGGAGTTCGAGGCGCTCGCCGGCATCGAGGCCGCCACCGAGGAGCGGGAACGACGCCGCGAGCTGCAGATGCAGCGCCTGGCCAAACGCATGCGCGGCGGCGGCGCCGAGTCACCGGCGGAGGCGCTCGCAGCTCTGATGGAACGCTGGCTCGCGCTCGGCCGCGGCGCCGAACCCGCGCACGAGCAGCGCATGCTGAAGGCGCTTGCGGCAGCGACCGCGCGCCTGCCCTGAGCGGTTCGGCGTCGCGCCGCGCGCGGCAGCGGGACCAGCCCCGATCCGACGAGGCGAGCGACATGACGACACCGGCGAGTGCAAGCGCACCAGCATCGACCGGAGGCGAGGCGGAGCGCGGCGCCGCAACGCGCGATCCTGCCGCACTCGAGGCCCGCTTCGAGCACATGCGCGCGGCGCACCTCCGCGAGCCGCTGCCCGATTGGTCGATCCGCGAACGTCGGTTGCACGCGCTCGCGCAGCTGATCCGGGGTCAGCGCGCCGCCATCGCCGCAGCGATCAACGCTGATTTCGGTCAGCGGCCGGCAGAGGAAACCGATCTGCTGGAGGTCTTCCCGAGCCTCTCCGGGATCCGCCACGCACTGCGTCACGGGCGACGCTGGATGCGCCCGCACCGGCGTCGCGCCGAGGTCTGGTTCCTGCCGGCACGCGCCGAGCTCAGGCCGCAACCGCGCGGCGTGGTCGGCATCATCGTGCCGTGGAACTATCCGCTCTATCTCGCCGTCGGCCCGCTGACCGACGCCCTGGCGGCGGGCAATCGCGTGCTGCTCAAGCTGAGCGAGTTCACGCCGCGCTTCTCGGCGCTGTTCGCCGATCTGGTGGCGCAGCACTTCGCGGCGGACGAAGTCGCGGTGGTCACGGGCGACGCCGAAGTCGGACGCGCCTTCTCCACCCTGCCTTTCGACCACCTGCTGTTCACCGGTTCGACCGCGATCGGCCGCGCGGTGATGCGTGCAGCCGCGGAAAATCTCACCCCGGTGACGCTTGAGCTCGGCGGCAAGTCGCCGGCCGTAATCGGACCGCAGGCGCGCTTCGATCATGCCGTAGAGCGTATCCTGATCGGCAAGCTGTTCAACGCCGGGCAAACCTGCATCGCGCCCGACTATGTGCTGCTGCCGCGCGCGCGCCTGCAGGAGTTCCGCGACGCCGCACGCGCCACGGTGGCGCGGCTCTACCCCAATTTTGCCAGCAACCCGCAGTACGCGAGCATCGTTTCGGATCGCCACTTCGCCCGCCTCGCGGCGCTGCGTGACGAAGCGGTGGCTGGCGGCGCCAGCGCGGACGTGCTGGTCGCGGGCGAGGACGCCGCCTGCCGCCGCTTCGCCCCCACCCTGCTGCACGCCACGACGGCGTCGATGCGGGTGATGCGCGAGGAGATCTTCGGCCCGCTGCTGCCGCTCCTGCCCTACGATGATCTGGAGCAGGCCTGCGCCGAGATCGAGGCGCGGCCGAACCCGCTGTCGCTCTACGTCTTCGACGAAGATCAGGCCACCGTGCGGCGGATCGTCGAGCGCGTCGCCGCCGGTGGGGTCAGCGTCAACGACACTCTGTTCCATATCGCCCAGCACGAGCTGCCTTTCGGCGGTGTGGGCGCATCCGGCATCGGCGTCTATCACGGTGAGGCGGGCTTCCGCACCTTCTCGCGGCTGACGCCGGTGTTTCGCCAGGCGCGCTGGAACGCGGCCGGCTGGCTGAACCCGCCCTACGCTGCGCGCTTCCGGCGCCTGCTGCGCCTCATGCTGGGGCGCTGAGGCCCAGCAAAACCATCTTTCGGCCGTCTGCGTGTACACTGACGGCCCCCGTGGAGAGCCCCACTCCGCCGTGTTCCGCTCACGTCGCCGCCGTTTGCAGATCGCGCTCATCGCGCTGTGCGGGATGCTGTTCCAGCAGTGGAGCCTTGCCGCACACCTGTGCGTGATCGAATCGTCGACGCCGCCCATGGCAGCGCAAACCGCGCAGCACGCTCCTTGTCACGCGGACGCCGTTCCCACGACAGCTCAGACGCTGCTCTGTGCCCAGCACTGCAGCGCCGTCACGCCCTCGCCGGATTTGCCACCGGTACCCGGCGTGCCGCCGCTGGCGCCATTGAGCGTGTGGCCGACGCTGAGTCTCCTGTCGACGCCCGACTGCGGGCTACGCGCGGCGGTCGAGGTCGAGGCGCGGGCGACCGCGCCGCCCCTCAGCGTCCGCGACTGCAGCTACCAAATCTGATCTCCGACCCGCGCTTGCGCAATGCCGCTCGTTGCGCGGCCGTGGGAGCCCGTGCGGCTCCCGCCATGAGGTTCGTCGGAGTCCAGTCATGTCCACGTTTCGCCCTTACCCGATCGCTGTCTGTCGCCGGCTTCAGCTGGCGTCAAGACTCACCCTGAACCTGGCCGGTGCAGCTCTGTTCGTGCTCTGCGGCACCGCGGCCGGCGCCCGGCCGTTGGGCTTTGACGAGGCGCTGCGCATGGCCGAAGCTCAGGCGCCGGCGCTGACGGCACAGCGTTCGGCAATCGCCGCCGCCGAGGCTGGCGTCGAGCGCGCACCGCGTCTGCCCGACCCGCAGCTCGCGGTCGCGATCGACTCGCTGCCACTGTCGGGACCCGAGCGCTTCAGCCTGCGCCGGGATGCGATGACCATGCAGCGCGTCGGTGTAATGCAGGCCTTCCCTGCGCGCGAAAAGCGCCGCCTGCGCGCTGCGCTGGCGAGCGCCACGCTCGAAGTCGAGCGCGTGCGCCTGGTGGCGGCGAGGGCCGAAGTGCGGCGCGGCGCTGCCGCCGCCTGGATCGATCTGCACTATGCCGAGCGCGAACGCGATCTGCTTGCCGCGCTGGCCGCCGAGCTGGAACTCCAAATCGAGGTCGCGCAGGCGATCTATCGCGGTGGTCGCGGCAGCGCAGTGGATGTGCTGGCGGCCAAGGCGGCGCGGGTGCTCTTCGACGAGCGAGTCGACCGCAACCAGCGCGATCTCACACAGGCGCAGGCGGCACTGACGCGCTGGATCGCCGAACCAGCAGAAATCATGACAGATACGAATGACAGTATATTCAACGTATTACAAAAATCGTTTAATGATGATTCTGTCATCGTGGAACGACAACCCGAGCTGCTTCCTTATGCTGCGCGCGCGGCGGCGGCCGACCTCGGCGTTGCCCTCGCGCGGGCGGAAAAGCGACCCGACTGGAGCGTCGAGCTTGCCTATGGGCGCCGCGGCTCGGCCTTCGCCGATCTGCTCTCGCTCGAGTTCCGCATCGATCTGCCGCTGTTTCCCGCGCACCGGCAGGACGCCGGCATCGCCGCCAGCCTGGCCGAAGCCGAACAGCGGGCGGCGGAGCGCGAGGACGCTCGCCGGCGCCAGCGCGAGCGCACCGCGCGAGCGCTGGCAGACTGGCACGCCGCCGATCGCAGCGCGCATCGCATTGCCAACACCCTCGAGCCTCTAGCCGAGCAACGCACCGCGCTGGCACTGGCGGCCTACCGCGGCGGCAGCGGCGCCATCGAGCCGCTGCTTGCAGCCCGCAGCGCGCTGGTCGAGGCGCGCCTCGCATTGATCATCCAGGAGCGCGCCCGTGCCCAAGCCTGGGCCGAGCTCCAGTCGCTGCGTCCGATGGAGGAGACGCCATGAATCCACGTCATGTCGCTCTGAGCGTCGCCGCCCTGCTCGCCGGTCTTGCCGGCGGCTACCTGCTGCGCGGTGCGGGCTCGGCCGTGCCGCCGTCGGGAGCGACCACAGCGCGCCAAGTGCTTTACTGGTACGACCCGATGCACCCTGAGCAGCACTTCGAGCAGCCGGGCCGCTCTCCCTTCATGGACATGGATCTGGTGCCACGCTATGCCGACGGTGGCGACGCCGCCGAAGGCGATAGCGTACGGATCGAGCCGCGCATGCTGCAGAACCTCGGCGTGCGCGTGGCGAGCGCTGAGCGCGGCCGCCTCGAATCGGAGCTGCTGCTGAACGGCACGATCGCCTTCGACGCCAGCGCAGCCGAGGTGGTGCAGGCACGGGCGCGTGGTTTCCTCTCCCGCGTCTATCAGCGTCGGCCGCTGGCGCCGGTTCGCCGCGGTGAGCCGCTGGCTGAGTTCGTCGCTCCGGAGTGGAGCGCGGCCCTGGCCGAATACCGCGCCCTGCAGCAGCTACAGGGGGCGGACGCGACAGCACTGCGGGATGCGGCGCGCCAGCGCCTGGCGACGCTTGGCGTGCCGGCCTCGGCGCTGCGCGAGAGCACGACCGCGAGCGTCACCTTGCTGGCTCCGCGCGACGGCCTGCTGAGCGTGATCGAGGCGCGCGAGGGCCAGGCGGTGGAGCCCGGTGCGACGCTGTTTCGCATCAACGCGATCGATCGCGTCTGGCTGGAGGTCGCCGTGCCCGAGGCGCTGGCCACGCAACTGCAGCCGGGACAAACGCTCAGCGCGAGCGTCGTCGCCTGGCCCGGACGACACTTCGCGGGAAGAGTGGCAGCCGTGCTGCCTGAAGTCGATCCGCAAACCCGCAGCCTGCGCCTGCGTGTCGAGCTCGACAACCCGGACGCTGCGCTCGTTCCCGGCATGTTCGCGCGAGTCCGGCTCGACGCGGTGCCGACGGCCGAGCAACTGCTGGTTCCGAGCGAGGCCGTGATCCGCACGGGTCGTCGCAGCGTGGTCGTGGTCGAAGAGGGGTCGGGTCGCTTCGTGCCGCACGAGGTCACGCTCGGCGCGGAAGCGGGTGGCCATACGGTCATTCTCGACGGCCTCGATGAAGGCGCCCGGGTGGTGGTGTCCGGCCAATTCCTGATCGACTCTGAAGCCAGTCTGCGCGGCGTTCTGCGCCGACTCGGCCCCGCCGACGACCACGACGCAATGGATCACGGTTCGATGGACCACGGCTCGATGGACCACGGCTCGATGGACCACGGCTCGATGGATCACGGTTCGATGGATCAAGGTTCGATGGATCACGGCTCGATGGATCAAGGTTCGATGGATCACGGCTCGATGGATCACGGCATGCCGGCGATTCAGGTGCACGCGCCGGCGGCCGTCGCACCCGCCGCGGGGCCTGAGGGACATCGAGCGGAACCGCCGCGATGATCGCGCGCCTGATCCGCTGGTCGGTCGCAAACCGCTTCCTGATCCTGCTGGGCTCGCTGCTGCTGGCTGCCTGGGGCAGCTGGGCGACGCTGCGCACGCCGCTCGACGCGCTGCCGGACCTGTCTGATGTGCAGGTCATCGTCGAAACACGTTGGCCGGGGCAGGCGCCGCAGATCGTGCAGGACCAGGTCACCTATCCGGTGACCACGACGATGATGTCGGTGCCCGGAGCGCGTGCGGTGCGCGGCTACTCGGGCTTCGGCAGCTCTTTCGTCTATGTGCTGTTCGCCGACGGCACCGACCCCTACTGGGCGCGCTCGCGGGTTCTCGAATATCTGAGCCAGGTGCAGGCGCGCCTGCCTGCCGGTGCCAGCGTCGCGCTCGGGCCGGACGCCACCGGCGTCGGCTGGATCTATCAGTACGCGCTGATCGACCGCAGCGGCAGCCGCGATCTGGGTCAACTGCGCGCGCTGCAGGACTGGTTCCTGCGCTACGAACTCAAAAGCGTGCCCGATGTGGCGGAGGTGGCCACCATCGGCGGCATGGTGCGCGAGTATCAGGTCGTGCTGAATCCCCAGCGCCTCGTCGCCTACGAGGTCACGCCGGAACAGGTGATCGGCGCGATCCGCCGCGGCAACGGCGAGGCCGGCGGAGCGGTGATCGAGCTGGCCGAAGCGGACTACATGGTGCGTGCCGACGGCTACCTGAAGACGCTGGATGACTTCCGCGCGGTGCCGGTGAAGCTCGGCGCGAACGGCGTGCCGGTCACGCTCGGCGACCTGGCGCGGGTCCAGATCGGGCCGGCGCTGCGCTTCGGCGTCGGCGAGCTCGATGGGGAGGGCGAAGCGGTCGGCGGCATTGTCATCATGCGGCCGGGCAGCAACGCGCTGGCGACGATCGCGGCCGTGAAGGCCCGAGTCGAAGCGCTCAAGCCCGGGCTGCCGGACGGGGTCGAGATCGTGCCGACCTACGATCGCTCGCAGTTGATCGACCGCGCGGTGGCCAACCTCGGGCGCACCCTGCTCGAGGAGTTCATCGTCGTCGCCCTGGTCTGCCTCGTCTTCCTGCTCCACCTGCGCTCGGCTCTGGTCGCGATCGTCGCCCTGCCGCTCGGCGTGGTCACGGCCTTCATCATCATGCGCGAACAGGGCATCAGCGCCGACGTCATGTCGCTCGGAGGCATCGCGATCGCCATCGGCGCGATGGTCGACGCCGCCGTGGTGATGATCGAAAACGCGCACAAGAAGCTGGAACTCTGGCGCCACGCTCACCCGGGAGCAACGATTGCCGCTGAGGAACGCTGGCAAGCGGTCACCGCAGCGGCGGTCGAGGTCGGGCCGGCGCTGTTCTTTTCGCTCCTGATCATCACCTTGTCGTTCCTGCCGATCTTCAGCCTGCAGGGCCAGGAAGGTCGCCTGTTCGGCCCGCTGGCCTGGACCAAGACCTGGGCGATGGCGGTCGCCGCCGGCCTCAGCGTGACCCTGGTGCCGGCACTGATGGGCTGGATGATCCGGGGGCGGTTGCCGGACGAGCGCGCCAACCCGCTGAACCGGGTGCTTGCCGCGGCCTATCGTCCACTGCTGGAACGGGTACTGCGCTTTCCGAAGACCAGCTTTGCAGTGGCTCTCGCCCTGCTCGCCTTGACCGCCTGGCCAGCGCTGCGCCTTGGCGGCGAATTCCTGCCGCACTTCGACGAAGGCGATCTGATCTACATGCCGACCGCCCTGCCCGGCCTGTCCGCCGACAAGGCCGCCGAACTGCTGCAGCAGACCGATCGTCTGATCTTGAGCGTGCCGGAGGTGGCCCGCGTGCACGGCAAAGCGGGTCGCGCCGACACCGCCACCGATCCGGCGCCGC
This sequence comes from uncultured Dokdonella sp., assembly GCA_964582225.1. Classification (GTDB taxonomy): domain Bacteria; phylum Pseudomonadota; class Gammaproteobacteria; order Xanthomonadales; family Rhodanobacteraceae; genus Dokdonella_A. The sequence continues at coordinate 2,768 of CAZORA010000003.1, read as the reverse complement.
TGGAAATGTTCGAGACCACGATTCAGCTCAAGCCGCGCAGTGAGTGGCGGCCCGGCCTGGACATGGAGGGTCTGATCGCCGAACTCGATCGGCGCGTGCAGATCCCGGGCCTCACCAATACCTGGGTGCCGCCGATTCGCAATCGTCTGGACATGCTGGCTACCGGCATCAAGAGCCCGATCGGGATCAAGGTCTTCGGGCCTGAGCTGGCCGAGATCGACCGCCTGAGTCAGGCGATCGAGGCGGCCGTGCGCGAGGTCCCGGGCGTGCGTTCGGCGCTGGCCGAACGCCTCGGCGGCGGACGCTATGTCGACGTGCACGTCGATCGCGCGCGCGCCGCCCGCTATGGCCTCAACGTGGACGACGTGCACGATCTCCTGCGTTCGGCGATCGGCGGCGCGGAGATCGATCAGGTGATCGACGGCGCCGCACGCTATCCGATCAGCGTGCGCTACCCGCGCGAACTACGCGACACGCCCCAGCGCCTGCGCGAACTGCCGCTGCTGACGGCCGCCGGCGCGCAGCTGCCGCTGGGGGCGGTAGCCGACATCTCGATCAGCGACGGCCCGCCGATGCTGCAGAGCGAGAACGGCAGGCTCAGCGGCCGTGTGTATGTCGACGTCGCCGGGCGCGATCTGGTCTCCACGGTGGGTGACCTACAGGCCACCGTCGCGCGCGAGGTGCAGCTGCCGCCGGGCTACTCGATCGGCTGGTCGGGCCAGTTCGAGTACTGGCAGCACGCAGTGGCGCGCCTGCAGCTGGTCGTGCCCGCGACCTTGCTCCTGATCTTCTTGCTGCTCTATCTCAACTTCCGCCGCGTGGATGAAGCGCTCTTGGTCCTGGCGAGCCTGCCCTTCGCCCTGATCGGTGGCGTCTGGCTCATGTACCTGCTGGATTTCCGCATGTCGATTGCCTCGGCGGTCGGCTTCATCGCACTCGCCGGACTCGCCGCCGAATTCGGGGTCATCATGCTGCTCTACCTGCGTCAGGCCTGGGAGCGACGACTCGCAGCCGGCGAGCCTGCGAACCTGGACACCCTGCTCGCCGCGGTGCGCGAGGGTGCGGTGCAGCGCGTGCGACCAAAGGCGATGACGGTGGCGGTGGTCGTCGCCGGCCTGCTGCCGATCCTGCTCGGGCACGGCACCGGATCGGAGCTCATGCAGCGCATCGCCGCGCCCATGCTCGGCGGCATGCTGAGCGCTCCCCTGCTGTCGATGTTGCTGCTGCCGTTGTCCTGGGAGCTCCTGCGCCGGCGTTCTCTCACGTCTGGCGCAGTCTCGACACCGCAAGCCAAGGCCGGACAGCCCGCGGGCGCTGATTGACGAGGCAATGCCTGAACCAGCCCGCAGTGCCCGCGAAGGCGGGCACCGGGCCGTTCCAGGTGCGGAAGGCACAGGTGCCGGGTGCTCATCTTCGCGGCAGCGATGGGAGAAGACGGACCCGTTCGGACATCGAGCGGGGTCGGCAGCAAGCGCTTCACCGAGCTGTGCGGGCCGTCCTGCCGGCAGCTTCGAGGCACGATCCGTCGGCTGGCTGAGCTCATGCAGGTCACGCTGCACTATTCGGCGTGAGCCGATTTACGCCGATCTGACGCCTTACATACCAGACGCTGCGTATCGCGCGAGTCCTCACGCTTCGCCGGCTCGCGCTGCACACAGCCGTCCTCCGGCTCGGCCACGGCCGACCGGGCAGCTTGCGGTCGACTGACCGTCCGCTCTCAAAAAGGAGAAGACCATCATGAACCATCTTCGCCCCAGCACTTGCCTCAGCGCGTTCGCCGTCGCGGCCCTGTTGGCCGCATGCCCCGTCCACGCCGCGCGCAGCACGGTCCAGATCGCGCAGCTTGCCGACAACACCCCTGTTCCGGGCGGCGGCGCGCCGAGCTGCGTCGGCACCGATGCAGAAGGCGTGGAAATCACGGCGCACAATGAGTGGTGGCGTCGTTTCTACTTCAACGAATACTCGCGCGTTGGCGCCGACGCGCTGATCAAGAAAGTCTTCATCGCAAGCGGCCACCACAACGCGGTCGGTGACATCGCCTCCCAGCTTTTCATCTTCAAGCTGCCGCACAGCGAACCGGTAGATACGATCGATATGGATAAGCTGGTGCAGATCGCTGGCTTTGGCGTGGACCTGCCCGACGATCAGGAAACCATATACGCCCTGCCGGTGGGCGACTGGAACCCGGCCATCACGGTCGATGACACCACGGCCTGGGACTTGGTCGTCGTCTGGGTCGTACCGGGGCACAGCCCGGGGCACTTCTATCCGGCATTCAACGACAGCTTCGCCAGCCATGATCATCTGTTCCGCTCGTTAGACTGCGGTGTGCTGGAGCCGACCACGCTGACGCAGATCGCGGAAGACTGGAACAATCCAAGCTTCGCCGACCAACAGGTACCCATCGTGGTCGAGCTTGAAACCGAGATTCCCGATCCGGTCTTTTGCGGCGGCTTCGAAGACGGTGAATACGGTGCCTGCGCGCACGCGCCGACACGACGCGAGATCGTGCATCTGGGCGACGTCGGGATGTCCGGACCGACCAGGGTGATTGGCTACCGCGGCAGCACGTTCTTCACCACGTTTCCGCCCTATCTGCAGCCGCTGAACGCAGCGTGGATCGATGCGTTGCACAGTTCGCGCCCCTAGCTTGGGGATTGTCTGAACAAGCCCGTCATGCCCGCGAAGGCGGGCATCCAGCGACTTCAAGCCCTTGAAATCAAAGGCACTGGACTCCCGCCTTCGCGGGAGTGACGAGCGTGTCGACT
>CAZORA010000002.1:0-208243 GCA_964582225.1 uncultured Dokdonella sp. | reverse complement strand
GTGGCGTTGGTGAACTGGATCGCCCAGCGCTCGGTGATCGCCCCGGCGTTGGTGACGCCGATGGGCGCCAGCACATCGTTGTAGGTGGCGGTGGCCGGATTGCCGCTGACCGCATCGGCGAAGGTTCCGTTCCAGGTCGCCTGATCGAACAGGTTGGAGACGTAGGCGCGCAGGTCGCCCGACACCAGCGCCGAGGAGACGTGCGAGCCGACCGGATAGTCGTGGGTGATTTGCCGCGTGAAGCCGAGGCGGCCGGAGATCTGCACGTCCGAGACTTGTGCCATGTCCTCGATGCGGTGCTCGACGGTGACCGGCTGCACCAGATTCGTGACGACGCCGAAGGTGACCAGGCCGCCGTCGAGATCGGCGCTGTAGTGGGCGGTGACGACACCGCCGTTGCCATCGAGCACGCGCACGCGCGAGAGGCGCACCCGACCGCAGTCGACCACCTGGCCGCTGGTCGCCGTGAACGGGCCGATGCGGGCGGTATGGCCGATCACCGCGAAGTCGCCGGCCCGGAAGATCGGCACGCGCCCATCCTGCGGCAGTCGCACCGGGTCGAGGCCGATCACGTCGGCATCGAGCGGCAGGTAGGAGTACGCCACCGCGTTGTACTTGATGGTGTCGGCAAAGACCGGCACCGGCTTGAAGATCTTCGGCGTGCCCTCGATAACGACCACCGCGTCCGGGTCGTACCAGATCTCGCCCTCATGGCCGGCGGCGATCACCCACGATCCGAAGCGCACGCGCACCACGCCGGTTTCGTAGTCGATGCGCCCGGTCACGTCGGTGCCGACGATGTCGCCGTTGTTGTTGGCGTTGACGTTGATGGTGCCGCCGCCCAGGTGTAGGCGACGGCGTAGGTCTGTCCGCCGGCGGGCAAGGCGCCGGGCGCGATCTCGATCAGCCCGGTTTGGTAATTGATCGTGCCGAGCGCGTGACCGGTGATTTGGCCGGCGCCGTTGTCGGTCGCGGTGCGGGCGCTGCCGTCGTTCCAGGTGATGCTGACCGAGTGCGGCGTGATGCCGGTGTTGGCCAGCTGGAAGGTCGCCGCGGGCGGCGCGATAGTGCTCGCGGCGCGGTTGAAGTAATTGGCCTTGCTGCCCCAGGCGTACAGAATCTCGCTGCCGACATCGGGCAGCGCGCCCAAGGTCACCGCCACGGTGCCGGTGCTGTAGCTCACGGTGCCGACGCCGTACTCGGGGCTGGCGCCCTTGAGCACGCCGGCGCCGTTGTCGCGCAGGTCGTACCACTGGCCTTGCGCGCGGTAGCTGACCTGCAAGGTGTCCGGCGCGGGGCTCGGCACGATGGTGAGGATGTAGTTGTACGAGCGGTTCTCGATATCGACGCGGACGCCCGCGGTGTCGGCCACCCGGATCGGCGCCGCGCCCGGGCGAAAGGTGATGGTCTTGCTGCCGGTGTAGGTCGGCGCGCTCGAGGCGAGCGCGACCAGCCCGCGCCCGTAGTTCACCGTGCCGACCACGGTGGCCCCGGACAGGAGGTCGCCGCCGTTGTCGAGCAGGGTCGCTCCGCTGACCGAGATCGAGAGCGAACCGGGCTGGATCGCGTTGCCGACCGACAACACCGTCGAGGCGTTGAAGGCCAGCGAGGTGGTGTAGGACACGGTGCCGTTGTCCGATTCGACCAGCGCTTCGGCGGTGCCGCCGGCGGTGAGGTCCAGCAGCGGCGTTTCGGTTTGCGCCGAGGGCACCAGTTGCGTGAACACGCCCGAGACGCTGGCGGCTACATCGCCGATGGCGATGGGCTGGGTGGTCTTGACGACGCCGCAGTATTTGGCCGCGTCGGCCACCACCGTGTCGCGGGTGCGGGTCTTGCCGGTAGCCACCGTGAACAAGCGCTCGGGCGGAGAGCCGGGAAAGTCGTAGCGCAAGGCATCGGAGAGATCGCAAGTCACGACCACCGCCTCGTAGTCGACGATGCCGCCGCCGGAGCCGTAGCTGAAGGTGCGGGTTTCCGAAGCGACGCGGGTCACGCGCACGTACTGCGCATATTCGTTGGCGAGGCCCTCGTTCATGGCCAGGAACAGGGTCTTGCCGATGGTCGGCAGGGCCGCGCCCGGGCGCTGGAACAATTGCAGGCTGCGTTGGCCGGCAATGTGGTTCTCCAGCAGGAATCCGTTCCAGAGCGAGCCCTTGTTGAGATAGGCCTCGATGCGGTCGCGCGCCTGCGTGCGCCGGTCGAACACCTGGCCGGTCGAGAAGATCGTCACCGCCACGCGCGGGTCGCCGGGCGGATCGGCCACCACGACGTTGCCGCCCAGATACGTGTCGGTGTCGTCGGTCTGGATGCTCGCGAACACCTTGCGCAAGTTCACCCGGCCCCCGGCGCGGTCCATCTCCGAGATGTCGTTGAACAGAGAATTGCTCGCGCCATCGACGATGACGGTCGCGGTCGGCGCGCCGCCGCCTTCGACCACATCGTCCATGACTTGGCTGGCGACCAGTTTCACGTCGCCGGTGAGAATCGGCATGAAGGGCTCCGAGGGTTCAGATCTGCAACAGGCGCAGGGTCAGGCGGTAGAAGTCGCCGTCGGTTCGCGCCGGAAAACCCAGCACGGGTTCGGCTTCGACCGCGGTGTCGGTGTGGCGGAAGGCGACGGTGAAGGCGCGGCCATCGGCCAGGGCGAGTTCGAAGCGTCCGCTGTTCGCTGCCAGCGGCGCAGCCGCCCATTGGTGCAGCGTGGTCACCGTGGCGCGCGTCACCCACGCCATGTCGGCGGCGCCCACCAAGGTGATCGGCCGGCCGCCCTGGCGGGTCGCCGACTGCACCAGCAGCGCCCCGGTCAGGAGGTAGCTCACCGAGGCGACCGCCGGCGACCAGGCGTGCTCGTCGGCCCACAGCAGATCGTCCGGCAGTGGCAGCGCCACTCCGGTGGAGAGGTTCTTGAGGTGCATGCAATGCGTCCCGAGGGCGCGAAGGTGGCGTGTTGCTGGACGGCGCGCGGCGCCTAGAATGGGGCGTGCTGCGCACGGACACGGGACACGATGGCGACTTTGGTGGCGAACAATGAAAGCGCGCGCATCACCCTGGTGGGCGATGCGGCGGGCAACGTGACTTTCCAGGTGACCAAGCCCATCGCACAGGCGTGGATCGACCTTGATCTTTGCGAGCCGAGCGACCGGCGGGCACTCGAAGAATTCCTGTCGGTGCTATCGAGCCAGCAGGTTCCGTGGGTGGGCCCCATCGGCTACGACGCGCTGGACGGCAGCCTTTCGCTCGAGCTTTCCTGCGACCCGAGCGGTCACGTCACCGCGCAGGTTTCGCTCGACTCCCACGGATGCCGCCTTGAAACGGCGCTGCTGACCGAGTTGGGCCAAGTCGGTGCATTCGGGCGAGACGGCCTCGCGTTGTTGGGGCATTTGTCCTGCTGAGACTGTCCACGCCTGCAGCGGGTCTGGCAGCACGCCTTGTCACATCGCCCGGGCGCGCGCGGCGCTGAGCATCTGCAGCAAGCGCGCCTCATCGCCCGCGTCGATGGTGGCGTTGACGCGCTGCCCGCCTGCCGCCAGTTCCACTCGCACCGTTCGGGACGGCGTGCTCGGCTCGGGCCACGCCGGGCGCGGCAGGCTGGAGCCCGGAGGGCGCACCAGGCCGCCGTTGGCGTAGCCCTGGACGCGCGTCATCGTGCGGCCTGCCAGCGCATGGGCCGGCGCAGAAAGATTGTTGAGCGCTTCGAAGAACCCGGCGCCAAGGCGCGCGACGGTGCTGCGATTGACCACGAACTCGCCGGGCGTGAGCATCGCCGGAACCGTGTCGGACTTGGCCAGGCCGCCGCCGCGGAAGAACTCGCCTTGGTGGGCCTCCATGTAGTCGATGAGCTCGCGCTCGAGGTCTTTGCCGACCAGCAGCGCTTGCGACATCGCCGAGCGCCAGCGCCCTTTGATGACCTCGATGATGCTGCGCTCGGTCGACGTCGGCGTCTTGGTCGCGACGAGCTTGCCCAGATACTCGCGGTCGACGCCCGCCTGCCGCCCGTAGTTGCGTTCGGTGTTGAAGCGAAAGTCGCCGCTCAAGGCGAGGCCGCGATGGGTGGTGAGCCAGGAGACGTAGGTCATCATGCCCTGATAGCCGAGGTCGACGAGCTTGAGGGCTTCGACCACGTCCCGATTGCGCTTGGGGCCGCTCGGGCGATCCTCCGCGCGCTCGACCGGGCCGCCCGTGGCAAAGCGCGCGACGCCGCGCGCCAGATTCGCCAGCCGCGCTGCGCCGTACTTGCGCACCGCCGCCTTGCGCAGCACGAACGCGCCGGCATCGAGCGTGCGCGGCACGCTGTCGTGGTGTCCGGAACCGGGAATCGTGCCGCCGGACAAGCGTGGAAATGCCGCCGAGATCGGGCTGGCGGGTGCGGCGGCCCTGCCGCCTTGTGCGAAGCGCCGGATGCCGCCACCGGCGAGGCCGCCGCTGGCGTTGACCTCGACCCGCTGCACGTAAATGGTGTGGGTGCTCGAGGTGTGCGCGCCATCGAGGCTCATCACCTCGGCGCGCGCGGCAGCGGCATTGCTGTCGACCTGATGGCGCGACTCGGTCTGGATGCGGTCGAGCGAGCGGATCATGCCGTCGACCTGACCGATGGCCGCCTGCGCCTGTTCGGTGCTGACCTTGAGGTCGAACTGCCCGCTTTGCTCGGCGTAGGTCTTGAGCTTGTCGAGCGCTTGCTGCGCTTTGGACACATCGGCATCGATCGGTAGCGTGCGTCCTTCCTTGAGCGCGACTTCGTAGTCTTTGAGGGTCTGTTCGGCTTCCTTGAGATCGGCCTGGATCGTGAGCAGGACGCGCTTTTCTTCCAGCGTGCGGTCGAGTTCGGCGAGCGCCTGCTCGAAGCGCGAGGTGTCGGCGTCGAGGGTGAGCTTCAGCCCTTCCTGCAGCTTGGCGCTGATCTCATCGATCTGCGATTGGGTCTGGCGCAGCACGCGACCGATGTCCTCGCGGGCGCGCGTGGCGGTATCGGCCGCCGTGCGGTGGGCTTGGGCTTCGGCGTCGAGCGAGCGGTTGAGGATGTCCTCGGATTGGCGAATGTCGTCGATGGCTTGGCGCACGCCGGCCTTGCCGCGGGTGGACTGCTCGTCGGCCTCGCGCGCACGCTGCGCGGCTTGGGCGCGCAGTTCGCCGGCCTGACGCAAGAGGTCGGCTTCCTGCCCATACTCCTTCCTGCGGCTGGCTTCGCGCGCCTGGCCTTCCAGCTGCACGGCCTGCGAGAGCGCCTGTTCGGATTGCCGGCGCGCATCTTCCGCGCGTTTGGCCTCGCTGGTCTGGGCGCTGGCCACTTGGGCGGCCAAGTCCATGGCCTTTTGCGCGCGTGCGCGGGCGAGTTCGAGTTCGCCGTTGGCGAGCGCGGTGCGTGCCTGCTGCTGCAACTCGGCGATCTGGCGCTTGCGATCCTCGGTCGCCTCGAAGTCGCTCATCGCCTGACGGCGGATGTCGCGGATGCGCTCCTCGGTCGACATCGACAGTTGCCGCTTGGCCTGCTCGATGCGCTGGACCTCGGCCAGATGGCGGTTGGCCTCGGCGTTGAGCGCATCGACATGCTGCCGGTATTCCGCGAGCGCTTGGGTGAGCGTCTGGCGCTTGGTGGCGAGGATGTCGTTTTCCACCCGCTGCACGCTGAGCGCGCGCTCGCTGTCGCTCTCGCCTTGCCGCGCGGCGGCTTCGCGCCGGGCCTGGGATTCCTGCTCGATCAGTTGCAGGGTGTCGGTGGTGGCCTGCCGGCGCAGCGTCGTCTGCTGGCTCAGGGCCTCGGTCAGGAGCGCGGTGGACTGCGTGATGCGCGCGCGTTCGGATTGCCCGCTGCGTTCGAGTTCCGCCTTTTCCTGCTCGTAGCGGTTCTTGACCGCCAACACCTGCTGCGCCAGCGCCGCTTCGATCTGGCCGGTCAGGACGCGGTAGGCCTCGGCCATCTTGCCGGTGGCGTCGTTGACGGTCGCCTGCGCGCGGCCCACGGCTTGCTCGACCTCGCCCAGGCGCGACGCAAGCTGCTCCAGCGTTGCGTGGATGGCCTCGATGCCGGCGGCGAGCGCCTCCTGCGTGCTGCGGCGCACCGCGCTCAGGCGTTTGGCGACCTCCTCGGCGGCGCTGGCGGCGCTGTCCATGGCACCGCGGGCGGCCTCGGCGCCATCGCTCGCATCGGCGTACATCTCGGCGAAGATGCGGTTCATCTCGGCCAGACGCTGCGCGTGGCGCGCGGTGGCCTCGGCGATGGTGTCGGAGGTGAAGATCGCCGCGAACACTTCCCAGCCAAAGCGCAGTTGCTCGATGCCCCGCATGAGCACTTCGACCATGAAGATGCCGGCCTTGCGCACGAACGTGAACTTCTCCGAGAGCCAGGTGCCGATTTCCCAGCCGATGAGGGCCGCGCTCAGCACCGCAAAGGCGACGCGCAGTTTGCCGACGGTGGCGATGGCGTTGCCGAGCGACAGGTTGGCCGTGGCCCAGGCGGCCGTCGTCGTGCGCGCCGCCGCGACCGCCGCCGCGCCTGCGGTCTGCCACGCGGTAATGAGGGCCGGGATCAGGCGGTAGATCAGCACCATCAGCCCGACCTCGATCAGGCGCTTCAGCCACGCCATGACGGTGTCGAAGTTGGCGGCGAGCGCGTCGATCAGGGCGACGATCTTTTGCGTGGCTTGCGTCGCCCGGTTGGCCTCGCCGATGTAGACGCTCCACTCGTTGGAGAGCCGCGTCATCGCGTCGCCAAAGGTGGTGACCATGCCGTTGGTGGCGGCGCGGTTCGCATCGACGGTCTGATACAGGCCGTTGTTGAGGTCGGAGATCGCGAGCTTGCCGGTGACGCCCAGTTGGCGGATCTCGGCGCTCGTCTTGCCGGTGGCGCCGGCGATGGCGTCGACCAGGGTCGGCGTCGCCGCCATGAGGGTTTGCCAGGACTGCGCGCTGACCTTGCCTGACTGGATGGACTTCGTGTACGCATCCATCGCGCTTTGCGCGCGCTGCGCGCTGGCGGCGTTGGTGGTCAGGAGATAGCTGAAGCTGTCGGTGATATCCAGCACCTCATCGGTGCGGTAGCCGAGCGAGCGCAGCGCGTCCGCCGTCTGGATGTACATCTCCTGTTGCTCGCCCAGCGCGCGATAGGTGATGTTGGCGGTGTCGCGCAGGCGTTGCTGCACCTGCGCGTACTCCTCCTGGTCGCGCGTGGCCATGCGGATGCGCTCGGCCATCTGGCCGTAGGCGTCGGCGACTTCGATTGCTTCCTTGGCCTTGCTCGCCGCCCACGCGACGGTGAGGAAGGCGAGCAGTTGCGTCTTGGCCTTGCCGATCTGCTCGTCCAGCGCCGACATGCCGGCCTTGACCTCGCCCATCCCGGCCGCGGCCTTGTCGCTGGCCGAGCGCGCGGTCGAGGCGAAGTCGCCCATGCTGCGTTCGGCGGCATCGAGCGTGCGCTTGAGCCCTTCGTCGGCGCCTTCGAGCGCGACGAGCACGGCAATCCGGTTCGCCATGGTTCAGTCCAGCGCGCGCAGTTCGCGCTCGATGGCCGCGACCAGGCGCGGGATGTGCGCGGCCACCAGGCGCTCGACGTCCAGGCGCTTCTTGATCTCCACCCGCGCCACCAGCACGGCAATGGGGATGTCGGCGCCGCGCTTGAGCTTCTTGATGCCCGAGGCCTTGCGGTAGCGACGCTTGAAGCCCGACAGCACGCGGTCGTGCTCGGCGATGTTCTCGGCCATGAGGACGATGTTGCCCTTCTTGTTCTTGATGAAATAGGCGTTGCCGCCGGCCATGAGTTCAGCGACCTGCGCCTTGAAGCGCTTGCGCCCGACCCGACCGTTGAGCGGAATCAGCATGCGCCCGTTGATCTGGCCGCCGCGCTCGTGGATGCCCGCCCAGGGGATGCGCGCGCCGACGTAGAGCGCCGGCAGCCGATTGGGGTCCTTGTCCAGTACCTTGGCCGAGAAGCCTTTGACGAAGGACTTGCGCACCACCTTCATGTGCTGGGCCACATGCGCGCGCACGTCTTCGCGCAGGTCCTTGGCTTCCCCGCGCAGGCCGCGCGCGACCGCCTTGCGGGTCTTGTCGCGCAACTGGCCGCCCCAACGGCGCAGGTGGGCCGCGGCGGCGGCGCTGTCAATGCGGATGGAAACGCGCATGGCTTTGCAGTCGGTCGAAGGTCTGGTCGAGAAGGCGGGCGTCGGCGCGGCTACCGAGGGTGACCAGGGACAGCAGGCGCGCATCGCGCGCCGCCTCCAGCCGCGCGGTCGCGGCAACAAAGCCGCGCAGCTGCGCCAAGGTGTAGGTGAGGATGTCCGGCCAGCGATGTCCGTGGGCGATCAGGTGCTGGACGGCGTCGAACCAGCCGCCGCCGTCTGCAGCGCGCTCGTCTGCGCGATCAGGCCGTTGATGCGCGGCATCACCGTGCGGGTAAAAAAATCCGCGTTCACCTCGATCACCTTGGCGGTCAGCAGCACCGCTTCGTCGGCATCGAGCGCGTCGATCCAGTCGCGCGGCTTGCCGATGGCGATGCCAATCGCCGTCAGGAGATCGTCGCCGCGCTCGCCGAACAAGGTCAGCCAGTCGATGGGGCCGCCGCCCATGTCCTTCATGGCCGGCGTGATGGCGCGCAGGAAGGCGGGCATCTGGCCCACCTTGAGCGGGCTCAGGGCGAGCGTTTCGCCGGCCACGGTGAGGTGGCAGGCCGGCGGGATGAGGATGTCGAGTTCGCTCATGGCGCGCGCCTCACAGTTGCACGATGCGGCCGAACTGGCCGAGCAGCGCGTCGTAGGGTTTGGTGGTGTCGGCCAAGAGCGAGCCTTCCAGTTCGAACTTGTTGTACTCGTCCGAGATGAAGGAGATTTCCTTCAAGGGATCGAAGGCCACGCGGTACAGCTCGACCAGCACCTTGGCGTTGCCCTGCGCGGTGTTGATGCCTTCCAGGCGCAGGTAACGCTCGGGCAAGGCCTGGGTGAAGATGCCGATCTCGGTCGCCGTGCCGTAGGTGTAGCTGGCCTTGAACGGCGCGGTGAAGCCGGTGGCGTCCAGAAACTGGATGGCGCCGAAGTCGGTTTCGGCGGTGTAGTGCGTGCCCATGGTCAAGGTGACTGGGGTGCTTGCCGAGTCGGTGACCACCAGGGCTGAGACTTTCGGATGGGCGAGAAAATAGCGGTCGCCGATGGTCGGCGCCGCGCCGCCCAAGGGTTCCTCGGTCACGCTGCCGCCTGAACGCGTGCGCTTCGCCGGCGGCGATGAAGCGGCGCGAGGCGCCCGCGGCGTCGGTGGCCTGGCCCCGGTATTCCTCGAACGTGATGCCGCCGTAGGTGAAACCGCGGCGCACGTCGTTGATGAGGATGGCGCCGTTTTGCCAGTTCTCGAACGCCTTCTCGACCTTGGCGTGACCGGTGAGCGCGGCGAAGAACTCCGGCGAGCACAGGCAATGCACGCCGTTCATGAACTCGCCCTTGAGGTTGTCCTCGATGGCCGCCAGCACCAGGGCGCACTTGGCCTTGACGTTGGTGCCGGCGGCGCCGAGCTCGAACGCCACCGACTGCGCGGCGATGCCGAAGGCGTCGAACAGGTCGTAGAGCACCGAACCATCGGCGTCCAGGATCACGCCCTTGAGCGCGCCCATGCGCAGGTGCTCCAGCGTGATGGCGTGCTTGTTGCGCATCGTTTCCAGATGACGGGCGATGACGCCGGCGACCGTCTCGGTTTCGGTTTCCGAGCCGAAGGCGCGAATGCCTTGCACTTCCTCGGGCAGCACCACGTCGTCGTGCGGGATGTGCGGCACCACGAAGGAGCGCAGCGTGCGCTTGCCGCGTGTGCCCACCGTGCCGGGCGAGCCCGGCGGCAAGGTCGGCAGGAGGTTCAGCACGCCGTTCATTTCTTCGACGACGATCTGGCGCTGCCGCACGGGCCTGGTCGGCATCAGGCCGAGCGCTTCGAGGCGCCCGTAGCGGTTGGGCAGGATGTTGATGGCGGCGGTGAGCGCCGTCATGGAAAAGGCGGGGTGGCTGAAAGGATTGTTCATGGTTCAGGCTCCTTGGCGAACCAGCACGCCCAGCGCTTTGAGTTGCGCCAGAGCGGTGAGTTTTTCGGCGTGGGTGATGGCCTCGGGCCAGGCGAGCGCGTGGTCGGCGAGGATGGCGTGGCGGGCGACGATGAGGCCGTCGTCGCGCTCGGCGAGCGTCGCGTCGCAGGCTTGCAGCAACACCCCGCAGGCGACCTGGCTGCCGTCCTCGGCGGAGGGGTCGACCGGCTTGATCTTGCCGGTCGCGGTGACGCTGCCGACGACCGTGCCGAGCGCCAGGCTTTGGCCGGCGCCGACAGTGACGCGGTCGCGCGAGTAGAAGTTGGGCGCTTCGAACTTGAGCAGGTCGCCCAGGTTCAACGGTTCGGACAGTGCGCTGGGCATCTCAGGACTCCTTCTTGGACGTGGCGGCAGCCGCGATGCGCTGGGCCGCGTCGATCAGCGGATTGCTGGCCGCTTGGCGCGCCGCTTCCGGGGCGATGTGGCTGACGATCTCGGGGCTCGCGTCGGCTTGCGCGGCGAGCAGCTGGTGGCGCACGGCGTGCGGCGTGGCAGCGCTTTCGAGAAAGCCCGCAATCAGGTCGGCGCGTCCGGCCAAGGTGCAGGTCTGCGCGATGTCGAGGGCGTCGGCGACGCTCAAGGCGGGAGGGCTGGCCGGCGGCGGCGAGGCGGTGGCGGTCGGATCGGCACGCGGCGCCTCGGTCGCGGCAGGTTCGGTGGGTTCGGTGGGTTCGGTGGGGGCGTTCATGGAAGGCTCCATTGGCTGGGGGTGCAAACGGCCCGTGCGCTTGGCCGCAGCCAGCGCAGTCGGACGTGGGGAGAGCGAGCGGCGAAGCTGCGCGAACGCTTCGTCGAAACTGCCGACGCTGTCGGCAAGGCCCGCGTCGAGGGCATCGGCGCCGAAGAACAGGCCCGCTTCGGTGGCGCGTACCGCGTCGGCATCGAGGCTGCGATGGCGCGCGACGGTATCGACGAACACCTCGTAGATGCGCTGCACTTCGCTTTGCAGCACGGCGTGGGCGTGGTCGGAGATCGGCTCGTGCGGGTTGAGATCGTTCTTGCGCGCGCCGGCATACACTGCGGTGTAGCGCACGCCGTCCTTGGCATCCTTGATGGACTGGTCGATGTGCATGGCGATGACGCCAATCGAGCCCACGCCGCCGGTGCGCGAGACGAACACGCGATTGGTCGCCGAGGCGAGCGCGTAGGCCGCCGAGAACGCCATTTCGTTGGCGACCGCCCACACCGGCTTGATCGCGCAGGCGGCGCGGATGCGCTCGGCCAGGTCGAACACGCCGCTCGATTCGCCGCCCGGCGAGTCGACGTCGAGCAAGATGGCCGCGACCTCGGGCTGGGCCAGCGCGGCGTCCAGTTGCGCCGCGACCGCAGCGTAGCTCGCCAGTCCCGACTCGGCGTCCAGGCCCGAGGTGCGGCGCAGCAAGGTGCCGTGAATCGGGATGACCGCGATCTTGCCCTGGGCGGGCGTGGGCGCGCGCGGCGCTGGCGTGTAGCCGGTGGGTGCGGCCAGGTCGGCCAGACCCACGCGCGTGCCGAGCACCGACAAGATGACGTCGAGCTTGGGGCGATGGATCGCCAACGGCACGCCGAACAGGCGCGCCGCCATATGGGGAAGGAGCGTCACGTTGATCCTCTGGGTGGGTTACCGCGTGGTACGGTGCGAGCGCCGGACGATCTGGCGTACGCAAGCGATTAAGGCCGGGTGGGCCTGCACCGATGTTCGATGCCCTTGAAGCGCGTTGCCGCAGCGAGTTCTTTGTCCTCTTGGTCGAGGAGTGCGGCTATCGCTCGTGGTTCTGGTTTCCGCACATGACCGCAGTGGAGTTGGAGCGGTGGTGGCGCGAGTTGGAGACGGTGATCCCGTACTTCAGGGACATCGAATCGCTGCCTGGCGATTTGGTCGAGCGCTTCCGTGAGGCGGATGACGCGCTTCGGCTGCGCCTTGGCCCGTCGCAGGAATATTGGCAGTGCCACGTTCACGAGAATTGCGACAGCTACCTTCTGCGGCCGGATCTGTCCTACATTTTTCACAAGGGATACAAAGGGCTGGACAGATAGCCCGTGCGCTCATGCCAGCGCCGCCTTGCCGATCTCAAGCATTCGCTGCGGCGGATACCTCATCGCTGAGTGTGTCGAGATCGTCGGGTGTGACCGCCGCGCGATCCGGGTCGGCGTTGCCGCCGCTGCGATAGGTGTAGCGCGGGTCCGAATCGAAGATGAGGCCGAGTTCGTCGGCGCGCTTGTTGTCGGCGGCGATTTCGCGGTCGATGTCCTCGGCGTCGTAGCCGTTGGCCGAGATGGCTTCCGAGCGCGACAGGAGGCCGGCGCGGATGGCCATCAACATCGCCTTGTATTCCTTGAGCGGATCGACCCATTGCCAGCCCTGCGGAATCCACTTGGCTTGCAGGAAGGCGCGGCGCTGGGCGGGTGAGCCGCGGGCAAAGCCGGGTGCGTCCAGCGCGCCGGACAGCACCGCCTGCTTCATCCACGCCGCCCACACCGGGCGGCACAGCTGGTGCACCAGAACCGAGTGTTGCAGCATTTCGCAGCGGCGCCGAAACTCCAGCATGCCGGCGCGGATCGAGGAATAGTTGACCCCGGTAAGGTCGCCGGTCAGTTGCTCGTAGGTGATGCCGATGGCCGCGGCGACGGCGCGGAATTGGGTGCGCAGGAACTCCGAATAGGAGCCGCCCACGTCGGCCGGATCGGAGAACTTGATGTCCTCGCCCGGTTCCAGAATCTGCAGCGTGCCGGGCTCCAAACCCGCCAGCGAGATGCCGTTGCTGTCGGCGGCGCCTTCGCCCATGAGGGTGTCCTCGGGGTTCTGGCGGGTGACGAAGCCGGCGAACATCGCCGCGGTTTTCTTGCGCACCAGTTCCGCGTCGTCGTACTGGTCGAGCTCATTGAGTTTGACCAGGGCGCGCGCCAGCCACGGCTCGCCGCGAATCTGACCCGGGCGCAGCACGCGAAAGAGGTGGATGACTTCGCGCGCGTCGATGCGCACCGTCTCCATGCCGCCTTGGCCGGACATCGGCGCCAGCCGCCCGTCCTCGGGGTGGGCGCGGTAGAGGTGGTAGGCGGCGCGCCGTCCGAGCGCGTCGAACTCGATGCCCGAGCGCACCACGTTGCCGGACGGCAAGTCGGTGTTGAGGTGGAAGGGCAAATGCTCAGGTTCGAGCAGTTGCAACTGCAGCGGCACCGACAGACCGTCCTCGGGTCGGCGCGGGCGCAGCCGGATCAAGCATTCGCCGCCTTCGAGCATGGCCCGGCAAGCGAGCGCCTGCAGGCCGTAGAAGTCGGTCTGGCCCGCCGCGTCGGCCTCGTCCGTCCAGTCGCGCCACAGCGCCTGCACCTGGGTCTTGAAGCCCTCGTCCGCCGACAGGCTCTGCGGCTTGATGCCGGTGCCGACCGCGTTGGCGACAAAAGCGTCGAGCGCCGCTTGCGCCCACGCGTTGCGGCGCACGAGGTCGCGACTCTTGCTGCGCAGGTCGGTGCCGCTGGTCAGGAGCGCGGCGACTGCGCCCGGGTTGCCCGGCATCCACGCCAGCGAGCGCCGACCGCGGCCTGCCGCTTCGTGTACGGGCGAGCCGCCGAACAGGCGGCGCACGGTGTGGGAGAACCAGGCCATCTCAAAACCCCTTGCGGGTGGTGACCCGAATCTGGCGTGGCGGCCCGGGCCAGAGGCCGGTGGCCGACGCCTCCTCGGCGATGCTGCGCTTGACCTCGCGGATGGCGGCCTTGAGTTCGTCGACCGAGCGGTACTCGACCGTCTTGTCGGCGAAGCTCACGCGCTTCTCGCCCATCGCGAGGGCCGCCTGCAGCACGTCCAGGTGGGCTTGGGTGTAGGCCATCAGCGCAGCACCACGACGTTGATCTCGGCGCAATCGCCGTAGGTGGTCGCGCTGGCGGCGCAACTGACGTCTAGATGCTCGGCGCTCTTGGCGTCGCCCGGTGCGCGCACGATCACCGACGCCTGCTGTCCGCGCGCGGCGCTGTCGAAGGCGAGCGCGACCCACGCGTAGCCGGCGTCGGCCAGGGCAGTCGCGAACGCGATGCGGTAGCGACCTTGCGCCGTGCGCGTGATGCCGGCGACGTTGTACGCGCTGCGGATGACGATCTGCCCGCCGAGGTAGCCAAAGCACACCCAGGCGCGCGCCGCGCTCGGGTGGCTGGCGTCGATCTTGGTCGACAGCACGCCACCGATGCGCGCGACCAGATCGACCAGTCGTTGCACCAGCGCCATCAGTCGAGCGCGCCGTCGAGAATGGCGACAAAATCGGTGTCGGTGTCGCCGACGTCGCTGGCCGCGACGGCCCCGATGTTGCTGCGCGCCTGCGCTTGTTCGCCCGTGGTGAGCGTTTGCGCCTCATCGAAGCGCACCCGCTTGTTGACCGCGGTCAGCAGCGCATCGAGGCCGCTGGTGTCGTCCTGCAAGAGCTGCTGGATTTCCAGCAGCGTGTCGTAGGCGGCATCCGCGCCGCCGAGGATTTCCGCCTTGAGCGCGTCCAGCAAGGACACGATCTTGTTCGACGAATAGGTGCTGGTGGCCGAGACTTGGGCGTCGTCGATGGCGGTGGCCGACACCACGGCTGCCTTCAGCTCGTTGATCGCGGCGACCAGGCTCGACTTGTCGGTGGTGGTGAGGTTGGCGAGGCTGCCGGCCTTCGCGCGCACATCGTTGAACTCCTGCGCGACGCGGATGACCAGGCTTTCGATACGGGTGGCAAGACTCATGGGGACTCCTTGAAGGTCAGGACAGCCAGCGGCTCTTGATCACGCGCCGGCCACGGTGTGGGGTGCCAGAAACGCCGAGGCCACCGCGTTGGATGGCCTCGTTGGGTGCTGGCTGGTCGGGTTCATCGGGCGCGGCCTCGGCCACGCCCAGTTGGCGTTCCAGTTCGCGCCAGTGGCGCTCCTCGAAGCGGTCGAGTCCGGCGGCCGAGGCAGCGGCGCGGGCGTACACGTAGCAGTCCAAGGCCTCGTTGCGCTCGCGCATCTTTTGCCACTCGCGCACCGGAAAGCCGTTGCGGTTGCGGCGCGTGATCAGTTGCTCGGCGCACAACTGCTGGATGAACTCGGCGTCGATCTTGGGCAGGTGCACGAAACCCGCGGGGTAGCGGATGGCGACGCCGTCCTCGGCCAATTCCGGGCCTTTGCGCAGGTTGTTGTAGAACTCCAGCTTGGCGATGGCGCCGGTGACCGCGAACACCTTGATGCCGCGGCGCAGCTTCTTGCCGCCTTGGCTCATGTCCACCGCTGTGGGCGTGCCGACCAGGGCGGCGCCACGCGCTACGCCCTTGACCGCCATCACCCGCGCATCGCGGCTGGCGCGCACGAAGGCGTAGGCCTCTTGCGTCGCAAAGCCCGTGTCGAGCGCGAAGCGCGCCAGCGGCAGCGCGGCGCCCGAGGCGTGCGTCCAGTGCTCGGCCAGGACATCGGCCAGCGCCTTCCACACGCTGTCGCGGGCGGTGTCGCCCATCAATACCCGGTGCTCGATCAGCCAGCACTCCCGGTCGCGCCCGAAGGCCCAGATCGAGGTCTCGATGCGATCCTTCTGCACGTCGGCGCCGCCGACCAGGAGCAAGCCGCCCATCGGGATGCTGCCGATGCGGTAGTCCTCGCGGCGCTCGACCAGGCGCTGCCAGTCGGGCGCTTCGCCTTCCTCGACCCATGTTTCGCCGAGTTCCGTGTTCTTGAAGGTCTTGATCGCGGAGGCCGAACCCGATTCCTTGTTCACGGCCGCCTCCCACGCCGCGGCGATCTCGCGCCAGGCGCGCCAGCCGACCGGGCTGTAGAGCGAGGACAGGTGGAAGCCTGCCGTCTTGCTCGGTTCCTCGGCCATCGCTTGCCAGGTTCCGCGCTCCAGCATCCAGCTCTTGTGATGCTCGGCGATGGCGGTGTCGCAGGACTCGCAGATGTAGGCGGCAGTTTCTGGCGATCCCTTGTCCCAGCGCAGTTGCTCGAAGCGCAGCCACTGGCGGTGCGCGCAGTGGGGACAGGGCACGAAATAGCGGCGCTGATCGGACGCCTCGTATTCGCGCTCGATGGCTGAGGCGCCCGCGATGGTCGGCGTGGAGACGATGAAGATCTTGCGCCGGGCAAAGGTGCGGGTGCGCGCCTCGGCCAAGGAGATCGCATCGCCTTCGCCCTCGACGTCCAGCGGATAGCCGTCCACCTCATCCAGAAACAAGTACCGCACCGGCATCGAGCGCAAGCCCACGGCGCTGTTGGCACCGGTCATGACCAGCACGCCGCCGCGGAACTCTTTGGCCAGGATCGTGTTGCCCGAATCGCGCGAGCGCGCCGGGGCGATCAATTCCGCCAGTACGCCCGATTCCTCGATCAAGGGATCGATGCGTTGCTTGGAGTTGCGCTTGGCCATCTCGACGGTGGGCCACACCGCCATCATCGGCCCCGGCGCATGGTGGATCACATAGCCGATCCAGTTGCTGCCCATCTCGGTCGCGCCAAGCTGCGCCGCCTTCATGAACACCACGCGCTCGATGGGCGAGGTGGGCGAGAGGCAATCCATGATCGCCTGCAAGTACGGCGTGCGACTGGTGCGCCAGCGTCCCGGCTCGGCGGAGGCCTTGCTGGAGAGCATCCGATGGCGGTCGGCCCATTCGGAGACGCTCAGCGACGGGTCGGGCGTCAGCCCCTCGCGCCAGGCGCGTTCGATGGCGGCGGCGCCTTCGTAATCGTGGCTCATGCGTATCGCGTCAACCCAGCGCCCAGACATCGCCCGTGCGCGACACCGGCACCAATGGGGCGTCGGGAACCTCGTCGGCGCCATCGTCCGCGCTGCCATCGTCCGCATCGTCTTGGCCGTCCTCGTCGGCATCGACCACCCCGGCCAGCAAAGACTCGATCTCGCCATCCTCGAAGCCGGTCAGCGCCAGCGCATAGCCGGCTTCGGCCAGTTCGGCCAGTTCCAGCGCCAGCATTTCCTCGTCCCAGCCGGCATCGAGCGCCAGGCGGTTGTCGGCCACGACGAGCGCGCGCTTTTGCGAGGGCGTGAGATGGGCCAGTTCAATCACCGGCACCTCATCCAGTCCCAGCTTGCGCGCCGCGGCCAAGCGACCGTGGCCGGCAATGAGGCCGCTCGCGCCATCGACCAGCACCGGGTTCGTCCAGCCGAACTCGACGATGCTCGCGGCGATCTTGGCGACCTGCGCTTCGGAATGCGTGCGCGGATTGCGGGCGTAGGGAATCAGCGCCTCGACCTTGCGGTACTCGACGTGGAGCGTGTTCAGAGCGGTTCCTTGTCAGAGGGCGGCCTGGCCGGGAAGGAGTGGCCCCGGCCAGGTCGCAAGCCACGCCAACGCGTGGCCAAACGAGGCGAGCCCGCTGGCGGTGGCCGTAGCGGGCTCGGGAATGGTGGTGTGGCGTACTGCGGCGGCGGGGTGCGAACCGTGCGAACCCTGCGAACCCTGCGAACCTGGGTGCGCACCCTGACGCTAGAAATGCGTCGCGCTCGCGCCCCCCGCATGGCCTATTCGGCAGGAAGGGCCCTTTTTTCCTCGGCAGTGTCGCTTTTTAGCCACTGTGACTTTTTAGCCACTGTCGCTTCGCCGCCACTACCCCGAGCATGGAGTGAATCCTACCCTCGAACCGTGGGTTTTGTTGCAGGCCGGCACCGCATCAAAAAGGACACGCGGGGCAAACGGTGGACAGGCTCGCCAAGCCTTACCCGACGTTGCCCATGCTTTGGGGCGGCTTGAACTACCGCTCGCTTGCATCGAACAGCGTTGGCAGGTCGCGCGCGCCGTGCAGGATGCGCACGACCAGTACCTCATCGGGGTCGGCCTCGAAGAAGACGACGTAGTGGCCGTGGGCGCAGGAACGGATGCCATCGCCCAACTCGGGGCGCAGGCGGTAACCGGACGGGTTGAGGGTGATGCGCTGGCACTGTGCGCGCAGGTCGCGCACGAAGCTCAGGGCGCGCGCCGGATTGTCGGCCGCGATGTAGTTGGCGATCGCTTCGAGATCAAGCTCGGCCAACGGGGTGAAGGCCAGGCGCATCAACGTTCAATTTGCGCGGCGTACTTGGCCTCAAGGCGGTCGAACACCGCATCGGCAGGTTTGGCGGGCCCGCTGGCTCGGCCCGCTGCGATCTCGGCGCGCAGCGCGCCGAGTTCAAGTTGCTTGCGCTCTTCCCGCTCCTCCAGCAGACGCAGCCCTGCCCGCACCACCTCGCTGACGTTGTTGAAACGACCGCTTTGCACCTGATCGCGAATGAAGGTTTCGAAGTGGTTGCCAAGGGCAACGCTGGTGGGCATGGCCATTCTCCTAACTATTAATAGTAGTTAGTATCTTCCGTGCCCGTCCGGTCGTCAATGTGCGGCTGCGTTGAGGCGCGTTGCCACGATTTCCAGCGCACGCTGCCAGCGTCGCCAGGCCGTCGTGCGATCACAGGCGAAGCGGATGGTGATGTCGCGCCAGCCGTGGCGCTTGGCCCGCATCCACACCAGGTGCCGTTGCTCGACCTCCAGCCACTGCACCCACGTCATCGTCTCCAGCATGCGGTCGATGGCTTCGGGGCTGGGCGGAAACGGTCGGTAGATCTTCTCGTCGGCGGCGAAAGCTTCCCACTCCTCGGTCGCTTCAAGCACTTGCTGGGGCGGCGACAGACGACCGAGCCGCTGCCAGTCCAGGCACCCTTGCACCGCCCAGGCGAGAATGCCGTCGCGCTCGGCCAGGAGCTTTTGCTGGAGGTGCTTGTCGCGTCGCTCGGGTTGCACAGTGACCGTGAAGGGGATCAGGTGCAGCCGCCGCTTCATGGCCTCGTCGATATTGCGAATCGCTGGCTTGTGGTTGCCGGCGACGAACAACTTGAACTGCGGAAAGAACTCGAAGAAGTCCTGGCGCATGAAGCGCGCGGAGATCTTGTCGCCCCCGGTCAAGCTCTTGACCTTGGACTCGGCCCAGCGCCGCCCTTGTTCGGTTTCGATGGCGGCGACGAAGCGCGCGCCGCGCAGGCCCGCCATGTCGGTCGGGTGCCGATCGGTACGCGTCTCCATGAACGTATCCATCGGCGCGTTGGCGGCGTAATCGCCGAGGATCGTCGCCAGCGTGTTGACGAACACCGATTTGCCGTTCGCGCCGGTGCCGTAGAGGAAGAACAGCGCGTGCTCCTGCGTCGACCCGGTGAGCGCATAGCCCGTCATGCGTTGCAGGTAGGCTTGCAGCTCCGCGTCGCCTCCGGTGACCTCGGCCAAGAACTGCCGCCAAATGGCCGAGTCGCCTGCGGGCGTGGCGGTGGTGATCTTGGTCATCCGATCCGCGCGCTCGTGGGGCCGCTGCCTGCCGGTCGTGAGGTCGATCACCCCACCGGGCGTGTTGAGCAGCCACGGGTCGGCATCCCATTCCGCGGTGGTGGCTGCGTGGCGGCGATCCGCGCGCGCCAGACGCTCGACACCGCCGACGGTACTGGCGGCTGCGAGTTTGGCGGCAATCTTCGGGTTGTCGGCGCTGACGGCGACGTGACGGCAGACGCCACGGATCAGGTCCGTAGCCGCCAGCGTTTCTTCCGCACGCCAGCGATGACCGTCCCAGACCAGCCAGCGGCCCCAAGCGGCCACGTAGCGCCAGTCGTGGTGGTAGCGGCGGGTAAAAGCGAGCGCCAGCGCGTCCTCGGTGCCCCACACCGACTCGTCTCGCGCAATCACCGGTTCGGGATCGTCGAGCACCGCGTGGATTTGTAGCCGCGGGCCATGCGCGAGGAAGGCAGGAACGTCAAAGCCTTCGGCCAGTGCGTCCGCGGCATCCCAGCCTTCGCCGGCTTCTTCGGGTGGATACAGGATGTGGCAACTGACGGCGCCTGCCGCCAAGATCGCTTGTGCAGCCTGCGCGGCGTAGTTCCAGCCCGGCTTGTCGCGGTCGGGCCAGATGAGCACGCTTTTGCCGGCCAAGGGCGACCAGTCGGTCTTGTCGATGGGCGCATTGGCTCCATGCATCGCCGTGGTGGCCACGATGCCGGCATCGATCAGCGCTTGCGCGCACTTCTCGCCTTCGACCAGGACGACTTCGGTTGTGCCGGCCAAACCGGGCTGGTGGTAGAGCGGGCGCGGCTCGGGCGGAGCCATCTTGCGTCGCTTGGCATCCCAGGGCCGAAACTCCTTCTTTCGCCCGGGCGGGTCGTAGCGATAGACGACCGCGATGAGCTTGCCCGCCGCGTCGAGGTAGTCCCATTTGGCAGTGGCTGGCCCGAGATCATCGACGGGCGCGGCTTTCTTGCCCTTGCGCGCGGGCGCTGGCGACGCGCGCCCAAGCAAGTCGCTGGCCGCATCGAGGACACGCGCAAAGTCGGTGTTCGCATCGATGCCGAGGTGCGCCGCAATGAGGGTGAATACGTCGCCGCCATCGCCAGTTGCGCGATCCGTCCACAGACCGGTCTTCTCGCCGGTGAGCACGACTTCAAGACTGTCGCCGGGGCTGCCGAGCACGTCCCCGATCAGGAAACGACCGCCACGCGTCTTGCCTGCAGGAAGCAAGGTGGCCAGTACAAACTCGAGACGGCTGAGCAGGTCACCCCGGATCTCGTCACGGCGCGCCTCCCGGTTCGGCTCAAGCGGGGCGAGGCATTCGTTGAAATCGATCATTCGGCGCCTCCGCACGCCTTGGTTGAATCGGCGTGGCCTCGTGTCTCGACCGTTGCGCTACGCGCCGCCCATACGGAGAGATCGGAGAGGCGGTAGCGCACCAGCCCACCCAGGAGGTAGTGAGGGATTCGATACTTGCTGCGCATCTGGTGATCGGCGAACCAGTAGTAGGGCAAGCGCAAGGCGGCAGCGGCCTGCTTGGCGTCGATCATGGGTTCGACGCCGCCGATGAACGGAGCGTCCAGGTTCATGCGGATGGCCTCCAGCAGCGGTCTTGCCACGCGCACATGCGGCATTCGAAGTGGGTCGCGTCGGTGAAGGCGCGCGGCAGCAATTCGCCGGCTTCGCTCGCGGCGATGACTCTCGCCGCGCGGTCGGAGTAGCGCTGCGCGAGCGCTGCATCGAAGGGGACGAGCTCGACGTAGATCTCCATCGAGTCGGCGTTGACCGCGGTGAAGATCGCCGGGTGCTGGTGGAGTTCGAGGTAGGCCTGATAGATCGCCACCTGCACCGCATAGATCGGCTTGGCGACGGCGAGGCCGGCTTTCTCAAGCTCGCGCCAAGACTTCGCGCCCAGGCACTTGTTCTCCCATAGCGCGGGGTAGGCAAAGCCCTCGGGGCCGCCGACGATCACGCCGTCGACGTGGCCTTGCAGGCGGCCATCGGCGCTGGAAAAGCCGAACTGCTCGCCATCGGCTTTGCGCGTGCGAACGTCGAAGCCCGCCTTGCGCAACCAGGCCAGCGTGCAGTCCTCGATCACATGACCGCGTTCGAAGATGCGCAGTATCCGGCCCGAGGGTTCGCGTCCGTAATCGACCGGCGCCTTGACGTACTCGTATTGCAAGGCGCGCTCGCAGGCCACGCCCAGACGCGAGACGCCAAGGTAGTCGCGCGGCGTCTGGCGGTCGCGCGCGCGCTGCATCCCGGCATCGATCAGCGCCATGACGCGACCCGAGAGGTTTGAAGATGAATTGAAGTCCAGCATCGCTGCCTCCTCAGAACGGGATGTCGTCGTCGAAATCGGTGAGCGGATCGCTTAGGTGACCCGCGCGCCGAGCTTGCAGAAGATCGGGCCGAGCTGTTCCTGCCGCCAGCGGCGCAGGGTCTTGACGGAAAGACCCCATCGGATGGCCAGTTCGCTTTCGCCAAGGGCGATGCGTGTGGCGCCGTCTGGAAGGGGTAGACGTCGGCTGGGTTGAACAGATGAGGCATGGGTTTGCATCGCAGGACTCCTTTCGTTTGGGAGTCCCTATTCAATTGCGCCATGCCTTGGGCGTGCGCGAGCACGTTTTGGGCGCTCGTGGGCAGCCGCCGACCTCCGTCCAGGCTCCGGAGCTACTCTAAGCAATTGATCTGCATAGATATGAATGCGTCATTTCGGTTATTGCGATTTCGTTTATTTCATTTATACTGACCGCAGTTCGCACTTTGACCCGTCGAGGAGACCTCCATGAACGCTCCCGCCATCCACAAAACACTGCCTTCCGAAGAGGACATCGCGCTCGCCCGGGAGTCGGGCCGCGCGCTGTCGACCGTGCTCCAAACCCGCGCCGAAACCCAGCAGATCGACTTCCATGACGAGAAGGGCGCGGTACGCGCCGTGCGCATCCCGACGTCCGCCTTGCGCTTGCTGCTGGATGTGCTGACCGAGATCGGCCAAGGCAACGCAGTATCGATCATCCCGATCCACGCGGAACTGACGACACAGGAAGCCGCCGACGTCCTCAATGTCTCGCGCCCGTTCCTTGTGCAGTTGCTGGAGAAGGGTGACATCCCGTTCCACAAGATCGGCACCCATCGCCGCGTGCGCTACCAGGACGTCATCGCCTACAAGAAGCGCATCGACGCCGAGCGCCGCAAGGCTCTGGATGAACTGGCTGCGCAGGGTCAGGAACTCGGCATGGGGTACTGACCGGATGAGTTCGCACTTCACCGTCGTCTATGACGCCTGCGTGCTTTACCCGGCACCGCTGCGCGATTTGCTGATGCATCTGGCGCTGTCGGATCTCTACCGGGCGCGCTGGAGCGACATGATCCACGACGAGTGGACGCGCAATGTGCTGGCCAGCCGCCCCGACTTGACCCAAGACCAGCTGAACCGGACGCGCCAGTTGATGAACACCCATGTCCGGGACAGTCTGGTCACCGGCTTCGAGTACCTGATTCCATCAATCAAGCTGCCCGATCCGGACGACCGCCACGTGGTGGCTGCCGCCATCCACTCCGGGGCCAGCCTGATCGTGACCTTCAACCTCAAGGACTTCCCAGCCGACGCGCTCAAGCCCTACAACCTCGCGGCCCAGCATCCGGACGACTTCATCGTCGACCTGCTGGATCTGCATCCCGCAGGCGTGCTGGAGGCCGCAGCCGGTCATCGACGCTCCCTGAAAAACCCGCCCAAGACGGCGAACGAATACTTGGACACCCTGCTGGCGCAGGGTCTGACGCAATCGGCGGCGGTCATGCGCCAATGGACGATGGCCATGTGATCGGCCGAAGGGAGACAGAATGGGCAAAAAGACCCTGACCAACGCGCACTGCCTGCTTGATCTGATCGAGAAGACAGCGGTTCCGACCCTCAATGCCTTCAGCGGCCTGCCCGAGTGCCAAGCGCTTGCCCGTGGCTTCGATTGGTCACAGGATGTCACTGGGCTTCCTGTCGCCCTGATCGAGCACGTCAAACATCTGCGCAAGGATCAGCGTGATCCCGCCGAACGTGAAGCGCTGCGCATCCTGCGTCTTGCATCTCCGCGAGGCACGCAAATCCTGACGACGGTTGCCGATCAGCTCAACGACAGTGATCTGATCGCCGCATTTCTGGCCCAAGACGGCGGCGAGATTGGTCGCGCGGTCTGGATGCGCACCCACTCCGACGAGGCAGCACGGCTGTTCGACGTCGCCGAATCGATCCTCAACACCGGCGACCTCCGGGGCAACAAGCGCCTCTACGACGCCTTCGACGTACCGTGCGATGATGCGCCACCGTTCATCTGGAGCGATGCGGTCAAGAAGGAACTGGAAGCACAGCTCACCCGCGTGATGCGTCTGGGCGAGCCCTGCGAAGTGGTCTACGTGCCACTGGCCGACGAGAAGAAAAATGGCGACACGAAGATCACTCACTACCTCGTCGTCCGGTTTGCCGGAGATCAAGTGACCGCAGTGCAGGTGGTCAACCGCAATCGCAAGAGCTTCTGCTACTTCCCGGCGCGCGATGCCACGCTGGTTTACGCGCCGGATCGCAAGGTGGTCGAGGTCTATGCACACACCCTGTCGACGCGCGCTCCGCTGGCGAATGTGCTGTCCAAGCATGGCTTCAAGGCCCCGTTGTCAAATCGTCCGTTGAACCGGTCGCGGTACGATCTGTCTCGGTTCGCGCTGCCGCTGAAGGATGAAAAGCCACGCATTGATGGCGTCAAGGTTGAGCGCCTTTACCTGACCGAAGCCAAGGCCCTGCTCGGGCATTGCACAGACGCCGTGTCGTTGCACCTCGACAGCGGCGTGGAACTACACGAGGTCATCCATGAACGCTGGAGCAACCATCCGTTCTCGCAGCCCGGAGCCATCATCGGCGTGACCCTGGTGGCCGATCTGGTGTTCGAAGGCGAAACCACCGAAACGCCGCTGTCCATCGTGCTCGCAGAGCCCGGCCGATGCAGCTTGCAGGGCGAGAAAGACGTCCGGCTGCGCAATGCGGGCATGCAACTGCTCGAAGCCTTGGGCGTGCGCAAGCCGCTGCACCCGGGCTCCGGTATCGACGACCCGAATCTTGTGCTGCAGGTCGCACGCCTGCTCGAATGCGCGACCAGCCCGATGGATGGCTTCGCCCTAATGCAATTGGGGATCGACATCGACCGCTTCGAGGGCGAGGGCATCATCACCGAAGGCGATCGGATCACCGAAAAGGTGGTCGATCTGGCCGACGGTGAGCGATTCACGGTCAAACTGGAGCGCTGCGCCGATGCCAATCAGGTGTGCTATCGCGATCCGCTGACGGGCGCGGACGTGATCCTGTCCGCCAAGCACGCGCGGCGCTGGAAAGTGCATCTGAACTGGCTGCGCGAAGAGATCATCACGGCCCTCGGCACAGCATTGCAGGGCGTGCGCGGCAAGTACGTCGATGAAGAACCTGTGTTCCTCGGCGAGTTCGACATCGACGGGCACGCCGTCGCGCTGTACTTCGCGGCGAAGATGTCCAGCGAGCGCCAATACGCCCGCATCGATACCGCCTTGCGACTGCGTCCTCGCGCCGTTCCCGGCATCGTGCTGACGACGGCATCCATTCCGTTCCCGTTTGCCGGGACGAATGTGGTGATCCCCATCGAGGACGTGGTGTCATTCACCGGCGCGAAAACGGCCATCGACACGGCCAGTCTCATGGTCGCGTACCGGCATGGCCAGTTAGCCGCCATGGGCGGCAGCTCGGTGAGCCTGAAGGTGTCCACCGACCGGCATGCCGCCGTGTTGTACCTTCCCGGCAAAGCCCCTTGGCGGGTAACCGGCCACGGCAAGATCACCGTTCTGCAGCGTCTCGTCGATGCCTACAACGCGGGCACGCACATGAACACCAAGAAGCTGATGGCGGGTACGGGCTGTCTATCGCCAGCCAATCTGTTCTCCAAGACGTCGCCCTGGAGAAACTACCTGGCCAAAGTCAAAGGGACACATGGCTGGCAGTTGAACCTGCCGGCCCTTGACGATCCGGTCGACGATGACGACGACAAGGTCGAGGTACAAGAAGCGATGGTGAAGGGCTGAAAATTGGGCGAGGCATTGCCCTGCGTTGCCATCCCTTTCGGACGTTCCGGCCCACGATTGCAGGCAGTTGCAATCCCCGGAACTGCCATGACAACCCTCGAACTGCCATCTCCGTCCGAAATGACTCCGGCCGCCCGCGCGGCGGAGCTCACCGCCATCCTCGCGGCGGCCATTGTCCGCACCCTCGCTGTGCCGGAAGCGGCAGAGGGTGCGGTTCGCCTTGGCTTCCTGCCCGACCAGCGCGTTCATGCAAACCCCTCTCAACCGGAGACTTTGTCATGAACGAAAGCCAATCTTCCGTGGCGGCGCAGGTCGCCGAGCTGGGCCATCTGCCGATGGCCGAACTCTGGATGCTGTGGGATCGCCACTTCGAGCGCCGACCGCCGCACCCGAACCGCACCCACGTCGAATCGCGCCTTGCCTACAAGCTGCAGGAGCTGGCCTTCGGTGGCCTCGCGGCGGAAACGCGCCAGCGCCTGGAGGCGATCGGCGCCAAGCATTCGAAGATCAAGCTGCGCGCCAAGCCCCGTGCCTTCAACTTCGCGCCGGGCACCTTGTTGCTGCGCGAGTGGGCAGAGCGCGAGCACCGCGTGGCGGTGACTGCCGAAGGCCGGTTCGAGTACGAGGGCCGCAGCTTCAAGAGTCTGACCGCCGTCGCCCGCCAGATCACCGGCCAGCACCGCAGCGGGCCGGAATTCTTCGGCCTCCTGAAAGGAGGCATCTGATGGCCGAAATCGCCTCCGCCAAGGCGCGCAAGCGCTGCGCCGTCTACTGCCGCGTGTCCTCCGACGAGCGGCTGGATCAGGAATTCAACTCCATCGACGCGCAGAAGGAAGCGGGCCACGCCTACATCGCCAGCCAGCGCGCCGAGGGCTGGATTGCGGTCGCCGACGACTACGACGATCCGGGCTTCTCGGGCGGCAACACCGAGCGCCCGGCCTTGAAGCGCCTGTTGGCCGACATCCAGGACGGACGCATCGACATCGTGGTGGTCTACAAAATCGACCGCCTGACGCGCAGCCTTGCCGACTTTTCCAGGATGGTCGACGTGTTCGAACGCTGGTCGGTGTCCTTCGTCTCGGTCACCCAGCAGTTCAACACCACGACCTCGATGGGGCGGCTGACGCTCAATATCCTGCTGTCCTTCGCGCAGTTCGAGCGCGAGGTCACCGGCGAGCGCATCCGCGACAAGATCGCCGCCGCCAAGAAGAAGGGCATGTGGATGGGCGGCGTGCCCACCATCGGCTACGACGTGGTCGACCGCCAACTGGTAATCAACAAGGACGAGGCCGCCGTGGTGCGGCGGATGTTCGAGGAGATGCTGACCATCGGCTCGCCGACGCAGATCGCCGCGCGCCTGACCGACGAGGGCATCACCACGAAGGCGTGGACGACGCAGGACGGGCGCGTGCGCAGCGGCACGCGCATCGACAAGAAGTACCTTCACAAGGTGCTGCGCAATCGCATCTACCTCGGCGAATTGTCGAACCGAGGCACATGGTATCCGGGCGTGCATGCGCCGATCATCGAGCGCGAGCTGTGGGACAAAGTCCACGCGGTGCTGGCGCGCGACAGCCACGCGCGCGGCGTGGACACCAAGATCAGGTCGCGCAACGACGCGCTGCTGCGCGGTTTGCTGTACGCGCCCTCGGGCGAGCGGATGTACCCGACCTACTCGCGCAAGAACGGGCGCAAGTACCAATACTACGTCTCCAAGTCGGAGAGTCGGTTCGGCGTGCCGGGCAAGGGCTACGAGCGCCTGCCCGCTGCCGAGATCGAGGCGGCGGTGGTGGCGCAGATTCGCAGCGTGCTGACCAGCCCCGAATCCATCGCCTCGGTGGTGCGTCATATCCAGAACACCGGCGGGCAGGTCGACGAGGCCAGCACCGTGATGGCGATGGCGCGGCTCAACGACGTGTGGGATCAATTGTTCCCGGTCGAGCGCCACCGCGTCGCCAACTTGATGATCGAGCGCGTCGACCTCGTTCACACCGACGAGATGCAGGGCGTCCGGGTGAAGTGGCGCGAGCTGGGATGGGATGCCCTGATCGGCGAGTTCGCCCCGCGCAGCGTCGGCGCTGAACTGCTGGAGGTGGAGGCGTGAAGGACGGCAAGCTGGAAACCTTCGTGCCGATGACGCTGCGCCGCCGGGGCGTGCAGCGCCTCGCCCAGCAACCCGTGGTCGAGGAACGCGAGGCCCACGACAGCGCCCTGATCGAAGGGATGGGGCGCGCCTTCCACTGGCAGCGCCTGCTCGATACCGGTGAGATGGACAGCGGCTCGGCCATCGCCCGCGCCGAAGGCCTGCACCAGTCGGTGGTCAACGAGCTGCTGCGCCTGACCTTGCTCGCGCCGGACATCGTCGAGCAACTGATGGCCGGGCGGCAGCCGCGTCGGATGAGCCTGATCTGGTTCCAGCGCCACCCGTTGCCCGTGGCTTGGGAGGCGCAGCGCGCCATCGTGCACGGCTTTGAGGGCCTGGTATGAGCTGCAAGCACCGGGGCCGCATCGAGGGCGAATCCGTCGTCCGGCAACTGCCGTCACCTGCGGGCGGCGTGAAGCTGGAAACCTTCGTGCCGTGGCGGTTGGTGCAGCGCGGTGTGAAGAGGCAAGTCATCACGCCGCTGGACGCCCCGCAGGCGTTCGCGCAGCAGGCCGAAGCGGAACGGCAAGCGCGCGCCGCCGCGCGGGACACGCCGATGCTGCGCGCCCTGGGGCTGGCCCATCACTGGCAACGCTTGCTGGATGAGCAGCGCGTGGCGTCGGTCGCCGAGATCGCCGAGGCCGAGGGCATCGACAGCTCGCAGGTGCATCGGCTGATGCGCCTGACCCTGCTGGCTCCTGGCGTCGTCGAGAAGCTGGTCGGCCAACCCGGCCTCACCGTCGAGAAAGTGCTCGGCCGCCCGTGGCCCTATGGCTGGCGTGAGCAGGCGCGCCTATTCGGCTAGGCTGATCCAGCGCCACCGGATCGTGAGGCGGCACGACCCGGGAGAATACGCACCATGTGCAACCGCTATGTCTCGCCCGATCAGGCCGCCATCGAACGCTTCTGGCACATCGGCGGGCGCAATCCTCCACGCTGGTGGGCACCGGAGGTCTATCCCCGAGCGCAGGGCCGTTCATCCGCGCCGCCGACGGCGGGCCGGAACTGGTCGTCGGCCAGTGGGGGCTGATTCCGTTCTTCGCCAAGGCCGCCAACCTTTCGTACTCGACCAACAACGCGCGCGCTGAGGAGCTGGCGGTCAAGCCAACCTTCCGCGATCCGTGGAAGCGCGGGCAGCGCTGCATCATTCCCGCCGTGTCTTTCGACGAGCCGAACTGGGAGTCGGGCAAGAACGTCTGGTGGCGGTTCCGCCGCGCCGACGGCGCGCCCTGGGGGCTGGCCGGGCTGTGGAACACCTGGCTGGACAAGGCGACCGGCGAACGGGTCGAGAGCTACACGATGCTCACCCTCAACGCCGACGCCGACCCGCTGATGCGCCGGATGCACAAACCCGAGCCCGACCTGCCGCCCGACGCGCAGGACAAGCGCTCGGTGATCCCCATCGAGGCGGGCGACATGGAACGGTGGCTGCGCGGCACGCTGGACGAAGCTCGGAGCCTGCTGCGGCTCGCACCCGTGGAAACGTTTGATGCCGGCCCCGTTTCGGTGGCGTTGCAGTCCTCGCTGCTGTAGCAGTCTCCAACTACAACTTGCTGTCTCTAAGTCCTTGTTCCGCAGGGAAGTGGCCCTTGGAGTACTCCACGGACGCCAGAGAAAAACAGAGAAGAGAGAGGCTTCAGAGAGCCTGACGGCGCGAATGGGCCGCGTCCGCGTCCGAAGGGCGATGCCGGCAAACCGCGCGAACACGCGCCGAACGGGCAAAAAAAATCCCAACCGAGAAGGGTTGGGATTTTGGTAAGTGGTGGAGGTGGCGGGAGTTGAACCCGCGTCCGAAGGCGCTCCGCGCCCGGCGCTACATGCTTGTCACGTTGTTTGATCTCGTCCGGCGGCAATACAACGTGCAAGACGCACCGTCGGACCAGCCTCTTGGATTTGACCCGCCACCGAAAGGCGCCGGCGCGGGCGATCCCGTGATGATGACCCTACATCCACGAGCACGGACACAAGTGGGTTCGGGGCGAGGCCTTAAGCGGCCAGCGCGTAGACGTCGTCGTTCGCGTCTAGTTTTTTGCCACCGGATTAACGAGGAAGATGACGCCCTCGGCATGCTCCGAACTGCTTCACGTCCCCCGTCGAAACCAGGTCACCCCCGGGGTTGCGCAGATGGTGAGGGTCGCGCGGGCGAAAATCAAGCGCGGTGTTCAGGCTTCGCGGTTCTTCGCGCGCATGACGCGTTGCTTCTCGATGTTCCAGTCGCGCTCCTTGGATGCCTCGCGCTTGTCGTGCTCCTGCTTGCCGCGGGCCAGACCCAGGTCGAGCTTGACCCGGTTTTTCTTCCAGTACATCGACAGTGGCACCAGGGTGTAGCCCTTGCGCTCGATGGCGCCGATCAGGCGGTCGATTTCGCGCCGGTGCAGGAGCAGCTTGCGGGTGCGGCGATCGTCGGCGACGACGTGGGTCGAGGCCGAGATCAGCGGCACGATGGAGGCGCCGAAAAGATGGATTTCGCCGTCCTTGACGATCGCGTAGGCGTCGGAGAGGTGTACCCGCCCGGCGCGCAGGCTCTTGACTTCCCAGCCCTGCAGCGCGATGCCGGCCTCGAAGTGCTCGTCGATGTGGTATTCGTGGCGGGCACGCTTGTTCTGCGCGATCTGAGCGCCGCCGCTATGCTTGTCCTTTGCCTTGGCCATGTGCAGTCCGGAAATTCAGGGAGCGGGCCGCCCTTCGGGTGCGGGCTGGAGCCGGATCCGAAGCGATGAGCGAGCCGATCGAAGACGTGGAAGCATACCCGAGCCGCTTTTCGCGGTGCGGGTTTCCTGCGGGGCTGCCGCGTGGCCGCCGCGGGCGTCGCACCGGAGCCGGCGCGTGAGGACGATCCGGGTGGAAGTCGCCTACGCGGAGCCCGAGCGGCAGTTTCTGCGCCGCGTGGAGCTTCCTGCCGGAGCGACCGTGGCCGACGCGCTGCGTGCTTCCGGCGTCGAGGCCGAGCTGGCGGTCGATGCCGGCCAGCTCGATGTCGGTGTCTGGTCGCGTCCGGTTCGGCGCGACCGCGCGCTGCAGGACGGCGAGCGGGTCGAGCTCTACCGGCCGCTCAGGATCGATCCAAAGGAGGCTCGGCGTCGTCGTGCGGAGCGCACGGCGGGGCGCTGAGCGCTCAGCCGCCGCGCTTCTTCTTGTCCTCGCCTGAGCGTTTTTCGTCTGGGTAGTCGCGCTTGTACTTACGCGCTTCCCTGATCAGCTGCTGCGGATTTTCGGCGAAATAGTCGCCTTCGATTTTCGTCAGGCTGCCGTTTTCGAAAAACAGCGTCAGGTCGCGCGTGTCCATCTTGTTGCGCCCGCGCCGAATCGAGGAGACGTAGTCCCATCGGTCCTGTTCGAAGGGGCTGATGATCGCCGGAGAGCCCATTACTAGCAGCACTTGGCGCTTGCTCATGCCAGGCTGCAGCGATTCGACCTGATCCTTGTCGAACAGGTTGCCCTGCTGGGTATCGAGCCGGTAGACCAGGCCGCAACCGCTGAGGGTGAGGAGGGCGGCGGGGACGAGCCAGAGAAAGCGCATGGGCGGCCAGGGAAGAGACGCGAAACCACGGATGATACACTAGGGGAAGTCTGGACCAACGTCGTGATCGCCGTGAAGGCTGCGAACCGGTGGCTCCAAGCGATTGAAATCCAAGACGCTCGGCTCACGCCTGCACGGGAGTGACAAACGAGGATCGGTTGGTTCGGACCTTCCCATGACAATTGGCGTCGGCAGACGACCGACCGCAGCGGAGGAGCGGGCATGACGGACGAATCGAGCGAGCTGCGCAAGGCGGGGCTCAAGGTTACGCATCCGCGGATGCGCATTCTGGAAATCCTCGACGGCGACGATGGCCGGCACTTCACCGCCGAAGACATCTACCGCGAGCTCATTGCCGGTAATGACGACATCGGCCTGGCCACCGTGTATCGGGTCCTGACCCAGTTCGAAGCTGCCGGCATCGTGCTCAAGCACAATTTCGAGGGCGGGCAGGCGGTCTACGAACTCGACCGCGGCAAACATCACGATCACATGGTCGATGTCGACAGCGGCGTCTTGATCGAGTTCAGCAACGAAACCATCGAGCGCCTGCAGCAGGAAATCGCGGCCAGCCGCGGTTACGATCTGGTCGATCACAGCCTGGTTTTGTACGTGCGGAAAAAGAAACAGGCATGAGCACTAGCGAAACGGCGCGTGCGCGCCGTTCGCGCCGATGCGAAGCCCGCGCTCCCGTCGCCTGAATCCGGTTTTCCTGCATGCGTCTGGCACTCGGGATCGAATACGACGGCAACGGTTTTCTCGGCTGGCAGCGTCTGGCGCACGGCCCCAGCCTGCAGGGCGAGCTCGAGGCAGCGCTGTCCTTCGTTGCCGATGAGGCGATCCACGTCACCTGCGCCGGGCGCACCGACGCCGGGGTGCACGCGCGTTGCCAGGTGGTGCACCTCGACACCGATGTGGTGCGCAGCATGCGCAGCTGGGCGCTGGGCGCGAACTCGCGGCTCCCGCCGGAGACGGCGGTGCTCTGGGCGCGGCCGGTCGCCGCCGACTTCAGCGCACGCTTTTCCGCGCGCCAGCGCCGCTATCGCTACACCATTCTCAACCGTCCTATCCGGCCCGCGCTGGACGCCCGTTTTGCCGCCTGGGAGCGCGTGCCGCTGGATGTGGCGGCGATGCACGCGGCGGCGCAAGCGCTGCTTGGGGAAAACGATTTCAGCGCCTTTCGCAGCGCGCAGTGCCAGGCTTCGACGCCGATGCGGAACCTGCACGAGATTCGGGTGACTCGGGACGGTGAGCGGGTGACGATCGAGGTGGCGGCGAACGCATTCCTGCATCATATGGTGCGCAACATCGTCGGCTCGCTGTTGCCGATCGGTCGCGGCGAACGCCCAATTGGCTGGCTGGCCGAGCTTCTGGCCGGTCGGGAGCGGGCGCTGGCGGGGCCGACCGCGGTGGCGCACGGGCTGTGCTTCCTCGGCCCGCGCTATCCTGCGGCTTGGGGCCTGCCGGACGAGGTGAGCTTTTGAGTCGCGTGCGGATCAAGTTTTGCGGCATCACCCGGATGGAGGACCTGCAGTTTGCGCTCGAACTCGGCGTCGACGCGTTTGGTTTCGTGCTGACCCGGCGCAGCCGCCGCTTCGTGGAGCCGCGGGTCGCGCGCGCGCTGCGTGAGGCCGTGCCGCCATTCGTCAGCACGGTCGCGCTGCTGATGGACGATGATCCAGGCTGGGTGGCCGAAGCGCTGCGGGTCGTGCGACCGGATCTGCTGCAGTTCCACGGTGCCGAAAGTGCCGAGTTTGCCGCAGGTTTCGATCGGCCCTATCTGAAGGCGGTGCCGATGGCTTCGACGCCCGATCTGGTCGCATTCGCGGACCGCTATCCACAGGCGAGCGGCTTTCTGCTCGACAGTCACGCGGCGGGGGGCCTCGGCGGCAGCGGCGCGCGCTTCGACTGGGCTCGCGTGCCGGCCGATTTCCCGCGTCCGCTGCTGCTTGCCGGTGGCCTCGATGCGGACAACGTGGGCGAAGCCATCCGCCGCGTGCGGCCCTGGGCGGTCGACGTCTCCAGCGGCATCGAAGCGGCCCCCGGCGTCAAGGATCCGGCGCGGATGCGGGCCTTCGTCGCCGCGGTTCAAAACGCGACATGAGCGCTCCCGTCGCGTGGCGCGCGCTGGACCTGCTGCGCGCACTGGCGCGGCGACTACCCCGGCCGCTCCGCCGCTTGCTGCGACCGCTGGCCGGGCCGCTGCTCGGCTGGGTCGCGCGCCGTCGGGCTCGCCATTCGAGCGTCGAAGAGCGCAGCGCAACCGAGGTCGCCATCTTCGCCGGGCAGGAAGAAGTGCACGAGCTCCCGCCGATCTTCCACTACTGGTCGGAAAAGTGGCTGCGCCCGGAGCTGGAAGCCTTCGGCTTTTCCAACCCCGAGGAGTTCTTTGCGTATTACATCGAGCGCTCGGCGCAGGAGCTGAAACGACCCCTGCGCATCGTGAGCCTCGGCAGCGGCAACTGCGACGCGGAGGTGAGGGTCGCCGAACTCCTGCGCCGGCGCGGTCTGGAGGAGTTCCGGATCGAGTGCATCGACATCAACGAGGCGATGCTTGCGCGCGGCCGCGCGCTGGTCGCCGCGCGCGGGCTCTCGAGCCACATCCAGCCTCTGGCGGGCAATTTCAACGACTGGCGGCCGCAGGCTCGCTATGAGCTGGTGCTGGCGAACCAGAGCCTGCACCACGTGCTGAACCTGGAGGGGCTGTTCACCGCGATCGAGTCGGCGCTGGCGCCCGACGGGCGCTTCGTCACCTCCGACATGATCGGCCGCAACGGCCATCAGCGCTGGCCGGAAGCGTTGCAGATCGTCCAGGAATACTGGTGCGAGCTGCCGAAGCCCTACCGGTTCAACCTGCAGCTGCGGCGCCGTGAGCGAAGCTTCAAGGACTGGGATTGCTCCTGGGAGAGCTTCGAGGGTATCCGTGCGCAGGACATCCTGCCGCTGCTGCTCGAGCGCTTCGATTTCGAGTTTTTCTTCGCCTTCGGCAATCTGATCGACCCTTTCATCGACCGCGGCTTCGGCCCGCATTTCGATCCCGCGCGAGAGTGGGATCGCGACTTCATCGATCGCGTGCAGCGACGCGACGAGACCGAGCTGCGCGCCGGGACCATAACGCCGACGCATATGCTGGGCGTCCTGCGCCGGCGGCCTTATGATGGCGGATTGCGCTGTCGCGAAGGGCTCGATCCGGCCCGCTGCGTGCGACGCGCCGTCGCGTGAACCAGGAACTCGATGAACACCGTGCAAGATTTCAACGACTGGCCCGACACCGAGGGTCGCTTCGGCGACTACGGCGGCTCCTACGTCGCCGAGACGCTGATCGCGCCGCTGGCGGAGCTGGGCGCCGCCTACGAGCAGCTGCGGGTCGATCCCGCCTTCCTGGCCGAACTGGAGCGCGATCTCAGGTACTACGTTGGCCGGCCCTCGCCGATCTATCACGCCGAGCGCCTCTCGCGCGAGGTGGGCGGCGCGCACATTCTGTTCAAGCGTGAGGATCTGAACCACACCGGCGCGCACAAGATCAACAACACCGTTGGTCAGGCGCTGGTGGCGCGCCACATGGGCAAGCGGCGCATCATCGCCGAGACCGGCGCCGGCCAGCACGGCGTGGCGACCGCGACGGTGTGCGCGCGGATGGGCTTCGACTGCGTCGTCTACATGGGCGCGACCGACATCGAGCGGCAGAAGATCAACGTCTACCGCATGAAGCTCCTGGGCGCCGAGGTGGTGCCGGTGACTTCGGGCTCGAAGACGCTCAAGGACGCGCTCAACGAGGCCCTGCGCGACTGGGTGACCAACGTCGCCGACACCTTCTACATCATCGGCACGGTGGCCGGACCGCACCCGTATCCGCGCATGGTGCGCGACTTCAACGCGGTGGTCGGGCGCGAGGCGCGGGCGCAGATGCTGGAGCAGTTCGGGCGCCTGCCGGACGTGATCACCGCCTGCGTCGGCGGCGGCTCGAACGCGATCGGCCTGTTCCACGCCTTCCTCAACGATCGCGCGGTGCGCATCGTCGGCGCGGAGGCGGCCGGACTGGGCCTCGCCAGCGGCCGGCACGCGGCTTCGCTCGCAGCGGGGCGGCCGGGCGTGCTGCACGGCAACCGCACCTATGTGTTGTGTGACGATGACGGCCAGATCACCGAGACCCATTCGATTTCGGCCGGGCTCGACTATCCGGGCGTCGGTCCGGAGCACGCCTTCCTCAAGGATTGCGGGCGCGCCAGCTACGTCGGCATCAGCGACGAGGAGGCGCTGGAGGCTTTCCATCGGCTGGCGCGAACCGAAGGCATCCTGGCCGCGCTCGAATCGAGCCACGCGGTGGCCGAGGCGATGCGCCTGGCGCGCGAGCTGCCGAAGGACGGGCTGGTGCTCTGCAATCTGTCCGGTCGCGGCGACAAGGACGTGCACACCATCGCCGCGCGGGAGGGCATCCAGCTGTGAGCCGCATCGACGTCCGCTTCGCCGAGCTGGCCGCCGCCGCTCGCCCCGGCCTGATTCCCTTCATCACCGCCGGCGACCCGCTGCCGGCCTCGCAGGTCGCGCTGATGCACGCGCTGGTTGCGGCCGGCGCCGACCTGATCGAGCTTGGCGTGCCGTTTTCCGACCCGATGGCCGACGGCCCGGTGATCCAGCACGCCAGCGAGCGCGCCATCGCGCAGGGCGTCGGCTTGGCGCAGGTGCTCGACTGGGTGCGCGCGTTTCGCCGCGACGACGCGGCCACTCCGATCGTGCTGATGGGCTACCTGAATCCCGTCGTCGTTTACGGCACGCAGCGTTTCGCCGCGGATGCCGCGCGGGCGGGCGTCGACGGCCTGCTGCTGGTCGACTGCCCGATCGAGGAGTCTGCTACCGCCGCGCCGCTCCGTGCGGCCGGCCTCGCCCGAATCCTGCTGGCGGCGCCGACCACCGAGGGCGAACGTCTGGAGCGGGTCTGCGAGGCCGCCGAAGGCTTCCTGTACCATGTGGCCTTTGCTGGAGTCACCGGCGCCGACCGCATCAGTCACGAGGCGGTGCGGGCGCGGGTCGATGAGATTCGGCGTCGCACGCGGACGCCGGTCGCGGTCGGCTTCGGCGTGCGCGACGCTGCCTCGGCGGCGCGAATCGGCGCTTACGCCGACGCCGTGGTGATTGGCAGCGCGCTGGTCGAGCGCCTGGCCGGCAGTGCCGACGAGGGCGAGCTGTGCGCCCGTGTGCGGGATTTCCTGGCTCCGGTTCGCGCGGCCTTGGCCGCGGCGCGGAGCTGAAGCGTCGCGGCGGCGCGCGGAGACGAATACGATGAACTGGCTGCAGAGACTAGTGGGCCCGCGACCTCGTACCAACCATGTCGGCAGGGGCAGGGTACCCGAGGGTGTTTGGGAAAAATGCGAGGGCTGCGGCGCGGTGTTGTATCAGCCGAAGCTCGAAGCGGCGCTGATGGTCTGCCC
Organism: uncultured Dokdonella sp.; assembly: GCA_964582225.1. Classification (GTDB taxonomy): domain Bacteria; phylum Pseudomonadota; class Gammaproteobacteria; order Xanthomonadales; family Rhodanobacteraceae; genus Dokdonella_A. Next base: position 171,789 of record CAZORA010000002.1, on the reverse strand, counting down.
CAAATGCGGACACCATCACGCGATACGCGCGCGGGTGCGGCTGGCCGCCTTCCTGGATGAGGGCAGCGGTCGCGAGCTCTTCAGCACGCTCGAACCGACCGATCCACTCAAGTTCCGTGACTCCCGCCGCTATCGTGATCGCATCGTTGCCGCGCAGAAGGTCACCGGAGAGAAGGATGCCCTGATCGCCATGCGCGGCACGCTCAAGGGCAATCCGCTGGTCGCCTGTGCCTTCGAGTTCGCCTATATGGGCGGCTCGATGGGCTCGGTGGTCGGCGAGAAGTTCGCGCGCAGCGGCGAGCTGGCGTTGGCCGAGCGCATGCCCTTGGTGTCCTTCGCCGCCACTGGCGGCGCGCGCATGCAGGAAGGACTGTTTTCGCTCATGCAGATGGCCAAGACCGCGGCCGTGCTGGCGCGCATGCGGGATGCCGGGGTGCCCTTCATCAGCGTGCTGACCCACCCGACCACCGGCGGCGTCTCGGCCAGTCTCGGTATGCTCGGCGATCTCAACGTTGCCGAACCGCAGGCACTGATCGGCTTCGCTGGCCCGCGGGTCATCGAGCAGACCGTGCGCGAGACGCTGCCCGAAGGCTTCCAGCGCTCCGAGTTCCTGCTCGAGCATGGCGCGATCGACCTGATCGTCGACCGGCGCGACATGCGCGACAGGCTGGCGGCGATCCTCGCGCTGCTCATGCGCCAGCCCCGCGTCGCCTGAGACGTGCCACTGCGGCGTTGAGGTTCCGGCTGCGCCTTCCGGCGCTACCGCGCAGCGCGATTCCGCCGAGGACCCAAACGAAAGGAGCGCGGCAGGGCCGCGCTCCTTTCGGTTCGAGCTGCAGGCGCAATTCGCGCGCTGCTGCTTTACTTCTGCGCCAACACCCAGTCGGCCAAGGTTTTCAGATCCGCCTCGCTGATGTTCGGGTGCGGCGGCATCGGCACTGGACCCCAGACGCCTGAACCGCCGTCGCGGATCTTGGCAATCAGATGGGCTTCGCCGGTGGCGTCACCGGCATACTTGGTGGCCACGTCCTTGTAGCTCGGGCCGACCAGCTTGGCATTGACCGAGTGGCAGGCCATGCAGCCGTTCGACTTTGCCAGCGTTTCGCCGTCCGCGGCGCGGGCGAGCGCCGGCAGCGCCAGCGCACCTGCGACCGAGACTGCGAACAGCATGACCGAAACTTTCATTGTGGGCTCCTTGGGAGTTGGTTGGGGACGGAAAGCAGGATCAGCGGACGGCCGCATGTTCCGGCCGCGGGCGGTAGATGGCGGCCCACAGCGCGATCACGCCGACCAGCGCGCCGGTCCAGAACACGAACCAGAACACGAACAGCCCGGCGAACGGCGAGAGCAGGTGCCATACGCCGAATGCTGCCAGCATCGCGCCCAACAGCACATTAACGGTGGAGAACCACTTCATGAGATCGCCGGTGCGCGACCAGAGCGCCAGCACGATGATGACGATTCCGGCAACGATGGCGAGCCAGGTGTTCGACTGCAACAGGGGCAGGCGCAGGATCGAGAGATAGACGAGCGCAAAGGCGACGAGTGTGTTGAGGTATCCCGGAATCATGATTCATGCTCCAGCAAATCGTGAGTACGTTCCAGATGCCGCCAGGTGATTGGCGGAATGAAGGCGTAGACAGCCAGGCAGGCTACGAGAAACAGCTTCCAGCCCGCGGCCAGCGGGGTCAGCGTGATGAGCAACAGCGTCATCACGCCCTGCATTGCATAGCAGCCCCAGGCCGAGCGCATCGCGGTACGGTTCTCGCGCAGCCTGCCCCAGGCGTACGCGAGTCCGTAACCTCCCGCGCAGAGCACGTAGATGCCCAGCAGGACTGCGGTCGGAAGCAGCCAGCCCGCGGTCATGCGGTGGCGCCTGCCGGTACCGCTGCCGGAAGCCGGCTGCGATGGCCGATTCTCAGCAGGTCGTACATCAGGATGAAGTAGCTGGCCACGATGATCACGCCGAAGCCGGTACGCGCGATCATGCCCTGCATGAACCAGGCGTTGGACTGCGAATACATGAAGGCATCGAGCGTCGAACCGCCCAGCGCGCGACCGTAGAAGGCTTCGGACATGCCTGCCACCAGGAGCGCGCCGACCATGCCGACGAAGCCGATGTTGAGGCCGGCGAAGGCCCACTTCCAAGCGGTGCCGCGCACTTCGCTGACGCCCTTCGCCTCCTGCGCGACCATGTACATCACGGCGATGATGCCGGTGATGTAGGCACCGTAGAAGGCGAAGTGACCGTGCGAGACGGTCCACTGCGTGCCGTGCGAGAACAGGTTGATCTGCGGCAGGGTCATCATGAAGCCCCAGATGCCGGCGCCGATGAAGTTGCCGAAGGCTTCCGCCAGGAGCCACAGGAAGGCGGGCTTGTTGGTGGTTGCCATCTGGTGTTTGCCGGCGTCATAGATCGCGTGCACCACCATGCCGAGCAGCGGCAGCGGTTCGAGCGCGGAGAAGATGCCGCCGATCGACAGCCAGTATTGCGGCGTGCCGATCCAGAAGTAGTGATGGCCAAGGCCGAGGATGCCGGTGCCGAGGACCAGCGCGACTTCCAGGTACAGCCAGATTTCGACGACCTTGCGCGAGGTGCCGAGCAGTTTCATCAGCGCCAGCGCGAGGATGCAGCCGATGATCAGCTCCCAGGTGGCCTCCACCCACATGTGCACCAGCCACCACCACCAGTACAGGTCGACCGACATGTTGGTCGGGGCGGGGAAGGCGATCAGATACACGGCGATCAGCGGCACCATGGTGCACATCAGTACGCCCATGACGCCGGTTACTTTCTTCGCCTTCATCACCGAAGCGATGATGTTGTAGGCCAGCGTGAAGAAGATCACCACGATGCCTACCGCCGCCCAACGCGGCGCCTCGACGTACTTGCGGCCCTGGTTGACGAACCACATGCCCGCCTCGTCGCTGGTGCCGTACTGGACGAAGATGTAGGTAAGAACGACGATCGTGACCGCCACCACGAATACCCAGAACAGGATCTTGGCGAGGCCGATGCCGACGGTTTCGATGCCGAGCTCGTCGGGCAGGAACCAGTAGATCGCACCCATGAAGCCCCACAGGCAGGTGATCACCAGCGCGTTGATGTGAACCTGCTTGACGATGTTGAAGTCGAGCGTGCCGAGCAGGAAGCCGTACTTCAGGTAGAAGATCGACGCCAGCAGGCCGAACAGCAGCAGAGCGCCGAGCATGACCGCCGAGGCGATCAGGTACTTGATACCGAGTTTCTTTGATTCGTACATGCCGCTCCCCTTACCTGGCAATTTCGAGGTGGCCGAAGCCGGCCGGGAAACCGTTGGTGTAGATCGAGGACATCCACTTCAGGTACGCGGTGACCGCGCGCGCCTCTTCCTCGCTCAGATTCAGATTGGGCATCTGCCGCGCCCAGGTCGGGTAGCGATCGGGATGCATCAGGAACTGGACCATGGCATCTTCCTTGCTTTTCGCCTGGGTCATCGGAATCCACATCTTCTCCCAGCTCGGGTCGAGCCAGGCCTTGGTGAGGTCGGGCGCGTAATAGGCGCCGTTGCCGAAGAAGGCATGACAGTTGATGCAGGAGCGGCTCTGGATGACCAGCTTGCCCTTGCGCATCAGCGCGTTCGCTTCGTCTTCGGAGAAGCGCTGGCCCCACATCAGCTCTTCGCCGCCGATGACTGGCTCGTAGATGCCGTTGGACGAATTGAGCTCGTAGCTGATGTGCTGGTTGATCACGGTGTAGGCGGGCACGTTGCCGCCGCCACCCTCGGTGACGACGTGCAGGCTGTCGACCGTGAGCAGCAGCAACACCAGGATCATGAAGGCCGTGGTGGCGATGGCGCCGTCGCGCCAGAAGCGCGGGTCGGCGGCACCGGGTGGAAACGGTATGGTGGCATCGGACATCTGGACTCTCCCCTCTAGGCGTGGCAGGCGCGCATCCTGCAGCGTTGTTCGGACCGCTCCGGCCCGTTTTGGATCGACGCAAGCATACCGTTCAGGTGTGCTTCAGTCCATAAGATCATGCCGATCTGCGTGCGGTCATTGATGCGTGTCAATGACGAAATCGAAATGGGATTCAGCGCGTGGCGAGCTCCGCGCTGCAGACGAAACGGATCGCGTCCAGACGCGGCGCAGCGCCGCTCAGCGCCCCGCGCACGGCTTCCAGTTCATCGAGCACCGCCCGCACTTCGGCGGCCCGAATCGTCGGGTTGACGCGCGCCAGCGCTTCGATGCGGGCGTGTTCCGCTTCGAGTTCGCTGCGGGCGGATTCGAGCGCCGCGCCAACGGCCGCCGCGGCGAGCGGCTTCGCTTGGGTCTCGCAGGCCGCCAGCATCGGCGGCAGCAGTTTGGCGAGGAGCGGCCGCAGACGCGCCGCGTCGAGCGCCTGCTCGTCGGCGCGCAGCAGGCTCGCTGGCTGCGGCAGATAGTCGCAGCGCGGGGCAAGGCGCGTGTCGACGACCGTGCGCAGTGGCTGCGGCGGCAGAAAGCGTGCGACGTGGAGCTGGCGGTCGGCCACGCAGGAGAGGACGAAGATGCACTCGAGCAGAGCGCTGCGTGGCGGCAGCGTGGCGTCGATCAGAATGGCTGCGTTGCCGAGCTCGCTTTCCAGCAGCAGGTCGAGCGCCCCGCCGACCAGCGGGTGGTCCAGGCGCAGCAGGGGCAGCTCCTCGCGGGCAAGCGCGGTGGCGCGATCAAAGGTGATCTGACGGCGGCCATCGGCGAAGCCTTTGAGACCATCGGTGCTCAGGTATTCCGGATCGAGCAGAAAACGGCGCGGCGCAAGCTCTTCATTGTCGATCCCGAGCTGCTCGAAAAGGCGCAGCGTGAACTCGTCTGCGGTGAGATCCGCATCCTGCGCTCGCAGCTCGATCTCGAGAGGCGCGCCGCCGGGGTGGCGTGTCGCGGCAAGCTCGAGCAGGCGGTCGCGCCCGGCCTGCACCCGCGCCGAGAGCTCGCGATGTAGGGCAGCGGTTTCGCCGATCAGCGCGTCGAGCTCGACGTCCGGCGCGTCGCCGCCGAGCGCGTGGCGCGCAGCCACTTCGATTACCCGCGGAGCGCACAGGCGCAGGATCTCGCGGCCGTCGGAGGGGTTGGCGCGAAAGGCATCCAGGCCTTCGTGGTACCAGCGCAGCAGGGCTTCCTGCGCGGTGCCGCGGAAGGCGGCGGCATGGATCGTCACTGCTTGCTGCTGGCCGATGCGGTCGAGCCGACCGATGCGCTGTTCGAGTAGATCGGGATCAAGCGGCAGGTCCCACAGGAGCAGATGGTGGGCAAACTGGAAGTTGCGCCCTTCCGAGCCGAGCTCCGAGCAGAGCAGGAGCCGCGCGCCGTCCGCCTCGGCAAAAAAAGCAGCGTTGCGATCGCGCTGGGTGAGGGTCATGCCCTCGTGGAAGCGCGCCAGACGCACCCCGCTGCGGCCGCGCAGCGCCTCTTCCAGCGCCAGCACCTTGGCCTGGCTGCGGCAGATCAGCAGCAGCTTGTCCGGCGCCAGCCCGTCGATCGAGTCGAGCAGCCAGGGCAGGCGCGGATCGGCGGTATAGTCGAGTTCCCGTGTGGCCGGAATCGCTTCGACGTCGGCGTGGAACTCAGCCAGCAGCCGCTGGGCGGCGCTGTCATCGAGCCCGGCCGGGTCGAGCCGATCGATCGCGGCGACGCGCGGCGGAAAGCCGCCGACCTGCTCGCGGCGGCTGCGAAACATCACCCGACCGGTGCCGTGTCGGTCGATCAGCGCATCGAGCAGGAGCGGCGCAACGACTTGTGGTTCCTGCGGATAGCGCGCGAGCGCCTCGAGCAGTGCGGCGTCACTCGCGAAGCGTTCGGCCAGTATGGCGCGCGCCTCCGACGTGAGCGGGGCCGAACGCTGCAATGATTCGGCTACACCCGAAAGCTTGGCATAGTCCTCGTTCTCGGCGAGAAAGGCCTCGAGGCTGGTGTAGCGCGCGGGATCGAGCAGGCGCAGGCGTGCAAAGTGGCCGCTGCGCCCGAGTTGCTGCGGGGTGGCGGTCAGGAGCAGCAGGCCCGCGGTATCGGCGGCGAGACGCTCGACCAGCAGGTAATCGGCGCTGGCCGCCGCGGCGCTCCATTCGAGATGGTGGGCTTCGTCGACGATCAGCAGATCCCAACCGGCGGCGAGCGCCTGCGCGGCGCGCTTCGCGTCGCTCGCGAGCCAGGCGATGTCGGCGATCGCGCACTGCTCCTGAGAAAAGGGGTTCAGGCTCGAATCGGCCTGCTCGGCCGCCGCGCAGCGCTCCTCGTCATACAGCGCAAAGGGCAGGTTGAAGCGACGCAGCAGTTCGACGAACCACTGGAACACCAGGCTCGACGGCGCCAGCACCAGGACTCGCGCGACCCGCCCGCTGGCCAGCAGGCGTGCGAGGATCATGCCGGCTTCGATGGTCTTGCCGAGGCCCGGCTCGTCGGCCAGAAGCGCGCGCGGCGGGCGCAGCCGGGTAACCGCGGCGACGACCCGTAGCTGGTGCGGCAGCAGGTCGATCCGCGCGCTGCCGAGGCCCCAGGCTGGGGAAGCCAGCGCCGCGGCGCGCCGCTGCAGAGCCTCAAGGCGAAAGTCGAAACGGGAGGGCGAGTCGACACGGGCAGCCAGCAGGCGCGCGTCGGCGCGCGAGATCGGTTGGGCGTCGTCGAGCGCGGCTTCGGCCAGCGCCTGGCTGCCGTGGTGGTAGGTGAGGAGCCCGCCGTCTTCGCTGACCCGCTCGATGATGAAGCTGTGGCGCTGACCGCTGATCTTCTGCCCGACTCGAAATGTCGCGCGGCTCAGTGGAGCAGCGTGCTTTGCGTATTGCCGCAGCACTCCGGCTGTTGCGTAGAGCACCTGCACGGTGCGCCCGTCGAGACGCACCACGGTGCCGAGTCCGAGCTCCGGTTCGGCGTTGGAGATCCAGCGTTGGCCGGGGACGAAAGGCATGCTCAATTATAAAACCGGAGCTGGAGCGTCATTGCCGCTGCCGCATCGGTGGGAGCGCGCGGGTCGCGCCGGCGAAGGCAGTGCAATGGAAAACACGCCCGGCGGGCGACAGCGACCTGGGCCGCCACCTTCCGGATGGGGAAGGTGCGCGCTCCGTGATGGCAGCCAGCAACGTCGCGGGTCGCGCCATTGGTCGCGACCCGCTTTTCGATGGCAGCCGATGTCCGCGGCTACCAGATCTTTACCTGTTCCTCGCCGCCGCGCACCATCGGATCGCCCGCCTTGCAGCCGAAGGCCTGAGCGAAGGCCGGCATGTTGGACGGCGCGCCGAGCGCGCGGAACATGGCGGGAGCGTGTGGGTCGGTGTTGAGTCGCAGCTTCAGCTCGGCGGGTTGGAAGTTGCGCCGCCAGACGGTGGCCCAGTTGAGGAAGAAACGCTGTTCCTCGCTGAAGCCGTCGATCTTCTCGGCTGCCTCGGCCGGGGCGGCTTTGAGTGCGATCTGCAACGCATCCCAGGCGATGTTGAGGCCGCCGAGATCGGCGATGTTCTCACCCAGGGTCAGCTTGCCCTTGACGTGCAGGCCGTCGATCGCGACGTAGTCGTCGAACTGGCGGACCAGCTTGTCGGTGCGGGCCTCGAAGGCCTGGCGGTCCTCGTCGGTCCACCAGTTCTGGAAGTTGCCTTTGGCGTCGAACTGGCTGCCCTGGTCGTCGTAGCCGTGGCTCATCTCGTGGCCGATCACTGCGCCGATGCCGCCGTAGTTGAGCGCATCGTCGGCCTTGGCGTCGAAGAAGGGCGGCTGCAGGATTGCTGCCGGAAACACGATCTCGTTCATGCTGGGGTTGTAGTAGGCGTTGACGGTCTGCGGCGTCATGCCCCAGTCCGCGCGGTCCACCGGTTTGCCGATCTTGGCGATACGCCAGTCGTAATTGAACTTCTGCGCGGCCGTCACGTTGGCAAAATAGCTGTCCGGCTCGAGCGCCAGGCCGCTCCAGTCGCGCCACCGGTCTGGATAGCCGATCTTGGGCGTAAAGGCGGCCCACTTCTCGAGAGCCTTCTGTTTGGTCGCGGCGCTCATCCAGTCGAGCTGTTCGATGCGGGTCTTCAGCGCGGCGCTGATGTTGTGCACCAGCTCGAGCGCGCGGGTCTTCGATTCGGGCGGAAACACCTTGGCCACGTAGAGCTCGCCGAGGGCCATGCCGAGCTGCCAGTTGGTGGCTTCCAGCACCTGCTTCCAGCGCGTCTTCTGCTCGTTCTGGCCGCGCAGGGTCTTGCCGTGGAAGCTGAAGTTCTGCGCCACGAAGGGCGCCGAGAGATAGGGTGCCGCGGCGTCGATCGTGTGGAAGCGCAGATAGGCCTGCCAGGTGCTGATCGGCACTTCACCGAGCATTTTGTCGAACTCGACGAAGAACTTCGGCTGCGACAGCGAGAAGCCGTCCTTGACGTCGGCACCCTGGGCGGTGAAGAACGCGCTCCAGCTGAAATGCGGCGTGAGCGCGTCGGCCTCGGCGATGCTGACGAAGTGGTACTGGTTGTTCGGGTCGCGTAGCTCGATACGGCTGAGCGAAGCGCGGGCGAGACGGGTTTCGAAGTCCATGATCGCCTGCGCCTCGGCGGCGGCCTTGGCGGTCGGTGTGCCGATCAGCTCGAGAGTGTGCTGCATGTGGGCGACGTACGCGATCCGCTTGGCCTGGAAGTCTTCGGTATCCTCCAGGTAGTAGTTGCGCTCGGGCAGACCGAGGCCACCCTGGAAAGCGTAGGCGATCGTCATCTCGGAGTTCTTGAAGTCGGCGCGACCGCCGAAGCGGAACGGAATGCCGTGGCCGGAGGCGAAATCCTTGCGCAGCCAAGCTGCGAGTCCGGTCGTATCCTTGATCCCGTCGATTTCGCCGAGCGTGCGTTTGAGCGGCGTCCAGCCGGCTTTGTCGATCGCCTCGACGTTCATGCCCGAGCCGAAGAACCAGCCAATCTTCTGTTCGATCGAGCCGGCTGTGGCCTGACCGACGTTCTTCGCGGCGGCGCCGACCAGCTGATGCTGAATCGCCAGGCTGTCTTCCTCGAGCTGCTCGAAGGTGCCCCAGGTGCTGCGGTCGCCCGGCACGGGGTTGGCGGCCAGCCACTTGCCGTTGACGTAGGCGTTGAAGTCGCTGCAGGCCGCGATCGACGAATCGATGTCGGTGGCGCTGAAGTCATGACCGCTTGCGGCAGCCACGGCGGATAGGGCGAGCCCCAGGGCGACCGAGAGCAGACGACAGCGAGTATTGCTTTTCATTGGGTTACCTTACGTTCTTGAGATGGATTCGGAGACTGGCTCACCAGATCTTCACTTGCTCTTCGCCGCTGCGCACCATCGGGTCGCCGAGCTTGCAGCCGAAGGCCTCGGCGAAGGACGGCATGTTGGACGGCGCGGCCATCGCGCGGTACTGCATGGGCGCGTGCGGATCGGCGTTGAGCAGCACTTCCTGACGCTCGGGGCGAATCGAGCCACGCCAGATGCGCGCGAAGTTGAGGAAGAAACGCTGGTTTTCGGTGTAGCCGTCGATCTTCCCCTTCGCTTCGGCCGGGTTCCTCGCCAAGGCGATCTGCAGCGCGTCGTAGGCCACGTTTGCGCCGCCGAGGTCGGCGATGTTCTCGCCCAGGGTCAGCTGGCCGTTGACGTGCTTGCCAGGCAGCGGCTCGTAGGCGTTGAACTGTGCGACCAGCTTCGCGGTGCGCGCATCGAATTTCTTGCGATCGTCCTTGCTCCACCAGTTGGCATTGTTGCCATCGGCGTCGAACTGGCTGCCTTCATCGTCGAAGCCATGGGTGGCTTCGTGGCCGATCACCGCGCCGATGCCGCCGTAGTTGAGCGCATCATCGGCGTTCGGATCGAAGAACGGCGGCTGCAGGATCGCGGCCGGGAAGTTGATCGTGTTGTCGAGCGGGTTGTAATAGGCGTTCACCGTCTGTGGGGTCATTTCCCACTCCAGTCGGTCGCTCGGCTTGCCGATCTTGCCGATCGACCAGGCGTAATCGAAGCGCGCCGCCGCCTGCATGTTGCCGAAGTAGTCGCCCGGCTGGATCGCGAGCCCCGACCAGTCGCGCCACTTGTCCGGATAGCCGATCTTGGGCAGGAAGGTGGACCACTTGGCTAGCGCCTTCTTCTTGGTCTCGGCGCTCATCCAGTCGAGGTTCTCGATCCGGGTCTTGAGCGCCGCCTTGACGTTTTCGACCAGCTCCATGGCGCGCGCCTTGGAGTCCGGTGGAAAGGCTTCGGCGACGTAGAGCTCGCCGAGTGCCATGCCCATTCCGCTGTTGATCGCGCCCAGCACGCGCTTCCAGCGCGCTTCCTGTTCCTGCTGGCCGTTCAGGGTCTTGCCGTGGAACTCGAAGTGCTGGGTGGCGAAGGCTTTCGACAGATAGGGCGCGGCGTCGTCGATCACATGGAAGCTCAGGTAGGCCTTCCAGTCCTCCATCGGCGTGTCGCCCAGCATGCGGTCGACTTCCTTGAAGAAGTTCGGCTGCGACAGGGAGAAGCCGTCCTGGATGTCGGCCTGCTGGGCGGCAAAGAAGCGGGTCCAGGAAAAGTGCGGGGTCAGCCGGTCGGCCTCGGTGAGGCTCACGAAGTGATACTGGTTTTCCGGCGTGCGCAGCTCGACCGGTGCCAGCGAGGCCTTGGCCAGGCGGGTTTCGAAGAGCAGCACCTGCTCTCCGGCGCGGGTGGCCGCGGCAGGCTTCCAGCCGGCGAGTTCCAGCATTTTCGCGATGTGGGTGCGGTAGGCGGCGCGCTGTGCTGCGTGGTCGTCCTTTTCGTAGTAGTCCTTGGTCGGCAGCCCGAGCCCGCCTTGGAAGGCGAAGGCGATTTGCATCTTGGAGTTCTTGAAGTCGGCCGCCGGCATCACGTAGAACAGGCTGCCCTGGCCGCTGGCGAAGCGCTCGTTCAACCAGTCGACCAGTTCGGTGCTGCTTCTGAGCGCAGAGATCCGCTTCAGTTCAGGCTCGAGCGGCGCGATGCCGGCCTTCTCGATGGTTGCCTCGTCCATGCCGGCGCGATACAGCCGGCCGATCTTCTGCGCGATCGAGTTCGCCGCGCTGGCGTCGGCCTCGCGCGCCGCCTTCTCGATGATGGCGTGCTGCGTTTCCAGGCTCTGCTCGCGCAGTTGGTCGAAGGCGCCCCAGCGCGTGCGGTCGGCCGGAATCGGGTTGGCCGCCACCCATTTGGCGTTGACGAAGCCATTGAAGTCGACGCACGGGTTGATCGCAGGATCGAGGTCGGCAACGTTGAATGAGGGTTTGGCGGCAGCGACGCTCGCGCTGCCGGCCGAGAGAGCAGTACAGACGGCGAGCGCGAGCGGGCGGGTAATGGAGGTGCGCATGAGGGAGGCTCCGGAGTGGGTCGCGGGAAGGTGGCGGAATGTCGGATCGACGCGCGGCGCCACGACCGGATCCTGGTTCGATCCGCCTGCCGCGACGGTGCCGACTCGACGCCACGCGGGGCGGCGGGAGCGACGCGCGCAGCCGAGTCGCGCGACTGAAAGTGGTTGAACCTGCGGATTGTAGCGGTCGGGGAGCGGCTGAGAGTCAGCGTTTGTAAAGAACGTGCCGCGGTTTGGGCCGCAGACAGGCGGCACTCAGGCTGGCGCGCCGCTTGCCTGCTGCGGGTTTCCGCAGCGATACGCGGCGAGCAGCGCGGGATCGTCGAGCAGGGCGTCGGGCAGCAGGTAGCGCGGCTCCCGGCCCGCTGCGAGCATCGCGCGGATCTTGCTGGAGGAGATATCGAGTGCGGTGACCGGGATCGTGACCACGCTTCCGCTGGGTGCGGCGTGTACCGCCAGTGGTTCGCTGCGGCGGCGGTCCGTAATTTCCGCGAGGAGCTCCGGCGCCAGCGCTGCGACACTCCGACCGGGGCGGCTCAGAACGCCGATGTGGGCCAGTTCGAAGATCTCGCGCCAGCGGTGCCAGGCGTTCAGTGCGGCGAAGGCATCGGCACCGACCAGCAGCACCAGGGGGCGCTGCGGCCCGAGCTCGGCGCGCAGTTCGGCCAGGGTATCGACCGTGTAGGAGGGTCCGCTGCGGCGCAGCTCGCGCAGATCGAGGGCGAGGCGGTTCTGCCCGGTCAGCGCGCGCCGCAACAGCTCGGCGCGCAGTTCGGCGTCGGCGACCGGCGCATCGCGGTGCGGCGGCAACCGAGCCGGGATCAGGCGCAGCTCGGCGTCGAGCGTTTCGGCCGCCTCCCAGGCGACCCGCAGGTGCCCGTTGTGGATCGGGTCGAAGGTGCCGCCAAGGATGGCGAGAGGGCGGCTCACGACGCCGCGAGCAGAACCGCCGCACGCTGCGGTGCTGCCATCGCCGCGAGCAGGCGTTCGAGTTCACGCCAGGGATTGCCGGCGCGACGGCCCTTGGCGATCGCGTCGATGCGCCCGGCCTGCAGCAGGCAGCGCTCCCAGTGCGCACGATCGCTGCGGCGCAGCGCATCGCGAAACAGGTTCTCGCGTGTCGCCGGCCAGATGTGCTCGGCGCGCAGCGCCTGGGCGAGGCCGGAGCCCGCCGCCGAGAGGCGCAGCAGCAGGCGCAGTTGGTTCATCATCCAGCCCATCAGCGGCACGATTTCCTCTCCCTCGGCGGCCAGCCCGGCGACGATGTGCAGGGCACGCGCGGCGTCGCCGCCGATCGCTGCGTCGCTCAGGCGAAACGCGTCGTAGCGAGCGTCGTCGGCGACACTGGCGGCCAGTGCTTCGACATCGAGCGTCTCGCCGGCGTGCAGCAAGGCCAGCTTGTCGATCTCCTGCGCAGCAGCGAGCAGGTTCCCCTCCACCCGCTCCGCCAGCAGGCGAATCGCGTCCGCGGTCGCGTCGATGCCGCGTGCCTGCATGCGCTGCCGGATCCAGGTCGGCAGCTCCTCGCGCTTGAGTGGCCACACGACGAGCGCGGCGCCTGCGCGCTCGATCGCCTGCGACCACTTGCCCTCGTGCTTGCGACTCCAGTCGTGCGCCGTGACGAGCAGGATGGTGTCGGCAGGCGGCGCCTCGCAGTAGGCGACGATGGCGGCGCTACCCTGGGTGCCCGGCCGTCCGCTGGGAAGGCGCAGTTCGATCAGCCGGCGGCTGGCGAACAGCGATAGCGAGCGCGCTGCTTCGGCCAGTCGGCTCCAGTCGAAGTTCGCCTCGACGTCGAGCACTTCGCGCTCCAGATAGCCGAGCTCGCGGGCCCGTGAGCGCAGCGCATCGGCTGCCTCCAGCACCAGCAGGTGCTCGCTCCCGGCGATCAGCCAGACGTGTTTCAGCGTGGCTGCGGCGAGCTCCTGGTGGAAGGCGGCAGTATTCACCGAAACCCGCGCCGAGTTACTGCCTGGCGGAGCCGACAGGGGTCGCCTGCTCGGCTTCGCCCATGATTTCCAGCCGGCGCAGGACGGCGTCGACCATGTCGCGCTCGAGTTCCCTCGTCAGCAGATCGATCTCGGCACTGACGCCGAGCGCCTGGGTGGCGTCGAAGGTGAATTCGCGGCTGAGTTCGATCGTCTGCAGCGGAATCACGCTACGACCCTCGCCGTCGCGCAGCGAGAACTCCACGTGGTGGCGCAGCGAGTATTCATTGGCCCGCGCGGCGCCGCTGACCGAGAGCACGTCCGTGCTGACCCGGTTGGCGCTGATCGCGAGCACCGCAATGCCGGGTCCGGCGCGGTCGCTGATGCTCGCTCCGCTGCGCGCCAGCGCGCTGGCCAGGTCCCGCGCCAGCGGGCCGCCGCTCGTGCTTTCCACGTGCACCTGCTGCATCACTGCCGGCAGCGTCACTTCCTTGCGCAGGTGAAAGCCGCAGCCCGACAGCAGCAGCGCGAGCAGCGGGACGAGGATCGAAGGCGGACGAAAGTGCATGTGCGGGAGGTGTCGAGGAAAGTCGCATTGAAACACAGCTCGCCGGCCGGGCGCAGCCGCCCGCGACGACGACCACGGGAAGCACTTGCAGGAGTGCCGACACCTGCCACCGGGCGCACGTTTTCACCGCGCCGCCGCAACGGTGCTCGCGCCTTCCGGCCGAGGTCGTTCCGCCGTAGCCTGTGCCGGAGCGCTAGCCACCTGCCGGCGTCGCGTCCAAGCCGTGTTTCGAAGGCCAGGCACCTTGCGGCGCAGGCAAGGTGCCGACGATCGCGAGCAGGTATCGTCTGGGCTCTCGCGCGTGCAAAGCTTTCGCGCGCATCGCATGATGGCACTTTCTGCGAGGCAAGCTTGAGCATGCAAAGACGCGAATTCATCACCGCAGGTCTGATCGGCGCTGCCGCGCTGGCGCTGCCCTCATCGGGTCTCGCGGCGGTGCGCCGCGAACGCCTGCGGGTAGCGATGATCGGCACGGGGCTGCGCGGTCAGTCGCAACTCGGGCCGATCCTGAGTCGAGCAGACGTCGAGCTGGTGGCAATCTGCGACACGCAGCAGGTGATGTTGGACCGCGCGCTGGCGATCGTCACCAAGGCGGGGCGGCGCAAGCCCGAGGTCTACGGGGGTAACGGCGACGTCAACGCCTGGAAGAAGCTCTTCGAGCGCAAGGGGCTCGACGCGGTCTTCATCGTCACGCCCTGGGAGTGGCACGCACCGATGGCGATCGCGGCGATGGAGGCTGGCGTCGCGGTCGGCTGCGAGGTGGTTGCCGGGATCAGCCTGGATGATCACTGGAACGTGCTGCGCGCCCAGGAACGCACCGGCACGCCCTACATGCTGCTCGAGAATGTCTGCTATCGGCGCGATGCGCTGGCAGTGCTGCGGATGGTGCGTGCGGGCGTGTTCGGCGAGCTGGTTCACCTGCAGGCCGGCTATCAGCACGATCTGCGCGGCGTGAAGTTCAATTCGGGCAACCCTGCCGAGCCCTACGACAGCGGCGTCGAGTTCGGGCCACAGGCGTTTTCCGAGGCGCAGTGGCGCACCCGGCACTCGATCGAGCGCAACGGTGATCTGTATCCGAGCCACGGCATCGGTCCCTGCGCGATGTACGTCAACATCAACCGGGGCAATCGCTTCACCCGCATCAACAGCTTTGCCAGCAAGGCACGCGGCCTGCACGAGTACATCGTGAACCACCCGCGCGGCGGGCCGCGGCATCCGAATGCGCGGCAGGCGTTCAAGCTCGGCGACGTGGTGACGACCACACTCGCCTGTGCCAACGGCGAGACGATCCTGCTGCAACATGACACCAACCTGCCGCGGCCCTATTCGATGGGTTTTCGCGTGCAGGGCACGAAGGGCCTGTGGATGGACGTCAACGAATCGATCTACGTCGAGGGCAAGAGTCCGCCGCACAAGTGGGAGCCTGCCGCGCCGTGGCTCGAGCGCTATGACCACCCGCTGTGGAAGAAGTACGCGGCGCAGGCCGCCGGGGCCGGCCATGGCGGCATGGACTGGTTCGTGGTGCACGCCTTCATCGAGGCCCTGAAGGCCGGCGAGCCGATGCCGATCGACATCTACGACGCGATCGCTTGGAGTGCGATCACCCCGCTTTCCGAGCAGTCGATCGCGGAGAACTTCCGCACCCTCGATTTCCCCGACTTCACGCAGGGCGCCTGGGCGACGCGCAAGCCGATTTTCGCCCTCGACGATCGCTACTGAGCGCGCGGCTGCCGACCGCGCTTTCAGAGGACGATGTTGACGATCCGACCCGGCACCACAATGACTTTCTTCGGGGTCGCGCCGTCGAGGAAGGCGGCGACCCTGGCGTCGGCCAGCGCCTGACGCTCGATCTCCTCGCGCGTGGCCGACACCGCGACCTCGATGGTGCCGCGCAGCTTGCCGTTGACCTGCACTGCGAGCTTCAGCGCCTCGCGCGTGAGCGCGCATTCGTCGACCTTTGGCCAGGTCTGGTCCTCGAGCAGGGCTTCGGCGTGGCCGAGCCCCTGCCACAGCGCGTGGGCGACGTGCGGGGTCACCGGGTTCAGCAGCAGAACCAGGGCTTCCAGCGCTTCCTGCTTCACCGCGCGACCGTTGGCGCTCGAGTCGCTGAATCGGCCGATCGCGTTCAGGAGCTCCATCAGCGCGGCAATCGCCGTGTTGAAGGCGTAGCGGCGCCCGACGTCGTCGGAGACCTTGCGAATGGTTTCGTGCACCTGGCGGCGCAGCGCCCTCTGCGCCGGATCGAGCGCGTCGCTCGCCACCGGCCCGCTCGCGCCGTCGGCCGCGTGCGCTGCGACCTCACGCCACAGGCGGCGCAGGAAGCGTGCCATGCCTTCGACCCCAGCTTCGCTCCATTCCAGCGATTGGTCTGGCGGGGCGGCAAACATGGAAAACAGGCGCACGGTGTCGGCGCCGTACTTGGCCACCATGGACTGCGGGTCGACGCCGTTGTTCTTCGACTTCGACATCTTCTCGACCGCGCCGATGGTGACCGGCAGGCCGTCGGCCTTGAGCACCGCGCCGGTGGCGCGACCCTTGTCGTCGCGGGTGATGGTGACTTCGGCGGGGTTGATCCAGGTCCTGGCCATCGCGCCGTTGCCTTCCGTCGCAGGCTGGTCGCGGTAGAAGGTGTCGGCGATCACCATGCCCTGGCAGAGCAGGTTGCTGGCCGGCTCGTTCGAGCGCAGCATCCCGGCGTCGCGCAGCAGCTTGTGATAGAAGCGGAAGTAGAGCAGGTGCATGATCGCGTGCTCGATGCCGCCGATGTACTGATCGACCGGCAGCCAGTAGTCGGCGCGCTCGTCGACCATCTCGGCGGCGCCGGGCGAGGCGTAGCGCGCGTAGTACCAGCTCGACTCCATGAAGGTGTCGAAGGTGTCGGTTTCGCGCTCGGCCGCCCCGCCGCACTGCGGGCAAACCGTGCGGCGCCATTCTGGGTCTTCCTTGATCGGCGAGCGCACACCGCTGAAGGCGACGTCTTCCGGCAGCAGCACCGGGAGCTGTTCTTCCGGCACCGGTACCGCGCCGCACTGCGCGCAGTGGACGATCGGGATCGGGCAGCCCCAGTAGCGCTGTCGCGACACGCCCCAGTCGCGCAGGCGATAGTTGATTCGGCGGCGCCCGTTGCCTTCCTTCTCGAAGCGTGCGGCGAGCGCGTCGAAGGCACCCTGGAAGTCGAGACCGTCGTATTCGCCCGAGTTCACCAGGGTGCCGTGCTCGACCCAGGGGCCCTGCTCGATGATGCCGCGCTCGAAGGCCTCGACGATGCCGTGGGCGGCGCCGGGTTCGTAGGGGTCGATCGCCTGGCTGGCGCCGAGCGCGGCGGTCATGGCGTCGACGTTGCGTGCGGCGTCGCGGCCGAGCTCGGCGATCGCGTCGCGCACCGGATCGCTCACGATCACCATGCGGATCAGCAGGTCATACTTGCTGGCGAACTCCCAATCGCGCTGGTCGTGGCCCGGCACCGCCATCACCGCGCCGGTGCCGTAGCCCATCAGCACGAAGTTGGCGATCCAGATCGGCAGCCTCTCTCCGGTGACCGGATGGATCGCCACCAGGCCGGTATCGATCCCCTTCTTTTCCGCGGTCTCGATATCCGCCAGCGCAGTGCCGCCGCGGCGGCACTCCTCGATGAAGGCGGCGACCAGCGGACGCGTCGCGGCGGCGCGCTTGGCCAGCGGGTGCTCGGCGGCGATCGCCAGATAGGTCGCGCCCATCAGGGTGTCCGGGCGCGTGGTGAATACCGTCAGCGGCGCTTCGACGTCATCGACCCGGAACTCGATCTCGAGTCCCTCCGAGCGGCCGATCCAGTTGCGCTGCATGATCTTCACCGCCTCCGGCCAGCCGGCCAGGTCGTCAAGTCCAGCCAGCAATTCATCGGCGTAGGCGGTGATCTTCAGAAACCACTGCGGGATCTCGCGCTTTTCGACCAGCGCGCCGGTGCGCCAGCCGCGGCCGTCGACGACCTGCTCGTTGGCGAGTACGGTCTGGTCCACCGGATCCCAGTTGACCACCGAGTTCCTGCGGTAGGCGAGGCCCTTGCGGAACAGACGCACGAACATGCGCTGCTCGTGCACGTAGTAGTCCGGACGACAGGTCGCGAACTCGCGCGACCAGTCGATCGCGTAGCCCATGGTCTTGAGCTGCGCGCGCATGTGTTCGATGTTGGCGTAGGTCCACTTGGCCGGCGCCGTGTGGTGCTTGATCGCGGCGTTCTCGGCGGGCAGGCCGAAGGCGTCCCAGCCCATCGGCTGCAGCACGTTGCGTCCCTGCATGCGTTGGTAGCGGCTGATCACGTCGCCGATGGTGTAGTTGCGCACGTGGCCCATGTGCAGGGCGCCGGAGGGGTAGGGCAGCATCGACAGGCAGTAGAACTTCTCCCGCTTCGGGTCCTCCTTCACTTCGAAGGCGCGGCTGCGGTCCCAGTACTGTTGGGCGGCGGCTTCGACCGCTTGCGGATCGTAGGTTTCCTGCATGGATGCGCTGCTGCGCGCGGCGCGCAGCCCTTGAGCCTGATGAGGCGGTCAGCCTATCGCAGTGCAGCATGAGAAAAAAGCCGCGTCGCCTGCGCGCTGCGCGCGCTGGCGGCAATTCTGGCCGAGCCAGCGACGATTTCCGCGCTTTCGCGTTGGTCGTTGGGCTGTCTCCCGCGCACAGTCGGGCGACGCGGATTCCCGCTCTCGATTCGCGCCGCTTCCCGACTTCTGGAAACGGCATCCGCGCGCGACACTCGCGCCGCCGACGCGCGCGGTTTCAGGGACGGCGCAGGCGCTGCGCACCAGCTTTTGGCATAGGCGCTTACGGGCAGGACGGTTAGCATGGACGGGCTCAACGGAGAATCCTCATGCGCATCCTGCTTGCCGCCCTGCCACTCGCTTTCGTCACCGCGCTCGCCCAGGCCGCCGATCCGATCGTGCTGCACTGCGGAAACTTGCTCGACAGTGTGAACGGCAAGCTGCTCGGCGCAACCACGGTGGTCGTCGAGGGCAATCGCATTCGTGAGGTCCACGCCGGTACGCGCGAGGTTGCGGCTGCGCGGGTGATCGATCTCGGCAACGCCACCTGTCTGCCGGGCCTGATCGACGCGCATACCCATCTGACCTTCGAGACCAGCCCGACCGGCTACAGCGACCGCTTCCGGCTCAACGTGGCCGACCATGCCATTCGCGCGACCCTCTACGCCAGGCGGACCCTGCTCGCTGGCTTCACGACCGTGCGCAATCTGGGTGATGGCAACAACATCTCGATTGCGCTGCGCAATTCGATCAACGCCGGGCTGATTCCGGGCCCGCGTGTCTTCACCGCCGGCGAGGCGATTGGTACCACTGGCGGTCACGCCGACGGTACCGACGGCCTGCGCTGGGATCTGCAAGGCGACCCCGGCCCCAAGGACAGCATCATCAACGGCGTCGACGACGCCTGGAAGAGCGTCCGCCAGCACTATAAGGACGGCGTCGACGTGCTGAAGATCATGCCTTCCGGTGGCGTGCTCGACGAAAGCGCGAGCGCCGACAACGCGCAGATGACGGTGGAGGAAATCCAGGCCGTGGTGGCGGCCGCGCACGACTATGGGTTCGTGGTCGGCGCGCACGCGCACGGGGCCGAGGCGATCCGCCGCGCGGTGGTGGCCGGCGTCGATTCAATCGAACACGGCACCTTCATGGACGACGCCGACATGCGCCTGATGAAACAGCACGGCACCTGGTATGTGCCAACCATCATTGCCGGCAGGTACGTCGCGAAAATGGCCGACACGCCAGGCTACTACCCGCCGCAGGTGGCGGCCAAGGCGAAGCAGGTCGGTCCGGTGATCCAGCAGACCGCCGGCAAGGCCTACAAGGCGGGTGTGAAGATTGCCTTCGGCACCGATGCCGCAGTCTATCCGCATGGCCAGAACGCCAAGGAATTCGCCTACATGGTCGAGGCCGGGATTCCGCCGCTGTATGCGCTGCAGGCAGCGACCACGCACGCCGCCGAGCTGTTGCGCAGGACCGCAGACCTGGGCAGTGTCGCGCCCGGCAAGTTGGCCGACGTGGTGGCGGTTCTCGGCAATCCGCTGGACGACATCACCTTGATGCAGAAAGTCGACTTCGTGATGAAGGACGGCATGGTCTACAAGCAGGGCGGCAGCGCGCTCGCGGGGGACTGAGCACGTCCGTCGCCCGTCTGGATCACGGATCTCGCGCCCCCCAAGTTCCGCAGCTAATGACGTAAGTGCCTGATCCTCTTGAGCTCGAAGTGGTGTTTATGGCACAACGCTAGGGCATGTCTGAACAAGCTAGTCACGCCCGCGAAGGCGGGCATCCAGTGACTTCAAATCATTGAAACCAAAGGTGCTGAACTCTCGCCTTTGCGGGAGTGACGAGCGTGTCGACTTGTTCGGATACTGTTTAGGCCTGGAGATCGAGTTCCAGCAGCGAAGTCGCCGGGTCGTCCGGGTTCGGGCGCGGCTGGAAGCCGAGACGCAGCGCCAGATGGTCGCCGCTCGGCGAGCGCATGCTGCCGTAGGCGCGCATGCGACGCAGCCCGCGTGCGCGCGCCGCCTGGATCAAATGCTGCATCAGCGCCGAGCCCACGCCGCGCCGGCGCCATTCGCCACTCACGGTGAGCGAGGCTTCGCAGACGTCGCCGCTGGCGTGGAACTGGGCGGCGCCGACCTCGCGCTCGCGGCCGTCCTGCAGGATCACGGCGATCAGCGCCACGGCGTGGGTCGGATCGATCTCGGTCAGCGCGCGGGCGACCTCGGGGCTCGGATCGTGCGCCAAACCGAGGAAACGTGCGTTGCGAAACTCCGGCGACAGCTCGCGCAGGAACGCAAGCTCGAGCTCGGCGTCTTGCCGCGCGATCGGCCGGATGTGAACGTTGCTGCCATCGGGCAGACGCTCGATCCAACCGCTTTCCGGCGTAAGCGTGTGCGATGACATGGCGGTCTCCTGGGCAATCCGCGGGCAGCCGAGAGTAGCATCGGTGTGCCTGGGGAACATCCGTACGAGTCGATCTTTTTTCTCCCTCCCGCGAGGGCGGGGCTTGGGGCTCTGCTTTCAAGAGCTTGCAGTCACCGTGACCTGGCTTCGCCGGCGGGCCTGGCCCGTTCAGCCTTTCCGCGGGGGCTCTGCTGGCACAATGGCGCATTGGTTCCGAGGATTTGCCCATGTCCGCTCCGATTCCTTCCGCACCATCCGCTTCGCCCTGGGTGTTCGACGCCACCGAAGCCAACTTCCAGACCGAGGTGCTGGACGCTTCTTCCACCCAGCCGATTTTGGTCGATCTCTGGGCCACCTGGTGCGGGCCCTGTCGCACGCTTGGCCCGCTTCTGGAAAAGGTCGTCGACAGCTTCAATGGCGCACTGCGGCTGGCCAAGATCGATGTCGACAAGGAGCAGGGCCTGGCCGCGGCCTTCGGTGTGCGCAGCATCCCGATGGTGATGCTGATCGTCGACGGACAGGTGCGCGACGGCTTCACCGGGGCGCTCCCGGAGGGTGCGATCCGCGAGTTTCTGCAGCGTCACGTGCAGCCGGCCGAGACGGTCGACGAAACCGCGGCTGAGGAGTCGCCGAGCACCGTGGCGGAGACACCGGAAGAAGCGATTGCGCGCATCCAGCAGGAAATTGCCGCCGACCCGGATCGGCCGGAGTTGAAGCTCGATCTGGCGCTGGCGCAGATGCGCGCGGGCAATGCCGCGGCGGCCGAAGCCGAGCTCGATTCGGTGCCGGCCAGCGTTGCCGGCGACGAGCGCGCGCGGCGCCTGCGCAGTGAGCTTGGCTTTGCGGCCGCGCTCAAGGGCGCGCCGGCGCGCGCTGAGCTCGAAGCGCGGGTGGCGAGGGATGCGGACGATTTCGAAGCCCGCGACCTGCTCGGCGTGCGGCTTCTGATCGACGGCGAACCGGCGGCGGCGCTGGAGCAGTTTCTCGAAATCCTGCGGCGCGACCGCGGCTGGCAGGACGGCCGCGCCAAGCAGCGCCTGATCGCGGCGTTCAGCGTGATCGACGACACCGAGCTGGTGGCGAGCTACCGGCGCAAGATGTCCTCGCTGCTTTTTTGATGCCGCGGCGGCGGCGATGAGGGAGCGACTCACGGCGCGCGGCCTGCGCCGCATCATGAACCTGTGGCCGCCGTTCCGCTTCGCCGGCATCCGCGTGCTGACGCTGGATGCCGACTGGCGTTACGCGCGGGTCGAGCTGCGCCTGCGCTGGTACAACCGAAACTACGTCGGCACCCAGTACGGCGGCAGCCTGTTCTCGATGACCGATCCGTTCTGGATGCTGCTGGTAATGCACGGTCTCGGTCGCGACTACATCGTCTGGGACAGGGCCGCCGAAATCGAGTTCCTGCGCCCGGCGCGGGAAAGCGTCTACGCCGAGTTCCGGCTGGAGGACGCCGTGCTCGGCGAACTGCGCGCGGCGACCGTCGAAGGGCGGAAGTGCCTGCGCTGGTTCGAGACCCCGGTGGTCGATGCGGCAGGCCAGCCGGTGGCGCGGGTACGGAAGCAGATTTACGTCCGGCGCAAGTCGCCTGCTGGCTCTTGATCTTGCGCGCCGCTGAGCGCGCGGCGTTCCGTTGTACTCTCGGCGCTGGCAGTGCGAACGAGGAATCTGCATGCAGTCCCACTCGAGCGACGCGGCAAGCCCGACTGCGGATGCGCCGTCCGTCGACGCGCAGACGGCCGCGGTGCCGGTGCCCGAAATCCTTGGCAGCCAGCATTCGCGGAACTTTCCGGACCTGCTGCGCGAGCTCGGTGGCTGCCTCGTGCTCAGCACCTATCAGGCCGGCAAATTGGTGATCCTGCGCCCGGACGGGCCCAGCATCAATACGCACTTTCGCAGCTTCAGCCGGCCCATGGGCATGGCTGCTGACGGCGAGCGTCTGGCGCTCGGCACGCAGATCGAAATCGTCGAGTTTCGCAACATGCCGGCGGTGGCGAAACGGCTGCAGGATCCGCCGCGCCACGATGCAGTATTTCTCGCCCGTCGCGCGCACGTCACCGGTGCGATCGACATCCACGAGATGGCCTGGGACGCGCGCGGCGAACTGTGGTTCGTCAATACGCTGTTTTCCTGCCTGTGCACGCTGGACGGCAAATCGAGCTTCGCCCCGCGTTGGCGGCCGGGTTTCGTCGAGAGCTATGCGCCGGAGGACCGCTGCCACCTGAACGGGCTCGGCATGCGCGAGGGCAAGCCCCGCTACCTGAGCGCGCTCGGCGAGACCGATACCCCGCAGGGCTGGCGCGCCAACAAGCGCGATGGCGGGATTCTGATCGACATGCTGGATAACCGCATCGTCGCCCGCGGCCTGTCCATGCCGCACTCGCCGCGCTGGCATGACGGCCGCCTGTGGGTGCTCGAATCCGGCCGCGGGGCGCTGCTCACGATCGATCCGAAAAGCGGCGCGAGGCTCGAGGTCGCCCGTGTGCCAGGCTTCGCGCGCGGGCTCGATTTTCTTGGGCCGGTGGCCTTCATCGGCCTCTCCCAGCTGCGCGAGACCAACGCCTTCACGGAGATCGAGATCACCGAAGCCAACGCCGACCGCCAGAGCGGAGTGTGGGCGGTGCACATCCAAACCGGCAAGACCATCGCCCTGCTCAAGTTCACCGGTGGCGTGCAGGAGATCTTCGCCGTACAGGCGCTGAAGGGCGTGCTGTTCCCGGAGATCATCCATGAAGGCCAACACCTGCAGAACTCCTGGGCTCTGCCCGACGAGGCGCTGCGCGAGGTGGCCTTCAGCCCGCAGCCTGCGCCTGTGTCGGCGGACGCTGCCGATCGCGCCGCAAGAGAAGTCGATTCGTGAGCGGCGACAGCGCGCGCTTTCGCTTCGTGGTCGACTGGCAGGCGCTACAGCCGGAATCGGCCGCGAGGATCCGCGACTTCTGGCAGCGCGAGGGCGCGCTCAGGGAGATCGCACAGATGGAGGAGCGCTTGCCGCAGGTTGCCATGCACGCGCTCGACGCCGCGGGCGAAGTGGCTGGCGTCTGCACCGCCGTCGCGCTGACGCCGCCGCGCCTGGAGCAGCCGGTCTACTACTGGCGTACCTTCATCGGCAAGCGCTGGCGCTCGACCTCGCTGGTGATGCAGCTGCTCAAGCGCTCCTGCGTCCTGCTCGAGGAATACGCGCGGGCGCGCGATTTTCCCTGCATCGGTGTGCTGCTCGAACTCGAGAACCAGCGCTTTCACGCTCGGGGCCGGGTGGCTGCGTGGTGGAATCCGCGCTTCGTCTATATCGGCCGCAGTCGGCGCGGCCTCGATCTGCGCGTGATGTACTTCAAGGGCGCCCGGCTCAAGCCGTCGAGCGGTGCGCTGTCCGCGCCATCGCCGTAGAAGCGCCAGAAGGCGAGAGCGGAATCCATTCCTGCCGCCGACCGCTGGTCAATCCGACCGCGCGCGGCGATGATGTCGCGGTCGTTCGCCGCTTTCGGATCCCGTGCCCAGCTTTCACGCCCAGCGCTATCTTCTGACCGGGCTTTTGACCTTCATCCCGGTCTGGCTTACCTGGGTCGTCTTCAAGGCGATCTTCTCGCTTCTTTCGGAAATCAACCTGCCGTGGATGGAACCGCTGTTCGCCTGGCTCGCGGAGCGCTTTCCGGAAACGCTTGGCCACATCAATCAGGGTTGGCTGATCTCGCTGCTGGCCTTTGTTGCGACCCTGGTTTCACTGTATGCGCTCGGTTTCGCCGCCAGCCGCGTGCTGGGGCGCCGCTTCCTCGGCTTTTTCGAGCGCCTGATCGATCGTATCCCGCTGGCGCACACGATCTACAGCGGCAGCAAGAAGCTGATGTCGATGCTGCAAACCAAGCCAGGCGGCACGCAGCGGGTCGTGCTGATCAGCTTCCCCTCGCCCGAACTCAAGGCGATCGGTTTCGTCACCCGTGTGTTTCGCGACGGCGGCGGGCGGGAGCTGGCGGCGGTCTACGTGCCGACCACGCCGAATCCTACCGGCGGCTACCTGGAGATACTGCCAGTCGAGTGCCTGATCGCAACCGACTGGAGCGTCGACCAGGCGATGGCTTTCATTCTGTCCGCAGGCGCGGTGGCAGGCGATGCGCTGCCCTTTACGCTGGGTGGCGAGGAACGCTCAGCTTGAGCTCGGCGGCCCGCGGTGCGGTCGGGCGTCGGGGCGTGGCGATTGCGCTCGGTCGGAGCGTGGCGGGCGCGAGCGCGGGCCGGAGCGCGCCGTCGGTTTGCCGAGGCGACTGATCCGGAGCTTTTGGCCGGACACCCAGACCTTTTTCAGATGGTGGAAGATTTCTGCCGGCATCCCGCTCGGCAGCTCGACCAGGCTGTAGTCGTCGTGGATGTCGACGTGGCCGATGTACTTGGCGTCGAGCCCGGCTTCGTTGGCGATCGCGCCGACGATGTTGGCGGGACGCACGCCGTGCTCGTGGCCGACCTCGATGCGGAAGGTCTCGAAGCCCTCGGCGGGCGCCCGCACCGCGGGGCGCTCGCGTGCGACGGGGCGCTCGCGCGGTGCGCGCTCGGGCGCGAAAGCTTGCGTGGTTTCCGCGCGGGTGCCGCGTTCGAGTTGCGCTTCAGGACGCTCGCGATGCGGACGCTCGCGCTCCGCGTCGCGAGGCTCGCGCAGAGCTCGCGGCGGCCTGCGCTCGTCCGCTTCGCCCGCGCGTGGCGGCTTGCGCGCGGGCGGCTCGAGCAGCAATGGGCGCTCGCCTTGGACCATGCGCGCCAGCGCCGCGGCGATCTCGCGGGCCGGTACGTCCTGCTCCTGCTCGAAGGCTTCGACCAGACTGCGGAAGGGCGCCAGTCCGCCGGCCGTCAGGGTTTCCGCGATGCGCTGCTTGAAGCGCTCGATGCGGCGATCATTGACGGCATCCACGGTCGGCAGGCGCATCTCCTCGATGCGCTGCCGGGTGGCGCGCTCGATCGTCTGCAGCATGCGCTTTTCGCGCGGCGTCACGAAGAGGATCGCTTCGCCGCTGCGGCCGGCGCGGCCGGTGCGGCCAATGCGGTGCACATAGCCTTGCACGTCGTGCGGGATGTCGTAGTTGATCACGTGGCTGATGCGCTCGACGTCGAGGCCGCGGGCGGCCACGTCGGTGGCGACCAGGATGTCGAGCTTGCCGTCGCGCAGCTGGCCGATGGTGCGCTCGCGCTGCGCCTGCACCAGGTCGCCGTTGATTGCTGCCGCCGGGAAGCCGCGCGCTTGCAGCTTCTCGGCCAACTCTTCGGTGGCCTGCTTGGTGCGGGCAAAGATGATCATCGCTTCGAAAGGTTCGGCCTCGAGGATGCGGGTCAGGGCGTCCAGCTTGTGCACCCCGCTCACGTACCAGTAGCGCTGATGGATGTTCGGCGTAGTGGCAGCGCCGGCGGCAATGGCGATTTCGACCGGCTCGCGCAGGTGCTCGTGCGCGATGCGCCGGATCGGCGCCGGCATGGTCGCCGAAAACAGTGCGATCTGGCGCTCGGGCGGCACCCGCGCCAGCACCTTTTCGACGTCGTCGATGAAGCCCATGCGCAGCATTTCATCGGCTTCGTCGAGCACCAGGCTGCGCACCGCGGAAAGTTCGAGCGAGCCGCGCTCGAGGTGGTCGATGACCCGCCCCGGCGTGCCGACCACGACCTGCGCGCCGCGGCGCAGCCCAGCCAGCTGCAGTCCGTAGCCCTGGCCGCCGTAGATCGGCAGCACGCGAAAGCCCGGCAGATGGGTGGCGTAGCTCTGGAAGGCTTCGGCCACCTGGATCGCCAGCTCGCGGGTCGGCGTCAGCACCAGGGCCTGCGGCGCGTGCAGGGCAGGATCCAGGCGATGCAGGATCGGCAGCGCGAAGGCCGCGGTCTTGCCGCTGCCGGTCTGCGCCTGGCCGAGCACGTCGCGCCCGGCGAGCAGCGGCGGGATGGTGGCCGCCTGGATCGGCGAAGGGCTTTCGTAGCCGACCTCACCGAGCGCCTCGAGCAGCGCCGCAGCAAGGCCCAGATCGGCGAAGGAAGGGGTTTCAGCCGGCGTCCCGGCGTCGCTGTCCGACATGCGCAGAGCGGCCTGCGCCGCGGAAGTTCAAGGCTGTCATTGTATCCCCGCTGCGGCGGTGCCGGCGCGCTATGGCGCGCAAGGGGCGAGAATGACCCCCCGGCGCAGCGACCGCGCTACTCGAGGAAGTGGGAATGTTCGACCATGCCGCAGCGGATCTCCTGAACCCGAGCAGCCTGTTGGGGGCCGGCAGCATCGGCCTGGCCCTGTTGTTCCTGGCTACCGCGTTGACGCTCGCGATTCGCCGCAACGCACGGCGGCTGGAGGCGCACCTGACCGACGTGACCGCGTTGCGCTACATCAGCGCCTTCCTCCAGCTGCTTTGCTTCCTGGTTTGCTTCATTATCTGGGCGCACCTGATTCCGGAACTGCGCAGCCTGGGGCGAACCCTGCTGGCCGGCGCGGGCATCGTCTCGGTGGTGATCGGGGTGGCCGCGCAGAACACGTTGGGCAACCTGGTCGCGGGTCTGGCCTTGGTCCTGTACCGGCCGATTCGCGTCGGCGATCGATTGCGCGTGAGCGGGCCCGGCGACGTCGCGATCGCGGCCACGGTGGAGAGCGTTTCGCTGGGCTTCACCACGCTTCGCGCCGACGGTGGCGACGTGGTGATCGTGCCGAACGCGGTGATGATGGGCAGCACGGTGGTCCGGCTCGGCGCCACCGCGCAGCGCTGAAGCGCGTCGTCGCGCCGCAGAGCAGATCGAAGCAGCGCCGCGGCGCTGGTGGCCAAGGTTTGCCGCCCCGCTCTGCCGGTCGCGATTCTTCCTATACTGGGGCGGCGCCGATCAAGGCGCCGGTCGTTTCGAGGAACCCCCCGCTTGGCCACCACGCAAAAGCGTTCTCGCAGTGCAGCCGGCAGCGGCACCAGCGCCGCCGATAGGAAAACCACCGCCGCGCGCAAGACGCCGGCAGCCAAGGCGACGATCGGCAAGCGCGCTGGCGCGGTCGCCGGCAAGCGCGCCGCGGCCAGCGGAGTCGCGGTGAAACGGACCAAAGATGCGAAGGTTGCATCGCAGCGCTCCGCCGCGATCAAGGCGGGCGCAACGGCGTTCCCGGCGCGTCCGCACGGCGCGGCGAAGACGCCTGCGACCGCTCCGCGCGGCACGCGGAAAAAGGCCGCGGGCACGACCGATCCCTTCGCCCTCCTGCGCAAGCTGGTGCTGGGCGCGCTCGACGATCTCAAGGCGCGCGACGTGATCGAGCTAGACGTGCGCGATAAAACCAGCGTCACCGATCTGCTGGTGATCGCCAGCGGAACCTCCTCGCGGCACGTGAAGTCGATTGCCGACGAGGTGGTGAAGAAGGTGAAGCAAAGCGGCGTGATGCCGTTGGGCGTGGAGGGTGAAGACGACGCCGAGTGGGTGCTGGTCGATCTTGGTGACATCGTCGTCCATGTGATGCTGCCGCGCAGCCGCGATTTTTATGCGCTGGAGCGCCTGTGGGGCGTGGGCGATGAGGACGAGCGGCCGGCGGCGCTGTCCGGCTGAGCGACGGCGGTGAAGGCGCGGCTGATCGCGGTCGGCGAGCGAATGCCGCCTTGGGTGGCGACTGGCTTTGCGGAATACCGCAAGCGCCTTTCGCGCGATCTGCCGCTCGAGCTGGTCGAGATCGCCCACGGCGCTCGCGGCAAGAGCGGCGATCTGCCTCGAGCGGTCGCCGCAGAAGGCGCAGCGATCTTGGCCGCATTGCCGAAGGGCGCGCTGTTGGTGGTCCTCGACGGACGCGGCGAGGCCTGGTCGAGCGAGGAGCTGGCGCGCGAGCTCGCCGCCTGGCGCATGCAGGGGTGCGATCTCGCGCTTGCGATTGGCGGACCCGACGGGCATGGCGCGAACGTGCTGGAGCGCGCCAATCGGCGCTGGTCACTGGGCCCGCTCACCCTGCCGCACATGCTGGTGCGCCTGCTGGTGGTCGAACAGCTGTACCGTGCGAGCAGCCTGCTCGCCGGGCACCCCTACCACCGCGCCTGAGGCGCGGCGCGGGCGCGTCGCTCAGGGACTCAGCGCGACGCCGACGAGCAGCATGGTTTCGCCCAGGTTCGGACCGTGCAGGCTGGCGTTGGAGATGTGGCGCAGCTGTATGCTCATGCGCTCGCCCTGCCAGCCGACAGTGCTCACGAACTCGTAGGCGCTACTGAGCGAAACCGTGCGTCCGCTCTGCAGGGCCGGCTGGAAGGAGAAGAACCAGCGCGCGGGCGAGCCGTCCGGCGGAGCGTAGCGAATGCGCACGCCGGCCGCGGCGATCACGATCGCGTCGGTGCTGGTGTAGCCGTCTTCATCGAGACGTTCGGTATCGCGCCCATCGATCCAGCCGAGCGAGAAATCCGGGGCCCAGTCGAAATTGCTGGAGCCGATCCGCCGCGAATCGAGCACGCTTTCCAGGAACACCGCCGGAACCACGTACGGATCGGTGAAGCTGCCGCCGACCTCGAAGTTCAGGAGCGGCGCGGCGCGGGCAGGCACCGACAGACTTGCGATGAGCGGCAGGCAAAGGCCGATCAGCCTCGACGATAAAGGCATGGGAACTTCCGATTCTAGCGGGGCGACACGACGCGCTTGGGCCAGCGCGCAGCAAGTATTGGCCAGGCGTCGCGGCAAGACAAGCCCGCGACGGCGCGGATCAGCATTCGATCACGTTGACCGCGAGGCCGCCGCGGCTGGTTTCCTTGTATTTGTCCTTCATGTCGCGTCCGGTCTCGCGCATGGTCCTGATCACCTGGTCGAGAGACACATGGTGCTTGCCGTCGCTCTTCATCGCCATGCGCTGGGCGTTGATCGCCTTGATCGAGCCCATGGCGTTGCGCTCGATGCAAGGAATCTGCACCAGCCCTCCGATCGGATCACAGGTTAGGCCCAGGTTGTGCTCCATGCCGATCTCGGCTGCCATTTCGACCTGCCGCATGCTGCCGCCGAGTGCCGCCACCAAACCGCCAGCAGCCATGGAGCAGGCCACGCCGACCTCGCCCTGGCAGCCGACCTCGGCCCCGGAAATCGAGGCGTTTTCCTTGTACAGGATGCCGATTGCGCCGGCGGTCAGCAGGAAATCGAGGATGCCTTCCTCGCTGGCTCCCGGACAGAAGCGCTCGTAGTAGTGCAGCACCGCCGGCAGGATGCCGGCGGCACCGTTGGTCGGTGCCGTCACCACCCGTCCGCCGGCGGCGTTTTCCTCGTTCATCGCCAGCGCGTAGAGGTTCACCCAGTCGAGGATACTGAGCGGATCGCGCAGCGAGGCTTCCGGGCGATCGCGCAGTTCCACGTAGAGTTCGGGCGCGCGTCGGCGCACGTGCAGTGGGCCGGGCAGAGTGCCGCCGCTGCGCATGCCGCGGGCGACACCAGCTTGCATCGTGTGCCAGATGGCCAGCAAGCCGGTGCGGATTTCCCCTTCGTTGCGCCAGGCGCGCTCGTTCTCGCGCATGATCTCGGCGATGGTCTTGCCGCTGTGCTCGCAAAGCTCCAGCAGCTCGTCGCCACTATGGAAGGGGTGCGCCAGTTCGGTGGTGTCGGCGACGATGCGATCTTCCGCCGCCTCGTCGTGGTTCACCACGAAGCCGCCGCCGACCGAATAATAGTCGCGCGTTGCCAGCAGGTGCCCGGCTGCGTCATAGGCCGAGAAGCGCATGCCGTTCGGGTGGAAGGGCAGCTTCTGGCGCTTGTTGAACAGCAGGTCGATCTTTTCGTCGAAGGGAATCGGGTGGCGGCCGAGCAGGTGGATGCGTTTCTCGCTGCGAATGCGCGCGACCGTCGGCAGCACGGCGTCCGGGTCGATTCGGTCGGGCAGGGCGCCCTCCAGGCCGCAAAGAACCGCCTTGTCGGTGCCGTGGCCGCGCCCGGTCAGGGCCAACGACCCGTATAGCTCGCAGCATACGCGGGCGACCTGCGCAAGCTGTCCCTCGCCGGCCAGCCAGCGCTCGCCGAAGCGCGCCGCCGCACGCATCGGACCTACCGTGTGTGAGGACGACGGGCCGATGCCGATTTTGAAGAGGTCGAAGATGCTGACCGCCATCGCGGGAAATTCCAGACGCTGGAAGCGCCAATTCTAACTGTCCGCAGGAGTCCTGAACGATTGCCCGGGCAGCTGCTCGCACGCTTGACAGCATCACCACGATCGCCGAGCTTGGCGTCCTCCCTACGTCCGGCAGCCGCTATGCACCTCACCCTCTACCAGCGCGACGACTGCCCGCTCTGCGATCGGGCGCTGGCGATCCTCGCCGCCGTGCACGCGCCCGACTTCGAAAGCGTCTGGATCGACGGCGACGCGGCGTTGGAGGCACGCTACGGCAGCCGCGTGCCGGTGCTGCGCGACGCCGCGAGTGGGCGCGAACTCGACTGGCCCTTCGACCCGCCCGAGCTGCGCGGCTGGCTGGACGCCGCACTCTGAGGCGGGCCTGCGCGCAGGACACGGAGCCGGCCCGCGCGTGCTTCGCGCCTGCGCACCCTGGCCGGCAGCGCAGATCGTGGCGCGATGCGTGAGCCGTTTTCGCGCGGTTCGGCGCCTTGATGCCTGAGGCGGCACGTCGCACGGTGGCGTCCCCTACCCGAGGCGGAGAACGAAGATGAAGAAACTGAAGGACATGCGGGCGCGAGATTGGCTCCTGATCGGAGCGGCGGCGGCGCTGGCGCTCTCGCTCGATTGGTTTGCGGGCGCCGGTGGCGACCCCGCGCAGGCCGGCGCGCCGGCCGGTGCGCCGGCCGCGGCGTGGCCGCAGGCTGGTGCGGCGAGCGCGCCGCCCGCAGGTGTCGCCGGGGTTCACGCAGCGACCGCGGGCGGCGGAATGCGCCGTGCGGCCATCGTCGACGCGGCCCATTTCGGCCGACCGCTGACCGCCTATACGCTGGAGATTCCGGGCGACTGGCAGGGCGGCGGCGAGCTCAGCTGGAGTTCCTCCAGCTGTCGCTGGATCCCGTATTCGATCCGCTTCGAGGCCCGCTCGGCAGACGCCACGCAGACGCTCGAGCTGTTGCCGACGTGGTTTTCCCGCTCGGCGCAGGCCGACGCGAGCTTTACCCGTCCGGATCCGGGCTGCGTGGCCATGCCCTTCTCGGGAGTGCGCGATTATCTGCAGTATGTAGCGCAGCAGCGCCATCCGAACGGGCGCATTCTCGATTACGCCGAGCGCCCGGACATCGTTGCCGAGCAGCAGCGCAAGGCACCGCTGCAGCCCATGGCCCCGAGCCCGGAGATGCAGGTGCAAAAAGCCTACGAGGTCGGCCAGATTCTCATCGGCTGGGAGGAAAACGGCCGTCCGATGCGCGAGATGATCCTCGCCGTGGCGACGCGGGTCGACTTGAGCATGAGCATGATGGGCCGCACCGAGCGCGCGCGTGACCTACTGGTGCCGGCTGCGCTAGTGCTGCGGGCCCCTGACGGCGCGCTCGATTTCGCTCTGGCCGAACGTGTGCGCGGCTCCACGCAGGTTTCTCCCGAGTGGCGCACGCTGGTGGCGCAGGCACAGGCGCGAGAGTCGGACGCCCAGACCCAGGCGCTGATCGCCGGACACGAACAGCGGATGGCGAACATCCAGGCAATGGGCGCGGCTGGAACCGCGGCGCACAACGCGCGCATGGCGGCGGCGGATGCCAGCCTGCAGGCCTTCCAGGGCCGCATGGCGGTAATGGATGGCAATCAGGCCGCCTTCCAGAACCACATGGATAGCATGGACGTCCGGCAGCGCCAGTCGCTGGAGGCGATCGGCGAATACAACACCTATCGCGGCGTCGATGGAGCCGACGTGCGCGCCTCGATTCACGGCGGCGATCGGGTGTTCCAGAACGAGACCTTTCCGGATCAGGTCTACAGCAGCAGCAATCCCTACGCGCCTCCGGCGGATGGCTATCGGGAACTCCAGCGCGATCAGTGAGAAGAAAGACCAGTGCGGAGCTTGCCTTCGCTCATCCTCGTCCCGCGGCGCCGGATGCGTTGCCGGCGCCGTCGGCCGTCAGGCCCGAGTTTCGCCCAGGCGATGCAGGATTTCGCTGCGCGCTTCGCGCAGGATTGAGTCGCGGTCCAGGCTGGCGACGATTTCCGCGACCACCCGCTTGGGGCCCTGTTCGCCCCAGGACTTGCCGGCGACCAGATATCTTTCCGCTGCCTTGCCGACCAGCTCGGTCGCGTACCAGGCGAGCGCACCCTGGGCGCCGGCGGTGAGCACGGTGGAGAGGCCGGCGCTCAAGCCCTTGAGCGCCGAAGCCACGAGGTTGACCCCCCAGATTGCCCCCATCAGCGCCGCGAGCTGTGCCGAGATCACCCCGATCAGGGTGCCCGCTTCGCGGCTGGTCAGCGGCAGATCGTAGACCCGGCCGAGGTGCATGACCAGGGCGGCGTCGAGGGCGCCGGCTGCCAGCAGGTCGGCGACCGGCACCGGGTTCAGCGCCACCGCGATCGCTTTGGCCAGGCAGTACTGGCGGATCAGGCGTGCGGCCAGCTCGCGCCGCGCCGCCGCGACGCGGATGGCGACCTGATCGCTCAGGCGCCCGGCGAACAGGCTCGCATTGAGTGCGGAGAGGGTCTTTCCCTCGCGCTCGATCACTGCCGTGAGCCGCTCGCGCAGCGCCTCGAGGTCGGGCGCGCGCGCCACCAGCTCGACGTGCTCGCGACCGTTGGCGTCGACCCGCAGGCGCTTCAGCGGCACCGGATGAGCGCTGACTGCGACCACGTTCTCGGCGCGTACGCGGCCGCGGGCCCGCTCGCGCAGGCGCTCGAGCAGGCGTTCGAGCTCGTCGGCGGTGTAGCGGTCGGCCTTGTTGAGCGCAAGCAGCAGCGGTCGCTCGGTTTGCGCCAGGGTGTCCAGCGCGTCGCGCTCGCGAGCGGTCAGGTCGCCATCGGCAACGAAGATCACCAGATCGCTGATCGCTGCTACGTCGAAGGCCATGCGTTCGCGCGCTTCGCCTTCGAGCTCGTCGATGCCCGGGGTGTCGATCAGGCGGATGCCGCTGCCGCCGATCTCGCGCCAGGCTCTGCCGCCAGGCTCGCGGGTGGTGCCGTGCAGGACGTCGACGGCAAAGGCGTCGTGGCCGAGCAGGGCGTTGGCCAGCGCCGACTTGCCGACGCTGACGCGGCCGAACAGGGCGAGGTGCAGCTCGCCGCGCTCGAGCTTGTCGAGCATCTCGTCGAGACGCGCGAAATCGTAGGCCAGTGCGGCGCGGACCGCGGCCGGAATACCCGGGTCGTCGAGCAGGGCGCGCAGGCTGGCGGCAGCCTGATCGGCGTGCGTGCCCGGCGCGCGGGCTGTGCGTGCGCGCTCGCGCAGCCTTCGCCACAGCGTGCCGACGACGCTCACACGCAGCCCGTGATCGACGTCGGAGATGTCACCTGGCAGTGAGCTCCAGGTGTGCCGTGACCGCTACTTCGGCGCCGATTTCGTCCCAGTCGCTGGCTTCGCCGAGGCCGAAATCCGCGCGCTTGAGGCGGGTGCGGACGTCCAGGGTGGCGCGCTCGCCGAGTTCCTTGAAATCGACCGCGAGGGTCACCGGCCGACTGCGGTCACGGATGCTGAGGGTGCCGAGCGCCTCGACTGCACCGTTCGCACCGCGGCGGAAGGATTGGGTGACGAAATGCGCCTGTGGAAAGCGCGCGGTAGCGAAAAAATCGTCGCCCTGCAGGGTTTCGTCGCGCTCGCTGCTGGCGGTGTCTGCGCTGGCGAGATCGATGCGCACGTCGAACTTCGATTGCGCGAGCTCGGTGGCGTCATAGCGGATATCGGCATCGAAGCGCTTGAAGCGGCCCAGAAAGGCGTCCCCCTGATAGCTGGCCTCGAAGCCGAGCGTGCTCTTGCCGGGATCGACCTGCCAGTCGCGAGCCAGCGCGGTGAGTGGCAGGAAGCAGACGAGAAGCAGGACGGTGCGCAGCATGGTTCAGTCTCCGGCGGATGGCTGTGGGGGCGCGGACAAACGGCGGCGCTGCGGCAGCATGCGTCGCAGGACCACGTCGCGATCGACGAAATGATGCACCAGCGCGACCGCGGCGTGCGCCGCGGCGACCAGCGCCAGCGCCAGAAACAAGCCCAGATGGAGGGCGTGGGCGGTCTGCGCCAGATCCTTGTCGGCGCCGACCAGATGCGGCAGCTTGACCAAGCCCCACCAAATCAACGGGCGCAGGCTGCTGGCGGAATCGAACAACCAGCCCGACAGCGGCACCGCGAACAGCAGCGCATAGAGCAGGGCATGGCCGAAACGCGCGCCCTGCACCTGCCAGGCCGGCATGCCGGGCGGCATTTCCGGCCTGCGGTCGAAGGCCCGCCACGCCAGGCGCAGTACCGCCAACGCCAGGATCGTCAGGCCCAGCGACTTGTGGAAACTGTAGATCGGGATGATGCTCGGGCGCTTGGGCAGGTTGACCATGTAGATTCCCACGGCGGCCTGCACCAGGATCAGCAGCACGATGATCCAGTGAAAGGCCTTGGCTGGGCTGCCCCAGCGTTCGGTATCGCTTTTGATTTGCATGTTCAGGGTTCCTCCGTGCTGCTGCGGCGCACGCGCAGGCCTTCCACTTCGATCAGGATTTCGACCTCGTCGCCGATCACGCCGACGTAGTGGCGCATGCCGAACTGCGCGCGTGACAGGCGCGCGCGGGCGGAAAAGCCGGCCTTGCGCCGCAGACTGTAGGGGTCGAAGGCGATCCGGTTGAGGCGGAATTCGAGATCCACCGGACGGCTGATGCCGTGCAGGCTGAGAACGCCGTGGACCACGCCGCGGGTTTCGTCGCGGCGCTCGACGCTCTGGCTCTGGTAGCGCGCGCTGGGCCAGCGCGCGACGTCGAGAAGGCGGCTCGAACGCAGCTCGCGGCTGGCGTTCGGCTCGTCCAGGTCGACCTCCGTGAGCGCGAATTCCACCTCCACCCGGCTGGCGCTCCAGTCGTCGGGATCGAAGCGAAACCAGCCGCGCGCGATCGGTAGTCGCCCCAGCGGATGCGAAAAGCCCTGGTGGTCGACGCGGAACCAAACCTGGCTGTGCGCCGGGTCCAGTCGGTAGTCCATCGGCGCGGCGGACGCGGCCAGCGGCAGGAGGGCGGCAAGCGCAACGGCAAGGGTGACGGTCGAGAGCCAGTGCGGCGACATGCCTCGAGCTTGGCAAAAAGCCACCGCCGGCGCTACCACCGTCGACGAAACACAGCGTTTCATTCGTTCTTCGTCGCCTCGCGCGCGGCCGCGCCGACCGCGCGCGCGATTCGCGTCAGGCGCTCGGTGGAAGGTTTTTCGAGCAGCGCCCGCACCCGCGTTTCGACGTCGGCGTCGTCGAGCCGGCGATGCTCGGCGAGGGTCGCAGCGAGCGCGTGACCGAGGCTGTCGAAGACCAGGCCGTAGGCGATCGCGTGGAGGGCACCGCCGCCGAGCGTGCCGAGGCCCGGAAAGGCCTTGGCGGCGTTACCGGCGACGGCGAGCACGATGGCGGTGGTGTTGCGCACGGTAAGGCCGACCCGCGACAGCAGAGCCTCGACGTCGAGCTCGCGCACGGCCACTCCGTGGATCGCGGCCAGCTCGCGCACCAGGGCGGTACCGATCGCGCCCTGGATCAGCAGATCGCTGCCGGGCGCCACGGCGGCCAGCGCGCCGACCACCGCGCGACGCGTATGGCGGGCGATCGCCTGCTCGCTTTGACGTGCCGCAGTCGCCTGCGCCAGCGCCTCGCTGCGGCGACCGACCTCGGCCAGCACTGCCGCCTCGCGGCCCGGCTCGAGCGCTTCGGCGCCGCTGGCGGTGAGTTGCGCCAGCGACGCGAGCAGTGGCTCGATCTCGGCGCGACGCTGGCGTTGGACCGTTTCGCGCCGACCGTCGGCGAGCAAGCGCTCGAAGCGCTCGCTGCCGCCGGCGCTGATCGCCACGACTGCCCCTACCCTGGTCGCGTAGCGTGCGCGGAGTTTCCGCACGAGCGCTTCGCGCTGCGTCGGATCGTACTGGTCGATTTTGTTCAAAACCAATAGCAGCGGTTTGCCGAAGCGCAGCAGCCAGTCGAGTTCGGCAGCCTCGGCGCGGCTCAGGTCACCCGAGGTCAGGTACAGCACAGCATGCGCGCGCAGCGCCTCATCGCGGGCCAGCTGCTCGCGCGCCGCGCCGTCGACTTCGCCGCTGCCCGGCACGTCGGCCAGGATCAACTCGCGCCCGTCCGCCAGCTGGCCGCGATGCTGGCTGACCCGGTGGGTGGTACCGGCGAGCACGTCGACTTCGACCGCAGATGCGGGCGCGAGCGCGCGGATCAGGCTCGACTTTCCCGCCGAGACTTCCCCGAACAGGGCCACGTGAAGCTCGCCGCTGGCGCGGCGACGGTCGAGTTCGATGAGTTCGGACTCGAGCTCGGCCGTCTCCGCCTCACGTGCGCGTAGAGCCTCGAGTCGGGCGTCGACCTCTTTCCGTGAAACCGGTATCGGCGAGTCGAGTCGCGCGACCCGTGCGGGACGGGCGAGTCGCCAGAGCAGCCAGCCGAGGGCGGCGAGCGCCAGCGCGGCGAGGACGATCAGCGGCAGGCGCAGCCAGATCGGCGTAGCCAGGAGTCGCTGATGGAACTCGAGCAAGCTGTTCAGCAGCGTCAGCAGCAGTCCGGCCGCCAGCGCGGCCGCGAGCGCCAGCGCGGCGAGCAGGACCAGGCGCAGCGGAAGACGGGGCGCAGACATGGCCGATCGATCGGGACTCCTCCGGGAGCTGCATCATACGGGTGCGCGTGGCAGTATCGGCGCAAGGGGAGACAAATGCGCCGCATATCAGTCACGCCGCTGCTGCTGTTCGTGCTGTTCGCGCTGCCTGCCGCAGGCGCGCCGCCGCCCGGGCCGCCGCAGTTTCTCTCTCTTGGCGTGAGTGACGGCTTGCCCTCGAGCGTCGTCTACACGACGGTTCAGGATCGCGTCGGCTTTGTCTGGATCGGCACCCAGGATGGCCTCGCGCGCTACGACGGAATCGACTTTCGCGTGCATCGCCACGACCCGAACGATCCACGCTCGCTGGCCTCCAACGACGTTTCGGCGATCCTGATCGATCGCGACGGCGTGCTGTGGTGCGGCGGCGAAGCGAATGGGCTGAATCGCCTCGAACCAGACGGCCGCAGTTTCACGCATTGGCGGCATCGCGCCGGCGCGCTCGGCACCCTGGGCAGCGATGATGTGTTCACCATCGCGCAGGACCGCGAGGGCGTGATCTGGGTTGGTACCTATCTCGGTGGGCTGAATCGCCTTGAACCAGACGGCAGCTTTGTGCACGTCGATCACGACGCCGAAGATCCGCAGAGCCTGCGCTCCAGCACAGTCTATGTACTCGAAGCCGACGCGCACGGGCGGCTTTGGATCGGTACCGATGCCGGCCTCGACGTGCGCGAAGCAGACGGCCAGATCCACCACGTGGAATTGCCGCCGCTCGCCGCGCGCGGCGTGCGCCCGCTGGTTTCCGCGCTGCTGCCTGATGCGGACGACAGCATGCTCGTTGGCACGTCCGGCGGAATCTTCCGCGTGGGTGCCGACCTGCGCTACCGCGAGGAGATCGCGAGTGGGCCGCTGCCGCTGCGCGTTTCGGCGCTGGCGCGGGACGCCCGGGGCGTCCTGTGGATCGGCACTGCCAGCGGTGGTGCGCGACTGGACAAGGTTGGCCTGCAGCCTTTTGGTCGTGGCGAGGGGGTAGCGGGAGCCTATCCCGGGCAGAGCACCCAGCACATCCGCGGTGACGTCGAGGGTGGCATGTGGTTCTCCCTGTATGACGGCGGCATCGCGCGGCTGTCGCCGCACTGGCGCAATTTTTCGGTGTTTCGTCATCTTCCGGGCGAGGCCGCGAGTCTGTCCGGACCGCGCGCCGCCGCCATTGGTCTTGCCGTCGACGGCGCGGTCTGGGTAGGTAGTGGTACGGATGGGCTGGATCGGATCGACCGCAGCAGCGGTCGAGTGGAGCGCTTTGGTGCACGTCTGGGCCTGCGCGGCCCGCGCCTGACCGCCGTTCTCGGCGATCGCGCGGGACATCTCTGGATCGGCACCCAGTCCGGGCTGCGGCACCTGGACCCGCGCGGCGGGGAGTCCGTCGAGCTGCCGGTGGATCTGCGGCGCGGAGACGCGCTGCCACCGGGCTTCGTCAACCGTCTGCTGCAGGCCGCTGACGGCAGCGTCTGGGCGAGTGTTCGCGGCGGCGGAATCGCACGTCTGGCGGACGACCCGCCGCGTCTCCTGCGCCGCTATCTGCCGAGCGCCGGCACGCTCGGCGACTCCGACGTCGTGGCGCTGGTTCTCGACCCGGCCGGCAAACCCTGGATTGCCACCGCTAGCGGAGTCGAGCGCTTTTTGGCCGAGGAAGACCGCTTCGAACGGGTTGTGAGCCTGCCGCGAGAGTCCATCCACGGTATCGGCTTTGCCCCGGACGGCAGCCTGTGGCTGCATCGACTCGGCGCGCTGGAGCGCTACTGGATCGATGCCGCCGGAGCGCGACTCCAGCAGCGCCACGATGCCAGCGTGGGCTGGCCGGCGCTCACCGCCGCCGCGCTCGAGGTCGCGGCCGACGGCAGCGTCTGGGTGACTTCGCCGCGCGGGCTGTGGCGGGTCGACCCGCAGGGCGGGATCCGCAATTTCGGCGTCGGCGACGGCCTGCCCAGCTCGGAGTTCCTGCCGGGAGCGCTGGCGCGCGCCGCTGATGGCGTCCTGTATGCGGGAACCCTGGCTGGGGTGGTGGCCTTCGATTCGTCCACGATGGAATTCGACTCACCGCCGCCGCCGGTGGTGCTGAGCGCGCTCGGCGTGCGCCGCAGCGAGCGGCAGCAGCAGCTCGATCTTGCCGTTCCGGTGGTCCTGCGGCACGACGACCGCGACCTGCACATCGAAGCCCGCGCGCTGTCGTTCGTGAATCCGCGCGCCAATCGCTACCGCTTCCTCCTCGAGGGTTTCGACCCGGAGTGGATCGACAGCGATCGCGGTGAGCGCAACTATTCGCAGCTGCCGCCGGGCAGCTATCGACTGCGCGTGCGCGCGGCGAATGCGGACGGCGTGTGGAGCGAGCTTGCCCTGCCGCTGCCGATTCGCTCTTTGCGCGCGCCCTGGGCGACGCCTGCGGCCTGGCTGATCTATGCGCTCCTGCTGCTTCTCGCCGGCTACGTCTTGCTGCTCGGCTGGCGGCGGCGCCTCCGCGAGCGTCACGCGCGGCTCCTCGCCGAAGAGCGCCGGCGCAGCGCGGAGCAGCTGGTGCAGGCCAAGTCCGATTTCCTGGCCACCCTCGGTCATGAGATCCGCACGCCGATGACCGGGGTTCTCGGCATGAGCGAACTGCTGCTGGCGACACCGCTCGATGTGCGTCAACGCGGCTATGCAGGCGCGATTCATCAATCCGGCGAATTGCTCTTGCGCTTGGTCAACGACAGCCTGGATATCGCCCGCATCGACGCCGGCAAGCTGGCACTCGACGAGCAGCCATTCGATCCCGGCGGCGTGCTCCGCGAGGTTGCCGAGCTGGAGCGACCGCTGGCCGAGCGCAAGGGGCTCCGGGTGGAGACGCGGGTGGCCGACGATGTGCCGGCGCTGCTCATGGGCGACGCAATCCGCGTGCGTCAGATCTTGCTCAATCTGGTCAACAACGCGGTCAAGTTCACCGCGCAGGGTGGCGTGCGGCTGGGGCTCGAGCGCGCTTCCGACTCGCGCCTGCGATTTCTCGTGGCGGACACCGGGGTCGGCATGGATGAGGCGCAGCGCTCGCGCCTGTTCCGGCGCTTCGAGCAGGCGGCCGGCGTTACCGGCCGCCACGGCGGCAGCGGCCTCGGCCTCGCCATCAGCCACGAGCTCGCGCTGCTGATGGGAGGGTCGCTCGAAGTGGGCTCCGAGCCTGGACGCGGCAGCAGCTTCGCTTTCGAGCTACCCCTGCGGGAGGCTTCTCCGCAAGCTGCACCCGCGGCCAAACCGGGCTCGACGCGTGAAATTCCGGCGCTTTCCATTCTGCTGGTCGAGGATGACAAAACCGTTGCCGATGTGATTCGCGAACTGCTCGGCGCTCGCGGTCATCGCGTGCAGCACGTAGTCAACGGCCTCGCCGCGCTGGCCGCGTTGGAGACCGCCGCCTGTGATCTTGCCCTGCTCGATTTGGATCTGCCCGGCATCGACGGCCTGCAGCTCGCCCGCGCGATTCGCGCCGGGCGCCATCGCGAGCTGCCGCTGCTGGCGATCACCGCGCGCTCGGTGGGCGACGAGGAGCAGT
Source organism: uncultured Dokdonella sp. (assembly GCA_964582225.1). Lineage (GTDB taxonomy): Bacteria > Pseudomonadota > Gammaproteobacteria > Xanthomonadales > Rhodanobacteraceae > Dokdonella_A. The sequence goes on along the minus strand of CAZORA010000002.1, from coordinate 130,918 downwards.
TGATCGGCGCCGCCGGAATGAATGCGCTGCTGCGCAAACCGCTGACCGCAGAGCGTCTGATCGAAGCGATTGAGGCCGCGCTGGCGCGACAGGCAGAGTCGAGCGCCACGCCGACGATATGATGGCCCGAGCCAAGCGGAGCCGCGGCCGGCTTGCGGCTGCGGCCGCCACCATTCCGGCGTGCTGCGACCACGGACTTGGGTTGGGCTGCATGCGCGGCGCCGGTTGCGGCCGGCGCCGCGCATGCAGCAAGGGCTTTCAGTTCCAGTCGTAGCCGTCGCGGAAGATGGTGTCGTCGTAGCAAACCATCGGTACCGCGGCGAGCTTGGCGGTCAAGGCGTGCTGGCTGCCGAGCAGTACCGCCGGTTCCGCACGCGCCGGCGCCAGGCGTGCCTCGAGCAGGAAGTCGCTGCCCTGCTGGGCGCTCGGCGTCGGGCTGAGCTTGGCCTGCAGCCGGAATGTTCCGGCGCTCGCCGGCGCGGCGGCTGCCAGCGCGAGCAGCAGCGTCAGGGCGCCGCTTGCGCCGAGCCGCGGCAGGTGCTTGGAGTCGTTCATGGCGCTCACTCCGCCCGGTTGCTCAGGCGCTCGACCTGCGCCGCAAGCTCGTCCAGCCTCGTGCGCAGCGCGGCGTTCTCGGCTTCGAGCTGCCCGACGCGGCTGTCGACCTTGCTGTTGAGGCCTTGGATCGCCACGAGAGCCACGCCGTTGGCGTCGACCGTGGAGATGTGCTGGCTGTCGTTGCCGAGGCCGAAGGCCGTGGCGAAGTCCTCCGCGACCGGGCCCAGGTGGCGACCGTCGAGCGTGCCGTTCAGGTAGCTCCAGGTCTGGATCGGCATTGCCGCCAGCTTGCTCAGCACCTCGCCGGCGTCGATGCTGGCAAAGTCCTGCTTGAAGAAGCGGCTGGAGGCATTGGTCCAGGTGCCGCCGGGCGAAAGATACGCGCCGTTGCCGGTGCTGGCGTTGGTGCCGACCTTGAACGGCTGCGCTGCCGAGCTGATGGCCCCGAGCAGGCCGATGGAGTTGTTGGCGCCGAACATGATCGCCATATTGCTGGTGCCGCCCTTGCGGTAGCTGAAGAGCATCGCGTCGATCAGATGGGTGAAGTACCACTCGGCGCCACCGGCGTTGCGCATGGCGAACGATACGCCGGCCTGTCCGTCGCGTGGCGCGAGCGTCAGCGTTCGGTCGAGCGGCGAAGTGCCGTCGGTGGCGTTTGCGGTGTTGATGCCCACGCCGCCCTTGGCGCCGACGATGAACTGGTCGCTCGCGCTGTCCTGGAACAAACCGGACGAGTTGCGATCGCCCCAGACGAAGGAGCCCGCATGGTTGGCTAGGCTGTTGAAACCGCCGGCAAAGGAGAACGCACCAGCCGCGCCGCTGGAGAAGCCGATCGAGGTCGCTGACGGGCCCGGAGTCACCGCGCCGAGATAGGGACTCAGCTCCACCGCGGCACCGCCGCGCAGCCAAATGGCCGTTGAGCTATTTTGCTTGATCCGGACCTCCTCCGTGTCGGCGGTGCCGAGGTAGCTTCCGCTCGGGTTGCCGGCATTGCCGTCGAGCGCCCAGCTGCCCGGACAGCTGCTGGCGGCGGGCTCGACCGCGCTGCGGCCCTCGAGCGTTTCCCACTCGCCGTTGCCCGCGCGCACCGCGACCGCGAGCCAGCCGCCCGCGCCGGCGGCGGCGCCGAAATCCACGCTGGTGCTGAAGCTGCCGTCGCGCACCTCGACGCCGTACAGATTGACCGGTCCGGCCAGCACCCGCCCGCCGCTTTCCGCGGAATACAGAGTCAGGCGCAGGTCGTGGCTGCCGCTGGCCGGACCCGTCGCGGTGCTGAGTGAACCGTGATAGCTGAACTGTTCGGCCTGCGCCGGGCCGGCGAGCGCGGCGGCGATTGCGACTGCGAGAGCGAAAGGAACGATTCGGATCTTCATCGGGTATTGCTCCTTTGACGGATGAGCGGGAATCGCGCCGGAGGTCGTCTGAAAACGACGCGATCAGGGGTCACGAGCCGCTGAATGGATGCTTGCGGCAGCGCTGGATCGTTCTGCATTGCGCCCCGAGAGCCGGTCCAGCCTGCGAACCAAAGGCGGAAATCCATCTCGTGCATTCAGATTCATGGATCGACAGTGTGCTTCAGTATAAGCGCAAAAAACGGCCGATGGGTGCTTGGTTGCATTTGAACCGGGGGCTCGTTTCGCCGCTGCCGTGGGGCGGAAGTCTTGCGCCGGTGCTGTCCAAGGCTCGAGTCGAAACGGTGCTCCCAATCGCGAATGCGAGAATAAAAAAGCGCGATTTGCGCTTTCGGGCGCGGCGCCGCGCAGGGCCGCGGCGAGTCAGCGGCGGCTGAGTTCGTGCACGGCGTCGACCAGCGCCGCGACGTGCTCGGGCGGAATGTCGGGGGTGATTCCGTGGCCGAGATTGAAGACGTGTCCGGGATGCGCGCCGAAGGCCGCGAGCACCGCCTGCGCCTGCGCGCGGATGGTCGCGGGTCCGGCCGCGAGTACCGCCGGATCGAGATTGCCCTGCAGCGCCACGCGGCTGCCCACGCGTTCGCGGGCCTCGCCCAGATCGATCGTCCAGTCGACGCCGAGCGCGGCGCAGCCGGTGTCGGCGAGCGCTTCGAGGTGGCCGTTGGCGCCCTTGGAGAACAGGATCAGGGGAACCTCCGGCACCTGGCTGCGCAGGCGGTGCGCGATGCTGGCCAGCCAGCGCAGCGAGAATTCGCGGAACATCGCCGGGGCCAGCAGCCCGCCCCAGGTGTCGAACAGCATCAGCGCCTGCGCCCCGGCCGCCGCCTGCGCGGCCAGGTAGTCGGCGACGCTGCCGGCGAGGATGTCGAGCAGCTGCTGCATGAGCCGCGGACTTTCCAGCGCCAGGGCCTTGGCGCGCGAGAAGCTCGACGAGCTGCCGCCCTCGATCATGTAGCAGGCGAGGGTCCAGGGGCTGCCGGCGAAGCCGATCAGCGGCACCCGTTCGGCGAGCTCGCCGCGGATCAGGCGCACGGCGTCCATCACGTAGCCGAGCGCGCTCTCCGGATCGGGTGCGCCCAGCCGCTCGATGTCGGCCGCACTGCGCAGGGGGCGCGCGAACTTCGGCCCTTCGCCTTCGACGAAGTGCAGACCGAGGCCCATCGCGTCGGGGATGGTGAGAATGTCGGAAAACAGGATCGCGGCGTCCAGCGCAAAGCGCTGCAGCGGCTGCAGGGTGACCTCGCAGGCCAGCTCGGGGGTTTGCGCAAGCGCCAGAAAGCTGCCGGCGCGGGCTCGGGTGGCGCGATACTCGGGCAGATAGCGCCCGGCCTGACGCATGATCCAGATCGGCGTGCAGTCCACCGGCTCGCGGTGCAGCGCGCGCAGGAAACGGTGAGCGGGGGCTGCGGATCCGGATTCAGCTTGCATGGGCGTTTTCGAGTCCCTGGGTGAACATGACCTGGAAGCCGCGCTTGAGCTGGGCGTCGCGGGCGCGCTCGAAGGCGCCGAGCGCCTCGTCCCGCGCCAGATAGACTTCACGGCGGATCGAGCTGCGGCCTCCCTGCTGGCCCCACTCACGCGACAGCAGCCAGCCTCCCAGCAGGTCCTGGTGCAGCTGAATCTGGTAATAGCGCGGCGGGTCGCCTGGGACCGCGCGAGTCTGCATGAAAAGACGCATCCATCAATTGTAGCCGGCGAATCGACGCCGGGCCTGCTGCTCGCCGCGGCGCCGGCGGCGTGTGGCCGGGCTGCAGTGTCGCGCGTGGCCGGGCTCAGGCGACGGACGGCTCTTCGGTGAGGAACTTCCGCACCAGGGCCGCGTCCACGCCGTCGACCACTTCTGCCTGGCCGATGCCGCGCCAGAGCACCAGGCGCAAGCGACCGCCGAGGTTCTTCTTGTCGAGTCGCATCAGTTCGACCAGCCGCGCCGGGTCGGTCGCAGGGAGCGCGCGCGGCAGCCCGCAGGCCGCGAGCAATGCGGCCAGTCGCTCGGCATCGGCGGCCGCGGCGCGACCGAGCCGCGCGGAGAGCCGCGCAGCGAGCAGCATCCCGATCGCGACCGCCTCGCCGTGCAGCAAGTCGGCGTAGCCGGTGGCGGTCTCCAGCGCGTGGCCGAAGCTGTGCCCGAAGTTGAGCAGGGCGCGCTCGCCACGCTCCTGTTCGTCGCGCGCAACGACCGCGGCCTTGTGGCGGCAGCTCGCGGCGATAGCGGCGGCCAGCGCCGCGGGCTCGCGCGTGAGCAGCGCCGGCGCGTGCGCCTCCAGCCATTGGAAGAAACCGGCGTCGCCGATCGCGCCGTACTTGACCACCTCGGCCAGACCGGCGCGGTATTCGCGCGCGGGGAGGCTGGCCAGGGTAGCGGTGTCGGCGACCACCGCTCGAGGCTGGTGAAACGCGCCGACCAGATTCTTGCCGAAGGGCAGGTTGACGCCAGTCTTGCCGCCCACCGAGGAGTCGACCATCGCCAGCAGGGTGGTCGGCATCTGCAGGAAGTCGATGCCGCGCATCCAGCAGGCCGCGGCGAAGCCGGCCAGGTCGCCGATCACGCCGCCGCCGAGCGCGATGATGGTGGCGTCGCGGCTGGCGCACTGCGCGCCCAGCGCCGCAAACACCTGCTCGACGCCCTCGAGCGTCTTGTGCTGCTCGCCGTCGGCTAGCACCAGCGTGCTGGTCGCGAAACCGCCAAGCCCCGCCATCACGCGCTCGAGGTAGAGCGGAGCCACGACTTCGTTGCTGACTACCAGCACCTGTCGACCGCCGAGTGTCTCGCGCCAGCGCGCGGACTCGGCGAGCAGGTCGGCGCCGATCCAGATCGGGTAGCTCCGCGCGCCGAGCGCGACTTCGACCGTCGTCGCGAGGCTCATGCGCTGGCTCCGACCGTACCGCGCTGCCAGCGTGCTTCGAGCAGGTCGAGCAGATCATGGGCGGTGCGCGTGCTGCTGCTGCCGCCCAGGCTGGGCATGTGCAGGTCGGCCGTCTCCGCATACAGCGGGTTGCGCTCGGCGGCAAGCCGCTGCAGGCGTTCCTTGCGATCCGCCGCGGCCAAAAGCGGACGCTGGCGATCGCGGGCGAGGCGGCTCAGCTGGGCCTCGACGCTGGCGTCGAGCCAGATCACGAAGCCGCGTTCGCGCAGCAGGCGGCGATTGGCGGGGTCGAGCACGGCGCCGCCACCGGTGGCGAGGACGAGCCCCGGCTTGGCGCTGAGCTCCTCCAGCATGGCGTGTTCGCGCCGGCGAAAGCCGGCTTCACCCTCGAGGTCGAAGATCAGGCGCACCGCGGCGCCGGTTCGCGATTCGATGGCATGGTCGAGATCCAGAAACGGAAGCCTGTAGAGCGCGGCGATGTGTCGTCCGACCGTGGTCTTGCCGGCGCCCATCGGCCCGACCAGAAACAGGCTGGGCGCGGGGTTCATGGCGCGGGATGCTAGCAGGTTGCGCGACCGTGCTGATGCCGTCGTGACTCCCGTTTGCGCTTTCGGGTCTTGCGCAGCGTGCGCAAACGCGGCAGGCTCGTGGGCCACATCGATCGGCATCGCGCGAACCATGTTCCGCTTCATGCTCTTGTTCGTCGCCTTTCTGCTCGGCCTGTTCGTGCTCGAGCTGCTGCCGCCGGTGGAGCGCTACGTGATCGAGCCGTTCACGGCGGCGATCGCCCATGTATGCGTGTGGCTGGTCGGCGCGTTCGACGCCAACGCGGTCGCCCACGGCAAGGTGGTGCAGACCCTGAGCGGAAGTTTCGCCATCTCGATCGAACGCGGCTGCAACGGAATTGAAGCGATCATCATCCTGGTTTCGGCGATGCTCGCGTTTCCGGCCGGCTGGAAGCAGCGCCTGCTCGGCATCGGCGTCGGCTTCGTCGCCATTCAGGCGCTCAATCTGGTGCGCATCATCAGCCTCTTCTATCTGGGCCAGTGGCATCCGCTCTGGTTCGAATGGTTCCACCTGTATCTCTGGCAGGCCTTGATCGTGCTCGACGCTCTGGTGGTGTTCCTGCTCTGGCTGCGCTGGTTGCCGCGCGAGTCGACCGAGCTGGCGGTTCAGATGGGTCCAAGTGGTTGAAGCTGGTGGTCTTGCTATAGTTGGCGTGCATTCACAGCGAAAAGGAGAATGGATCATGTCGGTTACCAAGGTGGTCGAACTCAGCAGCTCCTCTGCGGACAGCATCGAAGATGCGGTGCAGAAGGGCCTGCACAAAGCGGCGCAGACAATCAAGAACATCCGTGGCGCCTGGGTCAACGAGATCAAGTGCACCACGCGCGATGACGGCAGCATTGCCGAGTGGCGGGTCAACATGCGCGTGAATTTCCTCGTCGACTGAGGCCGGCCGCAGACGTCGGCGAAGCGACATGGAAGAACAGGCGCATATCGTCGGGTTGCTCGAAGACGATCCAGACATGGCGGTGCTGGTGGTGGGCTGGCTCGAAGAAGCAGGCTTCGCCACGCGTTGGTTTCGCGGCGCGACCGAATTCCGGCGCCGCCAGGGTGCGGAGTCGATCGATCTCCTGCTTCTCGACTGGATGCTGCCGGACGGCAGCGGCCTCGAGATCATCGAGACCGTGCGCGCGTCGCCCAATTCGAAGCTGCCGGTGATCTTTCTCACCGCGCGCGACGGCGAGGACGACATCGTCAGCGGGCTGAGCCGCGGCGCCGATGACTACGTGGTGAAACCGCCCAAGCAGCGCGAGCTGCTGGCGCGGATCGCCGCGGCGCTGCGCCGGCGCAGCGCAACCGCCAACGGCGCGCAGGTGCTGGAGCTCGGCCCTTACGTGCTCGATGCTGAACGCCGACGCGTCAGCCTGCGCGGGGAGGAGGTGGAGCTGACCCAGCGCGAGTTTGACCTTGCCCGGTTTCTCTTCAACCGTCACGGCCGCATCGTCAGCCGCGACGCGCTGCTGCAGAACGTGTGGAATCTGAACGCGGCGGTGTCGACCCGTACCGTCGACACCCACGTCAGCCGCCTGCGGCGCAAGCTCGATCTGGGTGGTGAAAACGGCTGGCGACTGGCCGCGATCTACCAGCACGGCTATCGCCTGGAGCAAATCTGAGAGGCAGGTCGAAGCGTCCGCACAGCCGCAGCCGTTCGGGCGCAAGATCAGGGAACGGGGAGGATCGGAGCATGGCACGAACGACTGGGACCAGGGCAGCGACGAGCAACGCAAAAAACCTCCCGCGAGGCGCGTCGCGCGCCGCGGCGCGCATGATGAAGACGAGGAGCGAGCCGATGAGCGAGCGCGACCAGCCGCCTGCCGATGGCGGTGACCGCAACGTGGACCAGATTCGCGACATTCTGTTTGGCGGCCAGATGCGCGACTATGAGCGTCGCTTCCAGGAGCTGAACCAACGCTTCGAGGCCGAGCTCGCGCATCTGCGCGAGGTGCAGGACAAGCGCCTCGCGCAGATCGACCGCCGCGTCGACGAGCAGCTGGAGAAGATCGCCAAGCTGCTGCGTCAGGAAGTGACCGACCGCAGCGGCGCGATCGACGATCTCGAATCGCGGCTGCAGCAGGCGGCGCGCTCCATGCGCAGTGAAATCACGGCGGCGCTGGATGGCCTCGGCGGCGAGCTTGCTGCTGGCGACGAGCGTCAGCGTGCGGCGCTGACCGGTCTGCAGGAGACTAGCGAAGCGCGTGCCGCCGAGCTCGCAGCGTCGCTTGCCCGCTCGAGCGCCGAGCTGCGCGGAGACAAGGTGGGCCGGGAAGATCTGGCCGCGCTGCTCACCGAATTCGCGCTGCGCCTGAAGGGCGACTTCAAGCTACCGACGGCCGGGTAGGCCGGCCTGACCGCGCCATGGCTGGGAGCGCGTCTGCTGCGGGCGAATCCGGATCGTCGACGGAGCCGGAATGCGGCGAGGGTTATGCGCGTCTGCGCGAGCTCCTGAGTGGCCCGGAGCGACGTGAGCTGGAGGCCCTGCACGCGCAGGTCGACGCGCTCGGTGCAGTCCAGCGCGAGCTGCCGCAGCGCCTCGCCGGTGCACTGGAGGCGATGCGCGGCGACGAAGAGCGCGCGCGCCTGGCCCGCGCGCTCTCGGTGCCGGTGGCGGAAGCCCTGGGCAGCGCGGTGCGCAGCCAGCGCCAGAGTCTGATCGATGCCCTGTTTCCGGTGATCGGTCCGCTGATCCGCAAGTCGATCGCAGAAGCTCTGCGCAGTTTGGTGGACGACCTGAATCGCGCGGTAGAAAGCAGCCTCACGCTGCACGGCCTGCGCTGGCGAATCGAAGCCTGGCGGGCTGGGGTCCCCTACGCCGAAGTCGTCCTCAAGCATCGCCTCAACTGCCGCATCGATCACCTGTTCCTGATCGAGCGCGATTCTGGGCGCGTACTCAGGCATGCCGCAGCTCCCGCCCTGCCGGAGCTCGACGCGGACGCGATCGGCGGCATGCTGACCGCGCTTGGTGACTTCGTCGGCGATTCGGTCGGCGCCGACGGCAGCGGGCTCGAGTCGGCGCAGGTCGGCGAACATCTGGTCTGGATCGCGCAGGGACCGCGCGTGAATCTGGCGTGCTTCATGCGCGGAGTTCCTCCGGGAGTCCTGCGCGAGCGCCTGCAGCAGCGTCTGGAAGAAATTCATGCGGGCCTGAGGGACGCGCCGGGTGAGGCGGCGCTGCCCGCGATGCAGGCGGCCTGGGACGAACTGCTGCAGCCCGGCAGTCTGCTGTCCCTCGCCGACGCGGAGCTCGAGGGCGAGCGCCGCACGCGCTACTGGCCCTGGCTGCTGCTGCTCGCCGCGGCGCTGCTGGCCCTGGTCGCGCTGCAAGGCAGCCGCTGGCGCTGGCAAAGTCGAGTCGACGCCTTGCGCACGGAGCTTGCGGCGCAGCCCGGTTTTCTGCTGCAGCGAATCGACAGCCATCCCTGGCGCAGCCTCGTGGTGCGGGGTCTGCTCGACCCGGACGCGCCATCACTCGAGCGCGCGCTCGCTAGCGCGGACCTGGGCGAGGTGGTGCCGAAATTCGAGCTCGATGGGTTCCTGTCCACCGACGATGCCGTGGTCGCGCGGCGCGCGGCGCGCCTGCTCGAGCCACCGCCGGGCGTGCGGCTGGCGGTGTCGCAGGGCGTCCTGCGGCTGCAGGGCAGTGCGCCGGCAGCGTGGATCGATGCGGCGCGCACGCGCGCCGCATGGGTCGCGGGCGTGCGCAGCACGCAGTTCTCGCTCGCCGCGCTTGTCGATTCGAGGCTTGCGGCGCGCGACGATCTCGCGCGCATCGGCGACGAACTGGAGGCTCTGCGGATATCCTTTGTCCGCGGTGAGGCGCAGCCCGAAGGTGTCACCGATGAAGTTCTGCAGGCGATTGCAAGCCGCCTGCGCCGGGCGCAGGTGCTGGCGGCGGCGGGCGGTGTCGCGCTGCGGTTCGAGGCGCTGGGTAGCAACGACGACAGCGGCAGCGAGCAGGTGAACCGGCAGGTGCGCGCGGCGCGCGCGCGCTGGCTGGCAAGCAGGCTCGCCGAACGCGGAATCGGCGGGGTGCGTGAAGTGGACGCCGGCAGCGGCGGCCAGCGCAGCGCCTGGCTGCGGCTGGTGGTGGAGAGCGAGCCGTGAGCGTGGCAACCTTCAAGCTCTGCATGCTGGGCGATTTCGGGGTCGGCAAGACCAGCCTGGTGGCGCGCTTCGTGCGCCGCACGTTCAGCGAGCGTTACCTGACCACCGTGGGCGTCAAGGTGGACAGCAGGCTGGTCGAGCGCGCGGGTCGTGCGCCGGTCAAGCTGGTGATCTGGGACATCGCCGGGCGCGACGCGCTCGACGCCCTCGGCATGCGCTATCTGAGCGGCGCCCAGGCGCTGCTGCTGGCCGCCGACGGCACCCGCGAGCGCAGCCTCACTTCCGCCTTCGATCTGCTGCTGCAGGCGCGCAGCGTGGTGCCGGAGGCGGTCGTGGTGCTGGCGGTCAACAAGCTCGATCTGGTGGATCAGTGGGAAGTGCTTCCGGCGATGCTCGCGGAGCTGCGCCACAGCCTGCCCGTATTTGAAACCAGCGCGCTCGGCGGCGATGGTGTGGAAGCGGCCTTCGCTGCGCTGGTGGAGCTGCTGCAGCCGTGAACCTGCAGTCGATGCCGGCCGCCGCGCGTGCCTACATCGAGGCGCTGCTGATCGAGCGTCTGCAGCCGCTGCTGTTCAGCTTCGACGCCGGCTGGCAGCTGCTCGCAGCGCACGGGGATCCGTCGGAGCACGGTTTCGCATCCACCACGCAGCTCGCCGAGGAGCTGGCGGATCTGTTCGTCGGTCTGTCGACCGAGTGCAGCCTGCGCCTGCCTTTCGTCGAGCTCAGCAACGGCCGCAGCGCGCATGTGCACCTGATTCCCGACGGAGCCGTGTTCCATGTACTGCTGCTCGATACCGAGGAGGAGCGAATCCACCGCCGGGACATGCAGCTGCGGACGAACGAGGCGACGCTGGCCGGTCACGCGAAGTCCCGCGCGATCGATCAGCTCAAGGACATCCGCGGCGAGCTGGAGCGCCAGCGCGGTCGGCTGGAGGAGGCCAACGCGTTCAAGGCCGCGATGATCACCACGCTGAGCCACGAATTTCGCACGCCGCTGACATCGGTGTTCGGCTACCTGCATCTGCTCGAAGGCCACTGCGAGGGCAGCACCGAGGCCGCACACGCGCTGGACGCGATTCGGCGCAACTCGACGCATTTGTTCGCGCTAGCCGAAAACCTCCTGCACTACGCGCGTGGCGAGGCGAACTTGACGCCGGAGAACCTCGTCGAAGTCGATCTGCGGCGGCTGGCGGCGGATTTCGAGGCGATGTTTCGCCCTCTGGCCGAAGCCAAGGGTCTGGGCTTCGCGGTCGAAGCCGAATGCGCGGTCGACGACGGCACGCCGGTGTTCGATCTCATGCGTCTGCGCCAGATCGCGATCAACCTGCTCTCCAATGCGCTGCGCTACACCGAACGGGGGGAAGTGGGCGCCGTGCTGCGCTGGCGCGAAGGCAGGCTGCTGTTGGAAGTCCGCGACACCGGCGTCGGCATCGCCGAGACCCTGCGCGAACGCATTTTCGAACCTTTCGATCGTGGTGGCCGCCGCGACGGCGGTGGCGCCGGTCTTGGACTCAGCATCGTGCGCAGCCTGGTCCGCGGGATGGGAGGGCGAGTGCGGTTGGAGTCGCAGCCGGGCGTCGGCAGCCGTTTTGAGGTGGAGCTGCCCGGGCGCGGCGTGGCCGGTGCCCCGCCGGCTGCCGAGCGCGAGGGCGAGCCTTGCGTCTGCGCTGGCCGCACGGCGCTGGTGGTCGATGACGATTCCGATATCGCGCTCCTGATCGCGAGCCTGCTCGGCCGCCACGGACTGCGCGTGCGCATCGCGCGGGATGCCGCCGAGGCGCTGGAGCAGATCGCACGGGAGGCACCAGACCTGCTGCTGATCGACGTCCAGCTGCCGGGCCTGTCCGGCAATGCTGCCGTGCTGCAGCTGCGCGCACGCGGTTACCGCGGGCGCATCGTGACCATGTCAGCAGCCGCCACCCTGCCGGCGCGCGATGCGGCTCTGCGCGCCGGCGCCGACCGCTTTCTGAACAAGCCGCTCGATATCGGCACCTTCACGGCGGTGGTGTGCGACGTGCTGAGCGAAACGCCGAAGCCGCCCTCGCCGGATGCAGGTGCGGCCTGATTTTCAGCCCGACGCGCGCGGCCGCCGCGCGCCGCGGCTGGCCAGGATCGCCTGTGGTTGGCGCGCCCGATCCAGCACGATGCGCAGCTCGGCGCGCTGCGGCAGACAGACCAGGGCGTGGCGGCTGAGCCGCTCGTAGTGCTGCAGGAAGCGCCGCAGGGCCGCGGCGTCGAACGCCTGCAGCGCGCCGCGTTGACGCAGTCGATTTTCGGCCTGGCCGCGCCAGCGCCAGACCACCTCGAAGTCCGGCGCCTGCAACAGGATCAGCCGGTCCAGACGCGCCCAGAGCCGGGCGTAGGGCACCGCCAACTGCTGGTTGACCCAGTGTCGCCAGCGCCCGTCGGGATCTTCTTGTCGTTCCAGCTCGTTGCAGGGACGGCGCAGGGCGGGAGGCGCCTGTGGCGGTAGCCCGACGCACCAGCCTTCCAGCAGAATCAGCCGCGGCGGCCGCCGCAGAGGGCGCCAGCGAGAAGGCGGCAGGCGCGTATCGCGGCCTTTGTCGAAACGTGGCAGCAGCACCGGACGGCGTTCACTCGCTTCGCCGAGCGCCGAAAACGTCCGCTCCAGCAGCGTGAGATCGTGTGTGCCGGGCACGCCGCGAGTCTGCAGCAGCGGGTGCACCTCGCGCGCCAACCGGCGGCGCGCGCCACGGCCGAAATAGAAGTCGTCCAGGCTGAGCGTCGCGATCGGTGCGCCTTGCGCGCGCGAGCGCCGCGCGAGCTGGGCGGCGAGGCGGCTCTTGCCGCTGCCTTGCAGGCCGCTGAGGCCCACCAGCGCACCCTGCGGCAGCTCGCCGAGCCGAACGAGAAGCTCGTCGATCAGCGCGCAATCGAAGCCATCTTGCGTGTTAGCATCGACCGACATGGAGACCCCCACAGCGGCGGCATCGGCCGCACTTTATCAGCAGGCGCGCGACACCTTCGGCGAGCTGCTGGATGCCGCCACCCGCAGCGGCGACCCGGAACCCACCGCAATGACGCTGGCGAGCTGCGCCGAAGGCCGCGTGTCGGCGCGCATCGTGCTGCTCAAGGGCTTCGACCAGCGCGGCTTCCGCTTCTTCACCAACCACGGCAGCCTCAAGGGCATGCAGCTCGCGGCGCAGCCGCGAGTGGCCTTGTGCTTCCACTGGAAGACGCTGGAAGAAGGCGTGCAGGTGCGGATCGAGGGCGTTGCGGAGGAGCTGCCGGCGGTCGAATCGGATGCCTATTTCGCCAGCCGCGCGCGCGGCAGCCAGCTCGGCGCCTGGGCGTCGCTGCAGTCGCAGCCGCTGGCCGATCGCGCGATCTTCGAGCAGCGCTACGCCGACGCCGAGCGGCGCTATGCCGGGGTGGCGGTGCCGCGCCCGCCGCATTGGGGCGGCTTCGTGGTGCGGCCCGAGCGGATCGAGTTCTGGTACGGCGCGCAGTTTCGCCTGCACGAGCGGCGCGTGTTCGCTCTGGAGGACGGGTACTGGAGCAGCGGACTACTCTATCCGTAAGCCTCAGGCGTGGGCAGCGCGTAGCCCGAAATCGAGAATCGGCGCCGCAATCAGCACCCGCAGCAGCAGGATCGCGAGCCACGCCAGGATCGGCGACAGGTCGAAGCCGCCGACCTGCGGCAGCAGGCGTCGCAGCGGGCGCAGCACGGGCTCGGTCAGCAGGTGGATCAGCGGCACGATCGGATTGCTGCGCTCGAGGCTGACGAAGCTGAGGAGCACTGACAGCAGGATCAACCCGAGATACAGCGTGAGCACGAAGTCGATCAGGTCGGCCAGCGCCATCAGGGCCAGGCCGGCGAGGCCAAGGCGCTGACCGGCAAGTGCGTAGATCAAAACCAGCTTCAGCATGCTCACCATCCAGGCGAGCAGCAGGCCCGAATATTCCAGCCTGCCCCGTGTCGGCATCAGTCGACGCAGCGGCATCAGCACCGGGTTGGTCGCCTTGTACAGGAACTGGCAGACCGGGTTGTAGAAATTGGCGCCGAAATACTGCAGCAGCACGCGCAGCACCAGGAGCGCGACCAGCGCGCCGAAGGCGAAGCTGATCAGGATCTGGCCGGCGTGGGCAAAGTAGCTCATCGTCGTTGGTGGTTCTGCGGCGATCAGCCGAACTGGTCGGAAAGTTCTCCGCCGCGGCGCGTCGCCGCGGCCACAGCCGTGGCGACCAGCTCGCGCAGGCCTCCCTGGGCGAAAGCCTCCAGTGCGGCGGCCGTGGTGCCGCCCGGCGAAGTCACGCGCTGGCGCAGTATGTTCGGCGCTTCGCCGCCCTCGGCCAGCATGCGGCCGGCGCCGAGGCAGGTCTGCACCGCCAGCGCGCGCGCGGTCTCAGCCGGCAGACCTTGCACCGTGGCGGCTTCCGCCAGCGCTTCGACCAGCAGGAAGAAATAGGCCGGGCCGGATCCGGACAGCGCGGTGACGGTATCCATCAGCTCCTCTTGCTCGACCCAAACCGCGATACCGGCGGTGCGGAGAAGCTCGGCCGCGCGCTCGCGCTGGGCATCGCTCACCGCCGCGTTGGCGATCATCCCGGCAGCGCCGGCGCCGATCAGCGCCGGGGTGTTGGGCATGACGCGCACGATCGGCAGCCCACCACCGAGCCAGGCTTCGATTTGCGCCAGACGAATGCCCGCGGCGATCGAGATCACCAGCGGCCACTCCGCTGCGACGCCTGCCGCGAGTTCGGCGCAGACCTGCTTCATGACCTGCGGCTTGACTGCCAGTACCAGGGTATCGGCACCCGCGGCGGCCTGCGCCGCTCGCTCGTGCACCCGCACGCCGAAATCGGCGGCGAGCGCCGCTCGTAACTCGGCGATTGGTTCCGCTACCGCAATCGAGGTCGGGCTGGCGCCGCCGCGCAGCATCGCGCCGATCAGGCTGCGGGCCATGTTGCCGCCGCCGACGAAGGCGGTGGTGGCGCTCGATGAATTCGAATTTGCTGGACTCATGCGGAAACGATAGCAGTTTCCGCGCTCGCGCCGCAGCCAGTGGAGGTGCGGTCGCGGATGGAAATCACGCCAATTACCGGTTACGGTCGGAACGCTATACTCGCGCCACGGCCCGCCACGGGCCGGCTCTTCGCCGCTGGGGAAAGCTCGACATGGACATTGCAGAACTGCTGGCGTTTTCGGTCAAGAACAAGGCCTCCGACCTTCACCTGTCCGCCGGCCTGCCGCCGATGATCCGCGTCGACGGCGACGTGCGCCGCATCAACATCCCGGCGCTCGAGCACAAGCAGGTGCACGCGCTGATCTACGACATCATGTCGGACAAGCAGCGCCGTGACTACGAGGAATTCCTCGAGGTCGACTTCTCCTTCGAGATTCCCTCGCTGGCGCGCTTTCGCGTCAATGCGTTCAATCAGAACCGGGGCGCCGCGGCGGTGTTCCGCACCATTCCCTCCGAGGTGCTGACCCTCGAAGATCTCGGCGCGCCGCGCGTGTTCAAGGAGCTGATCGAGCAGCCGCAGGGCCTCATCCTCGTCACCGGGCCGACCGGCTCGGGCAAGTCGACCACGCTGGCGGCGATGGTCGACCACGTCAACAAGCACGAGTACGGCCATATCCTCTCGGTCGAGGATCCGATCGAGTTCGTGCACACCTCGCAGAAATGCCTGATCAACCAGCGCGAAGTGCACCGCGACACGCACGGGTTCAACGAGGCCCTGCGCTCGGCGCTGCGCGAGGACCCTGACTACATCCTGGTCGGCGAGCTGCGCGACCTGGAAACGATCCGCCTGGCGCTGACTGCGGCGGAAACCGGACACCTGGTGTTCGCCACCCTGCACACCAGCTCGGCGGCGAAGACCATCGACCGTGTGATCGACGTGTTCCCGGCTGGCGAAAAGCCGATGGTGCGCTCGATGCTGTCGGAAAGCCTGCGGGCGGTGATCAGCCAGAGCCTGCTGAAGAAGGTCGGTGGCGGACGCATCGCCGCACACGAGATCATGGTTTGCGTGCCGGCCATCCGCAACCTGATTCGCGAGGACAAGGTGGCGCAGATGTATTCGGCAATCCAGACCGGCAGCCAGCACGGCATGCAGACGCTCGACCAGTGCCTGCAGGACATGGTCAAACGTGGTCTGGTGGCGCGCCAGCAGGCGATCGGCTACGCCAAGAACAAGGAAATCTTCAAGTAGGCCAAGCCGCCCGCGCGCCGCGCCGGGATGATTGGCGCGGCGGTCGCGAAGTTCTGCACAAGCCCGCCGCGCCCGCCGAGGCGGACATTCCAGTCCTCGAAATCGAAGTCACTGGGCTTCGGCCTGCGCGAGAACGACGAGGGAATTCGTGGGAGTGACGAGGGGAATCGCGGGAGAGACGGTCAAAAATCGCCCCGCGGCCCGCCCAAGCTCGCGGATGTCCCCAAAAGAGCTCGTCATGCCCGCGGAGGCGGGCATCCAGTGACTTTGGAGAGCGCCGGGCTCCCGCTTTTGTGGAAGCGGTGCTGAGGGTTGCGTAGGGGCCGTCCACCGGCGTCGCGCCGCCCGACGCCTGAAGTCAAAGTCACTGGGCTCCCGCCTTCGCGGGAGCGACGAACGGGCGGGTCATGCCTGCGAAGGCGGGCATCCAGCGACTTTTGGAGCCGGGGCGCCGGCTCCCGCTTTCGCGGGAGCCGCGCTTGATTGGTGGCTCCTGCCGTCGATCTTCTACTTGAGCCCGCGATTGATCAGCATCGGCTCGATTGCCGGCGCCTTGCCGCGCCAGGCGCGATAGGCCGCGGCCAGGTCCTCGGTATTGCCGCGGGAGAGCAGCATGTCGCGGAAGCGCTGGCCGTTCTTCGCGTTCATGCCGCCGTGCTCCTTGAAGTCCTCGAAGGCGTCATCGGCCAGCATCTGGGTCCACAGGTAGGCGTAGTAGCCGGCCGCGTAACCTTGGTTCCAGATGTGCAGGAAGTAGCTCGAGCGGTAGCGCGGCGGTACGGTGCTGAGATCCACGCCGTCCTTCTTCAGCGCGGCGGCCTCGAAGGCGTCGGTGTGCTGGCGAGGCTCGTCGGCCGTGAGCATGTGCCAGTTCATGTCGAGCAAGGCCGCAGCGACCAGCTCGGTCATGTCGTAGCCCTTGTTGAAGCGTTCCGCCGCGCGCATCTTGTCGACCAGCTCCTGCGGCATCGGCTCGCCGGTCTGGTAGTGGCGCGCGTAGTGGGCGAAGACGCTCGGCTCGGTGGCCCAGTACTCGTTGAACTGCGAGGGAAACTCGACGAAATCGCGGGCGGTGTTGGTGCCGGACAGACTGGGGTATTCCTGGTCGGCGAAGAAGCCGTGCAGGGCGTGGCCGAACTCGTGGAACATGGTGATCACGTCGTCGAACGAGATCAGCGCCGGCTGGCCGGCGGCGGGTTTGGTGAAGTTGCCGACGTTGTAGATCACCGGCTGGGTGCCGAGCAGGCGCGACTGCTGGACGAAATTGTCCATCCAGGCGCCGCCGTTCTTGCTGTCGCGCTTGAAGTAGTCGCAGTAAAAGAGGCCGAGCGGCTGGCCGTCGCGGTCGATCACGTCGAATACGCGCACGTCGGGATGATAGACCGGGATGTCCTTGCGCTCCTTGAAGCTCAGGCCATAGAGCTGGCCGGCGGCATAGAAGACGCCGTCCTGCAGCACCCGGTCGAGTTCGAAGTAGGGACGCAGCTCGCTGGCGTCGATCGCGTACTTGGCTTTGCGTACCTCCTCGCCGAAGCGCAGCCAGTCCCATGGCTCCAGCTCGAAAGGCTTGGCGCCGGCGGCCTTCTGGTCGGAGTCGATCTGCGCCTGGATGTCGGCGCCTTCCCGACGTGCGCGGGCGACTGCGGCCGGCGCCAGCTGGCCGAGGAAGCTCATCACGGTCTGCGGCGTCTTGGCCATCTGGTCCTGCAGCTTCCACGCGGCGTAGTCGTCGAAGCCCAGCAGGCGCGCTTCGTCGGCGCGAATCTCCGCCAGCTCTTCGATCAGCGCGCGGGTGTCGTTGGCGTCACCCCGCTCGGCGCGGCTCCAGGAAGCTTCGAACAGCGCCTTGCGGGTGTCGCGGTCGGCCAGGTCGGCCAGCGCCGGCTGCTGGGTGGTGTTCTGCAGCACGAGCAGCCACTTGTCCTTTTGCCCGCGCCCCGCGGCCGCTTCCGCGGCAGCAGCGGTTTCCTCCGGCGACATGCCGGCGAGCTTGGCTGCGCTGTCGAGCAGCAGGGCGGCATCGTTGGCGGCCGCCAGCAGGCGATTGCTGAACTGGGTTTCGAGCGTGGAAGCGCGCTCGTTCAGCGTCTTGAGCTTCGCCTGGCCGTCCGCGTCCAGCTGTGCCCCGTGCAGCACGAATTCCTGATGCGTCACCTCGACCAGGCGGCGCGCTTCGGCGTCGAGATCGAGCTGGTCGAGCGCGTCGTGGATCGCCTGCACGCGGCCGAAGATCTTCTCGTCGAGATACAGGGTATCCCGGTGCGCGGCAAGCTTCGGCGCCATTGCTTCTTCGAGCTGCTGCAGCTCGGCATTGGTGTCGGCGCCGGCGACCGCGTTGAAGACCGCCATGGTGCGGGTCAGCAGCGCACCGGACTTTTCCAGCGGCACGAAGGTGTTGTCGAAGGTCGGCGCCGCCGGATCGTCGGCGATGGCCTTCCATTCGGCCTGTTGTTCCGCCATGCCCTTTTCCATCGCCGGTTGGTAGTCGCCGATCTGGATGCGGTCGAAGGGCGGCGCCTGGAAGGGTAGGCTGCTGGCCTGAAAGAAGGGGTTTTCGCGCGCGGCCTCGACCGCCGGCGGAGTGGCCGCGCTGTCGCTCGCGGCGGGCGCGGTGGATGAATCGGGCGGCTGCGAGCAGCCAGCAAGCGCAATCGTTGCAGTCATCAGGATCAGGCGGAAGCGGAACATGGGGGTCTCCGGTGGGGTACGCCTGCCCGGAGCGCAGGCGCGAGCCCGCAAGTCTTGCGCCTCGCAGGCGCGAGGGCAAGCGGGCGGTTGCAGCGCTGCCGGCGCTTCTCGGTGCGCCGATTTCCACTCGTTCAGAAATCGCCGGCCAGCGCCTGCAGCGCGGCGAGTGCGGCGAGGCCGGCGGTTTCGGTGCGCAGGATACGCGGGCCGAGGCGCAGACCGATGAAGCCGGCCGCGGCGAGAGTCGCCAGATCCTGCGTCGAGAGCCCGCCCTCGGGACCGACCACCAGTGTGCACGAGCCGGCAAGCTGCAGCTCGCGCAGCCGCCGCGGGCCGTCGGGGTCTAGGGCGAGGCGCGGGCCGGGAATCGCGTCGCTCGCCGTGGCCCAGTCGGCCAGGCGAAGTGGCGCCGCGAGCCGCGGCAGGTGGCTGCGCCCGCACTGCTCGCAGGCAGAGATCAGGACCGCCCGCCAGTGCTCGATCCGGCTCGCCTCGCGCCGGGCGTCCAGGCGGACCTGGGTGCGCTCGGTCAGGAGCGGCACGATCGCGTCGACGCCGAGTTCGGTCGCCTTCTGCAGGATCCAGTCCATCTTGTCCCCGCGCGCGATGCCCTGCGCGAGCGTGATCCGCAGCGGACTTTCCCGCTCGACGGGCGTCAGCGCCGCTCCGATCCGCACGCGCACGCCGCGGCGCCCCAGCGACTGCAGCTCGGCGGCGAATTCCGCGCCGCTGCCGTCGAAAAGCTGCACCCGGTCGCCGGGCGCAAGCCGCAGCACGCGCACGAGATGCTCGCCCGCCTGTGCCGGCAGCTCGATTTCGAGTCCGGGGTGCAGGGCCTGCGGCAGGTGAATGCGGGGAATGCGCATGCGCTGCGTTGAAGTCGAGAGCGCCAAAGCGCCATTGTGCGCGGCCCGCCGCGCGCTGCGCCAGCGCGGGCGCCGCGCGGGGTGCTGATATGATCGTTCCGTCCTCCTGCAGCCCGGGTTCCCGCCATGCTTCGCGCCCGCCGTCGCCGCGGCTTTACCCTGATCGAAATTCTTGTCGTGGTGGTGATTCTCGGCATCCTCGCCGCGATCGTGGTGCCCAAGGTGCTGGAGCGTCCGGGCGAAGCTCGGCTCACGCGAGCGCGTCAGGACATCCAGAACATCGTCACCGCGCTCAGCATGTACAAGCTCGACAACTACGTCTATCCGACCAGCGAGCAGGGACTTGAAGCGCTGGTATCGAAGCCGGCCGGACAGCCCGAAGCTTCCGGCTGGAAGGGACCCTATCTGGATCGCCTGCCGCGCGATCCCTGGGGACGGCCTTATCTGTATCGGCAACCCGGCCAGCATGGCCCAATCGATGTCCAAACCTACGGCCTGGACGGGCGCCCCGGCGGCGAGGGCGAAGCCGCCGACCTCGGCAACTGGGAGTAGGGCCCCGCGGGTCGCGGAGATGAGCGCGATCGACGGCTTTCGCTGGCACGCCGGGCGCGGCTTCAGCCTGATCGAGCTGCTGGTGGTCATGGCCATCGTCGCCGTGCTGGCCGCCGCGCTGGTGCTTGCCGTCGGCGCCAGCGGTGAACGACGCCTGGCTGACGCGGCGGAACAGTTTCAGGCGCTGCTCGGCGAGGCCTGCAGCGAAGCCGAACTCGGCGGCCGCGATATCGGCCTGCTGATCGAATCCGACGGCTACGCCTTCGTGCGCCTGGACGGCATCGCCTGGCGCCGGCTCGAGCGCGATGGCGTGCTGCGCGCCCGGCGCTGGCCGCGCGGGCTGCGTGCCAGTTTCAGCCGCGATGGCCTGCCGCTCGCGCCGGACCGCGAAGAGCGGGAAACTCCGCAGCTCGTTTGCTTCTCTTCCGGCGAGCTCACGCCCTTCGCGCTCAGCCTGGCGATCGACGGTGTGCCGCGCCGCTATCGGCTGCTGGCCGATGAAGACGGCGCGCTGAAGCTGACGGTGGATTGAGCGTGACGCGCGGGTTCTTCAGAGCGCGCCGCCGCAACTTCGGCTTCACCCTGCTGGAGGTGCTGATCGCGCTGGCCGTGATCGCGCTCGCGCTGCTCGCGCTGACGCGCACGGCGCTGCTCGAGGTGCACGATTTCGACGCCCTGCGCGAGCGCACCATGGCCGCTTGGCTCGCTTCCAACGTGCTCACGGAAACGCGCCTCGGCGCCGGGCTGCCGGCGCTCGGCCGCAGCGATGGACGAGTCGAGTTCGGCGATCGCCGTTGGCGCTGGACGCGCGAAGTGCAGGTTACGCCAAGCGAGGGTATCCGCGGCGTCGAGATCAACGTTTACGTCGACGGCACCAGGCTGCCGTCCGCGCGGCTCCGCGGTTTCGTCGGGACGCCGCCGTGAAGCCCTGCGCGCGCCGGGTCGCCGGTGGCTTGTCGCTGGTTGAGCTGCTGGTCGCGCTGGCGGTCTTCGCCGCCATGGCCGCGGCGGCCTATGGCGGCCTGGCGCAGATTGCCGCGACGCGCGGCGCGCTGGCGCAGAAGCAGGATCGGCTGGCCGAACTGAGCCGCGCTGTGAGCACCTTCGAACGTGATCTGCGCCAGGCCGTGGCGCGGCCGGTGCGCGCGGAGACCGGCGCGCTGTTGCCTGCGCTCGCCGGCGATGCAGCGCGCGTGGAGCTCACCCGTTTCGGCTTCGCCAACCCGCGCGCGGAGCCCCGCAGCAACCTGCAGCGCGTGCGCTACAGCTTCGACCCTGGCGCGCGTGCTCTCGCCCACGAGCGCTGGCGGGTGCTCGACCGCGCGCCTGGCGCGACGCCGCTGCGCAGCGTGCTGCTCGCCGAGGTTGCCGAGCTGCGCCTGCGCTATCTCGCCGAGGACGGCAACTGGCGCGAACGCTGGCCGCCCTCGGTACAGTCGCTCGAGGCGCTGCCGCGGGCGGTCGAGTTCCGCCTGCGCCTGCCCGACGCCGGCGAAATCCGACGTCTGGTCGAGTTGCCCTCGGCGCCCTTCGTCGCGCGGGTACCGCCGGCGTGAGGCGGCGCGCGCAGCGGGGCGTCGCGCTTCTGGTCGCGCTGCTCGTGGTGGCGCTGGCCGCGATCCTGATCGCCGGCCTGCTGAGCCGGGGTGAGCTGGCCTTCGCGCGCGCCCGCAATGTCGTGCGCAGTGCGCAGGCCGAGGCTTACGCGCAGGGCCTGCAGCAGTATGCCGCCAAGGTGTTGCTCGACAGCTGGGACCAGACACGCGATTTCAATGCCAGCGCCTGGGCCGTACCGCTGCCGCCGCAGCGCGTGGAAGGCGGCACGATCAGCGCCACGCTGCGCGATCTCGATGGCCTGTTCAATCTCAACAACCTGGCGCCCGAGGTGCCGCGGCGCGACGAGTGGTTGCGCCTGTTTCGCGCGCTGCTCGTCGAGCGCGAGCTGGACCCGCGGGTCGCCGACGCGGTCGCCGCCTGGCTGGATCCTGATTCGAGCGAGGACAACGCCTGGTATCTGGCTCTGCCGCAACCTTATCGTCCCTACCGCGGGCGCTTTAGCCACCGCTCCGAGCTGCGCCTGGTGCGCGGCGTGGACGCTCGCGCATACGCCCGCCTTGCCCCGCTGGTCTGCGCCCTGAGCCCGGGCACTCGTCTCAACGTCAATACCGCGCCGCCGCCGCTGCTGGTCGCGCTTGGCCTGAGTCGCGGCGAAGCCGAGCGCCTCTGGCGCGGCGGTAGCGCGCGTTACGACAGTGTCGCCGCCTTTCTCGAGGAAGCAGGCGATCCTGGGCTGCAGACGCTGCAGGATCTCCTGAGCGTGCGCAGCAGCTGGTTTCTCGCCCGCGCGCGGGTCGAGCTGGAGGACTTGTCCTTCGACTTCATCAGCGTCCTGCAGCGCTCCGAGGGCGGCGGGGTGCGGGTCGTGATGCGCAGTCGCGGCGGCGAGGAAACGCAGGAGGAAGCGAGCCTGCTGCCGAACCTTGCGCCGCCGCCGCGCTGAGCGAACGGTGAACTCGTCTACAATCGGCGGGCCTGTTCGATGCCGCTGGGTGGCCGATGTCGGATCGTTTGCTGCTGCGCTTTGCCGCCGACGGCCGCCTGAGCTGGCTGCGCCAGGGCGCCGCCGCGCCGCTGCGCGCGGTGTCGACTTTCGAAGCGCCGCCGCGTGAGGTGATTGCGGCTGCGGCCGAGGTGCTGGTGTTGGTCCCCGGCAGGGACGTACTTCTGAGCCGTGCACGGTTGCAGGCGCGCAGCCGTGCGCAGTTGCTGCAGGCGCTGCCCTGGGCCGTCGAGGAGCAGCTGATGGGCACGGTCGAGGCACAGCATTTCGCCGCCGCCACGAGACCTGACGGAGACGAGGTCGGGGTCGCCGTGGTCGCCCGCGCGCGCATGCAGGAGTGGCAGGCGCGACTTGCCGAGCTCGGCGTGGAAGCCGACGTCCTGCTGCCGGACACCCTGGCATTGCCAAACCGGCCCGGCTATGCCCAGCTGCTGCTCGAGGCGGACGGCGCCAGTCTGCGGCTCGGCCCTTGGTCGGCGCTGGCCTGCACGGGCGAGGAATTGCCCGCGTGGCTTGCCGCGCTCGCCGCACGCGAGGCCCTGCCAAAGCTCTCGGTTCACGACGCCCGTGCGCAGCCCGCGCCCCTGCCGACGCTGCCATCCGGCAGCACGAGCGAGGCCGTCGACGACGCGCTGGCGTTTCTCGCCGCGGGCCTCGCGCCGCCTGCGATCAACCTGCTGCAGGGGGAATTCGTCCCACGTCGGCGCGCCGCGCGCCGCGCCCGCGGTTGGCGGATCGCGGCCGCGCTGGCGGCCGCCGTGCTGCTCCTTGGCCTGTTGAATCTCGGCGTCGAGGTGGGTCGGCTGGCCCACCAGTCGTCGCAGCTGCAGGCACTGGCCGAAGACGCCGTGCGCGGCGCCTTTCCCGATCTCGACGCGAGTCAGCTCGCCCGGCTCAGTCCCGAGCAGCTGATGCAGGCGCGGCTCGAGCGCATGCGTGGCAGCAGCGAGGCGAGCGGCCTGCTGCCGATGCTGGCCGGCGCGGGACGCGTGATCGCCGCCACGCCGCGCCTGCAGACGCGCGGCCTGGAGTATCGCAATGGCGTGTTGGAGCTGGCCGTGCGGGTTCCCGACGTCGCCACCCTGGACAGCGTGCGCGAGCGGCTCGCGGCCGCCTCCGCACTGGCCGTCGAGCTGACCGCTGCCACGCCCGGCGCCGGCGGCGTGGACGGACGCTTGCGCATCGGCGGAGGTGGCGGGTGATCGCTCGCTGGTGGCAGTCGCTGGCGCCGAACGAGCGCCGCATGCTCGGGTTCGGTGCTCCGCTGGCGGCGCTCGCGCTCGGCTGGGCGCTGATCTGGCATCCGCTCGCCCAGCGGCGCGTCGAGCTGCAAGCCGACGTGCAGGCGCGCAGTCGCGACCTCGCCTTCGTGCAGCGTGGCGCTCTGGAAATCGAGCGCCTGCGCGCGGCCGGGCAGCGCTCGCTGGCCGATCGCGCCGGCCGCTCCCTGCTCGCGCTGGCCGACGCCAGCGCCCGCGGCGCGGGCCTAGGCGAGGCGATGCAGCGGGTCGAGCCGAGCGGGGTCCACGGCGTGCGGCTCAGCTTCGAGGACGCTCGCTTCGACGCCTTGATCGGCTGGATCGAGGAGCTCGCGCAGAGCTACGGCGTGGAGACCGTGGATCTCTCGGTCGATCGGGCCGAGGGGATCGGCCTGGTGAACGCCCGCGTCACCCTGCAAGATGCGCCCGGATGATGCGTCGCCGCGACCTCGCGGAGATTGAGGCAAGGAGCGAGGGGAGGAACACATGGGCCGCTTGATCAAGGTCGCGACCTGGATCGTCATCACGGCACTGACGCTACTTTTGGCCGGATGGTGGCTGCCCGCGGACCTCGCCTATTCCTGGCTGGCCCCGCGCTTCGGCGCGGTGCATCTGAGTGGGATTCACGGCAGCCTGCATACGGGCAGCGCTGATTCGCTCAGCGTCTTTGGCCGCGAGCTCGGGCGCCTGGACTGGCGCTTGCAGGCGCAACCGCTGCTGCGCGGCCGGCTGCTGGTGGAATTTCGCGTGGCTGGAGCCGAGCTCGACCTCGACGGAGCGCTCTGGCGACAGGGCGGCGCGCTGGGCCTGCGCGGACTGCAATTCCGCTTCCCGGCGAAGGTCGTTGCGCTGAACCATGCCGGAGCGCCGGAGCTTGGCGGCACGGTCGATGGCACCTTGGAGCGCGCGGAGTTCGTCGGCGGAGGCCTACGTGAAGTCCGTGGCAGCGCCCGTTGGAGCGAAGTGGGCAGCCCGCTGACGCCGGATCTGCAGCTACCCGATCTGGCGATCGACTTCGCCTCGGAGGCGGACGGCAGCGTGGCGGGTCGACTGCATGACATCGGCGAGGGCGATCTTGCCGTCGATGGCAGCTTCGTGCTGCGGATCGGCGGCCTCGAGGCGGATATCCGGCTCGCTGCTCGGCGCGATACCGACGCTGCGCTGGCCGCCCTGGTTGCGCTGGGCGAAAGCCAGCCGGACGGCAGCTCGCGAATCCGACTGCATCAGCAATGGTTGCGCTTGCCGTGAGCTCAGCGCTAACGCAGGATTTTCTCGCGCAGGCGCTCGCGGCCGCGCAACGAGCCGCCGATGCCGCTGCCGCACCGATCCGGGCGCGCTATCGGACGCAAGACTTCCGGGTCGAGACCAAGGTCGACGCCACGCCGGTGACCCAAGCCGATCGCGAGGCCGAAGCGGTCGTCCGGGACACGCTGCGCGCGGCGTTTCCCACCCACGCCTTGTGGGGTGAGGAGGGCGGACGCGAGGGCGACAGCGAATTCCTGTGGTTGATCGACCCGATCGACGGTACCAAGGCCTTCGTGCGCGGTTATCCGTTCTTCTCCACCCAGATCGCCCTGATGCATGTCGGCGAACTGGTACTGGGTGTCTCAGCCGCAGGAGAGTATGGCGAGCGCGCCTGGGCGACGCGCGGCGGAGGCGCATTCCTGAACGGGCGGCCGCTGCAGGTTTCCAGAACCGCCGAGTTTGGTCCAGACTGCGCGGTTTCTACCGGCAACCTGAAGTCACTGGCGGCCTCGCCGACCGGCTGGACCGCGCTCGGCGGCTTGGTACGGCAGGTCGGACGCATCCGCGGCTACGGCGATTTCCTGCATTACCACTTGCTCGCGCGCGGCGCGATCGACCTGGTGATCGAGTCGGATCTGAACATCCTCGACATTGCGGCCCTGGTCGTCATCGTGCGCGAGGCAGGGGGCACGTTCAGCGATCTCGCGGGCGCGCCGATCGGGATTGAAACGCGCAGCGCGCTGGCCGGGCCGCCGGCGCTGCACGCGCTCGCACTGGAAGTGCTGCGTGCGGGTGTGGTCGGCTGAACGGAGGTTCAGCGTGCTGCGTTCGTCGCCCGGTCAGCGGTATACCATGGCGTGTTCGGTGCGCGGACGTCGCCTGCGGCGACGGCATCCGCGCGGAGCCGTTTGCGACGGAGAATGGACATGACCCAAAGACTCAACTACACGCAGGCCTCACCCGGCGGTTTCAAAGCGCTGATCGGCTTGCAGCAGCAGGTGGAAAACAGCGGTCTGGAACACAGCCTGATGGAGCTCGTGAAGATGCGCGCCTCGCAGATCAATGGCTGCGCCTACTGCCTCGACATGCACAGCAAGGATGCGCGCGCCGCCGGCGAGACCGAGCAGCGCCTGTACCTGCTGAACGCCTGGCGCGAAGCGCCGTTCTACAGCGAGCGCGAGCGCGCCGCGCTGGCCTGGACCGAAGCGCTGACCCTGATCGCCAACGGCGGCGTGTCCGACGAGCTCTACGCGGAGGCGCGCAAGCAGTTCAGCGAGAAAGAGCTGGTCGACCTCAGCTACGCGGTGATCGCGATCAACGCCTGGAACCGGCTGGCGATTCCGTTCCGCTCCGAACCCGGCCACTACCAGCCGGGCGACCACTCCAAGCGCAGCTGAGTCCGGTGACCGATTCGACGCCGCTCGGCGACTTCGCCGGGCTCTTGACCGCGGCGCGGCAGCAGGTCGAGCCGCAGCGCCTGCTGTTTGTGTTCGCGCGCCGCGAGCTGCCGCTGGGCGCGACCGCCGCGCAGCGCGAGCGCTTCGAGCGCGGCAACGGCGGCGCGCTGACGCCCTGCCTGTGCGTGGACAAGGCGCCCGAGGAAGTCAGCGACTTCGCCGCGCTGCGCGCCGAGTCGGAGCAGACCGGCCAGCCCTGGGACGTGGTCTTCGTCGGCGCGCTGGCCGGACGCGCCGGCGTGGCGCCGAACAGCGACGAAGCGGCGCAGCCGCTGCGCTTCATGCTGAAGGCGATCCAGGACGGGCGCATCGCCAGCTTCGCCGCCTTCGACCGCGCCGGCGAGGCGCTGAACTTCATCTGACGTGGACGATTCGGAGCAACCGCGGCCGGCGCGCAGGCTTCCGCTCATCCGCGCCACGCGCAGCCGCGCCGGCAGCCGCTTCCTGCAGGTCGAGGAAGTCGATCTCGAGTTCGCCAACGGCGCGCGGCGAACCTTCGAGCGCCTGCGCACGAGCGGCCCCGGCGCGGTGATCATCGTGCCTCTGCGCGATCCCGACACCCTGCTGCTGGTGCGCGAATACGCGGTCGGCGTCGAGCGCTACGAGCTTGGTTTGCCGAAGGGTCGGCTCGATGCAGGCGAGAGCGCAGCCGAAGGCGCCGAACGCGAGCTCAAGGAAGAAATCGGCTTCGGCGCCAGACGCCTGGATCGGCTCGGAAGTCTGTCGACTTCTCCCGCCTACATGTCCGCTCGTGCGCATGTCGTCCTCGCGCGCGAGCTTTACCCCGAGCGGCTGCCGGGTGACGAGCCCGAAGAGCTCGAAATCGTGCCCTGGCCGCTGGCCGAACTGCACCGCCTGTTGGATGAGCCGGAGTGCAGCGACGGCCGCACCCTGGCCGCGCTGTTCATGGCGCGCGAATATCTCGCCGGCCGCTATCGAGGAGATGCCTGAAGGTGGAGATGGAAGCATTGGCAAGGCAGGTTGGCGCTCTCGCCGAAGATGCCTCAAGGGCGATTCTCGCGGTTTACCACTCGAATTTCGCGGTGCGCGAAAAGGACGACCATTCTCCGCTCACTGCCGCCGATCTTGCGGCCCATCGGCTGATCGTTGCCGGACTTGGCGCGCTCACGCCGGACTGGCCGGTGTTGTCGGAGGAATCGGCGGGAATCGCTTGGGCCGAGCGCGCGCGCTGGTCACGCTATTGGCTGGTCGATCCGCTCGACGGCACCCGCGAGTTCGTCAAGCGCAACGGCGAGTTCACCGTCAATATCGCTCTGATCGACGCGCAGCGGCCGATCCTCGCTGCAGTTCAGGCGCCGGTCACGGGTGAACTCGCCCTCGCTTGGGAGGGTGGCGGAGCCCGGTTGCGCGACGCGCGCGGCGAGCGCCGTCTGCGCACGCGTCGCCGCGCGACGTCGCCGGTGATTGCCGGCAGTCGCTCGCACGCCTCATCGCGCGAAACCGAGATGCTGGCGCGCCTGGGTCCGGGTCTGCGCCTGGCGCTCGGTTCTTCGCTCAAGTTCCTGCGCATCGCCGACGCCGAGGCCGACCTCTATCTGCGGCTCGGTCCCACCTCCGAGTGGGACACCGCGGCCGGCCAGTGCGTGCTGGAGCAGGCCGGTGGCGCGGTCGTCGATCTGCAGGGGCAGCCGCTCCGCTACAACGCGAAGGAGTCGCTCATCAACCCCGAATTCCTCGCCGTCGGCGACCCGCAAGCCGACTGGGAGTCCCTGCTGATCGCCGGCTGATCGTCGGCGCGAAAACGGATCGCGCCCTCCGTCCAGGCCGGGCCTTCCGACCATTCCGCACGAGCTCGCGACCTCGCACGCTTTTCCGTAGGAGCGCTGCGGCAGCCGGGGCCGGGTTCGCGTTACCGCTGCGCCGCCGCAGGTTGGGTCGGCCTTCCGGCCGAGGTCGTACGTTCGGTTCAGGCGGTCGGCTGACAGGCGCCACGAATGGCTTCGGGCAACGCCACCGGTCGGCCGCTGTTCGGGTCGATCCAGACCATGACCACCTCGCCATCGGCATAGAGGCACGCGGCGTCGGACGCGTCGACGATGCGGTGGCTGACGGTGATCGAGGAATTGCCGAGGTGGATAGCGGCAAGCTCGACCACGATCTCGGCGGGCCAGCCGAGCTGGCGGCGGTAGTTCACCTGAGCCGCGGCGACTACCGGCATCATGGTTTCGTCGAACCAGGTGCCCTCGATTCTGGCCAGCCAGGCCAGGCGCGCTTCCTGCGCGTAGGTCAGATAGGCCGCGTTGTTGACGTGGTTGAAGGCGTCGAGATCGTCCCAGCGGACGCTGATGGGCACTCGCGCGAGCGGTGGTGCGGCGGTGTCATCGGTGGCCACCACCGTGTCGGCTGCGGTTCGATCTTGCACGGGCGGCGCCATGTGGGGCGGTGCGGGCTTGTCGGTCTTTTTCATGCGGCCTTGTCTCGCTGCTTGCGGCTGCGCGTCGCTGGCGGCAGCACTCGGGCCAGGAACTGGCCGGTAAAGGAACCGGCGACCTGCGCGACTTCCTCGGGTGTGCCAGTGGCGATGATGCGCCCGCCGCCGTCGCCGCCTTCCGGGCCGAGGTCGATGATGCGGTCGGCGCTCTTGATGATGTCGAGGTTGTGTTCGATCACCACCACCGTGTTGCCCTCGTCGACCAGGCGCTGCAGCACCAGCAGGAGCTGTGCGATGTCATGGAAGTGCAGGCCGGTAGTCGGCTCGTCGAGAATGTAGAGCGTGCGCCCGGTGTCGCGCTTGGCCAGCTCTCGCGACAGCTTGACCCGCTGCGCTTCGCCGCCCGATAGCGTGGTGGCGCTCTGGCCGAGGTGGACGTAGCCGAGACCGACGTCGATCAGAGTCTGCAGCTTGCGCGCCAGCGCCGGCACCGGGGCGAACAGCAGCGCCGCGTCGGCGACCGTCAGTTCGAGCACGTCGGCGATGCTGTGCCCCTTGTAGGTGACGTCGAGCGTCTCACGGTTGTAGCGCTTGCCGTGGCAGACGTCGCAGGGCACGTAGACGTCGGGCAGGAAGTGCATTTCGACCTTGATCAGGCCATCGCCCTCGCAAGCCTCGCAGCGCCCACCCTTGACGTTGAAGCTGAAGCGGCCGGGACCGTAGCCGCGCGAGCGCGCTTCGGGCATCTGCGCAAAGAGCTCGCGCAGCGGCGTGAACAGCCCGGTATAGGTGGCCGGATTGGAGCGCGGGGTGCGTCCGATCGGCGATTGGTCGATGCTGACGATCTTGTCGAAGAGCTCGAGGCCCTGCACTTCGCGATAGGGTGCCGGCCGCGCGCTGGCGCCGTTCAGCTCGGCCGCCACCACCCGCTGCAAGGTATCGTTGATCAGGGTGGACTTGCCGGATCCGGACACTCCGGTGATGCAGACGAAAAGTCCGGCAGGAATCTCCAGGTCGACCTGCTTCAGGTTGTTGCCGCTGGCGCCGAGCAAGCGCAACGTGCGCCTCGGGTCTGGCTTGCGACGCCTGCCTGGGATCTCGATGCGGCGTTTGCCCGAGAGGTATTGCCCGGTCAGCGAGCGCGGCTCGGCGAGCAGTCCCTCGAGGCGACCGGCGGCGATCACCTCGCCGCCCTGCGCGCCGGCGCCGGGGCCCATGTCGACCAGGTAGTCGGCAGCGCGGATCGACTCCTCGTCGTGCTCGACCACGATCACCGTGTTGCCCAGATCGCGCAGGCGCTGCAGGGTGCCGAGCAGGCGCGCGTTGTCGCGCTGGTGCAGGCCGATCGAAGGTTCGTCGAGCACGTACATCACGCCGACCAGTCCGGCGCCGATCTGCGAGGCCAGGCGGATGCGCTGCGCCTCGCCGCCGGAAAGGGTGTCGGCCTGGCGGTCGAGGGTCAGGTATTCGAGGCCGACGTCGACCAGGAAGCGCAGCCGCTCGCGGATTTCCTTGACGATCCGGGCGGCGATCTCGCCACGCCAGCCGGCGAGCTTCAGTCCCTCGAAGAAGGCCAGGGTGCCGCCCACCGGAAGCGCGCTCAGCGCCGGCAGGTTGCGCTCGGCGACGAACACGTTGCGCGCGCTGCGGTTCAGGCGCTGCCCGTGGCAATCGGGACAGTCGCGATCGCTGATGAAACGCGCGAGCTCTTCGCGCACGGCCGCCGAGTCGGTCTCCCGATAGCGCCGCTCCAGATTCGGCACGATGCCTTCGAAGGCGTGCTTGCGGGTCACCGCGCCGT
Source organism: uncultured Dokdonella sp. (assembly GCA_964582225.1). Lineage (GTDB taxonomy): Bacteria > Pseudomonadota > Gammaproteobacteria > Xanthomonadales > Rhodanobacteraceae > Dokdonella_A. Next base: position 100,419 of record CAZORA010000002.1, on the reverse strand, counting down.
CCGTGCCAGTCAGATAGCGGAAGCGGATCTGCTCGTCACCAGAGCCGTACAGCACGTGCTGGCGCACCGCCTCCGGAAGTTCGCGCCAGGGCGTGTCGACGTCGAAGCGATAGTGCCTCGCCAGCGACTGCAGCAGCTGGAAGTAATAGACGTTGCGCCGGTCCCAGCCGCGCACCGCCCCGGCGGCGAGACTGAGCTGCGGGTTGGCTACTACCCGCTGCGGGTCGAAGAACTGGCTGACGCCGAGGCCGTCGCAGGTCGGACAGGCGCCGGCCGGAGCGTTGAAGGAAAACAGCCGCGGCTCGAGCTCGGGCAGGGAGTAGTCGCAGATCGGACAGGAAAAGCGCGACGAGAACACGGTCCCGCGCGCCTGCACGTCGTCCAGATCGGCCAGCACCGCGAGGCCGCTGCCGAGGCGCAGCGCAGTCTCGAAGGATTCGGCCAGGCGCTGCTGGATGTCTGCGCGCGGCCGAAAGCGGTCGACCACCACGTCGATGCTGTGCTTGATCCGCAGGGCGAGCGGCGGCACCGCATCGAGTTCATACACCGCGCCGTCCACCCGCACCCGCACGAAGCCCTGCGCGCGCAGCTGCTCGAACACTTGCACGTGCTCGCCCTTGCGTTCTCGGATCACCGGCGCGAGAAGCATGAAGCGCCGCTGTGGATCCAGCGCCAGGGTCGCGTCGACCATCTGGCTGACCGTCTGCGCCTCCAGCGCGATGCCGTGGTCGGGGCAGCGCGGGATGCCGGTGCGAGCGAACAGCAGGCGCAGGTAGTCGTGGATCTCGGTGATCGTGCCGACCGTCGAGCGCGGGTTGTGTGAGGTCGATTTCTGCTCGATCGAGATCGCCGGCGAAAGGCCCTCGATGTGGTCGAGGTCGGGTTTCTCCATCACGCTCAGGAACTGTCGCGCGTAAGCCGACAGCGACTCGACGTAGCGGCGCTGACCCTCGGCGTAGATGGTGTCGAAGGCGAGTGAGGACTTGCCGGAGCCCGACAGACCGGTGATCACGATCAGCCGGTCGCGCGGCAGCTCCAGGTCGATGTTCTTGAGGTTGTGGGTGCGCGCGCCGCGGATGCGGATGGTATCCATGAGTGCAAAAAGTGCGAGGGACCGGTGACTGTAGCGTCATCGTCACACGACCGCGCAGGGCAGATGCTTATGCGCGGGTGATGGTCAGGCTTGTCGCATCCGTCAATGCCGCCGCGAACGGTCGGTTTCAAGGATGCGAGGCGCGAAAAGTCGCGCGCATTGGGTGCCGTCGGCCTGCTAGACTCGCGCGCGCGGCATCCCGCCGTCCTGTTGGAGCGTCGAGATGATCATCAAGCGGTTCAACGTATTGAAGCTGGCAATTTTCCAGAGCGCGCTGATGGCTGCGTTCGGCCTGATTGCCGGCCTGTTCGTACTGCTGTTCGGTTCGATGATGGGCGCCATGGGCGGCAGCGGAATGCCCGGCATGCTGGGCGGCGTCGGCGCCGTGATCATCCTGCCGATCCTGTATGGTGTCTTCGGCTTCGTTGCTGGTGCGATCGGCGCATTCATCTATAACCTCGTGGCCAACCTGGTCGGCGGCATCGAGATCGAAGTCGAGTAGTCGGCTGCAGCCGCGCGGGGAGCACGGGCGATGAAGTCCCTCAGGAGAACAGGAGATCGCACCCTGCGCCGCGATCGCCTGCCGTCGCGGTGGACGGTGATTGTGCGGGGCCGCGCGTCGCCAGCGGCCCTGATGGCAGCAGCGACGTTTGCGCTGCTGATCTTGAGCGGTTGCGCTGCGCTGTCGCGATCGGCCGCGACGACGGCCAGCTTGGAGGCGCCGCCAGCCGCCTCCGCCGCGCAGCGTGCGCTGATCGGAGATTACGGCGAGGAGGGCGCAGCCCTGATCGTCCTTGAATCCGGCGGGCACCTCTGGCTGCGCCGCGGGCAGGGCAATCTGCCGCTGGCGCCAACCGAGCACCCTGACCGCTTCGACTCGCCGGCCGGCAGCGTTCGCTTTGAGCGCGATGCGGCCGGCCGCGCGCTTGCGCTCACGCTGGACGACAAGTCCCACGCCCGGATCGCGCGCGGGCCGGAAGATGGATCGAGCTTCCGCATCGAGGCCCAGCTCCCCGTCGACGCGCTGCGCAGCGCCGCGCTCGCCGCCCATCCGCCGCTCGAGCAGGGCGACTTCCGTCCTGCGGAGCTGGTCGAGCTGAGCAAGCTTGATCCGAGCATCCGCCTCGACGTGCGCTACGCGAGCGACAACAACTTCCTGGGTCTGCCGGTTTACGCGCAGGCGCGCGCGTTCCTGCAGCGCCCCGCCGCCGAGGCGCTGCTGCGTGCCGGACGCCGGCTTGCCGGGCGCGGCTACGGGTTGATGGTGTTCGACGGCTACCGGCCCTGGTACGTGACTCGCATGTTCTGGGATGCCACGCCGCCGGCGCAGCGCATCTATGTGGCCGATCCCGCGCGCGGCTCGCGTCACAATCGCGGCTGCGCAGTGGACCTGAGCCTCTACGAGCTCGCCAGCGGCCTGCCGGTCGAGATGACTGGCGGCTACGACGAAATGACGCCGCGAAGTTTCCCCGATTATCCGGGCGGCAGCGCCCGTCAGCGCTGGCACCGCGACCTCTTGCGCGAGGCGATGGAGGCCGAGGGTTTTTCCGTCTACGAAACCGAGTGGTGGCACTTCGACTACTTCGACTGGCCCCGCTACCGCATCGGCACCCAGCGCTTCGAGGAGCTCTGAGGGAGGCCGGAACAAGCTGATCAGCCCCGGAATTCGGGCGCTCGGTGACTCGAGCTTTCGAAATCAGGGGTGCGGGCTCCCGTCTTCCCGCGCGCGCGAAAGCGCGAAAGAATGTTCCGCTGTGGATCCAGCGCCAGGGTCGGGTCGACCATCTGGCTGACCGTTTGCGCCTCCAGCGCGATGCCCTGGCCGGGGCAGCGCGGGTTGTGCGAAGTGGCCTTCCGCTCGATCGAGATCGCCGGCGACAGGCCCTCGATGTGGTCGAGGTCGGGTTTCTCCATCACGCTCAGGAACTGTCGCGCGTAAGCCGACAGCGACTCGACGTAGCGGCGCTGACCCTCGGCGTAGATGGTGTCGAAGGCGAGTGAGGACTTGCCGGAGCCCGACAGACCGGTGATCACGATCAGCCGGTCGCGCGGCAGCTCCAGGCCGATGTTCTTGAGATTGTGCGTGCGCGCACCGCGGATGCCGATCGGGTCCATGCCGCGCCAGTTGGGGCAAAGTGGCGACTACAACAAGCGCTGCCGATCGGCCGGCGAGCGGATGACGCGCCAGGCGGGTCAGCCTGCGGGGTGGGTCGCCCGCGCGGCCATGCCCAGGGATTGGTTTGCAATTCTTCCGAGGGGGGGTATGGTACGGTTCGACAGGGGTTTTTCATTGCCGATCAAGGAGATGACAATGAACATGCCGGGGAAGACGGGTTTCATCTTCGCCGCGATGCTGCTTTATTTCGCCGCATCGGCCGCGATCGCCGCGCCCACCGCCACGGTCACGATGACCATGGTCGACGCCGACGGCAAGGTGACCATCATCTCGCGCGACGTCGATCCGGTCACCCTCGGTGGCTTGCGTGAACGGCCGAATCCGGCGACCCAGGGATTCGATCCGCCGGGTGCGCCACCCCGGCCTGACCCACCCTCCGGACCCGACGTCACGCCCGAGTCGACTCAGATCGGCGTTCAGCAGGAAAGCAACGGCTGGCGGCGTGAGACCCGCTTCGAGCGGGATGTCCCCATGGTCGATGGGCGACCGAATCCGGGACCTTGGAGGATGATCCGGGATCATCTGGAGTATCTCGGCTGCGCCAAGATTCCCGTTTCCTGCAATCCGATGTGATGCGCCTTGAGCGCAGCCGGGAGGGCACCCACGGGCAGTGATCGATCTGCCCGTGGGTGCATTTCGCTCGCGCCGCCGCTCAGGACGTGCAGCGCAGCGCAGCGCTTGTCCTGCCGCAGTCAAGTGCCTACAATGCCCGGCTCCCTCGCGCCTGCAAGCGCGGGGCTGGCAGATTTCAGAATAACTACAGAGGCATGGCCATGTACGCAGTCGTTGTCACCGGCGGTCGTCAGTACCGCGTGGCGCAGGGCGAGACCCTGCGTGTGGAGAAGCTCGCCGCCGAAGTGGGCGACGAGATCAAGCTGGATCAGGTGTTGCTGGTCGGTTCGGGCGAAGGCGTCACGGTCGGTACGCCGCACGTGGCCGGCGCCGCGGTCACGGCCAAGGTCGTTGCCCACGGTCGCGGCGAGAAGATCCGCATCGTCAAGTTCCGCCGCCGCAAGCACCATCGCAAAGAGATGGGCCACCGGCAGCACTACACCGAAATCGAAATCACCGGCATTGCCGGTGCGGGCGCATAAGGAGCACCGCAATGGCACACAAGAAGGCAGGCGGCTCCACCCGTAACGGCCGCGACTCCAATCCCAAGTACCTCGGCGTCAAGGTGTATGGCGGCCAGGCGGTCAACGCCGGAAACATCATCGTGCGTCAGCGCGGCACGCGCTTTCATCCCGGCAATGGCGTCGGCCTGGGCCGCGATCACACCCTGTTCGCGCTGGTCGACGGCAAGGTCGAGTTCACCGTCAAGGGCGCCAAGGCGCGCAAGATGGTCAACGTCATATCGTCCTGACGCAGCTGCGACCGGCACCGCGAAAACCCCGCTGCGGCGGGGTTTTTCGTACCTCGCCGCGGCGCTCTTCGCCGGGGTGCGGAAAGCGCTTGCGGGCCGCAGCGGGCGCTGGCGCTTGAGTTCGGCGGCGATGTTCCGCAGGATGGCGGCGCGCGGTTCGCGCAATCCATCGAGCCGGGCGTTCCGGCGCTTTCCCCGCTCCGCAGCTTCCGGTTCGCAATGAAGTTCGTCGACGAAGCCACCATTCGCGTACAGGCCGGCAGCGGCGGCAACGGCTGCGTCGGCTTTCGCCGCGAGAAGTTCATTCCCTTCGGCGGCCCGGACGGCGGCGACGGCGGCGCGGGCGGCAGCGTCTGGCTGCTGGCCGACGAGGGCATCAACACCCTGGTCGATTTTCGCCATCAGCGCCGCTTCCGCGCCGAGCGCGGCGAGGACGGCCACGGCCGCCAGATGACCGGCAAGAGCGGCGCCGACACCGTGATCCGGGTGCCGGTCGGTACCGTGGTCGTGAACGTCGACACCGACGAGGAAATCGGCGATCTGGCCGCGCACGGGCAGCGCCTGCTAGTCGCGCGCGGCGGCGGTGGCGGCCTCGGCAACGTGCACTTCAAGAGCTCGGTCAACCGCGCTCCGCGGCGCGCGACGCCCGGCGAGACGGGCGAGGAGCGCGAGATTCGGCTCGAACTCAAGCTGCTCGCCGACGTCGGCTTGCTGGGCTTCCCCAACGCCGGCAAGTCGACCCTGATCCGCGCCGTCTCGGCGGCCACGCCGAAGGTTGCCGACTATCCCTTTACCACCTTGCAGCCGCATCTCGGCGTGGTGCGCATCGAGGCCGACCGCAGCTTCGTGGTCGCCGACATTCCCGGCCTGATCGAGGGTGCGGCCGAGGGTGCCGGGCTCGGCATCCGCTTTCTGAAGCATCTGGCGCGCACGCGCCTGCTGCTGCATGTGGTCGACCTCGCGCCGCTCGACGGCGAGACCGATCCGTTCGTCGAGATCCGTGCGATCGAGAAGGAGCTCAAGCGCCACGATCCGGCACTGCTGGCGCGGCCGCGCTGGCTGGTCTTCAACAAGATCGACCTGCTGGCGCCGGAGGAGCGCGAAAAGACCGCCAAGGCGATCCTGCGCCGGCTGCGCTGGAAGCAGCCCTGGTACCTGGTGTCGGCGATTTCGCGCGAGGGCACCTGGCCGCTCTGTCTCGACGTGCAGCGCTTCTTCGACGAGCAGAAGGCCGCCGCGCGGGGCGCGGAGCCAGATGCGTGAAAGGCGACTACGGCGCCGGGACGACCATGAAAAAGCCGGCTGACGCCGGCTTCCTCGACCACGCGGGCGTTGCCAACTCAGCCGAGCGCGGCGATGTGCGCGCTCAGGCGACTCTTGTGGCGCGCGGCCTTGTTCTTGTGGATCAGGCCGCGCGAGGCGTAGCGGTCCATGACCGGCTCGGCGACCTTGTAGGCGGCCTCGGCGCGTGTCTTGTCGTTGGCGTCGATGGCCTTGACGACGTTCTTGATCGCGGTGCGGACCATCGAACGCGCGCTGGCGTTGCGCCGACGATTCTGTTCGGACTGACGGGCGCGCTTCTTCGCGGACTTGATGTTGGCCAAGGGACGACTCCAGCGGGCAAGACGAAAAAAGGACCGTGCATTATCCGAATTCGGGCGCAGCGCGTCAAATGCTGGCTCGCGGCGGAAACGCCGCGGGCGGCCGCCGGGCGGTGCCCCGCGTGAGCCGGCCGAGCCTCCTGCGTTCGCTCGTCAGCGTCAGCGGCGCGACCTTCGTCTCGCGCATTCTCGGCCTGGTGCGCGAGCAGGCGATCGCCTGGGCCTTTGGCGCGACCGCGGCCACCGACGCCTTCTGGGTCGCCTTCCGCATTCCCAACTTCATGCGGCGGCTCTTTGCCGAAGGTTCGTTCTCGGTGGCCTTCGTGCCGGTCTTCACCGAGGTCAAGGAAGCCCGCAGCCACGCCGAGCTGCGCGAGCTGGTGGCGCGCAGCGCCGGGACCCTCGGCGGAATCCTGCTGCTGGTCACTGCGCTCGGAGTGCTGGGCGCGCCCTGGCTCGCCGGCGCCTTCGCCCCCGGCGCGCTCGACGAGCCGCTCAAGTTCGGTCTCACCACGGACTTGCTGCGGCTGATGTTCCCGTTCCTGCTGTTCATTTCGCTGACCGCGCTCTGCGGCGGTGCGCTCAACAGCTTCGAGCGCTTTCTGGTGCCGGCGCTGACCCCGGTGATCCTGAACCTGTGCATCATCGCCGGCGCGCTGTGGCTGGCGCCGCGCCTCGAGGTGCCGATCATGGCGCTCGGCTGGGCGATTCTCGCCGCCGGCGCGCTGCAGCTCGCGGTGCAGCTGCCGGCGATGCGGCGCCTGAACCTGCTGGTGCGGCCGCGCTGGGGCTGGCGCCACCCGGACGTGCGGCGGATCATGAAGCTGATGCTGCCGACCCTGTTCGGCTCTTCGGTGGCGCAGGTCAACCTGCTGCTCGACACCCTGATCGCGTCCTTCCTGGTCACCGGCTCGCAGACCTGGCTGGCGCAGACCGATCGGTTGCTCGAGTTCCCGCTCGGGGTCTTCGGCATCGCGCTCGGCACGGTGATCCTGCCGACGCTTTCGCGCCATCACGTGGCGACCGACCACGCCGCCTTCGCGCGCGCTCTCGACTGGGGCTTGCGCACCACCTTGCTGATTGCGGTGCCGGCCATGCTGGCGCTGGTGGTGCTGGCCAAGCCGCTGCTCGCGACCCTGCTGCAGTACGGGCGCTTCACCGCTCATGACGTCGACATGGCTGCGCTGTCGCTGGCGGCGCTGGCCTGCGGCCTGCCGGCTTTCGCCACGGTGAAGATCCTGGCGCCAGCCTTCTACGCCCGCCAGGACACCATGACGCCGGTCCGCGCGGGTGTCGCCGCGATGCTTGCCAACATGCTGCTGAACGTGATTTTCGTCGGTATCCTGTTTCAGCTGTGGCGTCAGCCGGGTGATCTCGACGCTGGCCTGCTGGCCGGGGTGGCGCGAGTGCCCGGGCTGCACATGGGGCTGGCGTTGGCCAGCGCGCTGGCGAGCTATCTGAACCTTGCGCTGCTCTGGCGCGCGCTTGATCACGAGGGCATCTATCGTCGCCAGCCCGGGTGGGGGCTTCATCTGCTGCGCCTCGGCGCGGCCTGCGCGGCGATGCTGGCGGTGTTGTGGATCGGGCTTGCGCAATGGCCCGACTGGAGCGCCTTCGGCGCTACCGGTCGTGCCGGGCGCCTCGGTGCACTGATCGCGGGCGGCGGCGCGAGTTTCCTGCTGGTCTTGTTCGCGTGTGGTTTCCGCCTGCGCGAGCTGCGCGCCGAGTGAGCGTGGCGGTGGTGCCGGGGCCGCTTTGCGGCCGCTCGTGCTGCACTGCAACGGCTATACTCGCGCGATGTTTCAGGTTTTTCGTGATCGCGCCGGGCCGAGCCTCGCGCCGGGCGGCAGCGTGCTGTGCGTGGGCGCTTTCGACGGCGTGCACCGCGGCCACCAGGCCCTGATCGCGCACGTGCGCGAGCGCGCCGCCGCGCGCGGTCTGACCCCGCTGGCGGTGAGCTTCGAGCCGATCCCGCGCCAGTTCTTCGCGCGCGGCGCGCCGGTGCCGCGCCTGGCCAGCGCGCGCGAGAAGATCGAGCGCGTGCGCGCGGCTGGTGTCGCCCGCCTTCTGCTGCTGCGCTTCGACGCCCGGCTCGCCGCGCTCTCCGCCGAGGCTTTCGTCGACCAGGTGCTGCTCGCGCGCTGCGCGGCGCGGGAGATCTGGCTCGGAGCGGATTTTCGCTTTGGCCACGACCGCCGCGGCGATCTCGCCATGCTGCGCGACCTCGCTGCGCGCGCCGGCTTCGCGGTCGAGCTGATGCCGGACTTCCGCCTGGACGGCGAGCGCGTCAGCAGCAGCGTGATCCGCCGTCAGCTCGCCGCCGGCGAGTTCGACGCCGCGGCGCGCCTGCTCGGGCGTCGCTTCAGCATCGGCGGGCGGGTGGTGCACGGCGCCAGGCTGGGCCGCGAGCTCGGCTGGCCGACCGCGAACCTGCGCCTGGGCAAGCGCTGCGCGCCGACCGACGGCATTTTCGCCGTGCGCGTGCACGCGCCGGCGGCGGGCGGGCGGCGCGCGCTGGACGCCTGGCCCGGCGTCGCCAGCCTCGGCCTGCGGCCGATGGTCGGCGGCACCGAGCCGCTGCTCGAAGTGCACCTGTTCGACTTCGATGGCGACCTCTACGGTCGCCGCCTCGAAGTGGAGTTCGTCGCCCGCCTGCGCGAGGAGCGGCGCTTTGTCGACCTCGAGGCCATGCGCCGGCAGATCGCCTGCGACGCCGCTGCCGCGCGCGCGATCCTCGGTTCGCAGCCGGCCCGGCGCAGCGGCAGCGCCGGTTGATTCTGTCCGTTCCTTCTCCGGTCCCGATCATGTCCCGCGACTACAAGAACACGATCCATCTGCCGCAAACCGGTTTTGCCATGAAGGCCGATCTCGCCCGCCGCGAGCCGGCGATGCTGGAGGCCTGGGAGCGCGACGGGCGCTACGCCGAGATCCAGCGCCGCAGCGCCGGGCGCGCGCGCGCCTTCATCCTGCACGACGGCCCGCCCTACGCCAACGGCGCGATCCACATCGGCCACGCCCTCAACAAGGTGCTGAAGGACGTGGTGGTCAAGTCGCGCCTGCTGGCGGGCTTCCGCTCGCCCTACGTGCCGGGCTGGGACTGCCACGGCCTGCCGATCGAGATCGCGGTGGAGAAGGAAGTCGGCAAGGTCGGCCAGAAGGTCGACGCGGCGACCTTCCGCCAGAAGTGCCGCGAGTACGCCGCGCGCCAGATCGACCTGCAGCGCCGCGACTTCAAGCGTCTCGGCGTGCTCGGCGACTGGGAGCGGCCCTACCGCACGATGGACTTCCGCTACGAGGCCGACATCCTGCGCGCGCTGGCGAAGATCCACGCCAACGGCCACGTGCAGCGCGGCTTCAAGCCGGTGCACTGGTGCTTCGACTGCGGTTCGGCGCTGGCCGAAGCGGAAATCGAATACGCCGACAAGCAGTCGCCGACCGTCGACGTGGCCTATGACGCGCTGGACCCGTCGGCGCTGGCGGGGCGCTTCGGCGTCGAAGTCGACGCCGACAGCATCGTCAGCGTGCCGATCTGGACCACCACGCCCTGGTCGCTGCCGGCGAGTCTCGCGGTGAGTCTCGGCCCCGACCTGGACTACGCCCTCGTCGAGGGCCCGTCCCGCGCCGGGCGGCGCCAGCTGCTGGTCGTCGCCGAAGCGCTGGTCGAGAAGGTGCTGGCGCGCTACGGCGTCGAGTCGGTGCGCCGGCTGGGTCACGCGCAGGGCAGGGCGCTGGAGGGCCTGCTGCTGCAGCATCCCTTCTACCCGCGCCAGATCCCGCTGATCCTGGGCGTGCACGTCACCGCCGAAGACGGCACCGGCAGCGTGCACACGGCGCCGGCACACGGCAGCGAGGACTTTGCGGTGGCGCTCCAGTACGGCATTCTCGAGCGCTACTCGCCGGCCGAGATCAATCCGCTGGGCGGCAACGGCGTCTATCTCCCCGGCACGCCGCTGGTCGCCGGTCAGTACATCTGGAAGGCCAACGACTTCATCGTCGACCTGCTTGCCGAGCGCGGCGTGCTGCTGGCCCACGGCAGGATCACCCACAGCTATCCGCACTGCTGGCGGCACAAGACGCCGGTGGTGTTCCGCACCACGCCGCAGTGGTTCATCCAGATGGATCGCGCCGGCCTGCGCGCGGCGGCGACGCGCGCGATCCGCGAGGACGTCGAGTGGTTCCCGGCCTGGGGCGAGGAGCGCATCGCCGGCATGGTCGCCGGCCGCCCCGACTGGTGCATCTCGCGCCAGCGCACCTGGGGCGTGCCGATCGCGCTGTTCGTCGACCGCCGGAGCCAGGAGCCGCACCCGCGCAGCGTCGAGCTGCTCGAGGCGATCGCGGCGCGGGTCGAGCAGGGCGGCATCGAGGCCTGGCACGAACTCGATCCCGCCGAGCTGCTGGGCGCCGACGCCGAGCGCTACGAAAAGCTCGGCGACGTGCTCGACGTCTGGTTCGATTCCGGCGTCAGTCACTGGTGCGTGCTCGACCAGCGCCCGGAGCTCGCGCGCGGGGGCGGCGACCAGGTCATGTACCTCGAGGGCTCCGACCAGCATCGCGGCTGGTTCCAGTCCTCGCTCCTGACCGCGGTTGCGATGCACGGACGGGCGCCCTTCGACGTGGTCCTGACCCACGGTTTCGCGGTCGATGCGGACGGCCGCAAGATGTCGAAATCGCTCGGCAACGTGGTCGCGCCGCAGAAGGTGGTCGACACGCTGGGCGCCGACGTGCTGCGCCTGTGGGTCGCCTCCACCGACTATCGCAACGAGATTGCGGTGTCCGACGAGATCCTGAAGCGGGTCGCCGACTCCTACCGTCGCATCCGCAACACCGCCCGCTTCCTGCTCGGCAACCTGCACGGCTTCGACCCCGCGACGCAGCGCCTGCCGCTGGCGGAGTGCCTGCTGCTCGACCAGTGGGCGGTGCAGCAGGCCTTCGACGTGCAGCAGGCGATCGTCGACGCCTACGCCCGCAACGACTTCCCGGAGGTGGTTGCGCGACTGCAGAACTTCTGCAGCAACGAGATGGGAGCGCTGTATCTCGACATCACCAAGGACCGCCTCTACACCATGCAGGGCGACAGCCGCGGCCGGCGCAGCGCGCAGACCGCGATGTACCACATCGTGGAGGCGCTGGTGCGCTGGATTGCGCCGATCCTGTCCTTCACCGCCGAGGAAATCTGGCCGCTGATTCCCGGGCCGCGCGACGAGTCGGTGCTGTTCGAGACCTGGTACGACGGGCTCGAGGCGCTGCAGGCCGTGCCCGAGCGGCGCCGCTGGTGGAGCGACCTGCTGGCGATCCGCGCCGGCGCCGCGCGCCTGCTCGAGGGCATGCGCGGCGCCGGGCAGATCGGCGCCTCGCTGCAGGCCGAGCTGCGCCTGCACGCCGGGCGCGCGCTGCGCGAGCGCTATGCGGAGGTGGCGGGCGAGCTGCACTTCTTCTTCATCAGCTCGACCCTGGAATTCGTCGACGCGCCGCCCGCCGCGGCCGACGAGGAGCTGCAGCGGGTCGCCCTGGAAGACGGCGCGGTGACGATCGAGGCGCGCGCCAGCGAGGCCGCCAAGTGCATCCGCTGCTGGCACTACCTGACCGACGTCGGCAGCCACCCGGAGCACCCGGAGATCTGCGCGCGCTGCGTGGACAACGTCGACGGCGCGGGCGAAGATCGACGCTGGTTCTGATGCCGCGGGCGCGCGAGCCGCGATGAAATTCCTGCACAGCGCCGACTGGCAGCTCGGCCGCGAGTTTTCCTTCGCCGGCGAGGGCGACGGCCACGATCCCTCGGCGGCGCTGGCCGACGCCCGCTTCGAGGCGGTGAAGCGGATCGCCGGGCTGGCCGCGAGCGAGGCCGTCGACGCGGTGCTGGTCGCCGGCGACGTGTTCGACCGGCCGGCGCTGTCCGACCACGCCCTGCGGCGCGCGCTCGACGCCATGCGGGGGTTCTCCGGCCGCTGGGTGCTGCTGCCCGGCAACCACGACGCGGCGCTGGCCGAAAGCGTCTGGACGCGGCTCGAGCGCCTCGGCATCGTCGGCGACAACGTCCGCCTCGCGCTCGAGCCCGGCGCCCTGGAATTTCCCGAGGCGGGCTTCGCCGTGCTGGTCGCGCCGCTGCGCCAGATCCACACCCACGACGACCTGAGCGCCGCCTTCGATTCGCTCGATACCGCGCCCGGCCTGATCCGGATCGGGCTCGCCCACGGCAGCGTCGCCGGCATCCTGCCCGCGGAGATCGATTCGCCGAACCCGATCGCCGCCGACCGCGCGGCGCGGGCGCGGCTCGACTACCTCGCGCTCGGCGACTGGCACGGCACCCGGCGGATCGACGCGCGCACCTGGTACAGCGGCACTCCCGAGCCCGAGCGTTTCCGCGGCAACGAGCCCGGCAACGTGCTGTTGGTCGAGATCGAGCGCCCGGGCGCGCTGCCGCGGGTCGAAGTGCGGCCGATCGCGCGCTTCCGCTGGCGGCGCGAGGCCGTGCACCTCGACGGCCCGGCCGAGGTCGACGCGCTCGCCGCGCGCCTGCGGGACTTCGATCCGGCCAGCGTGCTGCAGCTCGATATCGAGGGCTCGCTGGATCTCGCCGCGCACGCCAGCCTGCGCTCGGTCCTCGCTGCGGCGCGCGCCCGCCTGCAGGTGCTGCAGACGGACGAGCGGCAGCTGCGGCTGGCGCCGAGCAGCGCCGACCTGGCCTCGCTGCGACTCGACGGCGCGGCGGCCGCGGTGGCGGCCGAGCTGGCCGCGCGCCAGGGCGACCCGCAGCAGGCCGAGCTCGCCGGCGAGGCGCTGCGCATCCTGGCCCGGCTCGCCCGCGAGCTGCCGGAAGCCGGCTGATGGAGCTGCGCCGCCTGCGTATCGAGGGCTTCCGCAAGTTCACGGGGGCGGTCGAGATCGGGAATCTCGCGCCCGGCCTCAATCTGCTCTACGGGCCCAACGAAGCCGGCAAGAGCACCATCGCCGAGGCCCTGCGGTTGCTCTTCTTCGAGCGCCATTCGAGCCGCGGCGAGGCCTTCGCTGCCGCCCTGCGCCCGGCCGCGGGCGCGGCCGTCGCGCCGCTGGTCGAGGCCGATTTTCGTCTCGGCGAAGTCGAGTGTTCGGTCAGCAAGCGCTTTCTCGAGCGCCCGCGCGCCGAGCTTCGCATCGGCGCGCAGCGCTTCGAAGGCAACGCCGCCGACGAGGCCCTGGCCGAGCGCTTCGGCTTCGGCCTGGCCGGCCGCGGCGAGAGCCGCGCCGAGACTCGCGGCATTCCCGGCCTGCTGTGGATTCGGCAGGGCGAGAGCAGCGAGCTGCACGCGCCGCTGCAGCACGCCGCGCAGACCCTGCAGGAGCGGCTGAAGGCCGTGCTTGGCGAACTGGGCGCGGGCGGCGGTGCGAACGCGCTGCTGGCGGCGGCGCGGAGCGAGTTGACCGAGCTGCGCACCGCCACCGGCCGCGATCGCGGTCCCTTGGCCCAGGCCGTGAAGGCGCTTGCCGCGGCGGAGCAGGCGCACGCCGAACTCGCGGCGCAGGCGCGCGAGTTCGGGGAGCAGCGCCGGCGCCTCGAAGTCGACCTGCGCCGCCTCCGGCAGCTCGACGTCGAGCGGCCTTGGGAAAGCCATCAGGCGAGCCTGCGCGAAGCCGAAAGCCGCCAGGCCGCCCTTCAGCCCGAGCGCGACGCGCAGCAGGGGCGGCGCCGCGCGCTGGGCGAACTCGACGCCCTGGCCTCGAGCCTGCGCGAGCAGATCCAAGGTCACGATGCGCAGCGCCGGGAGCAGGAGGCGGCGCGCCAACGGCTGCAAGCGCTCGAGCGCGAATCCGAGCCGCTGCAGCGCGCCGAAGCGCAGGGCCGCGAGCGCGTGGCCGCGGCGCGCGAGGCGCTCGAGGCGGCCCGCCGCGCGGAGCGCGCCGCCAGCCTGCGGCAGCGGCGCGCCGAGCTCGAGAGCGATCGCCAGCGCCTGCAGCAATCGATTGCGCGCGATCAGGCCACGCTCGATCGCGCCCGCGAGCAGGGCCGCGCGCTTTCGAGCCTGCGCGAGCGGCTCGCCGCGAATTCCCTGCGCCCCGAGGACGTCGCCGCGCTGGAGGCGCTGGAGCGCGAGCTGCGCGAGAACCGCTTGCGCCGCGAGGCCGCGGCGCCGCGCCTGCGCTTTCGCCTGGCGGCCGGGCGCAGCATCGACGCCGGCGCGCTGGGGCGCCTCGAAGGGCAGGGCGAACGCCTGCTCGAAGCTCCGGCCCGGCTGTCGATCGAGGGTTTCGGCGAGCTCGAAATCGAGCCGCAGGCGACGAGCGCCGCGGACCTTGCCGGGACCACCGCGCAGTTCGAAGCGCAGCGCGCGGAGCTGCTGCGCCGCTTGGCGGTGGACGGTGCGGAAGCGGCGCGCCAGCGCCTTGCCGCGCGCGCGGAGCTCGAGCAGGAAATCAAGGCTCGCGAGCTGCAGCGGGCGGCGCTGCTGGGCGAGCGCGACGAGGGGTCGCAAGAGGCTGGTCTGGCCGAGCTTCGCGGTCGCCTGGCCGGCTGCGTGAACGAGTTGGCGAATTTGCCCGCGCCGGTAACCGACGCCGCCTCCCCGGAGGCCGCCGCCGCGGCGCGCGAAGCCGCCGAGCGCGAGTGGGCACAGGCCGAGTCGGCGCTGGAGGCGCGCGCCCGCGCCGCGGTCGACGCGCGCGTGGAGCGCGAAGCCCTGCGCGCCCGGATCGACGGCGCGCGCGAGCGCCTGGAAAGCGAAGCCTCGCTCGCCGCCGCGCGGCAGCGCGGCGAACGGCTCGCGGACGCGCTCGCGCGGCGCGAGAATCTCGCGCGCGAGATCGACGCCGCCGAGGCGCGGCTCGCGCAGCAGCAGCCGGAGCGGATCGAAGCGGACATCGAGCGCTATCGGCGCGCCGTGAACCACGCCAGGACCGAGCGCGACGAGCTGGACGGGCGCGTGCGCGCAACCCGCGCGACCCTGCTCGCCTACGGCGCCGCGGGCATCGACGAACGCCTCGCGCGCGCCGAGCAGGCGCTCGCCCGCGGCGGTGCGCTCCACGCCGAACGCACGCTGCGCGCGGACGCGCTGAACCTCCTGGTCGAGCTTCTCGAACGCCAGCAGCAGGCCCTGGTCGAACAGCTCTACGCGCCGCTGCGCGAGCGCATCGGGCGCTACCTCGACATGCTGTTCCCGGACGCTTCCTCGCTCGATCTCTCGCTGGCGGAGTTCGAGCCCGAAGCCCTCGAGCGTGACGGCCAATCGTTGGCCCTCGACGCCTACAGCCACGGCACCCGCGAGCAGTTCGGCGTGCTGGTCCGCTTCGCCTACGCGGATTTGCTCGCCGAAGCCGGCCAGCCGACCCTGCTGGTGCTCGACGACGCCCTTGTGCACAGCGACGCCGCGCGCCGCGAGCAGATGAAGCGCATCCTCCACGACGCCGCCCGGCGCCACCAGATCCTGTTCTTCACCTGCCACCCGGACGACTGGCGCGACGCCGGCGCCCAGCGCATGATCGACGTGGCTGCGCTCGCCGCCGGTCGGATCGTTGATCCAGGGCGCAGGACTCCAATCGAGTGAGGTGGATTTCAGACAGCGCGCGGCGGCACCGCGGAATTCAGGCCAGGTCGGCGGTCCAGGTCGCGCTCGAGAACTTGCTCTGGGCCAGCGCTTCGGCGCTTCTCAGCTCGCCTGCAGTCAGCTGATCCTGCTGCAGCCCGTGCAGGTGGCGGAAGGTCTCGATCAGGCGCTGGATGATGACTTCGCGCGGTAGGCCGGTCTGGCTGCGCAGGGGATCGACGCGCTTGGCGGCGCTCTGCGTGCCCTTGTCGGACATCTTTTCGCGACCGATGCGCAGGATGCGCAGCATCTTTGTCGCGTCGATGTCGTAGGCCATCGTGACGTGGTGCAATACGGCCCTGCCGCGGCGCGCCTGCGCCGCACCGGCGATCTTGCCGTCGGCCGAAACGATATCGTTGAGCGGCTGGTACCAGGCCTCGATGCCAAGCTCGCGCAGGGCCGCGATCACCCATTCGTCCATCAGTGCGTAGGACTCCTGGAAGGACAGGCCCTCCACCATCGAGATCGGCGCGCAGATCGAATAGGTGATGGTATTGCCCGGCTCACAGAACATCGCGCCGCCGCCGCTGATTCGCCGTACTACCGCGACGCCTTCGCCGGCGGCGACCTCGCGGTCGACTTCGTTGTTGAGCGACTGAAAACGGCCGATTACCACCGCTGGGCTGGCCCACTCCCAAAAGCGCAGGGTCGGCGGCCGCCGACCGCTGGCCACCTCGTCCACCAGCACCTGGTCGAGCGCCATGTGCAGGGCCGGCGCTTGCGGTTCGGTGTGGATCAGCCGCCAGGCGTGATCTTTCCAGCGGCTGCGGCTCATGCCCGAACTCCCGCGACGAGCGCGCGGCGCACCGCCACCGCCACCGCCGTCGGTGAGATTCCGTAGAGTTGCACCTCCGGCCCCAGCGCATCCGCAACGCGGCGGCTGAGTTCGTCCTCGCTGCTGCTTTCGGCTGCGCCGCGCAGGGCGGCATCGATCGCGGCGCGGGCGCTGTCGGGCTCGATGAAGAAGTCACCGCTGATCTGCACCGCAGCGATGCGCCTTGCGCGCAGCTCCAAGTCGGCGACGATCAGTTTGCCGCCGGGCATCTTGTATTCACCGTGCTGCACGATGGCAGTCTCCTCGTTGCTGGCGCCCGTCCGCGATCGACGCGCGCGCCGAAGCGCCCAGCGCGGCGCGCCGGTTCGTTACAGGTTCTGGTAGTTCGGTCCGCTGCCACCTTCCGGGGTCACCCAGTCGATGTTCTGATAGGGGTCCTTGATGTCACAGGTCTTGCAGTGCACGCAGTTGGCCGCGTTGATCTGCAGGCGCCGGCCGATCTCGTCTTCGATCATCTCGTAGACGTTGGCCGGGCAGTAGCGCGTGCAGGGGTTGGCGTACTCGACCGTGCAGCGCGTGGTGCAGATCTCGGGGTCGATCACCTGCAGGTGCACCGGCTGGTCCTCGTCATACTCCGTGGCCGCGAAGAACACCCCGGCCAGACGGTCGCGCGGCGGCAGGGTGCGGGCGACGTAGCTCGGCTGCTCGGTCGACGGCGCATCCGGCCCTGGTCTGGTTGCCGCGAGCTCGGCGTCGAGGCGATGCAGCGAAGCCCAATCAGCATGGTTCTCGAGGGTCCACGGTGACAGCCCTGCGCTCACGGTTTCCCACCCCGCGTTCGCCAGGCCGAACCAAAGCCCGCGCTGGAAGCCGGGTCGGATGTTGCGCACCTTTCTGAGCTCGGCGGCCACCGCCGAGGCGCGTAGCCTGGCATCCCAACCTGCGCTGCTGCCGCGCTCGGCCAGGTGTTCGGCAGCCAGCATGCCAGAGCGCAGCGCCTGATGGGTGCCCTTGATCTTCGGCACGTTCATCAACCCCGCAGCGTCGCCGATCAGCAGTGCGCCCGGCATTTCCAGATTCGGCAGGGACTGCCAGCCGCCCTCGATCAGCGCGCGGGCGCCGGCCGAGACGATCGAACCGCCCTCAAGCAGTCGCTTGACCATCGCGTGGTGTTTCAGCTGCTGGAAGGCTTCCCAGGGTCGAAACAACGGGTCGGCATAGTCGAGTCCAGCCACCAAGCCGATCGCCAGTCGATCCTGATCGAGGTGGTAGATGAAGCTGCCGCCGTAGGTCGCGTGGTTCAGAGGCCAGCCGAGCGTGTGCACGACCTTGCCGGCCTCCACCCGCCCCGGCGGCAGCTGCCAGAGCTCCTTGATGCCAATGCCGTAAGTCTGCGGATTGCTGTCGGCGTCGAGAGCGTACTTGGCAATCAGCTTCTTGGACAGCGAACCGCGGCAACCTTCGGCGAGCACCGTGGTCCCGGCCTTGATGTCGATGCCTTGGGTGTAGCCCGACTTGTGCGAGCCGTCCTTGGCCACGCCCATGTCGCCGATCCGCACGCCTGCCACCGCGCCCTGCGCGTCGAACAGCGGCTCGGCGGCGGCGAAACCCGGGTAGATCTCTACGCCGAGTGCCTCCGCCTGCGGCGCGAGCCAGGCACAGAGCGCGCCCAGTGAGACGATGAAGTTGCCGCGGTTGTGCATCTGCGGCGGCGTCAGCGGAAAACGGAAGGCGCGTTCGGCGTCGCGTAGCAGCCAGAACTCGTCCTTCGTTACCGGCACGCAGATCGGCGGTGGATTTCCGCGCCACTCGGGCAGCAGTTCGTCGAGCGCCTGCGGCTCGATCACCGCGCCGGAGAGAATCTGCGCGCCGACCGTCGAACCCTTCTCGATCACGCATACCGACAGCTCGGGCTTCAGCTGCTTCAGACGCATGGCGAACGCGAGGCCCGCCGGTCCGGCTCCAACCGTGACGACGTCGTACTGCATGCTCTCGCGTTCGCTCATGATTGGCCACCGGCGTGAATCGGAATGTCCGATTGTCCGCGTTCGCGGCGAGGTCGGCAAACCGGCAGCTCACCCAGGACGCGCGCCGGGTGCCGCGCGCTTTCCCGCGCCCGCCGCGGGTGGGCGTCGTTTCACTCGGGGTTTTGACTTTTGGCGTGCGAGCGTTCACCTTCTTGCGCTCCGCGGGCCGTCTTGTCTGCCATGAGCGAAGCGATTTCCGATCTCGAACTGCGCGCTGCCGGCGCCTTCCAGCACCTGCACTGGCTCGCGGCCGGACGCATCGACAGTCAGCGCCTGACGCGGCTTCACCTCGATGCGATCGAGCGCAGCCCGCTGAACGCCTTCACCGCGCTCGATCCGAGCGCGCTGCAGCAGGCCGCGGCGAGTGATGCGCGCCGCCGCGCGGGGCAGGCGATCGGACGCCTGGACGGCCTGACCGTTGCGATCAAGGACAGCCTCGACGTGGCCGGCCTGCCGACCAGTGTCGGGCTGCCGGGACGGCGCGAGCGCGCCGCCACGGACGATGCCGCGGTCGTCGCGCGGTTGCGCGCCGCCGGGGCGGTGATTCTCGGCAAGACCAATCTCGACGAAGGCACGCTCGGTACCATGAGCGTCAACCCGCATTTTGGCGACGTGCACAATCCGTGGGGCCGCGATTTCACCGCCGGCGGTTCGTCCGGTGGCTCCGCCGCAGCGGTCGCCGCGGGCCTGTGCAGCTTTGCCATGGGCAGCGACACCATGGGTTCGATTCGTATTCCGGCGAGTCACTGCGGGGTATACGGCCTGAAGCCCACCCACGGTCAGCTTTCCGCAGTCGGCCTTGCCCGCGCCGCTCGCCGTCTCGACTGCGTGGGCGTTCTCGCCCGCGCGGTCGCCGATATTGCCATCGTGCTGCAGGTGCTCGACGGCCACGATCCGGTCGACGCCCGTTCGCGGCGCCGCCGCGTGCCGTTGTGTATTCCCGACTGGGAGCCGGGCAGCCTGCGCAGCGGCATATTGAGCAACCTGGCCGCGCTCGGCGTCTGCGCCGAAGTGGAAGAAATCTTCCTGCGTGCGCTCGTCTCGCTCGGGCAGCTGCTGGGCGAGCGCAGGGCGGTCGACTTTGCCGACCAAGATCTGTCGCGCACCCGGCGCGCCGCGCTCCTGGTCATGGAAAGCGAACTCGCACTCGAGTTTGCGGCGGATCTCGCCGACGAAGGCGAGCCGCTTTCCCCGCGCCTGCGCGCGATGCTCGAGTATGCGCGCGGCAAGTCCGCCCCCGACTATGTCGCCGCCGACCGCCTGCTCGACGTCGCGGTCGTCCGCGCCCGTCAGCTTTTTGCCGACCTCGACGTGCTGGTTCTACCCAGCGTTCCTTGGGGGCCTTATCCCCTGAGCGAGCGAGAACGCGCCGGCGATGCTGAACTCACCGCCTTCGCCAGCCTCGCCGGCTTCCCCGCGCTCAGCTTGCCGATGGGGCGGCTCGCCGACGGCCTGCCCATCGGCCTGCAGTTCGTCGCCAAGCCCGGCGCAGAGCTGTGTCTCCTCGATCTCGCCGAAATCTGCGCCGCCACCCTCGACGCTGCTCCTGCCTATCCGGCCACTCCCTGATCCTCGCGGCCGGTTTGCCGCTCCGCCCGTGAGCCGTTTTCGCACCGCCTGACGCCTTGGTCGACAGGGCGCCGTCGCGGGTTGCGGCGTTCGCGACCCGAGGCGGAGGACGGACGTGAAGACAGTGAAGAAGCCGTGGGTGCGGGTCGGACTGCCGAGCGATGGCGCCCCGGCGCTGGTGCTCGCGTTCGCGATGGTGCTGGCGGCGTGTTCTTCAGGCGGTAGCGGTGCGGTGGAAGCGTCTGCGACGGCGGGTGCCGAGCCCACGAGCACCTCCGAAGTGATGCCGGTGCCGGCCATCGGTCTTGGCGCCGAATGGATCACCTTGCGCGACCCGGACGGCCCGCTGGGCGGGTCGATGGACATCGGTCGCATGCGCGTTCCGGCTGGCTGGCGCGCGCCCGAAGTCCAGCGAGAAGTATGGAACGACGCCAGCGGTTGTCCGGCACTGGTCGGCCGATTGGCGATCCGGATGATCTCGCCCGACGGTGCCTCGGCGCTCGAGTTCCGGCCTTCCGATGCCTGGATCGCGAGCGGCACCGAGCGCGATGTCGAAGCCTGCCCGTCGCGGCCCGAACGCGACGTGCCGAGCTATCTGAAGGCGCAGATCCTGCATACCCACCCGGACGCGCGGATTTTGGATTACGAAGACCTGCCCCGTCCCGCGCAGGCTCTGCAAGCAAGCGTCGAAGGCCAGCTCGACGGCTCTGGCGCCGACGAGCCGGTGCGCCGCTCCTATCACGCCGGACGGATGCTGTCGGCGTATCTGGAGCGTGGCGTGGAGATGCGCGAGATGCGCATCGCCCTGATGATGCTTTCGTATGCCCCGGACGGCAACATTCTTGCTTACTCGCCGGGGATGATCATCTACCACGCGCCGCATGGTCAGCTGGATTTTAGCCTGCCCGGCCGGGTCGAGTCGACCAAGGAGCTGAACCCGGCTTGGCTCGAAGCGGTCGCAGCCCGCAGCGCGCGCGCGCGGCAGCGCTACGAGGAAACCCCCGACGGCAAGCGCGCGAGCGCGCTCAATGCCGCCATTCTCGCCAACGCACAGATGCAGCGCGAGCAGCGCGCGGCAAATCGCACCGAGAGTCTGTCGACACCGACCGCTCGCGATTGAGGGTCGGCCCGAGCTGGCGCTGCTGCGCTGCGCGAAAAATGGCCCCTGAGCAGCTGAAGCGGACGTCGATCTCGAGCGAGTGGCACCCCGTGGCGCCCGCGGAAAGCTCAGGGAACGCGCCAGATCAGGCTGGCGAAGCGGCCAGTCGGGGATTCGCGACGGTAGGAATAGAAGCGCGGATCGCGGAAGGTGTCAAAGCCGCCGCCGTGGATTTTCGCGATGCCGAGCGCAGCGAGCCGCTGGTGGGCGAGCAGCGCAAGGTCGCAGAGCCAGTGATCAGGGCGACTGGCGCGAAAGGCGGCTGCCGCGCCGGGCTGGGCGTTGAGGAAGGCTTGACGCACCTCGGCGCCGACCTCGTAGGACGCGGCGCCGATGCCGGGGCCGATCCATACGCCGAGAGCCGCAGGGTCCGTACCCAGCGAGCGCACGCTGGATTCCAGTACGCCGCCGGCGAGCCCGCGCCAGCCGGCGTGGGCCGCGCCGATCGCCGAGCCGTCGTCGGCACAGAAGAGCACCGGCAGGCAGTCGGCGGTCAGGATTGCCAGCGCGGCGCCGCTGCGGCGCACCACGGCGGCGTCGCCCTCGACCCCCGATTCGGGTTCGCTGGCAAGCGCATCGCCGTCGACTACGGTGGTTCCGTGCACCTGTCGTAGCCAGAGCGGCTCGCGGGGTAGTTCGAGCCAGCGGCAGAGCGCCGTGCGGTTCCAGGTGACGGCTGCCGGGTCGTCGCCGCAGCGGGTGCCGAAATTGCAGCCGGCGAAGGCGCCACGCGAGCGTCCCGGCAGTTCTCGCGTGCTGACTGCAGCGCGGACGCCCGCCGGCAGCGCCCAGTCGGGAGTCAGGAAACCATCGGGCAACGTCATGGCTTCAGTCGGGGTGGGCGAGGGTATCCCTGCGCAGCGCAGCCAGCAGCTGCTGCAGGTCGGCCGGAGGCGTGGCTTCGAAGGCGATCGGCTTGCCGCTTGCGGGATGCAGGAACTCCAGACGCTCAGCATGCAGCGCCTGGCGGCGAAAGCCGCGCAGCGCCTCGATCAGCTCCGCGCTCGCGCCCCTGGGCAGTTTGAGCAGTCCGCCGTAGGTGCTATCGCCAACCAGCGGGTGCCGCGCGTGCGCCATGTGCACGCGGATTTGGTGGGTGCGACCGGTTTCCAGGCGGCACTCGATCAGGGTCATGGCGCGAAAGCGCTCACGCACGCGGTAGTGGGTGATCGCCTCACGACCGTCTTCGCGCACCGCCTGCTTCAGGCGATCGCGGGCGTGGCGGCCGAGCGGTGCATCGACCCGCCCACCGGCGATCATCGCGCCGTAGACGACCGCCAAATATTGTCGCTGCACCCCGCGCGCGGAAAGTTGCGCCACCAGCGAGTTATGCGCGCGCAAGCTGCGCGCCACCACCAGCAGGCCCGAGGTGTCCTTGTCGAGGCGATGCACGATGCCGCCGCGCGGAATTTCGGCGAGCGCCGGATCGTGGTGCAGTAGCGCGTTCTGCAGGGTGCCATCGTGGTTGCCAGCACCCGGGTGCACGACCAGGCCCGGCGGCTTGTCGAGGACGATGAGATCGGCGTCCTCATAGCGGATGTCGAGCGGCAGGGCCTGCGCCTGGGCGCCGATTTCGCGCTCCATCCGCACCCGCACGCTGACCACCTCGCCGCCGTACAGAATGCGCCGTTGCGGCGCCACCTCGCCGTCGAGCAGCGCGTCGCCGGACTTGATCCAGGTCGCCAGCCGTGAGCGTGAAAAGTCCGGGAACAGGGCCGCAAGAACTTGGTCGAAGCGGCGTCCGGCAAGCTCGGCCGGCACGGTCGCGCGGAGTTCGGTGGGGCTGTCGGTCATGGCGTGAATCCGTGGTGGCGCCTTGCGCCGGGCGGGTTCGGGTTATGATGAGCTCTGCGTGTGCTTCCGATCGTCGCGCGGACCCGCGCAGACGCGCCGGCGCGGCCTTTCCTCTTTCCATCATTGCAGAGCCTGCCATCCGCATGCGAGCTTTTCGACTGTCCCCCATCGTGCTGCGTGTCCTCGTCTTGACGCTGGTCGTCGCCCTGTTCAGCGGTTGTTCGCTGTTCAACCGCAACAAGAAAGACCAGCTGTCGGAAACCGAAACGGTCGAGCTGCTCTACCAGCGCGGCGTGGACATGCTCAACGGCCGCAATTGGAAGGCGGCCACGCGCCTTTTCACGGTACTGATCACCCGTTTCCCGTTCGGCCCCTACACCGAGCAATCGCAGCTCAACCTGGCCTACGTGCAGTTCAAGGACAACAAGCCCGACGAGGCTTACTCGACCGTCAACCGTTTCATCCGTACCTACCCGACGCACAAGCACGTCGACTACGCTTACTTCCTGCGCGGCCTGATCAACTTCGACCGCGCGGGCGGTCTTCTCGAGCGCTATGCCGGCCTCGACATGACCAAACGCAACCAGGCGACGCTGCGCCAGTCCTTCGATGACTTCAGCTCCCTGCTCAGCCGCTATCCGCAAAGTCGCTACGCACCTGACGCGCGCCAGCGCATGGTCTACCTGCGCAACATGATGGCGCAGGCCGAACTGAACGTCGCCTTGTACTACATGAAGCGCGGCGCCTACGTCGCCTCGTCGAATCGCGCCAAGTCGGTGATCGAGACTTATCCCGGTTCACCTCAAGTTGCCGATGCGCTCGCCGTGATGGCGTTCAGCTTCCACAGGTTGGGTCAAGAGCCGCTGGCCGCCGACGCCGAGCGCGTGCTGCAGTTGAACGACCCGAACCATCCCTATTTCCAGAAGGGCGCCTGGCCGCGCTATCCCTCCAATTGGCGCAAGCTGATTCCGCTGTACGGGCGAGGTTAGGAAGGGCCTTGGAGCGCTGATCGCGCGCCGTTGCTCTCGCGCGGGCGGCAGCTCGACTCCATTCGATTGCGACAGTCTGAATTCGGGGATGTTGCGTCTTCGCGAGCACGCGAACCCGTGCCGAGCGTTCCTCGTGCTCGCGCTTTCGCAAGCGCTGCAGCGTGGGCGTCTACGCAGCCGACGGCGGCGAGCCCAGCAGCGGGCGGAGCAGGGTTTCGCGCCAGCCCTCCAGCGCGCGCGGCCAGCGTCGGGTGGCGACCAAGGACTCCAGCTGGCGACGCGCGCACAGCAGGCCCTCTGGCAGGTCGAGTTCGCGGGCGATTTTCGCCACGCCTTCCTTGAGGGCCGATACCTCGCGTTTTTGCGCGGGGTCGAGCGGCGGTCGAATCGCGGTGAACTCCATCTCGACGTCTTCGAGCGGCGTACTCAGGCGTTCGAGGAGCTGGTGACGCAGGTCGCCGCGCAGGGCGCGCAGGCCCGCCGTGCGGCTGCGCAGAGCGTCGATCGTGGCGGGCGGATCGGCGGCGAGATCGAGCGCGTGTGCATCGTCGAGCAGCCAGGGCCGCGGTCGATCGATCGCGCGTGCGGTTAGCTCGCGCCAGAGCAGGATGCGGCGCAGCAGAGCCTGCCGCGGCCGCGGCCAGGCGGCGGCGGCGTGAAAGCTGCGCTGTGGTTCGGGGTCCGGGCCGAGCGTGCGAGCGCGGTCCAGCAGGCGCTGACAGTCTTCGGCGAACCATGTGGAATAGCCGCGCTGTGCGAGGCGCTCGCTCAGCGCCGCATGCAGCACCTGCAGGTACTGCACGTCTTGTGCGGCATAGTCGATCTGCGCCGGAGTCAGTGGGCGATGCAGCCAGTCCGAACGAGTCTCGCTCTTCGGCAGCTCGACGCCCGCGAGCCGCAGCACCAGGGCGCGGTAGCCAAGCCCGACGCCGAGCCCGCTGAACGAAGCGGCGATTTGGGTGTCAAACAGGTGTGCAATCGAGCAGGACCAGGTGGTGAGGGCCTCGAGATCCTCGCTTGCGCTGTGCATGACGACGACGCGCGCCGAATCGCCAAGCACGTTCGCGAGTGGTTGCGGATCGAGTGCCGCGATCGGGTCGATCAGCGCGGTTTCGTCGCCGACGCGCAGTTGGATCAAAGCGAGCCGCGGCGCGAAAGTGTTGGTGCGCATGAATTCGGTATCGAGACCGATGCCTTCAAGCGTGGATGCCAGAAATCCGGCGAGGTCGGTTTGACGGGTGATCCAGTGAACCAAGATCGATTTTCCTTGGCGATGCGGGGTGCGTGTCGAGCGGCGCGGACCGCGGCTTCACCAAGCCCGCGCGAGCACGCATAATTCGCCACGATGCCCGCTCCTGACGTCGCACGCAAGCAACATGCCCTCGGTGCGGTGGCCGGTCTGGCGCTGCTCGCCTTCGCGCTTGCCTATCGTTTTTTTCCCGGTCTGCTGCGTCTCGATGCGTCTTCGGAGCCAAGCGTGATGAGCGCAGTGGCGACGAGTCCACCGCCGACCTGGTCGGCGGTCTCGGGGGCGACCGGCGGCGACGCGCTCGCAGCCGCTGCGGTACCACAGCCGGCCGGCACTTCGATGATCGATGCCGTGCGCATGGGCCCGCCCGTCGCGGTCAGCGAGTCGGTCGCCCAACTGCTCGCGCGGGCCGAAGCCGCGGAAGCCGCGGGCACGATCCTGGAGCCCACCAAAGACAGCGCAGTGGCGCTATACCGTGAGGCGTTGAATCTGGCGCCGCGCAATCCGCAGGCGGAGGCGGCGCTGGAGCGGATCGGTGCGGGCCTGCGCGATGCGGCGCTGGCGGCGATCGAGCGCGGCGACGAAGGTGGCGCCGAGCGCAACCTCGCGGCGTGGTCGCAACTGCCACACGCCGAAAGCGAGCTCGCCGACGTGCGTGCGCGGGTGGAGACCCTCCGCCGCGTGTTGCCGATGCTGACGCAAGCCGCGACCCTTGCCAGGTCCGGCCATGCGACCAGTGGGCCCAAGGGTGGCACCGCGCTCGACGTTTACCGCAAGGTGCTGGAGCTCGACCCGGAGAATCATCTGGCCGACGCCGGGCTCGCTTCGATCGAGCGCTCCTTCCTCGACCGCGCGCTGGCGGCGGCCGCGCAGGATGATTTCGAAGGCGCCGACGAGATCCTGGGTGAAGCGGTCAACGTCCGCCCGGGCTCGCCGCAGGCCCTGCTGGAAGCCCGCGGCCGGATCGAGCAGTTGCGCAGCCAGCGCGCGGAGAGCGTCTTGGCGCAGGCGCGCTCGGCGCTGGACGCGGGGAATGCGGACCTGGCCGAACAGCTGGCCACCCGAGCGCAGGCGATCAGCCCGGATCTCGCCGGACTCGACGACTTCAACCAGGGCCTGCGCAACGCGCGGCTGTATGGAAGTCTGTCGCCGGGACAGACGTTGCGCGATCGCTTTCTCGACATCAGCGGCAGTGCACCGCCGATCGTCGTCATTCCCACCGGAACCTTCGACATGGGTTCGGCCGACGGCGAGCAGGGGCGCAGCGATAGCGAGGGCCCACAGCGGGCGGTGGCGATCAAATTCGGCTTCGCGCTCGGCCAAGCGGAGGTCAGCGTGGGCGAATTTCGTGAGTTCATCGGCTCGAGCGGCTACCGTACGGACGCCGAGCGCCTGGGAGCGAGCGCGGTCTACGATGAGCGCAGCGGTCAGATGGTGGAACGCCACGGCATGACCTGGCGCAACGACTACGCGGGCGCATTGGCGAGCGCCGAGCTGCCGGTGGTGAATGTATCCTGGAACGACGCGACGGCGTATCTCGCCTGGCTTTCGGCCCATACCGGCAAGCGCTATCGCCTGCCCAGCGAAGCCGAGTTCGAATATGCGTTGCGCGCCGGCGGCGAGACCCGTTATCCCTGGGGCAGCGGCAGCCCGGAGAGCGTGGTCGGCAACTTCACCGGCGACGGCGACCGCTCACCGAGCAAGCGCAGCTGGAGCGTCACCTTTCCGAGTTACAGCGATGGCTTCTGGGGGCCCGCTCCGATCGGCAGCTTCCCGGCCAACGCCTTCGGCCTGCGCGACATGGAGGGCAACGTCTCGGAGTGGGTCGAAGACTGCTGGCACGACAACTACGTGCGCGCGCCGCGCGACAGCACGGCCTGGGTCAATCCCGGTTGCAGCCTGCGCGTGGTGCGCGGTGGTTCCTGGGGCA
Source organism: uncultured Dokdonella sp. (assembly GCA_964582225.1). GTDB lineage: Bacteria > Pseudomonadota > Gammaproteobacteria > Xanthomonadales > Rhodanobacteraceae > Dokdonella_A. The sequence continues at coordinate 73,140 of CAZORA010000002.1, read as the reverse complement.
GCGATCACGATCAGGTGCGTTCCGCCTACCGGGTGCCGGCGCGCGCCGATACCCGCAGCGCGCGAGTCGGCTTTCGCATCGCGCGCGACCTGTAGCCGCCAGGTCGCCGTTTGATGACGACCTGCGCGCTGGCGCGGCTTCCTTCATCTTGAGTAAATGTCGCCGGCGCATACTGCGCGTTGGCGCCACTCCAGACCACGCCCGGCCTGCCGCACGGCGTCGCGGACGGCGAGGGTGAGATGAGTGCATCGGCAGTTCCGACCTCGGCGCGAACCGGGTTGGCAGCCCAGACGGAAACGCTTCCTGAGTTCTATCGACGTGTGCGCAGCGCGACAGTGGCGCTCGCTGCAGGCCTTGCGCCAGAAGACACCGCCGTGCAGTCGATGCCGGATGCGAGTCCGACCAAGTGGCATCTGGCACACACCACCTGGTTTTTCGAACAGTTCGTGCTCGGCCGTGACGAGCGCTACCAGCCGCTGCATGCCAGCTGGAAGTTCCTGTTCAACTCCTATTACTACACCGTCGGCAGCATGTGGACACGGTCACGGCGCGGGCTGTTGACGCGGCCGACTCTGAGCGAGATCCTCGATTACCGTCGGCGCATCGACGAGCGCATGCAGGCGCTTCTGGGCAGGTCGGTGGATCCCGCGCTCGCCGCGCTGGTGAAGCTTGGCCTGAACCACGAGCAGCAGCATCAGGAACTCCTGCTCACCGACCTCAAGCATCTGTTTTCGCTGAGCCCGCTGAATCCCGTGTATCGGCCGGCGGTCGCCGCGCAGCCGCACCGCGCGCCGCTGCTGCGTTTCCTGGATGGTGCCGAGGGCGAGATTGAGATCGGCCACGCCGGCGGCGGTTTCGCCTTCGACTGTGAAGCTCCGCGTCACCGCCAGCTGCTGTACCCGCACGCAATCGCGAACCGGTTGGTGACCAACGGCGAGTTTCTCGAATTCATCCGCGCCGGCGGCTATGGTGAGCCAACCCTGTGGCTTTCTGACGGCTGGGCGCTTGCGCAGCGCGAGGCTTGGCAACACCCGCTCTATTGGTCGGACGGACTCGACAGCGAGTTCAGTTTGAGCGGTCAGGTAGCGCTCGATCCCGATGCGCCGATCTGCCACTTGAGCTATTTCGAGGCGGAGGCCTTTGCCCGCTGGGCCGGCGCGCGCCTGCCGAGCGAGGCGGAGTGGGAGAGCCTAGCCGCCGCGGAGCCAATCGCCGGCAACTTCGTCGACGAGGGGCTGCTGCGCACCCGCGTCGCCACCTCCGGCGAAGGCCCGCTGCAGCTTTTCGGCGACGTTTGGGAGTGGACCCAAAGTCCTTACGCCGCCTATCCGCGATACCGCGCACCGCCCGGCGCGCTCGGCGAATACAACGGCAAGTTCATGTGCGGCCAGTTCGTGTTGCGCGGCGGCTCTTTTGGCACGCCGGCCGACCACATGCGCGCGACCTACCGCAACTTCTGGGCGCCGGCGACGCGCTGGCAGTTCAGCGGCCTGCGCCTGGCCAAGGATCGCTGATGGCCACACCGCGGCCTCTGCAGGCTGGTCACTCGGCGCTGGATGAAAGCGCCTTCGCCGTCGACGTGCGCGCGGGTCTTTCGCAGCGCCCCAAGCGGATTCCATCGAAGTACTTCTATGACGTCGAGGGTTCGCAACTCTTCGAGCGGATCTGCGCTCAACCCGAGTACTACCTGACGCGTACCGAGCTCAGCATCCTGCAGGCGCACGCCGAGGAGCTGGCAGCCGCCATCGGTCCGCGCGCTCTCCTGGTCGAATATGGCAGCGGCACCGCGCGCAAGACGGGGCTCTTGCTCGAAGCGCTGATCGACCCGGCGGGCTACGTGCCGATCGAGATTTCGGCCAGCGCGCTCGAGAGCAGCACGCGTCGTCTGGCCGCGCATTTTCCGCAACTCGAAATCCTGCCGTTGCGCGGGGATTTCACCACCGCGCGGCGCCTGCCGGTACCGCATCGGCATCAGCGGCGCAGCGTCGTGTTCTTTCCGGGCTCCACGCTCGGAAACTTCGCTCAGAGCGAGGCGACCGCGCTCCTGCGCCACATGCGCGACGACATGGGGCCGGGTGGCGCCGCGGTCATCGGGATCGACCTGCGCAAGGAACCCGCTTTGCTCGAAGCCGCCTACAACGACGCCGCCGGCGTCACGGCGCGCTTCACGCTGAATCTCTTGACCCGCATGAACCGTGAGCTTGGCGGCGATTTCCGTCTCGACCGTTTTCAGCATCGGGCGCGTTGGAATCCGCTGGCCAGCCGCATCGAGACCCATATCGTCAGCCGCGACGAGCAGGCCGTGCACGTCGCCGGCCGCAGCTTCCGCTTCGCTGTCGATGAGGCCATGCTGGTCGAATACAGCCACAAGTATTCGCTTGATGACTTTGCCGCGATGGCGCAGGTTGTCGGGCTCAGGGTGTCGCGAAACTTCACCGATCCCGCGGACTGGTTCGCGGTCGTGCTGCTCGAGCGCGCCTGAACGAAACCGGCGAGCTCGCTAGGTCGAGCTCGTGATCCAAATCGCGTCGCGAAGCGGCATCCGCGCAAACGCGACGCAAATGGCGAGTTCTGGCATCATTGCGCGCTTTCCGCCGCCGGGGAGCGTCGTGACAGCGCGACTTTTCGTCAGATTGTCTGCCACCCTGGTGCTCTCTTTCGGAGGTGTTGCGCAAGCGCAAAGCTGGCCACAGCGGATCAACGACAGCGGTCAGGCGAGCTGCTATGCAGGAGCCGGAGACAGCAGCATCGTCGCCACTCCCTGCAGCAGCACGAGTTGGCCCGGGCAGGACGCTGCCTACGGTCGCGATGCCGCCGGCGGCTCGCTGCCCAAGCTTGGCGCCGGTGCTGCGGGGTTTGACTTCTCCAAGCTCTCCAGCGTAGGCGAGGAAGTGCCGCCGACTGCGCCGCCGGGTTTGGGGCCTGGCCGCTGGGCCTGCACGCGCGACAACGCGACTGGCCTGGTTTGGCGCGTGGCGGTAGCGAGCGCAGTCAGCTGGGCAAGCGCAAGAGTGCAGGCGTACGCGCACAGCGCGAACGGCGGGCTGTGCGGCTTCGTTGATTGGCGTTTGCCGACCAGCGCAGAGCTGCTCGGCGTCGTTCATTTCGGACGCAGCGCGCCAGCCGTCGATGTGGACTATTTCCCAAACGTTCAGGCAGCGTTCTACTGGACTGCAGACTCCGATCTTGCCGCCGAGCGCGCGCAGGTCGTCAATTTCAGCGGCGGTTTCGCGCACCGGATCGACGCGCGTGCCCCGGCCGGCGCGATGTTGGTCGCGGGGGGAGCCTCGTTTGCGGGATTTGCCGACGGCGACAGCGGCACGCTCACGGACCCGCGTACGGGGCTGATGTGGGACCGCTGTGCGCTGGGTCAGAACTCGGTGGACGGCTGCGCCGGAGACGCTGACTTCCACACTTGGCAGGGCGCCCTGCAAGCCGCGCGCAGCAAGAATGCGCAAGCCTGGCGCGGTTTCAGCGACTGGCGTGTGCCCAACGTGAAGGAGCTCGCCACGCTGCTTGCGCTGGAGCGGCAGTGGCCCGCGATCGACACTGCGGCTTTTCCCGACGCTCCGGCCACGGCGTTCTGGTCCTCGACCAGCAACTTCAACGTGTTGCGCGGCGCCTGGGCGGTGTTTTTCGGCGAAGGCAACGTTTTCGCCAAGGACAAGATGACACGCGCCGCGGTGCGCCTCGTGCGTAATGCCGTGGCGGCGCCTGCTGGCGGCGTGCGCGATGCGCTGTTTGCGGACAGCTTCGATCTCGCCCAGGCGCCGCCGCAGCTGCCCGCGGACATGCTGCCGACGGTGGCGATCCTCACCGATGGCGGCGCACCGATCCAGCACGGCGTTTACATCCCCGGCTCGATGACCATCCCCGCCACTGCCGAGTCACCGGCCTACTCCGGCACGCTGCAGATCAAGGGTCGCGGCAACTCTACTTGGGGTATGCCGAAGAAACCCTATCGCATCAAGCTCGACGCGAAGGCCGAGCTGCTCGGTATGGCCAAGGACAAGAACTGGGCGCTGCTGGCCAACTACGCCGACAAGACGTTGCTGCATAACCGCGTCGCGCTGGCGCTCGGTCAGCGGCTGGGCATGGGCTGGAGCCCCGACTCGCGGATGGTCAAGGTCACTGTCAACGGCCAGTATCAGGGGGTCTACCAACTGATCGAGACGATTCGCGTCGGCAGCAACCGGGTCGATATCGCCGAGATGGAGCCCGCCGACATCGCCCTGCCGGAAGTCAGCGGCGGCTATCTCTTCGAAATCGACCAGCGCCGTGACTGCGCCGCGAACGTGCTGTTCAGCACCTCCCGCAACGTACCTTTCTGCATCGACACTCCCGACGACGACGAGATCGTCTGGGAGCAGTACGACTACCTGCGAAACTACGTCCAGAACACCGAAGACGCGATCTGGGCGCCCGACTTCAGCGATCCGGCGACTGGCTATCGCGCCTGGCTGGAGCCCAGCAGCTTCATCGACTGGTACCTCGTCAACGAAATCACCGCCAACGTCGATGCGCGCGATTACTCCAGCATCTGGAACTTCAAGGACCGCGACGGCCTGCTCGAGCGCGGGCCGCTGTGGGACTTCGACCTCGGGTTCGGCAACGCAAACTACTGCGCCTGCGCGGATCCGCAAGGTTTCTGGGTGCACGGGGGCATTTGGTATGCACGCCTGTTCCAAGATCCGACCTTCGCCGCGCAGACGCGTGCTCGCTGGGACGACCTCAAGACGGACGTGTTCGACGCCTTGCCTGCTCTGATGGACAGCGAAGCCGCGTGGATCCATGGCGCCGTCGAGGCCAACTTCATCAGATGGCCGATTCCTGCGACCTACGTCTGGCCCAACGTCGTGGTCACTGGCTCCTGGGAAGGGGATGTGGCCTACGGCAAGGATTGGTTGCGCCAGCGCATCGCCTGGCTGGATGAACATCTGTAGGTCAGAATCGCTCCGGGCGATTCCGTCGAGCCCGGGTGGCTTCGTTCACGCACCCCATTCAGCAGATACGCAAACGCCCCGCGAGGGGGCGCTTTCGTATCTGGCGGAGAGGGTGGGATTCGAACCCACGGTGCGCTTGCACGCACGCCTGATTTCGAGTCAGGTACAATCGACCACTCTGCCACCTCTCCGGTGGGCCGCGAATGATACGAGGCCAGGCCGCGTGAGACAACCGGCGGCGCCTCGCTTACGCTGCACGAGCGCGCCGCTGCGGTGGCCGACCAAGGGCAGCGAAAAGGCAGAAGCGACTCATGGCGCAGCCCTGCGTGCCGGTGTCCTACGGCGAGCTGATCGACAAGATCACCATTCTCGAGATCAAGGCCGAGCGGATCGGTGATGCGGCCAAGCGCGCGCGTGTACGCACCGAGTTGACGCTGCTGGAGAAGATCTGGGCGGACGATCCAGCGAGCCGGGCGGATATCGAGGCGGAGCGGGACGGTCTACGCGCGGTCAACGAAGCGCTGTGGGAGATCGAGGACTGCATCCGGCTGAAGGAGAAGCGGCGCAGCTTCGACGCGGAGTTCATCGAGCTGGCCCGGTCCGTCTACATCCGCAACGACGAGCGCGCGGCGCTCAAGCGCGCGATCAACGAAAAGCTCGGCTCCAGCCTGATGGAAGAGAAGTCCTATCAGGACTATCGCTGAGCCAGCCTCCGCGGGAAAGGTTCGAACGGGTTGATCCTTGTCCATTACTCCCGCTGACGCGGACGTCCAGGGCCTTTGGTTGCAGCGGTTGAAGCCAGTGACGATCTGCCTTCACGGGCGTGGCGATCCGTTTCAAAGCCTTCCTGAGCGCTCTCGGACGGCGCGCGTGTCATGCCGCGCCCGGCGGCGAAGGCTTCCAGCCTCTCGATCACGGCGTCGACCTCGATCAGGTCCATGACGCCCGGATATTCGAGGCGGGTGCCCCAGGGCAGGGCGTCGGCCGATCTATGCCGGTACTTGCGCGCCGCTGCGTCGTAGCGGTCGACACACCATTGACGATCGGAGTAGGGGCCGGAACGAGCTGGGTTGCTGGCGGCGTGCAGGCCGAGTACCGGCGTGCCGACCGCGTTGGCCATGTGCATCGGGCCGGAGTCAGGCGTCAATACGAGGCTGACGCGGCGGAGCAGCGCCAGGAGCTGCTTCAGGGTGTCCTTGCCGATCAGGTCCAGCGGGCGCGTCTTCATGTGGGCGCGAATGGCGTCGCCCAACTCGCGCTCGAAGGCGCTCGGTCCACCGCAGAGGACGACGCGCCAGTGGAGCGCGAATGCGGCGTGGTCCATTACTGCGGCGTAGCGTTCGGCGCTCCAGTTGCGCAGGCGGTGGCTCGAGGCTGGGCTGACCAGCAGGGTGGGCGTCGCGCCCGACAGATGGCGCTCGGCGAACTCCTGCGCCTCGTCTGGGATGGGGATATTCCAGCACACCTCGGTCTGACGCAGGCCGAGCGGCTCGAGGAAGCTCGCCATCGCGTCGAGCACGTGCTGGCCCTGGCGTGGCGCAATGCGGCAGTTAACGAACAGGCCGTGCAGATCCTTCGAGCGCGCGCGATCGTAGCCGATCCGCAGCGGCGCCTTGACCGCGTGACTCAGTAGATTTGCGCGCAGCGCCACCTGCATGTGCAGCAGGGCGTCGAAGCGGCGGCCGGCGAGCTGCTGACGCACCGCGCGATGCCCGGCGCAGCCCGCGCGCTTGTCGAAGACGATGAACTCGACCTCCGGCAGATCGCCGACCAGGCGATGCTCGAGCCTGCCGATCAGCCAGGTGAGCCGGGTTCGCGGCCAGTGTCGCTGCAAGGTGCGCACGATCGGCACCACGTGGGTGACGTCGCCGATGGCCGAGGTGCGCAGCAGGCAGATTGACGCCGGCTCGGTTGCGGGGACTGCGAATGGATCCACGCTGTGCTTGCTACCATGTGTGGTGCGTCGTGGCTCGGGCGGAACCACGTGTCGAGAGCTGATCGCAGCGAAGAATCGACCACGAATTCGTCCACGCGACGCGTATTTCCACTGCGTCCCGACGGACCAGAACCCACCCTCGCGCGAGCGAGCTTCCGCTTAGGCTTTCAGGCTCCTTGGCAACGCTGACAGACGCATGATCGATACGCAAGTCCTGACGATGATCGATGGCGCGATCCTCTGCGATCACGCTCTGCGCGTGACCCCCGATCGTGCGTGGTTCGAGCCCGAGCATTGGCAGGCGCAGGGCCGAATGGTGCGCGCCGCCGGCGGCCGTGGCGGGGTTGCTTTCGTCGAGACTCCGGTCGGCACCTGCGCGCTGCGCCACTATCGGCGCGGCGGCATGATGGCGCGGCTCAGCGCAGATCGCTATTTGTGGCTCGGCGCGGCACGCACGCGCGCGTTTCGTGAATTTCGCCTGCTTGCCGAGGCGGCCGGCGCCGGGCTGCCAGTCGCACCACCGGTGGCGGCCCGCTACCGGCGCCGCGGGCTGCTGTACCGGGCCGATCTGCTCACGCGAAGGATTGAGTCTTCCCGCACGTTGGCCGAGGCTCTGCGTGACGATCGGACGGCCCACACGCTCTTGGCCGGAACGGTCGGCGCCGTGTTGGCAAGGTTCTTCGCAGCGGGCTTCTGGCATGCCGATTTGAACGCCAGCAACATTCTGGTGGACGGCAGCGAAGGCGTCTGGCTGATCGACTTCGATCGTGGCCGCCGGCGCTTGCCACATCGCGGGTGGCATCGCGCCAACCTGATGCGCCTGCGCCGCTCGCTGGAGAAGCTCGGATTCTTCGCCGCGGTTGAAGGGTTTGATGAAACTTTCTGGAAGCCGCTGGTCGCCGCCGCCGGCTGCCGGCGAACGGGCGCTTCAAAGCGGGAGGACGTCGCGTGAAGCTCGCCCTGCGCTTTCTTGGGGTGGGCAGCGCGCAGGCGCCCGAACTCGGATCGGCTTGCGGGGTGCTGGAGGACGAGGGTCGCCCGCTGCTGATGATCGACTGCGGCCCCGAAGCGCTGCGCGCTTATTTCGAACGCTATCGAGCCCCGCCCCCGGCGGTCTATCTGACCCACACGCACATGGATCACGTCGGCGGGCTGGAGCGCCTGTTCTATCGTGTGTATTTCGATGCGACGCAGCGTGGCGTGCCGCGGATTCATGCCCACGCGGCTTTGGTGCCGTACTTGCAATCGCGGGTGGCCGACTACCCGGAAGTGCTTGCCGAAGGGGGCGCCAATTTTTGGGACGCGTTCCGGCTGCTGCCGGTGTCGCGCGGATTCTGGCACGAGGGCCTGTGGTTCGATGTATTTCCGGTGCGCCATCATGCGCCGATGACCGCCTTTGGTCTGGCGCTCGAAGGCAGCTTCGTCTGGACGGGCGATACCCGACCGATCCCGGAGATGCTCGAGCGCTTCGCCGCTCGTGGCGAGCTGGTGGCGCACGACTGTGGGCTGACCTCCAATCCGTCACACACGGGCATCGACGACCTTGCGCGGGAGTATCCCGAAGCGCTGCGCCGGCGCCTGGTGCTTTACCACTACGCGAGCGAGCAGGACGCCGATGCGATGCGCTCCCGCGGTGTCCGCGTCGCCCGCCAGGGTGAGGTGTTTTCGCTCGAGGGGCCGTGCCGCGGCTTGTGAGCCTGGCAGGGCAGCGAGTATCCTGCGCGCCCCGTAGCGCGAAGCGCGCAGGGGTGAGGCGCAGGATGCGCCGAACAATCCCGCCCTCGGGGCGGGACGCAGCGAGGGTGAGGGAAGGTGTGAACCAGTTCGTCATGCCCGCGAAGGCGGGCATCCAGTGCCTTCGAGCTTTTGCGGACAAAGTCGCTGGACTCCCGCCTTCGCGGGAGTGACGAAGTAGGAATCGACTTGTTCAGATGTTCCCGGGAGAATCAGAAGAGATACCCTCGGGTGAGGCGCAGGATGCGCCGAACAATCCCGCCCTCGGGGCGGGACGCAGCGAGCGTCAAGAGAATCAGGAGAGGTGTCCGAGTGGTTGAAGGAGCACGCCTGGAAAGTGTGTAAGCGGGTCAAACCGCTTCGCGGGTTCGAATCCCGCCCTCTCCGCCACTTCATGGCGGCTCCGCCGGTCCTCCCGCGACGATAGCCTGTGAACCCCGTCAGATCCGGAAGGAAGCAGCGGTAGCAGGTGATTCGGGTGCCGGGATGTGGCTGGCGGAGCTGCCGCCCAACGGGGCGCGTGAATGCGCCTTAGGGGTCGGGCGGCACGGGCCTTGCTACAATGCTGGGCCCCGTCGCGGACCATCCATGTCTTATCAAGCTCTCGCCCGCAAGTGGCGGCCGCGCCGCTTTTCCGAACTGGTTGGCCAGGAGCATGTCGTGCGTGCGCTCACCCACGCGCTGGACAGCGGTCGCCTGCATCACGCCTTCCTGTTCACTGGCACTCGCGGCGTCGGCAAGACCACCATCGCGCGCATCCTTGCCAAGTCGCTGAACTGCGAAAAGGGTCCGACCTCGAATCCCTGCGGAGAGTGCGGCGTCTGCGCCGACATCGACGTCGGGCGCTTCATCGACCTGCTGGAAATCGACGCTGCCAGCAATACCGGCGTCGACAACGTCCGCGAGCTGATCGACAACGCAATGTATGCACCGTCGCGCGGGCGCTACAAGGTGTACCTGATTGACGAGGTGCACATGCTCTCGCGCGGCGCGTTCAACGCGCTGCTGAAGATCCTGGAAGAGCCCCCGCCCCATGTGAAGTTTCTGCTGGCGACCACCGACCCACAGAAGGTGCCGGTGACCGTACTGTCGCGCTGCATCAAGTTTAATTTGAGGCGTCTGACGCCGGAGCAGATCGACGGTCAGATGCGGCACATTCTTGTCGCGGAAGGTGTCGCCTTCGACGAAGCCGGCGTGGAGGCCCTGGCGCGCGCCGCCGACGGCTCGCTGCGCGACGGCCTCTCGCTGCTGGATCAGGCCATCGCCTATGGCGACGGCGCACTGCGCAGCGCCGAGGTCAACGCCATGCTTGGCACGGTCGACGGCGAACGGGTCCTGCGGCTGCTGGAAACCGTCGCCGGCGGTGACGGCGCGGCGTTGCTCGCGGAGATTGAGCAAACTGCCGCCTATGCGCCGGATTTTGGCCAGGTGCTGGAAGAGCTTGCAGGCCTGCTGCATCGCCTGCAGCTGCTGCAGCTGGTGCCGGCGGCGGCAGGTGTCGCCGGGGCCGATCTGCTGGCCTTGGCCGGACGGGTGGCGGCGGAAGACGTGCAGCTCTGGTACCAGATGGCGCTGGAGGGGCGGCGCGATCTTGCGCTGGCGCCGACGCCGCGAGTCGGCTTCGAGATGTGTCTGCTGCGCATGCTGGCCTTCGTTCCGGTCGCCGGCGACGTGAGCGGAACGTCCGACGCTGTGCCGTTGCCGCCTGTGCGCCAGCGCGCGCCAGCGCCGCAAGTGCCTACGAGCGCAGCGATGAGCAGGGTCCGGGCGACCGATGCGGTAGCCGAGCCGCGAGTGGCGCAGTCGCCGTCCGCTGCCGAGAGCTCCGGCTGGACCGACCTGATCGGGCGCGCCGGACTGCGTGGTCCGGTTGGTCAGCTGGCCCGTCATGCGCGGCTGATCGCAATCGAAGGGTCGCTGCTGCGACTCGCGTTGAAGCCGAAGTACGAGCACTTGATCATCGACTCGACGCGCCAGCAGCTGGCGGACAAGCTGGGCGCAGCGCTCGGGCGAGAGGTGCGTCTCAAGTTCGAGACCGATCGCGAAGACAGTGCGCTGCAAACGCCGGCCGAGCTGGACGCACGGGCGCGCCATGAACGCCAGCTCGAGGCCGAGCGTGCGGTGGAGAATAGTCCGCTGGTGCGCTCGCTGGTGGACGCATTCGATGCGCACGTGATTCCGGGCAGCGTCCGCCCGATCGATCCGGAGCAGGGGAGCCCGAGCGGCCCCCGGGCCTCCGGCTGAAGGAGAAACGGAATGAAAGGTCCTCTCGCCGGTCTGATGCAGCAGGCCCAGCGCATGCAGGAAGAAATGCAGCGCGCGCAGGATGAGCTGGCGCGCGCCGAAGTTGCCGGGCAGGCCGGCGGCGGGCTGGTCAGCGTGCGCATGAGCGGACGCCACGAGGTGCTTGCGGTCTCGATCGACCGCAAGCTGTTTGCCGAAGATCCCGAGATGGCCGAGGATCTGGTGGCGGCGGCGGTCAACGACGCCGTGAACAAGGTGGCGGAGCTGAACCGCGAGCGACTCGGCGGCCTGACCGCGGGCATGAACCTGCCGTCCGGCTTCAAGCTGCCGTTCTGAATCCGCCCGCTGAAGCAGCTTCTCCGGTGTCGTCTCCGGTCCCTCCTGCGCCGTGTCCTCATCCCTTCTGAACGAGCTGATCGAAGCCCTGCGCTGCCTGCCGGGCGTCGGCGCCAAGACCGCGCAGCGCATGGCCTTCCACGTCCTCGAACGCGACCGCGAGGGCGCGCGGCGGCTGGCCGGGCGGCTCCTCGCCGCGGTCGATCAAATCGGCAACTGCGCGCGCTGCCGCGGCTTCAGCGAGGCGCCGATATGCGCGCTCTGCGCCGGCAGCGAACGGGACTCGAGCCTGCTCTGCGTGGTCGAGACCCCCGTCGACCAGATGGCGATCGAGCAGGCGACCGGCTACCGCGGGCGCTATTTCGTGCTGCTCGGGCGGCTCTCGCCGCTGGACGGTATCGGACCGAAGGAGCTCGGCCTCGAGCAGCTGGTCGCGCGGCTCGCCGAGGGTGAGGTGCAGGAGCTCATCGTCGCCACCAATCCGACCGTCGAGGGCGAGGCCACCGCGCACGTGCTGGCGCAGATCGCGGCGGCCGCCGGCGTGCGCGCCAGCCGCCTGGCCCATGGCGTACCGCTCGGCGGCGAACTCGAATACATCGATCGCGGCACCCTGGCGCACGCCTTCGGCAGCCGCCAGTCGCTCTGAGAGGCGGCGCGCGCGGCGCTTCGCTCCGACGGCGTTCCCGTGGTGCCCGAAAGTCGCCGGGACGCTTCACATGAAGTACAAGTGCTTCCCCAACCAGGATCGAGGTTGCGCCATGTCCGACACCCTGTTCGACCGCATCATCCGCCGCGAGATCCCCGCCGACATCGTCTACGAGGACGACGACGTGCTGGCGTTTCGCGACATCAATCCGCAGGCGCCGGTGCACGTGCTGTTCATTCCCAAGCGGGCGGTGGCGACGCTCAACGACCTCGGCGACGAGGACGCGCCCATGCTGGGCCGGTTGCTGATTGCGGCCGCGCGCTACGCAAGGCAGGCCGGCCTCGCCGAGAACGGCTACCGCTTCGTCATCAACTGCAACCGCGACGGCGGCCAGACCGTGTACTACCTCCATCTGCACCTGCTGGGCGGCCGCGCCATGCACTGGCCGCCGGGCTGAGTCGCTGCCGGGATTTCAGCGGCGCGGTCCGTAGTAGCCGCGATGGATCCAGACGTCCGGGCCCCAGTACGGGCCCCAGCCCCAGGGGCCGTAGCCATACCAGGGGTCGTACCAGGGCGGCGGCATCGGCGATTGACGCCGCTCCGGCCACAGGTGGACTGCGCTGGCATCGACGTGCGGGTAGCGATAGTCGAACTCACCGACCTTGGCCTGATCGAAGCCGGTGATTTCACCCAGCACCGTCAGCTGGCGCCCGCGCGCGTAGATTTCGGGATCGTGAAAGCCCCGGACGCAGGCGATGAAGCGACCGCCGGCCGCATCACGGCGCAGCGGCCTGCCGCTGGCGTCGAGCGGTCGCGCCAGCACCTCGAAACAGGTCGTGCTGGCGCGCGGCTCGGTGCGGATGATCTCCCCACCCCAGCGCACCGGAGTGTTCAGCGCGCTCTGTTCGACCGCCTGACGCGGCGTCACTTCCGCGACCGGTCCCTGCAGCGGGGTGGGGATGCTGGCGCAGGAGCCGAGCAGGATCGCGGTGGTCGCGGCGAGCCATCGGGTGTTCATCGAGTTTCTCCGTTGGTGCGCATCTGCGACACGCTACGCCGCAAATCCTGACTGGAAGCTGGCGCGGTCCGTCGCGGCAGGCGCAGGCGGTGGATGCGTCGCGCCAGTGCCTCGAGCTGCGCGGTGGGGACTTGCGCTCGACCGTAGCGCAGCTCGATGTAGTCGCCGACCAGCGGCTCCAGCGCCGCGCCCAGCGCGGCCGAGTGCTCGCGGGCGCGCTGCAGCAGGTCGCGCGGCCCTTCGCCCGGAAGCCGCGCGAGGCCGCGTTTTTCCAGGCGGCCCAGCAGCCGGTCCCAGGCGTGATCGAGGGCGTCGCCGCGGCGACTCCGGCCGCTGCCGAAGATCCAGGCCGAGGCGATCAGCAGCGCCAGCACCAGCACGCCGGCGAGCAGCTGCAGCAGATCCCGGATCTCGAGATCGCCCAGGCCCAGCGGTCGCAGCAGGCCGCGCTGGCGCAGCGCGTTGAACTGCAGCACGCTCTGGGTCCACAGCCGGTCGACGACGTCGAACTGGTTGCGCAGGCTGCGCAGCCACTGCCCGCCGCGGATTCCGATCAGACCGCCGAAACCGCCGCCGGCGCTGAGGTCGACGCGATCCGCACTGACCGCCGCGGTCGGGTCGACGCGCTGCCAGCCGCGGCCCTCCAGCCACACTTCGCTCCAGGCGTGGGCGTCGGAGTTGCGCAGCAGCAGGTAGCGCGCCGCGTTGTTCCACCAGCCGCCCTGATAGCCGGTCACGACGCGCGCGGGGATGCCGGCCGCCCGCATCAGAAACGTGAAGGAGCCCGAATAGTGCTCGCAGTAGCCTTGGCGGGTGTCGAACAGGAACTCGTCGACCGAATTGCGCCCGAGCAGGGGCGGATTCAGGCTGTAGCTGAAATCGGCGCGATACATCGCCAGCGCCGCGTCGATCACGCCGAGGTCGTCGAGACCACGCGCGCGCCAGCGCGCGGCAAGCGCGCGCGCGTGCGGATCGAATCCTTCCGGCAGCGCCAGCGCCCGCGCGCGCGCGTCCGACGGAAGCGCGGCCTGCAGCACGTATCGGGTGGCCGAACGCAGACGGTACTGGAGCGGCTGCATCACGCGGCGGAAGGAATACAGCATGCGCTCGCCGGTGAGCATCGCGCCCGCAGGGGCGTCCAGCGCGACGTCGAGGCTCGGCAGCCAGTGCTGATGCGAGGGCTCGAGGGTGACCCGGTACGCGGTGGTCGCGCCGCGCGGCTCCAGGCTTTCCAGCTGCCGCGCAAGATTGCGCTGGCCGCGCGACCAGGTGCGCCCGTCGAAGTCCCACATCACGATCGCGCGGAAATATCGCAGCTGGCCCGGCGGCACGCTGCCGTCGTCGAAATCGACGCGCATGGCCGGGGAGTCGTCGAGCAGGAGCCCGCTCATCGAGCCCGGACTCATGTCCTGGGCGAGTCCGGTACGGCCGCCGGACTGCTCGTCCATCGCGCCCCACAAAGGCGAGCCCAGGCGCGGAATCAGGACGAAGGCCAGCACGGCCAGCGGCAGGCCCATCGCGAACAGGCCGAGACTGGTGCGCAGCTCGCCGCGCAGCGCGCCCCTGCCGCGCGGCAGCCCCGGCTGCAGCGCCGCGAGGGCGGCGATCAGCAGCACCAGGATCGCGCAGATCGCCAGGGTGAACAGCAGGTCCTCGCGAAACAGCAGGGCGCTCATCAGCATGAAGGCGCCGAAGCCGAGCGCGGCGCGGGCGTCGCGCGCGCGCTCGGTTTCCATCACCTTGAGCACCAGCAGGCCGCAGCCCAGCATGCTGCCCGGCTCGCGGCCGAACACGTTGCCGTAGTGCACCAGCACCAGGCCCAGCAGCAGGCCGGCCAGCGGCACGTGGATCCAGGCCGAAATCGCATGCGCGCCGCGCTGGCGGCTCCACACCCGCAGCGCCAGCAGGACTCCGAGCGGCAGCCACAGCCAGGCGGGCAGATGCTCGAGGTGGGTCGCGATCACCGCCGCCACCGCGACCGCGAGCAGCGCGAAGGCGTGATCGTCGAGCCGCCCGCGCGGGAGCGCTGCGGCGCTCGGGCGTGGCTGTGGCCTGCGCTCAGCCATCCGCGGCTCCCGGCAGCAGTGCCAGCGCGCGCAGGCACTCGTCGCGATGGATCGCGCCGCGAGCCGGGCCGATCACGCCACGCGGCAGGCGCAGGCTGTAGCCGAGGCGGGCCTGATCGGCCGCCACCACCCAGGCGGCCAGCCGGCGGATCCGCGCCTCCGCGTCGAGCCCTTCGATGCTCGTGTAGTCGAAGATCATTGCGTGGCCGGCCTGATGCGTCGGCTCGCGCACCAGCAGCCGGTCGTGCCGCGCCGAGGCCTTCCACGCGATCAGCCGCGGCGGATCGCCGTGGCGGTAGCCGCGCAGGTCCGAGTATTCCTCCCGCTCACCGAGGCTAGCGAGCTCGCCCAGCCGGCCGCCGCCTTCGGGAAACGCCGGCGTCGGCGTCTCGAGCTCGGGGTGGATCAGGAAGCGAACGTCCGGGTGCAGCCAGCTCCAGTAGCGGAAGGCGCCGAGCGGGTAGCCGCTGGACAGGCGCATCGGGCCGGGATGGAACCAGCCCCGCGGGGCTCCGGGCAGCACGATCGAGACTTCAGCCTGCTCGCAGGCGGGCAGGTTGAAGGCGGCCTGTGCGCCTCGACACTCGAGCGCGAGCGCGGGTCGACCATGACTGCCGGGGTGAAAGCCGAGATGGACGCGGATCGGCTGCCCGGCGCGTACCGGATCGGCGCGCAGCTGCTCGAGCGTGAGGCGGTTGAGGTTGCGGAAGCCGGGGAACAGGCTGGCTCCGGCGGCTGCGCCGAGCAGGCAGGTCAGCAGCAGCCCGGGGTTGTTGCCGTAGTTGAGGGCGCCGAGCAGCATGATGAAAAGCAGCACGCCGAGACTCAGGCCGAAGCCGGTCGGCAGCACGTAGATCCGGTGGCGATCGAGGCGAATCGGCAGGCTTTCCGCGCGCCGCCGGCGGGTCAGGGCAGGCAGGCGCAGCTCGAGCAGGTTCCACAGCCGCGAGCGCAGGCTTGCGTCGGCCGAGGCCTCGCGATTGCGTCGCCGCTCGCCGGCCATCAGCGCACGGGCGTGGATTCGATGAGCTGCCGGGCGAGCGCGCCGCGGTCGCCGCGAGCGCCGGCCGCCAGGCTGAGCCGATGCGCCGCCACCGAGCTGAATACGGCCTGCACGTCTTCCGGCAGACAGTGCCGGCGTCCGGCGAGCAGCGCGTGGGCGCGCGCCGCGGCGAGCAGGGCCAGTCCGGCGCGTGGCGACAGGCCGACGCGGATATCGGCGTGGCCGCGGCTGGCGGCGAGCAGGGCCTGCACGTAGTCGATCAGCGCGGGGCTCGCCAGCACGGCGCTCGCCGCGCGGCGCAGCTCGAGGATCTGCTCGGGGCTGAGGCTTGCCGCGAGGCCGCTGATGACGTCGCGGCGATCGACCGCGGCCAGCATCTCGCGCTCCGCCTCCGGCGCCGGGTAGCCGAGGCTCATGCGCAGCATGAAGCGATCGAGCTGCGAATCCGGCAGCGGCCAGGTGCCAGCCAGGTCGAGCGGGTTCTGCGTCGCCACCACGAAGAAGGGCGGCGGCAGGCGGTGGGTGACTCCGTCCACCGTGACCTGCTGTTCGGCCATCGCCTCGAGCAGCGCGCTCTGGGTCTTGGGCATCGCGCGGTTGATTTCGTCGGCGAGCAGCAGCTGGGTGAACAGCGGCCCGCGATGGAACTGGAAGCGCCGCGATTCGCCGTCGTAGATGGCGACCCCGATGATGTCGGAGGGCAGCAGATCGGAGGTGAACTGCACGCGCTGGAAGCCGAGCCCGAGGGTCGCTGCCAGGGCGCGGGCCAGGGTGGTCTTGCCGACGCCGGGCAGATCCTCGATCAGCAGGTGGCCGCCGGCGAGCAGGCAGACGAAGGCCAGGTTCACCTCGCGGGGCTTGCCGAGAACCACGGTGTTGACCTGGGCGATCGCCCGCTCGAGCGCGTCGCCGAGCGCGGGAGAGAGCGTGTTTGCTGCGGGAGCCTGATTCATTGCGGGTACGCCGTCGTCGATCGCGGGAGTGTAGCCCGAGCGGCGGCGTGCTTACGGCAAGGGCAGTTCGGCTTCGCGCAGCAGGCGCGCCAGCGCGATCAACGGCAGGCCCATCAGGGCGGTCGGGTCGCTGCTGTCGATGCGCTCGAACAGGCTGATGCCGAGGCCTTCCGCCTTGAAGCTGCCGGCGCAGGCGAGCACGTCTTCGCGCTCCAGGTAGCGTTCGATTTCGGCGTCGCCGAGCGCGCGGAACTTCACCACGGTGAGGTCGAGCGCGGCGCTGGCGCGCCGCTCGCCGTCGCGAGCGTCACGCACGCAGAGTGCAGTATGGAAGCGCACTTCCCGGCCAGAGCAGGCCGCCAGCTGCGCGAAAGCCGCCTCCGCGGTGCCCGGCTTGCCCAGGGCGCGGCCGTCCAGTTCGGCGACCTGATCGCTGCCGATCACCAGCGCGCCGGGGCAGAGGGCGACGCCGGCCCCGGCCTTGGCCTCGGCGAGCCTGACCGCGACCTGCGGCGGCGCCTCGCCGTTGCGCAGGCTTTCGTCGACCTCGGGAGCCACGCAGCGAAACGGCAGGCCGAAGCGCTCGAGGAGCTCGCGCCGGAAGCGCGAGCTCGAAGCCAGCACCAGCGGAACCGGGCTTGCGCTCACGACAGCGCCCGCTCGCGCGCCTCGCGCAGATCGCTGCGCACGTCGGCCAGGCGCTCAAGTTGGTGCGTCAGCGTACCGCGGGTCGCCTGCAGCGCGTCGCGCGCCGCAGCGAGCTCGGCGAGCGTGGCGTCCGCGCCGCGCTCGCGCAGCCACAGCCGGTGTGCGAGCAGATCGCGCAGGGCGTCCTGCACCTGCGGTTCGGCGATCAGCGTGGCCTGCGCGGAAAGCGCGCTGTCGCCGCCGGCCAGGGGCTTGGTCAGCGCCGGAACTTCGCGCAGGCGCTCGCGGCATTCGCGCAGTTCTCGCTCGAGGGCGTCGGCAAGATCGAGAATCTGCGCGAGCGTCCGCGTACGTTCTCGCTGGTCGCGCTCGCGTCGGAACAGGAACCACAGCAGGCCGAGCGCGAGCAAGCCGAGGGCAGACAGAAGAGAATTCACGATACCGCTGAGTTCGTGGAATCGGGCCTAGTCTGGAGGCTGCGGCGGGCGTTGGGCAAATCCGCGCGCGGCGGCGCAGCGGCGCCGGGTGGTCTGCTGCCGCTTTGCCGCGAGCGAAAATCGCCCGCTGCCCACGCCCGCCGAAATCTCTCGGACTCAGGCCGCCGCCGGGCGAGAGGCTTGTCGCGCACGTTGGCCGGGGAGTAGGGTGCCGCATTTCCGTTTGGAGGCGAAGGCGATGCAGGGGTTCGTGAGATCGGGTCTGCGAGGATTTCGGCGTCTTGCCGCGGGCTGTGCGGCCCCGCTGCTGCTGCTCGCTGCGGCCCCGCTCGGCGCCGCAGATGCGCTGACCGCGGTGTTGATGGCGCCGCTCAGTCCGCCGGTGGTGCCGGTTCTCGGTGCGGACGGCGCCCGCCATTACGTCTATGAGCTGGTTCTGACCAATGTCGGGCAGCAGCCGGCCTCGCTCGAGCGGGTCGAGGTGCTCGGTGACGGGCCATCGGCCTCTACGCTGGCGAAGTTCGAGGACGACGGTCTCGTCTCGCGGCTGCGCAATCCCGCGCGCCTGCCGCTGAACGGCCTCAGCATCGAACCCGCGGCGACCCGCATTTTGCTGGTTGATTTCGCGCTGCCCGCTGCCGCGGAAGTGCCCGTCCGCGTGCGGCACCGGATCGCGGGGCGGGCGGCGGCGGTCGGAAACGATCTGACTCCGTTTGACTGGACGGGAGTTCCGGTCGCGGTGCAGGCCCAGATCGACACCCTCGGCCCGCCGCTTGCAGGCAGCCATTGGGTTGCCTTCAACGGCTGCTGCGCGGCCAATGGCGTGCATCGCGCCACCGAGATGTGGGTCAACGGCAGCCTGCACCACGCGCAGCGCTTCGCCATCGACTGGATGCAGCTCGACGCCGAGGGGCGCCTGCATCGCGGCGACGGCTCGCGGGTGGAGGATTTCGCTTTTTACGCTTCCCCGGTGCTGGCGGTGGCGGACGGCACGGTGGTCGACGTCCTCGACGAACTGGACGACCAGGTGCCGGGCAGTCTGCCGGACCCGAAGACCATCAACCTGCAAAACGTCGGCGGCAACCACATCGTGCTCGATCTCGGCGGCGGCAGGTTCGGCTTCTATGCGCATCTGAAGAAAGGCTCGATGCGCGTGGCCAAGGGCGATCGGGTGCGCCGCGGTCAGGTACTGGCCCTGCTTGGCAACAGCGGCAACACTTCGGCGCCGCACCTGCACTTCCATTTGATGGACAGCCCCTCGCCGCTGGGCTCATCGGGGCTGCCCTACCTGCTGGACCGCTTCGCCCTGGCCGGGCAGCTGTCCGCGGAGCGCTTCGACAAGGGCGGGCTGGACGGCAGCTGGAGCGAGTTCCTGCTTCCCGAGCCCGCGCCGCGCAGCGGCGAGTTTCCGCTGAACCTGACGGTGGTGAATTTCGCCGACTGAACGGGCTCCCGAGACGCGAGGCGGTCGTCTCCGACCGCCTCGCGGACAACCAGCCGCGACCTCAGTTGCTGTGGGCGCCGCCGAAGTCGGCGGCGAAAATGGAGTCCTCGGGCTCGAAGATCGCCACCGTGATGTCGTCGTCGGTCGCACTCCAGCGCCGCTTGCCGGCGAGCAGCGCGTAGTCGTCGGTGACCTCCAGCGCGTTCGACCAGGCGCCAATGTTGTCATCGTTGCTCGCCGTGTAGTTGATCGTCTTCGTACTCCGCTGCCGCATGCCGCTGCGGTTCCAGACCTGCAGCATCTGACGCGGGAGGTAGTCCCAGGCCATCGGATTTTCGCGCTTGATGCCGTCCAGCGCCAGCACCAGATCCTGATTTTTCGGGCGTTCCGCGATCGCGCGTGGGCGGACATTTACAATCCTATAGGCGGCGAGGGTGCGGTCGTTCGCCTCGTGGGAACAGAGGCCACTGCCGCAAAACTTCGGGTCGGGTGTCAGCTGGAAATTGGTGAAGCCTCCGAGGAGCGTGGTTGGGTAGTCGACGTCATCGGTTTCCGACCAGCCGGCGTAGGCGATCGCGCCGGTCTTCAGCACGGTGAGCGCGGTCACCTCATCGATCTTGTAGCCGGTGTTGTCATCTTCTGCGTGAACATCGGCGGGGAAATACGTGGCGGCTTGCGGATCGATTGAAAGGACGAAGCCATCGCGGTCGTCGGGGTCCGAGCCGTGTTGGTACGAGCCTCCGATCAGAAACCGTTTGCCTCCAGGCATGTCGGCGGTCGCAAACGCGCTGGTCTTGACGTGCGGCGCGCTGGAGCCAGTGCCGTTCAGGTCATACGTTTCGCGTCCGGACTGGCTGCCGAAGCTCGTAACCAAAGCTCCGCTGCTTGCGAACAGCTTCGCGATGCCCACAGTTCTGCCCCCGGGTGCGGTGATGTCACCGGCGACGAAGAGAAAGTCGGCGGGGTCATATTCGATGGCCGTGGCGAACTCCGTGGTCGGCGGTCCTGCCAAGTTGAAGGCGACGGTGCTAATCGAATCAGACGGCCAGTCGCTGCACTTGCCGTTGCTGGCTGTAAAGTCGAAGCACGCCACGGCCATGAAGAAGCGAGGAGCCGTACCTGAAGCCCGCTTGGTGCCGGAGAAATAGGCGCGCGTAGGGCGGCTGTTGAGCACATTTGGCGGACCGAACGTGGCAGCGCCCATCCAGGGGAAATCTGTTGGGAGCTGCTTGAAGCCCAGGGTGCCGAAGTTCGTGTCCAGTGCGCCCGTAGCGCCATCGATCTTGGCGACCATGGCGTCGAACCCGCCGCTGCTCCGTTCCTGGCGCAGCAGGACGTAGATATCGTCCCCGTAGATAATCGGGTTTGGAGGTAAGAGGAGGGGGTAGCGATAGCGCTTGACTGCCAGCGACTGCTGTTTCAGGGTGTTGCCAACGATCGGCCAGTAGGGCTTGGACCAGATGAGCTCGGTGTCGGAGGCCAAGGGGCGTCCACGTCCTCGATTTCGGGGTCCAGCGGCTGCCGGGTTGCTTCGGCTGCTTCCTTGAGCGCGTCCTGCCAAAGATCCTGTGCTGCGACCGACGAGCACGCGAGCAGGCAGGCGAGCACTGCGGTGGTCGGTCCTTTCGATATTTGCATGTTCAGCTCCATGACGGGCGCTGTCGGCCTGGGCGGGGTTGTGAAGCTGCGGCGCAGCGCGGTGCGAGCGTCGCGCGGCCACCTTGCGAGGCCGTGTTTGAGCAGCCTCGTGGATGGATACGCCGAATCGTGGTCGGATCGGACATCGAGGACGCAGGATGACGGCTGGCGCTCGCCGGCCCGCGCTTTCGGTTGACAGCGGGGGACCGCCCGCCTACCATCGCGCGCCCATGTCTTCCGTACCGCCAGGCCGCGTGGACGTTGCGCGCGAAGTGCAGGCGCGGCGGGTGTATGAGGGCAGCCTGCCGCTCGGGTCGCTGCGGCGCCTTGTCGGCAGCCTCGCGACGGATGAAGGCTCGGTGCGCTATCGCGTCGCGTTCACGCAGGATGCGCTGGGCGCGAGCTGCATCGAGCTGCACGTCGAGGCCGGATTGTCGCTGGTTTGCCAGCGCAGCCTCGAGGTTTTCAAGCTGCAGCTGAAGATCGACCAGCGCCTGGGCGTGATCGCTGGCGAAACCGAAGAGGCTTCGCTGCCCGCGGACTGCGAGCCCCTGCTGGCGCCCGACGGCGAGGTGTCGATCGCCGAAGTGATTGAAGATGAATTGATATTGGCGCTGCCCGTGGTGCCGCTGAAGCCGGGCACGCCGCTGCAATGGATCGATCCGGCATCCACCGAGCCGGTTGACGATTCCGAAGCGGACAACCCCTTTGCCGTACTCGGCACCTTGAAACGACATTGAATCGGAGAACGTCATGGCTGTTGCCAAGAGTCGTACCACCCCTTCCCGCCGCGACCAGCGTCGCATGCATGACGTGCTTAGCGCCCGTCAGCTCGCGACCGACCCGACTTCGGGTGAAACCCATCTGCGTCACCATGTGACCAAGGATGGTTTCTACCGCGGCAAGCAGCGCATCGAGTCGCGCGCCCCGGTGCAGGAAGAAGACTGAGCTGGTCGCGTCGAAAGAGACGCGACGGCGCGGCCCGTCGAATGGTTTTGCTGGCGCTGCCGAAGGCTTGCTGCTGATCGGCACTGCGGCCCTGCGGCCATAAGGCCGGGCCTCGCGCAGGCGCAGATCGTCTCGAGTTGCGCTCGCCGGCGCCTGATGCCGCCCGCATCACCTCGCTGCCTGCGTCGCGGCAGGGCGAGCGTAGCGCGCTCCTTAGCTGGTGCTCGCCCTCGTGCGCTGCGCCGCCATCGCTCGGTCCCGCCACGCCTGCCCTTGCGTGGACGTACGCGCTACCATGACGTGATTCCACGCGACGGCACGCCGGGCCCGGCGCGCGCGCGACCGCTGCCTCCGTCACGAGGGGAACGACCCTGATCCACTCACGCATCGCCGGTACCGGCAGCTATCTGCCGGAGAAGATCGTCAGCAATGCCGATCTCGAAAAGCTCGTCGATACCAGCGACGAATGGATCCTTTCGCGCACGGGGATCCGCGAGCGGCGCATGGCCGCGGAGGGCGAGACCACCGGTGACCTGGCCTGGCAAGCCGCGCTGCGCGCGCTCGATGCCGCCGGCGTCAAGGGCTCGGAACTCGATCTGATCGTGCTCGGCACGACCACCCCGGACATCATCTTTCCATCCACCGCCTGTCTGCTGCAGAATCGGCTCGGCGCCAACGGCTGTGCCGCGTTCGACGTCAACGCCGCGTGCTCTGGCTTCATGTACGCGCTCGGCATCGCCGACCAGTTCATCCGCAGCGGCCAGGTGCGCAAGGCGCTGGTGGTCGGTGCGGAAACCCTGACCCGCATGCTCGACTGGAGCGACCGCTCGACCTGCGTGCTGTTCGGCGACGGCGCCGGTGCGGTGGTGCTGGTTGCCTCCGAGGAGCCTGGCATCATCGCCACGCGCCAGCACGCCGACGGCGCCTTCAAGCATCTGCTCTACAACCCGGTGGGCGTCTCCGCCGGATTCCGCCTCGACCAGCCGAACGCCGGTGTGCGCGTGCGGATGAGCGGCAGCGAAGTGTTCAAGGTCGCGGTCCGAACCCTCGATCGCATGGTCGGCGAGACCCTCGAGGCCGCCGGCATGCGCGAGTCCGACGTCGACTGGCTGGTGCCGCACCAGGCCAACCTGCGCATCATCGAGGCCACCGCCAAGCGGCTCAAGCTTTCGATGGAGCGCGTCATCGTCACCATCGACCGCCACGGCAATACCTCCTCCGGTTCGGTGCCGCTGGCGCTCGACGAAGCGGTGCGCCGCGGCAAGGTGCAGCGCGGCCAGGTGCTGCTGCTGGAGGCCTTCGGCGGCGGTTTCACCTGGTCCTCGGCGCTGCTGCGCTACTGATCCTTTCGCGCTACCTCGGCCGCAGCAAACCCGTTTCGATCCGACCATGACCGATACCGCTTCGTCTTCGCTTGCCTTCGTGTTTCCCGGCCAGGGCTCGCAGTCGCTCGGCATGTTGGCCGAGCTGGCGGCGGTTCATCCGCTCGTGCGCGAGAGCTTCGATGAGGCGTCGGCCGGCGCCGGGATCGATCTCTGGGCGCTGGCCCAGCAGGGCCCCGAGGGCGATCTGAACCGTACCGAATTCACCCAGCCGGCGCTGCTCGCGGCGGGAATCGCGGTGTGGCGCACCTGGCTCGCGGCCGGTGGGCCGCCCCCCGCGCTGCTGGCTGGACACAGCCTGGGCGAATACAGCGCGCTGGTCGCCTCTGGCGCGCTCGATCTCGGCGCCGCCGCCGGTCTGGTGCGCAGGCGCGGGCAGCTCATGCAGCAGGCCGCGCCGGAAGGCGCCGGCGGCATGGCGGCGGTGCTGGGCGCCGAGGATGCAGACGTCGAAGAGGTCTGTCGCGAAGTGTCCGGCGCGCAGGTGGTGGTGCCGGCGAACTACAACGCGCCGGGTCAGATCGTGATCGGCGGCGACGCGGCCGCGCTGGATGCGGCGCTGGCCGCGCTGGCCGCGCGCGGCGTGCGCAAGGCGGTGCGGCTGGCGGTGAGCGTGCCCTCGCACACGCCGCTGATGCGGGCGGCGGCCGAGCGCCTGGCCGAGGCGATCGACGCCTGTGCCTGGCAGCCGCCGCGAATTCCGGTGGTGCAGAACGTGGACGCCGAAGTGCACGCCGACGTGGCGGCGATCCGTGATGCCCTGGTGCGCCAGCTTCACCAGCCCGTGCGCTGGAGCGACAGCGTACGGGCGCTGGCGACGCGCGGCGCGACGCGGATCGCCGAGTGCGGTCCCGGCAAGGTGCTGACGGGACTGGTGCGGCGCATCGACCGCGCGCTCGATGCGCGCGCCCTGGGCGAGCCGGCGGGCTTCGATGCCGCGCTGGTCGAGTGGCGCGCCTGAGCGAACCGGGCGCAGCGCGCCAAACCAACTCAACTGCGGGCGGGAGCAAGCGATGAGCGGAATTCTGGAAGGCGAAATCGCGCTGGTCACCGGCGCCACTCGCGGCATCGGCGCCGCGATTGCCGACGCGCTGGCCGAGCGCGGCGCGCGGGTCATCGGCACCGCGACCAGCGCCGCCGGCGCCGCGGCCATCGCCGAGCGGCTGGGCGCGCGGGGCGGCGCGGGACGCGTCCTCGACGTGACCGACGGCGCCGCGGTGGAGACCCTGGTGGCCGCGATCGGTGCGGAGTTCGGCGCGGCGACGATCCTGGTCAACAACGCCGGCATCACCCGCGACCAGCTCCTGATGCGCATGAAGGACGAGGACTGGCAGGCCATCCTCGACACCAATCTGAGCTCGGTTTATCGCACCTCCAAGGCCGTGCTGCGCGGCATGGTCAAGGCGCGCCGCGGGCGCATCGTGTCGATTTCTTCGGTAGTCGGCGTGACCGGCAACCCGGGTCAGGCCAACTATGCCGCGGCGAAGGCCGGCATCATCGCCTTTTCCAAGTCGCTGGCGCGCGAGGTCGGCTCGCGCGGCATCACCGTCAACGTGGTGGCGCCGGGTTTCATCGATACCGACATGACGCGGGCGCTGTCCGCGGAGCAGCGCACGGCTCTGCTTGGCCAGATCGCGCTCGGCCGCCTCGGTGCCGCCGAGGACATCGCGCATGCAGTAAGCTTTCTGGTTTCACCCGACGCCGGCTACATCACCGGCGAGACCCTGCACGTCAACGGCGGCATGTACATGGCCTGAGATGCCGGGTTCGCCTCTGCGGTGGCCGCAGGCTCTCGCCGCTGCCGCGGGCATCCACTACAATGCGCCGGCTTTGTCCGAGTCGACCTGATCCACCAGCAGCAAGTCCCCATCGGGAGGTAGGTAATTTCATGAGCACTATTGAAGAACGCGTCAAGAAGATCGTCGTTGAACAGCTCGGCGTAAAGGAAGACGACGTCACGCCCAACGCATCGTTCGTGGACGATCTCGGCGCCGACTCGCTGGATACGGTGGAGCTGGTGATGGCACTGGAGGAGGAATTCGAGTGCGAAATCCCCGACGAGGAAGCCGAGAAGATCACCACGGTCCAGCAGGCCATCGACTACGTGAAGGCCCACGTCAAGGCCTGAATTCCCTCTTTTCCCCGCGGCACGCGGGGTCGCGTCAACGCGTCGCGGCCTGCGCCGGATCGCCCGCATCGGGTGTCCCTCAGCGTCACCTGGCGCGTGGTCGCGGGTCATGTGCAGGTAGGCTTTCGTGAACAAGCGTCGCGTCGTCGTCACTGGTCTCGGCATCGTGAGCCCCGTCGGCAACGACGTGGCGAGCGCCTGGGCCAGCATCACCGCCGGCAAGAGCGGCATCGGGCCGATCACGCACTTCGACGCATCGAGCTTCCCCACCCGAATCGCCGGCGAAATCCGCGACTTCGACCCCGCGCAGCATGTGGCGGCAAAAGAAGTCAAGAAGATGGATCCCTTCATCCACTACGGGATTGCCGCCTCGGTGCAGGCGCTGGCGGACGCCGGCCTGCGTCCGCACGAGCACGATGAGGAGCGGATCGGCGTGGCGGTCGGTGCCGGCATTGGCGGCATCGCCACCATCGAACGCACCGCGATCACCTATCATGAGCACGGCCAGCGCAAGATCTCGCCGTTCTTCGTGCCCGGATCGATCATCAACATGGCCTCGGGCAACCTGTCGATCATGCTTGGGCTCAAGGGACCGAACATCGCCTGTGTGACCGCCTGCACCACCGGCACGCACAACATCGGTCTGGCCATGCGCATGATCCAGTACGGCGATGCCGACGTGATGGTGGCCGGCGGGGCCGAATACGCCACCGTGGGCACCGCAGTCGGCGGCTTCTGCTCGGCGCGCGCTCTGTCCACGCGCAATGACGACCCCGAGCGTGCCAGCCGCCCTTGGGACGAGGACCGCGACGGCTTCGTGCTGTCGGATGGTGCTGGCGTGCTGGTGATCGAGGACTACGAGCATGCCCGTCGGCGCGGCGCCCGCGTCTACTGCGAGCTGGTCGGTTTCGGAATGAGCGGCGACGCCTACCACATGACCGCGCCGACCGAGAGCGGCGAGGGCGGCGGTCGCTGCATGGCGGCGGCGGTGCGCGACGCCGGCCTGAACCTTGACGAGGTCGACTACATCAACGCCCACGGCACCTCGACCCAGGCTGGCGACGTCGCCGAGGTGCGCGGCATTCGCGGCCTGTTCGGTGCACACGCCGACAAACTGATGGTGAGCTCCACCAAATCGATGACCGGCCACTTGCTCGGCGCGGCGGGAGGCGTCGAGGCGATCTTCTCGATCCTCGCGCTGCGCGACGGTGTGGTGCCTCCGACCATCAATCTCGATCATCCGGGCGCGGACTGCGATCTCGATTTCGTGCCACACACGGCGCGCGAAACGCGGCTCGAAGTCGTGCTCTCCAACTCTTTCGGCTTCGGCGGCACCAATGGCACTTTGGTGTTCCGTCGTATGCAGTAGTCGTCGCGCGCGTGCCGCGCAGGCCGCAGATCCCGCAAGGACACGCAGCATCTCAGCGGTTTCCGGCTGAGCGGATCGCCGCCGGCTCGGCGGCGGCGCTCGTTCGGTGACGCTGTCGCGGTGCGCATGAGTCACGTCTTGCGGACCTTGCCGGGGCGCTTTGACCTGCTGGCGCTTGCCGCCGCCGAGCCGGAGCGCTACCCCGGTCTGTTGGAAAGCGCGCGTCGCGGCGGACCGCGCGCGCGGTTTGACATCCTGTTCGCGTTTCCCGACGCGGAGCTGCGGCTCGACCGCGATGGCTTGCGGGATGGCGGCGGTCAGCGCCTTCCGGGGCGCTTCCATGAGGCGCTCGATGCCGCCTGGCGCGCCGTGTCGCTGCCACCACACGCCCGGCAGGAGCTGCCGTTTCGCGGCGGCTGGCTGCTCTTTCTGAGCTATGAGCTGGCGGCCGAGTTCGAGCCGCGGCTGCGGCTTCCGCTGTCGTCTGCCGGCCGGCCGATCGCGCTGGCGCTGCGCTGCCCGGCGGCGATCGTGGTCGATCACCGAAAGCAAACCACGACCCTGGTCGCCGAGCGCGAGCACGCGCATCGGCTCGACCCGATGGAGCGCGACCTGCGCATGACGGCGACGCCGAAGCTGCACGCGCCGCTGCCGCACGAGATCGAGGAAGACGCACCGCAGCGCTTTCTCGACGGGGTCGAGCGCGTGCAGGCGCACCTGCGCGCCGGTGACGTGTTCCAGGTCAACCTGTCGCGTGAGTGGCGCCTGCACCATGCGCGCACGCCGCAGCCCGCGGCGCTGCACGCCGCGCTGCGCCGCGCCAACCCTGCGCCCTTTGCCGGGCTGCTGCAGCAGCCTGGCTGGGCGCTCGTGAGTTCCTCGCCGGAGCGCCTGATCGAGCTGCGCGGCGGACGCATCCAGACGCGACCAATCGCCGGCACGCGACCGCGGCTGGCGGGGGAGCGCAAGTCAGCGCGCATCCGTGAGCTGCTGGCACATCCCAAGGAGCGGGCGGAGCATGTGATGCTGGTCGATCTCGAACGCAGCGATCTCGGCCGCGTCTGCAAACCCGGCAGCATCGTGGTCGACGAATGGATGGCAGTGGAGAGCTATGCGTACGTGCACCACATCGTTTCCAATATCAGCGGCCGGCTGCGCCCCGATGTGACTCCGGGGCAGACGATCGGTGCCGTGTTTCCCGGGGGCAGCATCACCGGCTGCCCGAAGCTGCGCTGCATGCAGATCATCAGCGACCTGGAGCAGGCGCCGCGCGGTGTCTATACAGGTGCGCTCGGTTATCTCGACCGCGGCGGCGATCTCGACCTCAATATCTTGATTCGCAGCCTGAGCGTCGAGGGTTCGCTGCTGCGCCTGCGCGCCGGCGCCGGCATCGTGGTCGATTCGCTGCCTCGCGCGGAGCTCGAAGAAACCCGCGCCAAGGCGCGCGGCCTGCTGCGCGCCTGCGGGGTCGCCGCGTGAGCGCGCCGCTACGCGTGCTGGTCGACGGTAGCGCGACGGGCCGCGTCGACCCGCTCGATCGCGGTCTCGCTTACGGTGACGGTTTGTTCGAAACCGTGTTGATGGTCGCCGGCCGTGCACCGCTGTGGTCGCGACATCTGGAGCGGCTTGCCGAGGGCTGTCGTCGCCTGGATTTGCCCCTGGCGGACCCCGCGATTCTCGCTGCCGAGGCCGCACGGGTGGCCATCGGTCTCGAGCGCGCCGTGGTTCGCATCAGCCTGACCCGCGGCTGCGCGTCGCGTGGCTACGCGCCACCGCGTCCGGCCGTGACTACGCGTATCATCAGCGCCACTGCCGCGCCCCCGGTCGACGCCGATGGGCAGCGCCGCGGAATCCTTGTACGCTGGTGCAGGCTGCGGCTGGCCGAGCAGCCGCGCCTCGCGGGAATCAAGCACCTGAACCGCCTCGAACAGGTGCTGGCACGGGCTGAATGGCGCGATCCGCGGATTGCAGAGGGTCTCTTGCGCGATGCCGGTGGCCGCGTCATCTGTGCCACCGCCGCCAATCTGTTCGCGGTTCTTCACGGCAAGCTGGTAACGCCGCGGTTGGATCGCTGCGGAGTTGCCGGCGTGGCGCGCGCCGAGGTGCTGGCACAGCGCGGTGACTGCGCACTTCGCGATCTGTACCCGCAGGATTTGATGGAGGCCGAGGAAATGTTTCTAAGCAGCAGCGTTCGCGGCATCGTGCCGATCCGCGCGCTCGCCGCGCGCCGCTGGCCGGTGGGCGATGTCGCCCGCGCGCTGCAGCAGCGCTGGCGGGCCCTGGGCTTCGATTCGCGGGGCGCGGCTTGAGCGCCGCGAAGTCCGCGCGGTCCAGGCGCTGGCGCTTGATCCTGCCGCTTGGCGGCCTGCTGCTGGTGCTCGCCGTGCTGCTGAGCGCGGCCGCACTCGACTACCGTCACTTCACCACCGCACCGCTGCAGCTCAGCGCGCAGCAGACCTCGATCGACATCGCGCGTGGCAGCTCGTTCAAGGACGTTGTGCGCCAGCTCCGTCGCGCCGGGTTCAGCCGCAAGGCACCGCTCTACTGGCGCCTGCTGGCCGAGGAAATGGGCGTAACCTCACGTCTGCACGCGGGGGAGTATGCGCTCGCGCCGGGCCTGACCGCGCGCGAGCTGCTGCGGCGGATGGCCGCCGGCGAGGTGATCCAGCACCACTTCACCATTGTCGACGGCTGGAGCTTCCGCGAGCTGCGCCGGGCGCTGGCCGCTGAGCCGGGCTTGCGCCAGACGCTCCCGGGATCGGGCGACGCCGAGATCGCGCGCCGGCTGGGCATCGAAGGCGGCCGGCCGGAGGGCTGGTTCCTGCCCGAGACCTACGCCTGGGTGAAAGGCGAGTCCGATCTCGACCTGCTCGAGCGCGCGCACCTGGCGATGCGCAAGGCGCTCGATCGCTCCTGGTCCAGCCGCGCCAGTGACGTGCCGCTTTCCACCCCCTACGAAGCGCTGATTCTGGCCTCGATCATCGAAAAGGAAACCGGCCTCGCCGCGGAGCGAGCGCTGATTGCAGGCGTGTTTGCGCGCCGACTCAGGCTCGGCATGCGCCTGCAGACCGATCCAACGGTGATCTACGGCCTTGGCGAGCAGTACGATGGTCGCCTGCGCAGGCGCCACCTGGACGCCGATACGCCCTGGAACACTTATACTCGCGCCGGCCTGCCGCCGACGCCGATCGCGCTGCCGGGGCTGCCGGCCATCGCGGCGGCGCTGCACCCGGCGCCAGGCGACGCGCTCTATTTCGTCGCGCGCGGCGACGGCAGCCATCAGTTTTCATCCACCCTGGATGCGCACAATCGCGCGGTCCACGAATATCAGCTGAAGCGCAAGCCATGAAGGGCCGACTGATCACCCTGGAGGGCGGCGAGGGCGCCGGCAAGAGCACGGTGCTCACCAGTGTGCGCCTTTGTCTGCTCGAACGCGGTATCGACGTGCTGGCGGTACGCGAGCCCGGCGGAACCCCGCTTGGCGAAGCGCTGCGGCGGCTGGTGCTGGATCCCGACTACGCGCCACTTTGCGCCGAGAGTGAGCTTCTGCTCATGTTCGCAGCGCGCGCGCAGCTGGTGCGCGCGGTGATCGAGCCCGCGCTGGCCGCCGGGCGCTGGGTACTCTCCGACCGCTTCACGGACGCGAGTTTTGCCTACCAGGGCGGCGGCCGCGGTCAGCCGTTCGAGCGCATTGCGGCGCTGGAGAAGTGGGTGGCGCCACGCGCACCCGATCTGACCCTGCTGCTCGACCTGCCGATCGAGCAGGGCCTCACGCGGGCCGGCGCCCGCGGCGAGCAAGCCGACCGTATCGAGCGCGAGGAGGCCGACTTTTTCGATCGTGTGCGCGCTACCTATCGCGCCCGCGCGGCTGCCGCGCCCGCGCGCTTCCGCCTGATCGATGCCAGTCATCCACTGGCGGCGGTGCAGGCGGCGGCGACGAGGGCCGTCGAGGCCTGGCTCGACGACGCGCAGGTGCGCGCATGACGCTACCACCCTGGCTCGACGCGAGCTGGCGCGAGCTGACGCGTGCGCTGGCAGAGGAGCGTCTGCATCACGGCCTGCTGTTTGCCGCCCCGGCCGGCTTCGGCAAGCGCACCCTCGCCGAAGCCCTGCTGCGGGCGGCGCTGTGCGGCAGCCGGCGCGCCGACGGCCATGCCTGTGGCAGCTGCCGCGGCTGCACGCTGATCACCGCGGGCACGCATCCCGACCTGCTACGAATCGGCCTCGAGGAGCGCGACGATGGCCGACTGCGCAGTGAGATCACGGTGGACCAACTGCGCGCGCTGCGCGCACGGCTCGCCTTGGCGAGCCAATTCGGCGGCCTGCAGCTGGCCCTGATCGATCCCGCCGACGCCATGAACCCGAGCGCCGCCAACGCGCTGCTGAAGACTTTGGAGGAGCCCGCCTCGCGGACGATCCTCCTGCTCGTCGCCGACGATGCATCGCGCCTGCCGGCGACCGTGCGCAGCCGCTGCCAGCGGGTCGAGTTGCGGCTTCCCGACCACGCTCAGGCGCTCGCCTGGCTCGAGGCGCAGGGCGTTGCGCGGGAGCGTGCGCAGACCGCTTTGGCGCTCGCGCTGGAGAATCCGGGGCGTGCCTTGGCCTGGCTCGGCGAGGGCGGGCTGGAGCTCGCGCCCGCCTGCGCCGAGGATTTGCGCGCGCTGGCCGAGGCTCGCGCGGCGCCGCTCGAAGTGGCGGACCGCTGGAATGCCGATCGCCCCGACGCGCGGCTGTGGCTCGCCGCCGTGCTGGCGCTCGAGGAGGCGCGCAAGCTGGCACGCGGTGAGGTCGGTCGCTTCGGCTTGACCGCGCGCCGGGAAATCCCCAAGCTGGCACGGTGGTCGGCGCGCGCCAACCGCGCTCGCCGGCTGCTTGCGACGCCTCTACGGAGTGATCTGGTGCTGCTGGACGTGCTGACCTCGTGGCCGCGCCGCGCAGGCGCAAGGGAGAACATCTGATGGCACTTTCCGGAGCGGCACTGCGTCAGGGCATGCTGACCTTGGCGATCAAGGACAAGGCCGCGCTCTTCAACGCCTATATGCCGTTCGTGCGCGGAGGAGGTCTGTTCGTGCCGACCACCAAGCCTTTTCAGCTCGGCGATGAGGTCTTCATGCTGCTCTCGCTGATGGACGAAGAGCGCATTCCGGTGGCCGGCAAGGTGGTCTGGATCACGCCCAGCGGCGCGCAGGGCAATCGTGTGGCCGGGGTGGGCGTGCAGTTCAACGAGACCGCCGACGGCGAGTCGGCGCGCACCAAGATCGAGTCCGTCCTGGCCGGCATCTTGTCGCAGGAGCGCGCGACCAACACCATGTAGGTTGCCGTAGTGACCGTGCGTATCCTGATTCTCGGTGCCGGCGCGGTCGGCGGCTTCTTCGGCGCGCGCCTGCTGCAGGCAGGCGCCGACGTTTCGTTTCTGGTGCGCGCCCCGCGCGCGCGGCTGCTGCGGGAGAGCGGCCTGCGCCTGCATTCCGCACACGGCGAGGATTTCCGCTCTCCGGTGCGCGCTCTGAGCGCAGTCGATGGGCACTTTGACCTGATCGTCCTCGCCTGCAAGGCCTGGGATCTCGACTCGGCGATCACGGCGATCGCGCCCGCGGTAGGCCCGGCGAGCCAAGTGCTGCCGCTGTTGAACGGCATGCGTCAGCTCGACCTGCTGGATGCAGCCTTCGGCGCCGAGCGTGTTCTGGGCGGCGTGGCGCACGTCTCGGCCACGCTCGAGCCGGGCGGTGCGATTCGCCAATTCGGCACGCTCGAGCGGCTGACCTACGGCAGTCGCAACCCGCTGTGGCCGGTTGCCGACGGGGTCGTCCGGGCGCTGGGCGCGATACGCTCCGAAGTGCGGTCGAGCGACGATATCCTGGGCGCGATGTGGGACAAGTTCGCCTTCATCGCCAGTCTGGCCGGCATCACCTGCCTGATGCGTGCGCCGCTCGGCGTGATTCTGGCGACCGCCGACGGCGAGGCGCTGGTGCGGCGCCTATACGCAAGCTGTGCTGAGGTCGCCGCGCGCAGCGGCCACGCGCTGCCGTCGGCCGCGATGCAGACGGCGCTGGCTTCACTGACGGCGCGAGGTTCCACCCTCAAGGCGTCGATGCTGCGCGACCTCGAGCGCGGCAGCCGCACCGAATGCGAGCACGTGCTGGGGGATCTGCTGCGGCGCGCCGTCGGTCTCGGGCTGGATGCGCCACTGCTGAGCGCCGCGCTGAGCCACCTGCGGGTTTACGAGGCGCTGCGCGAAGGTGCCGCCTGAGCCGGCTGGCTGCCGGCCGCGAGCACCTCGCGGGCTCGCCGCTGGATCGTCTCCAGCATCGCGCCGAGGCCGTTCGAGCGCGTCGGCGATAGATGCCGGGCGAGGCCGATCGACCCGATGAAATGCGGCTCGGTGGCGAGGATTTCCTGCGCCGGGCGGCCCGAATAGACGCGCAGCAGCAGCGCCACCAGACCGGCCACGATGGCCGAATCGCTGGCGCCCTGGAAGCTCAGGCGGGTGGCGTCTCCGCCCGGCAGCAGCCATACCTGCGACTGGCAGCCGCTGACCCTGTATTCGTCGGTCTTCGCCGCTTCCGGGTAGGAGGCGAGCTTCTGCCCGCAGTCGATCAGGTACTGGTAGCGCTCGGTCCAGTCGCCGAAGTAGGCGAACTCGTCGATGATCGCGGCCTGGGTCGCCTCGGCGGAGAGCGCGGAGGAGTCAGCGGTTTGGTTCATTGTTCGTGACGCTCTTCCAGCGGGGACCCTGCGCGGTGTCCTCGACGATGACCCCCATGGCCAGCAGCTCGGCGCGGATGCGGTCCGCCGCGGCGAAGTCGCGGGCCTGCTTGGCCGCGCTGCGCTCGCCGACCAGGCGCTCGACCGCGGCGACATCGATCTCGGTGCCGGAGGCCGATTGCTGGAACCAGGCGACCGGATCCTGCTGCAGCAGGCCGAGCAGCTCGCCGGCGCCAAGCAGGGCCGCCTTCGCTGCGCGCTTGTCCTCGATCGTGTCCGCCGTGCGCGCGGCGTGCGCGAGGCGTGCCAGCACGGCGAAGGCTTCCGGCGTGTTGAGGTCGTCGAGCAGGGCCTCCATCAGCGCCCGCGGCACCTGGCGCTGCTGCGCTGCCACCTCCACCGCGCGCAGGTCGCGCAGCACGCCGTACCAGCCGTCGAGGGTCGCCCGCGCCTGCTGCAGCGCGCCTTCCGACCAGTCGAGCGGCTGCCGGTAATGGGCCTTGAGCAGCACGAAACGCAGCACTTCGCCAGGATGTTTCTGCAGCAGCTCGTGCAGCACCACCACGTTGCCGAGCGATTTCGACATCTTGCGGCCGTCGAAGGTCAGCATGCCGTTGTGCAGCCAGTAGCGGGCGAAGGGCTTGCCGCCGTGGGCGCACGTGCTCTGCGCGATCTCGTTTTCGTGATGCGGGAACATCAGGTCGTTGCCGCCGGCGTGGATGTCGATGGTCTCGCCGAGGTGGGTTGCCGCCATCGCCGAGCACTCGATGTGCCATCCGGGGCGCCCGCGGCCCCAGGGGCTATTCCAACCGGGAAGCTCCGGCGTGGAAGGCTTCCAGAGCACGAAGTCGGCCGGGTTCCTCTTGTAGGGCGCGACTTCGACCCGCGCGCCGGCGATCATGTCCTCGGTCGAGCGCCCCGACAGGCGCCCGTAGTCGGCAAAGCGGCTGACGTCGAACAGCACGTGCCCTTCGGCGACGTAGGCGTGGCCGTTCTCGATCAGGCGTTCGCACATGGAGAGGATCTCGCCGATGTGGGCGGTCGCGTGCGGTACCACGTCCGGATCTTCGACCCCGAGCCCGGCCATGTCCTCGCGATAGGCCGCGTCGTAGCGATCGGCGATGGCCGCGATCGGCACGCCTGCCGCCTGCGCCGCCGCGTTGATCTTGTCGTCCACGTCGGTGATGTTGCGCGCGTATACGACCCGCGGATAGAGCCGGCGCAGCACGCGGGCGAGCAGACCGAACACGACCGGCGGACGCGCGTTGCCGATGTGCACGTAGTTGTAGACCGTCGGGCCGCAGACGTACATGGTGACGCGCTGCGGGTCGCCGGGAATGAACTCCTCGGTGCGCCGGGTGAGGCTGTTGTGCAGTCGCAGGGACATCGCGCCGGATTCCGTGAATCGGCCATGATACCAGCGCGACGATTTGTCCCTTCGTCGCGGCGTCGGCTTTGGGCTCCGGTTCAGCCGCGGGCTGTTGTAATTGCCGCCACAGGGCGAAGCGCTGCCCCGCAGCCAATCGCCCGGATACCAGCGGAGAGCGCGATGAAGTGGTGGTTTCCGGCGATCGCGGCGCTGCTCCTGGCGGGAACCCGGGTCAGCGCGCAAGATCGCGATTACGGCCATGATGCCGCGATGGCGGACAACGTGAAGACCGCGTGGGCCGACGTGCTGCGTGTGGACCCCGTATACGAGCGTGCGGCACCGCGCGGCGTGCGCGAAGTCTGTGACGAAATGCCCGCTCCCCGTTACGTCGACGGCGGCAACAACAACGCCGCCGGCGGCGTGATCGGCGCGATCATCGGCGGGGTGCTCGGCAACAGTATCGGCCACGGCGATGGCCGCCGCGCGGCTACGGTCGCCGGCGCGATGATGGGTGGTGCGATCGGCAGCGGCGTAGCGCGCGGCGACGATGGCTATTACGAGGGCTACCAGCGACGCTGCCGCCTGGTGTCCGACGGTGGCGGCGAGCGCGAGCTGGTCTCCTACGAAGTGCAGTACCGCTATCGCGGCGACATCTACGTGTCGCGGCTCGGCTACGACCCTGGCGATCGCCTGCGGGTGCGCGTGAGCATCGAACCTGCGGAGTGACCGGTCGGGCGCCTGTTGCGCCGCAGCAGATTTGCCGTTACCGTTGTCCCGCCCT
The DNA here is from genome assembly GCA_964582225.1 of uncultured Dokdonella sp. GTDB lineage: Bacteria > Pseudomonadota > Gammaproteobacteria > Xanthomonadales > Rhodanobacteraceae > Dokdonella_A. Next base: position 37,412 of record CAZORA010000002.1, on the reverse strand, counting down.
TGACGAGAACTCCGCGATGCAGCTCGCTCATCACCAGTCCGAGGCTCAGACCAGCGCCCGCATGGCCGCTGGCATGACTTCGCGCGCGCGCCGACCGGAAAGCCGCCATTCCGCCGGGTAGCTCGTCGCGCGCAGTCCTACGCAGATTCGATGAAAACCCGGCCGCTGCGCCGGGTTTTTCCTTTTAGGGAACCCGGCGAAGCGGTCCTCCAACCCGGAAGAACCGATGCCGACCCGACACTTTCTAAGCACCCAGGACTGGTCCCGCGCCGAGCTGGACGCGCTGCTCGTCGCGGCCGCGAAGTTTCGCCGTGCGCCGCTCGGCCGCCAGTTGGCGGGGCGTTCGATCGCGTTGCTGTTCTTCAACTCGTCGATGCGCACGCGCACCAGCTTCGAGCTCGGCGCGTTCCAGCTCGGCGGCCACGCGATCGTGCTGCAGCCGGGCAAGGACGCCTGGCCGATCGAGTTCGAGCTCGGCGCGGTGATGGACGGCGAGGCCGAGGAGCACGTCGCCGAGGTCGCGCGGGTGCTGTCGCGCTATGTCGACCTGATCGGCGTGCGCGCCTTTCCGCAGTTCCGCGACTGGGCAGTCGATCGCGAGGATCGCGTGATCCGGGCTTTCGCGCAGTACGCCACGGTGCCGGTGATCAACATGGAGACGATCACCCATCCGATGCAGGAGCTGGCACACATGATGGCGCTTTGGCAGCACTTCGGCGGCGCCAGCCCGGGCGAGGCGTTGGCCGGACGCAGGTACGTGCTGACCTGGACCTGGCATCCGAAGCCGCTCAACACCGCCGTGGCCAATTCGGCGCTGCAGATCGCGACCCGCTACGGCATGCACGTGACCCTGCTGTGCCCGACGCCCGAATACCTGCTCGACCGTCGCTATCTGGACTTCGCCGAGCGCAACGTGGCGGAGCAGGGCGGCTCTTTTCGTGTGAGCCACGATCCCGACGAGGCCTATCGCGGCGCCGAGGTGATCTACGCCAAGAGCTGGGGCGCGCTGCCGTACTTCGGCCGCTGGGACGATGAAAAGCCGATCCGCGACGCGCACCGGCACTTCATCGTCGACGAGCGCAAGATGGCGCTGACCGACCGCGCCGTGTTCAGCCACTGCCTGCCGTTGCGACGCAACGTCAAGGCCACCGACACAGTGATGGACTCGCCGGCCTGCATCGCGATCGACGAGGCCGAGAGCCGCCTGCAGGTGCAGAAGGCGGTGATGGCCGCCCTGGCCGGCCCGGCCCCGTCGCCGATCTGAAACCGAAGTCTCCACGCGGAAAACCAAGCCATGAGCAGCGCTTCACAAAGCCCCGAAAAGATCGTCCTCGCCTTCTCCGGCGGCCTCGACACCAGCTTTTGCGTGCCCTGGCTGCACGAGCGGGGCTACGAGGTGCACACCGTGTTTGCCGATACCGGCGGCGTCGACGCCGCCGAGCGCGCCTGGATCGAGCGGCGCGCACAGGAGCTCGGCGTTGCCTCGCACCGCACGGTCGACGCCGGCCCGGCGCTGTGGGAGGGCTTCGTCAGGCCGCTGGTCTGGGCCGGGGAGGGCTACCAGGGCCAGTATCCGCTGCTGGTTTCCGACCGCTACCTGATCGTCGACGCGGCGCTCGCGCGCTGCGCCGAGCTCGGCACGCGCAATATCGCCCACGGCTGCACCGGCATGGGCAACGACCAGGTGCGTTTCGACCTGGCGGTCAAGGCGCAGGGCAGCTATCGAATCGTCGCGCCGATCCGCGAGATCCAGAAGCAGCACGCGGCGGTGCGCGCCTACGAGCAGGAATACCTGGCCGCGCGCGGCTTCGGCGTGCGCAGCCGCCAGCAGGCCTACACCATCAACGAGAACCTGCTCGGGGTGACGCTGTCCGGCGGCGAGATCGACCAGTGGCAGGCGCCCGCCGCGGAGGCTCGCGGCTGGTGCTGGCCGCGCGCGCAGTGGCCGGCCGAGCCGCTGCGCCTGCGCCTGGGCTTCGTCGGCGGCGAGGCGCTGACGCTCGACGGCGAGCGGCTGCCGGGGCACTTGATTCTGGCGCGGCTGAACGAGCGCTTCGCCCGCTACGGCGTCGGTCGCGGGCTCTACACCGGCGACACCACGATCGGCCTCAAGGGGCGGATCGTCTATGAGGCGCCGGGGCTCTGCGCGCTGCTGTGCGCGCACCGGGCGCTCGAGGAGGCCGTGCTCAGCAAGCCGCAGAACCGCTTCAAGCCGGAGGTCGCGCGCAAGTGGGTGGAGCTGGTCTACGAGGGTTTCTTTCATGACCCGTTGAAGTCCGATCTGGAGGCTTTTCTCGCCTCCAGTCAGCGCGCGGTGGAGGGCGAGGTGACGCTCGAAACCGCGGGCGGCAGCGTGGCCGCGGTGGCGGTCGACTCGCCGCGGATCCTGCGCGCGGCCGGCGCCACCTACGCGCAGGCGGCCGACTGGGGCGTGGCCGAAGCGGAGGGCTTCATCCGCCTCTACGGCATGAGCTCGACGCTGTGGGCCGAGGTCAATCGCTCGTGAGTGCGCGGCTGCTCGCGGCGAGCCTCGCCCACCTGCGCGCGCTGGTCGGCTTCGACACGCGCAATCCGCCGCGGCGGATCGACGCCGGCGGCATCTTCGCCTACCTGCGCGAGCACCTGCCGGGCTTTCGCTGCCAGCTGGTCGACCACGGCGCCGGCGCGATCAGCCTGCACGCGGTGCGCGGCCGGCCGCGGCTGCTCTTCAACGTGCACCTGGATACGGTGCCGGCGGCGCCACAGTGGAGCGCCGATCCGCTGCGCCTGCGCGTCGAGGACCGACGCGCGATCGGCCTTGGCGCCTGCGACGTCAAGGGCGCGGCGGCGGCGATGTTGGCGGTGGCCGAGGCCGGCGCGGGCGAGCTGGCGTTTCTCTTCAGCAGCGACGAGGAGGCCAACGACGCACGCTGCATCGCCGGCTTCCTGCGCGAGCCGCACGGCTACGAGGCGGTGGTGGTGGCCGAGCCGACCGGCGCCCGCGCGGTGCTCGCGCACCGCGGCATCAGCTCGGTCAGGATGCGCTTTGCCGGCCGCGCCGGTCACGCTTCGGCGGCGCAGGGGCCGGCCGACAGCGCCCTGCACCAGGCCCTGCGCTGGGGTGCGCGGGCGCTCGACTGGGTCGACGCGCGCGCGGCGGAGGAGTTCGACGGGCTGCGCGGCCTGCGCTTCAACGTCGGCCGCGTCGAGGGCGGCATCAAGGCCAACGTCATTGCGCCCGACGCCGAGCTCCGCTTCGGCTTGCGCCCGCTGCCCTCGATGGACACCGATCACCTGCTGGCCGAACTGCGCGGGCTGGCGCCGATCGAGCCCGCGCAGTTCGAGGAAGGCTTTCGCGGGCCGCCGCTGCCGGCGCGACCAGCGAGCGCCGCCGCGGATCTTGCCGCGGCCCGCGCGCTGGCCGATCGCCTCGGCCTGGAGGCGGCGCCCGCGGTCGACTTCTGGACCGAGGCGGCGCTCTTCTCCGCCGCCGGCCTGCCGACTCTGGTATGGGGCCCCGGCGACATCGCCCAGGCCCACGCGGCCGACGAATGGCTGGCGCTCGCCGAGCTCGAGCGCTACGCGCAGGCCCTGTTCCGGATCAGCCAGCCATGAACGCGGATACCCGACTGCAGCTGCGCCAGACCATCCTGCGGCTGCTGTCGACGATGGCCAGCGCGCGGGAGATCAACCAGTACCTCGAGCGCTTTTCCCAGCTCGACGCCAAGCGCTTCGCGGTGGTCAAGGTGGGCGGTGCAGTGCTGCGCGACGACCTCGAGGCGCTGACTTCTTCGCTGGCCTTTCTGCAGCAGGTGGGGCTATCGCCGATCGTGCTGCACGGCGCCGGACCCCAGCTCGATGCCGAGCTCGCCGCCGCCGGCATCGTCAAGCAGACCGTGGACGGGCTGCGCGTCACTTCAGCCGAAGCGCTGGCGGTCGTGCGGCGGGTGTTCCAGGCGCAGAACCTGCGCCTGGTCGAAGCCCTGCACGCTGCCGACGTGCATGCGACCTCGGTCGTCTCCGGCGTGTTCGAGGCTCAACCGATCGATCGCGCGCGGCTTGGCCTGGTCGGGCGCGTGGTGCGGGTCCATCAGGCGCCGATCGTGGCCGGACTGCGCGCCGGCGCGATTCCGGTGATCGCCTCGCTCGGCGAAACCGAGAGCGGCCAGATTCTCAACGTCAACGCCGACTTCGCCGCCAACGAGCTGGTGCGCGCGCTGCAGCCCTACAAGATCATCTTCCTCACCGAAACCGGCGGCCTGCTCGACGCCGACGGGCGCGTGATCGACTCGATCAACCTCTCCAGCCAGTACGCGCGCCTGCGCGCCGAGCCCTGGATCAGCGGCGGCATGCGCCTCAAGCTGGAGCAGATCAAGGCCCTGCTCGACGAGCTGCCGCTGTTCTCTTCGGTCTCGATCACCCGGCCGGGCGAGCTGGCTCGCGAGCTCTTCACCCACCGCGGTTCGGGCACTCTGGTGCGTCGCGGCGAGCGGGTTCGGGTGCACGCCGGCTGGGACGGCGTCGATCGTGAGCGGCTGCGGGCGTTGATCGAGGCCGGCTTTGGCCGCAAGCTGGCGGCGGACTATTTCGAGCGGCTGCGCCCGGCGCGGGTGTATCTGAGCGAAAACTATCGCGCTGCGCTGGTCCTCACCGACGAAGGCGGGCTGCCCTACCTCGACAAGTTCGCGGTGGCGGAGGACGCTCAGGGCGAGGGCCTGGGGCGCGCGATCTGGCAGGTGATGGGCGGGGAAAATCCGCGCCTGTTCTGGCGTTCGCGCCGGCGCAACCGTATCAACGCGTTCTATGACGCGGAATGCGACGGCTCGATCAAGGAGGAGCGATGGAAGATTTACTGGTACGGCATGCGGGATTGTGCCGAGATCGAGCGCTGCCTCGCGAGCTGCCGCGAACGTCCCTCGACCCTGGAGGATCCGGCCCATGAGTGAGCGGAAAACCGTCGGCATCGTCGGCGCGCGCGGCCACACCGGCGCCGAGCTGATCGCGCTGTTCGAGCGCCATCCCGGCTTCGAGCTCGCCTTCGTCTCCTCGCGCGAGCTGGCCGGGCGTGCGCTCGGCGGCGCGCACGTCGCCGGGCTGCGCTACGAGAACCTCGATGCCGAGGCGGTCGCGGCAAAAGGCGCCGACGCGGTGGTGCTGGCCCTGCCCAACGGCAAGTCGGCCGAGTTCGTTGCTGCGCTCGAGGCCAAGGGTGGGAATCCCGTGATCCTCGATCTCTCGGCCGATCACCGCTTTGACCCCGACTGGTACTACGGCCTGCCCGAGCTGACCCGCAGCGAGGCGCCCGGCCGGCGACGGATCAGCAATCCCGGTTGCTACGCGACCGCCATGCAGCTGATCGTCGCGCCGCTGCGGGGCGAGCTCGCCGGACCACCGGTCTGCTTTGGCGTCTCCGGCTACTCCGGCGCCGGCACCGCGCCTTCCGAGCGCAACGATCCGGACAAGCTCCGCGACAATCTGATGCCCTACGCTCTGGTTGGCCATCTGCACGAACGCGAAGCCTCGGCGCGCCTGGGCATGCCGGTCGAGTTCATCCCGCACGTCGCGCCGCACTATCGCGGCATCACCGTCACGGCAAACCTGTGGCTGCGCGAGCCGCTCGGCGCGGACCGCCTCGAGGCGCGCTTTCGCGAGGCCTATGCCGGCGAGCCGCTGGTGCGGATCGTCGACGAGGCGCCCTGGGTCAGCCGCATCGCCGGACGCCACCACCTCGAGATCGGCGGCTTCGCGGTGGCGCCGGGCGGGCGCCGCGCGGTGATCGTCGCCACCATCGACAACCTGCTCAAGGGCGCCGCGACCCAGGCCGTACAGAACCTGAACCTCGCTTTCGGCTTCGACGAATACAGCGCGATCCCGCTGCCTGAGTCCGTCCTCGACGAGGCTGCGCCGTGAGCGGTCTGCTGTGGCAGAAGCAGGGTGTGGCGGTGGACGAGCGCATCATGCGCTTCCTTGCCGGCGACGACGTGCTGCTCGATCGCGAGCTCTTTCTCTGCGACATCGAGGCCAGCCGCGCGCACGTCGAGGGTCTGCAGCGGATCGGCATTCTCGACGTCGCCGAGCGCGAGGCGATCGTCGTCGAGCTGGCGCTTCTGGCCGAGGATTTCCGCGCCGGTCGCTTCGTTCTCGACGCGCGCTTCGAGGACGGCCATTCGGCGATCGAGGCGCGCCTTGACGAGCGCCTGGGCGAAACCGGGCGGCGCGTGCACACTGGGCGCAGCCGCAACGACCAGGTGCTGGTCGCAAGCCGCCTCTGGCTCAGGGCCCGGCTCGGCGAACTCGCCGAGCGCTGCCGCGAGATCGCCGAAGTCTGCCTCGAGCGGGCCGCGCGCGAAAGCCTGCCGCTGCCGGGCTACACCCACCTGCAGCGGGCGGTGGTGTCCTCCACCGCGCTCTGGTTCGCCGGCTTCGGCGAATCCTTCATCGACGATCTGGAGCGGGCGCTGGACACCCGCGCCTGGCTCGACGCCAACCCCCTCGGCACCGCCGCCGGCTACGGCGTCAACCTGCCGCTGGACCGCGACCACACCCGCGCGGCGCTCGGTTTCCGCCGCCTGCAGCTGAATCCGGTTGCGGCCCAGCTCTCGCGCGGCAAGTACGAGATGGCGGCACTCGAGGCGCTGGGCTCGGCGCTGCTCGACCTGCGCCGCCTGGCCTGGGACCTGTCGCTGTTCACCAGCGCCGAGTTCGGCTTCGTGCGGCTGCCGCCGGAATACACCACCGGCAGCTCGATCATGCCGAACAAGCGCAATCCCGACGTGGTCGAGCTGCTGCGCGCGAGCTACGCCGCGGTCAGCGCGGCGCGCGGCGAGATCGAGCAGCTGCTGTCGCTGCCGTCGGGCTATCAGCGCGATCTGCAGTTCAGCAAGGGTCCGCTGCTGCGCGGATTTTCCCGCGGGCTCGAGGCGCTGGGCCTGCTGCCGGAGCTGCTGCGACGGCTCGAGTGGAACGCGCCGGCCATGCGGGCGGCAATCGAGCCGGCGCTCTACGCTACCGATCTGGCCGTCGAGCGCGCCGCCGCCGGACTGGCGTTCCGCGACGCCTACCGCGAGGCGGCGAGCGATCCGGCGGCGAGCGGAGCCGGGCGCACGCCGGAGGCGAGTCTCGCTGCGCGCGTCTCGCCCGGCGCGGCCGGAGACCTGCGGCTCGATCTTCTGCGGGAGCGCCTGGCGGCGCTGGCGGGAGGCGCCCGGTGAGCTCGGCGGCAACGGCGGATCGGCCTTGAGCGAGCCGCTCGAGTTTCGGGCCGGCGACCGCGTGCTGGTGCTGGCGCCGCACCCCGACGACGAAACGCTTGGCGCGGGCCTGCTGATCCAGGCCGCGCTGGCCGCGGGCGCGACGCTGCGGGTGGTGTTCGCCACCGACGGCGACGACAATCCCTGGCCGCAGCGCTGGCTGGAGCGGCGCTGGCGCATCGACACAGCGGCGCGGGCGCGCTGGGGACGCAGGCGCAGAGCCGAGGCGCAGCAGGCGCTGGCGGCGCTCGGCGTGAACGCCGACGCCGCCGTGCGCTTCCTGGGTTGGCCCGACCAGGGCGTCACGGAGCTTCTCATGAGTTCGGACGAGGCGCCGCAGATTCTGGCTGCCGAACTCGAGTCGTTTGCGCCGAGCCACGTCGTGCTGCCGGCGCTGGGCGATCTTCACCCGGATCACGGCGCGCTGCACGTCCTGCTCGAGATCGCGGTGCAGCGCAGCGGCTGCAGCGCCCGACGGCTCGCCTATCTGGTGCACGGCGTGCGCGCGGGGAAGCCTCTCCTGCTGGCAGGCGACGCGGTTCGGCGCGCCCGCAAGCTGGCGGCGCTGGGCATGCACCGCAGCCAGCTTGCGCTCAGCCGCGGGCGCCTGCAGCGTCTGGCGCGCACCACCAGCGAGGCTTTCGACGAGCGGGCTCCGCCGCCACTTTCGGTCGCGCCGAGTGGAACGGGTTTGCGCTGGTGCATGGCGCATCGCCCCGGTCCGTTTCGCCTGCGGCGGCACGAGTTGCTGCTGATCGGCGCAAGCGGGAGCGGGCTGCTGCGTCTGCGGGTCGACCTGCCGCGCTGCCCGCGAGTCGGGGTCCGACTGCAGGGCGCCGTCGCCGACCTGCGCTGGAGCGCCTGTGCCGAAGCGGCGAGCTGGCGGATCGAGCTGGCGGATTCGGGAGGGCCGCTGGCGTGCGCCTGGGCCAAGATTTCCCGCCGCGGACGGCGGCTGCTGGTGTTCGATCGGGAGCCCTGGCGGCGCCTGGCGACGGCTGCGCAGGGCGCTCGGGAGAACCCCGGCGACGCGGAGAAATGGACGTCTTGACGTCCGATAACGAAATTCTCACGTCGGATGGCGCATAATGGACGATTGGCGTGGCCTGTTCGCAGGGTTGCGGCCGTCACGCCGCTTTGTGCAGTCGAGAGGAAGAATGATTCATGAACTATGACATTGGCATCGGCCGCTGCGCGGAAGTGAATGGCGATACCGTCGTGGTGAAGCTGGAGAGCGTGATGGTGCATCGGCTCTCGCCCGACCAGCCGTGGCGGCGCTCGGGGACCAGCTTGCTGCGGCTGAACCGGAAGCTCTGCAGCAGCCTGCGTCCGCCGGTGCCCGATGAAGAGCTGTTTCTAGATCGCGCCGCGCTCAGCAAGCGCTCCATGGGATCGCTCGACCTTGCCGGCGACGGCAACACGATTTCCGTGGACCTGCGTGCGCTGCTGCAGGACGTCGATCCGCAGCCCTCGGTCGGGCCGAACGGCAAGGCGCGTGCTGGCTCACGCAGCAGTGCACGCAAGTCCACCGCGAGCGCACGCAAGACCGCCGCAGCCAAGAGCTGAGCGTGGTCAGTCCGGCCGGCGGCTGCGCGGCAGATGGTTGAGCAGAAATTCCATCTGGTCGGCGAGGATGTTGCGGTTGGACAGGATCAGATGCTCGACCCAGCTCGGCCGGTAGGGTACCGCGAGCAGCGGCATCGCAGCTTCCTGCGGGCTCCGATTGCGCTTCTTCACGTTACAGGACCAGCAAGCGCTGACCACGTTGACCCACTCGTCGCGGCCACCGCGCGACAGGGGGACGACGTGGTCGCGGGTCAGCTCGTGGCGCGGAAACTGGTTGCCGCAATAGAGGCACATCATGCGGTCGCGGGCAAACAGCGCGACGTTGCTCAGGGTCGGCGCGGGATCCAACGCATCCGCGCGCACGCGGCCGGTGCTGGCCACGATCGGGTGCAGCTCGAGCCGACTTTGACGACCGCTCATGCGATTGATGCCGCCGCGCAAGGTCAGGCAGGGCTCGCCGAGCGTCCAGGCCACCGCGTCGCGCACGTAGAGGCAGGCTGCGTCCTGCCAGCTGATCCAGTCGAGAATGCGCCCGCCGGCATCCAGCGACAGCACGCGGGTGGCGTGAATGTCGCCGATGCGCTGCGCGGCGGCCTGCAGGAGTTCGCTTCCAGCAAGGTCGACGATCGCGTGGGATTCTCTTGCGCTCACGGCGCGGCAGCATAGAGCATCCCCGAGGCGGTGGGAAAGCAGCGGCTGCCGCGTCGCCATCGGCCGCGACGCGGCAGCGCGAGCTTGGCACAATGGCTTGCCGCAGCGCTGCGGGCAACTGGCGTCGAGAATCGAGATGAACACGAGCACCCCGCCGGGCAGCGGCTGCTGCCGCCAGGCCGATATCGCCAGCGTCCAGCCGGCCGAACGCGACCCGGTCTGCGGGATGCGCGTGGATCCCGCGAGCGCGCGACACAGCGCAGAGAACGCGGGAAAGACCTGGGTTTTCTGCTCCGCGCGCTGTCGCGAGAAGTTTCTCGCCGACCCCGCGCGTTGGATCGCGCCTGCGCCGACGGCCGCGGTGCCGGTGCCGGCAGGCACGCTCTACACCTGCCCGATGCACCCGGAAGTGCGCCAGCTCGGTCCCGGTAGCTGCCCCCTGTGCGGCATGGCGCTCGAGCCGCTGCTGCCAAACGCGTCGGACGCCGGCGCGGACGAGCTGCGGGCCGTCCGGCGCAAGTTCGTCGCCGCCGCGGCGCTCGCGCTGCCCTTGCTGGTGGTCGGCATGCTGCCGCATTTCGTTGCGGCGGCGTTCCCGCCGCGGCTCGCCGGCGCGCTGCGCTGGATCGAGCTGCTGCTGGCCGCTCCGCTGGTGCTGTGGGCCGGACTCGACTACTACCGTCGTGGCTGGCAGGGCGCGTTGCGCGGAGCGCCGAACATGTACAGCCTGATCGGCCTCGGCGTGTTGGTGGCGTTCACCTTCAGCCTGGTGGCGCTGCTGGCGCCAGAGCTGTTCCCGCCTTCGATGCGCGACGCGCACGGACGCGTCGGCGTCTATTTCGAGGCTTCCGGGGTGATCGTTGCGCTCGCGCTGCTCGGCGAGTGGCTCGAGCTGCGCGCGCGGGGCAAGACGTCCGTGGCGCTGCGCCGCCTGCTCGAGCTTGCGCCGCAGCAGGCGCGGCGGGTCGGCGCGGACGGCAGGGAAGAAGACCTGCCGCTGGAGCAGGTTCGGGTGGGTGATCTGCTGCGCGTGCGGCCAGGCGAAAAGGTGCCGGTCGACGGCGAGGTAACCGAGGGCTCGAGCCACGTCGACGAGTCGATGCTGAGCGGCGAGTCGATGCCGGTGGCCAAGGCCATCGGCGACCGTCTGATCGGCGGCACCCTGAACGGCAGCGGCAGCCTGCTGCTGCGCGCCGCGCACGTCGGCGCCGATACGGTGCTGGCGCGGATCGTCGCCCTGGTGGCCGAGGCGCAGCGCTCGAAGGCGCCGCTGCAGCGTCTCGCCGATCGGTTCTCGGCCTTCTTCGTGCCCGCCGTGGTGCTGATCTCTGCGCTGACCTTCCTGGTCTGGTGGCTGCTGGGCCCGGAGCCGCGCCTGGCCCACGCGCTGGTCAATGCGGTAGCGGTGCTGATCATCGCCTGTCCCTGCGCCCTGGGGCTAGCGACGCCGATCTCGATCACCGTGGCCAGTGGCCGCGGCGCCGAATCCGGGGTGCTGTTTCGTGACGCCGGCGCCATCGAGACCCTCGCCGCGATCGACACCCTGGTGGTGGACAAGACCGGCACCCTGACCGAGGGCAAACCGGCCCTGAGCGCCCTGGAGACGCACGGCGCGACCGACGAGAACCAGCTACTGGGGCTCGCCGCCGCGCTCGAGGTCGGCAGCGAGCATCCGCTGGCGCACGCGATTTTGGAGGCCGCGCGCAAGCGACGGCTGCGGCCGCCGGCGGTGCAGGACTTCCAGGCGGTGGCCGGGCAAGGCGTGCGTGGCCGAATCGACGGCCGTACGCTGGCGCTCGGCAACGCGGCCTTGATGCGCGCGTCCGGGATCGATCTGGCGCCACTCGCCGAGCGTGCCGAAAACCTGCGTCGTCAGGCTGCCACGGTGATGTTCCTCGGTGGTGATCGGGAGCTGCTCGGCCTCCTCGCGGTACGCGATCCGCTCAAGGCGCGTGTGCAGGAGACGCTTGAGGGCTTGCGCGCGACTGGCGTGCACATCGTGATGTTGAGCGGCGACGGTCGCGCGACCGCTCGTGCGGTGGCCGACGAGCTGCGGATCGACGACGTCCACGGTGAGCAGAGCCCGCAGGACAAGGCAGCATGGGTCGCGGCTGCGCGGGCACGGGGAGCGCGGGTCGCGATGGCCGGTGACGGCGTCAACGACGCGCCGGCGCTGGCCGCTGCCGACGTTGGCATTGCCATGGGCGACGGCACCGATGTGGCGATGGAGAGCGCTCAGGTGACCCTGCTCAAGGGAGATCTGGGCGGCCTGCTGCGCGCTCGCCGCCTGGCCGCGGCGACGGTCGCCAACATCCGTCAGAACCTGGTGTTCGCCTTCCTCTACAACAGCCTCGGCATTCCGGTCGCGGCCGGATTGCTTTATCCCTGGTTCGGATTACTGCTGAGCCCAGTGCTCGCGGCGGCGGCGATGAGCCTGTCCTCGGTGTCGGTGATCGGTAACGCCCTGCGCCTGCGGAGCGCGCGAATCTGACCGTTGCCGCGCCCCATCCCGCGGGCGGCGGGGCGCCTGCACCGCTGCGCCGCGGCTGGATCCTCGCAGCGCTGATGCTGACGCTGACGCTGGCGGCGATGGACAGCACCATCGTCTCCACTGCGGTGCCGCAGATCGTGGCCGATCTCGGCGGCTTCCGTCTGTTCAGCTGGCTGTTTTCGGTCTACCTGCTGGGGCAGACGATCACGATTCCGATTTACGGCAAGCTGGCCGATACCTTCGGCCGCAAGCGCGTGCTGATCTTTGGCATGCTGCTGTTTCTTGTGGGTTCCGCCGCCTGCGCGCTGGCCTGGGACATGGCGAGCCTGATCGGTTTTCGCGGTCTGCAGGGGCTCGGTGCGGGCGCCATCATGGCGACGGTCAACACGCTCGCCGGCGACATCTACACGGTGCGCGAGCGCGCCCGCGTCCAGGGCTGGCTGTCGAGCGTATGGGGCATGGCCGCGGTGGTCGGGCCGACGCTCGGCGGCAGCTTCGTCGAATACGCATCCTGGCGCTGGATTTTCCTGGTCAACCTGCCGATCGGACTGCTTGCCATGGGCCTGATCGACCGCTTCTTGGACGAGCGTCCGCGCGGCGAGCGCCACCAGATCGACTACGCGGGCGCGCTGCTCCTGATGCTGGCGGTGGCAGCGCTGCTGCTCGGCCTGCTGCAGGGCGGACAGAGCTGGCCCTGGCTGTCGCCGCCGAGTCTCGCCGCCTTCCTCGCGGCGCTGTTGCTCGGTGGCCTGCTGCCCTTCGTCGAGCGCCGCGCCCGCGAGCCGATCCAGCCGCCCTGGCTGTGGCGGCGCGCGGCCCTGATAGGTACCAACCTGGCGATGATCGCGATGGGCTTGGTGATGATGGGTCCCAACACTTATCTGCCGACCTACGGCCAGGCAGTGCTCGGCCTCGGGCCGATCGCCGCCGGCCTACTGCTGGCTTGCATCAGCCTTGGCTGGCCGCTGGCCTCCTCGTTGTCCGGGAAGCTCTATCTGCGGATCGGATTTCGCGATACCGGGCTCTGCGGCGCCGTACTGCTGGTTCTGGCCACTGCCGGGTTCTTGCTGCTGTCGCCGCGCGCCGGGGCGGCGTGGCTCGCCGTCGATCAGGTGCTGCTCGGCGCCGGTTTCGGCCTGCTGTCGACGCCGCTCCTGGTCGGCGTGCAGTCGATGGTCGGCTGGGGCCAGCGCGGCGTGGTGACCGGGGCCAACCTGTTTTCCCGCTATCTCGGTCAGTGCCTCGGTGCAGCGATGGCCGGGGCGATCTTCAACGGTGCGATGCGCGATGCACTCGCGCGGGCGCCCGCCGGCCTGGCGGCGATCCTGCCGAGCCATCCTGACGAAGTGCTGCGGGTGCTGGAAAGTCCCGGCGCGCAGGGCGCGCTCGACGCCTTCCTGCGCCTTGCGCTGGCAGACGCCATGCGTTGGGTCTACCTCGGGCTCCTGGTCGCGGCGCTTGCGTTGACCTTCGTGCTGTTCCTCACGCCGCGCCGTTTCGGCATGGCAGGTGCCGACGTCGACGCGGGGCGCAGCTGAGAACTTCAGTCGAACAGCGCCGCCGGCATCTCCATCAGGTTGGCGGCGCCGCTGCGGATGGTCGCCGCGTGGACCTGGGTCCGCGGCAGGATGCGCGCATAGTAGAAGCGCGCGGTGTGGCGCTTGGCCTCGCGCCGCTCGGCGGAGCCGGCGGCATCCGCGCTGGCTACCGCGCGCGCCCAGAACCAGGCCAGCGCGACGTAGCCGGAATAGAACAGGTAGTCGCAGGCAGCGGCGCCGATTTCCTCGGGGTCGGCAGCGGCGCGGGCGGCGATCTCTTGGGTCAGAGCGGCCCAGTCGGCAGCCGCCTTGCCAAGCGGGCCGATGAACTCGGCGAGGCCAGCGTCGCCCGCGTGAGCGGCGCAGAAAGCCTCGATCTCGCCCAGGAAGTGCTTGAGGCCAACCCCTTTTAGCTGCAGCACCTTGCGTCCCAGCAGGTCATTGGCCTGAATCTGCGTGGTGCCCTCGTAGAGCGTAGTGATGCGCGCGTCGCGGGCGAACTGCTCCATGCCGTTCTCGACGATGTAGCCGTGGCCGCCGAAGATCTGCTGGCCGTCGTAGGTGCACTCGATCGCGGTTTCCGTGAGCAGGCCCTTGACGATGGGCGTCAGGAATGAAACCAGCGCCTCGGCGCGCTCGCGCTCGGCGGCGGCGTCCGCATGCTTGCGGATGTCCTCGTGCAGGTAGGCGTAGAGCGCCAGCATGCGGCCGCCCTCGACGAAGGCCTTCTGGGTCAGCAGCATGCGCCGCACGTCGGGATGCACGATCAGCGGGTCGGCCGGCTTGTCGGGAAACTTCGGGCCGCTCAGGGCGCGCATCTGCAGGCGCTCGCGGGCATAGGCCAAGGAGTTCTGGTAGGCGCGCTCGGCGAGGCCGAGGCCCTGCAGACCAACCGCGAGGCGGGCGGTGTTCATCATGGTGAACATGGCGGCCAGGCCCTTGTTCGGCTGGCCGACCATCCAGCCCTCAGCGCCGTCGAAGTTCATCACGCAGGTGACCGAGCCGTGGATGCCCATCTTGTGCTCGATCGAGCCGCAGGCCAGGCGGTTGCGCTCGCTCACCGTGCCGTCCTTCGCCACCTTGAACTTGGGCACCAGAAACAGGGAGATGCCTTTCACGCCGGCCGGCGCGTCTGGCAGTCGCGCCAGCACCAGATGAAGGATGTTGCCGACGAAGTCGTGCTCGCCGGCAGTGATGAAGATCTTGGTGCCGGTGACCCGGTAGCTGCCGTCGGCAGTCGGCTCGGCGCGGGTTTTCAGCAGGCCGAGATCGGTGCCGCAGTGCGGCTCGGTGAGACACATGGTGCCGGTCCAGGTGCCGTTGACCAAGGGCTTCAGGAACACCTCGCGTTGCCAGTCCTCGCCGTGATGTTCGAGCGCCGAGGAGGCGCCGTGGGAGAGCATCGGATAGTTGCTCCAGGCGAGGTTGGCCGAATCGACCATCTCCTTGAGCGCAGCGCCGATGGTTTCCGGCAAGGCCTGGCCGCCGAAGGCCGCGTCGATGGTGAGGCCGGTCCAGCCGCCCTCCACGTAGAGGCGGAAGGCGTCCTTGAAGCCCTTGGGCGTGCGCACTTCGTGGCTCGTCGGGTCGAACTGGCAACCTTCCTGGTCACCCGAGCCGTTGAGCGGCGCCAGCACCTGCTCGCTGAACTTGCCGGCCTCCTCCAGCACTGCATCGATCAGGTCGGCACTGGCCACCTCGCATCCTGGCAGGCGGGCGTAGGTCTTCTCGACTTCGAGCACCTGATGCAGGACGAAGCGGAGGTCGGCAAGCGGGGCAGTATAGCGACTCATGGTGAAGCTCCTGATCTGATTCCGTCGAGCGTGACCGGCGACGGACCCGGAATGGTGTAGCGGGATGTCACCTCTCAGCGCCAGGTGTCGGCGACTCCCGGCACCGGCGACAGTCGGCTGCTGCGCTCGAACTTGTAGCGCGCCTTCGGTGAGCTGGTTTCGATCGTACCCTGCAGTCGGTAGAGGAAGTCCCGCCCGATCGGTAACACGATTTCAGCCGGCATACGCAGCTCGAACACGTCGCCGCCGTTGGCGACGATGTCGATGTCGGGATCGACCTGGATGCGGCCGGCATCACCGCCGTCGATCTGCAGGCTGGCGTCGATCCGACTGTAGTGCATGGGGACGTTGCTGAAATTCTGCAGGCGCAGGCTGAGCCGCCACCGCCCATCCGGCTCGACTGCAAGCTGCTGGATGCTGGCAGTGGAAGGGTGCAGCTTGCGTGCCGGGCCGCCGCCGCAGCCGACCAGCAGCGCGACAAGCAGCGGGATCATCGACTTTCTGACTGACTTCATGCGAAACCTCGATCAGGGATGCGGTGCGCTGACCGCCCGAGGCGGCCGCGATGCATGAAGCTCGAAGCCTATCCAATTCAACCGCGCAGGCAAAGGGCGAGGGTCGTTCAGCTCTCGGCGCGTTTGCGCGTTGCGTTTGTCCGCCGGCCGGATCATCCTGCCGGCGCTTCGGCGCGCGATCGTCGCGTCGGGATTCGTGGCTTTGCACAGTGGAGGATCTTCAGTCATGCAACGTTTTCTCGTGGTGATGGCCAGCCTGCTTCTGGGGCTCGCGGCGACGACCGTTCGCGCCGACAGCTACAGCGACACCATTGCGTTGTTCAAGAACGCCGGTCAGAGTGCCCGTTTCTTCAGCGATAGCTACGGCTACGCAGTGTTTCCGAGCATCGGCAAGGGCGGCCTGATCGTCGGCGCGGCGCACGGCAATGGCCGCGTCTACCGCGAGGGCCACTACACCGGTGACACCTCGATGATCCAGTTCAGCGTAGGCGCGCAGCTGGGTGGCCAGGCTTATAGCCAGATCATCTTCTTCGAAAACCCCTCGGCTTACCGCGACTTCACCGCCGGCAGCTTCGAGTTCGGTGCCGACGCCAGCGCGGTGGTGATCACTGCTGCGGCGGGGGCGAGCGCGGGCACCTCGGGCGCCAGTGCCAGCGCCAGTGGCGGCAAGAAGGACGCGACCACGGCCGGTCGCTACTACAAGGGCATGGCGGTGTTCACGATCGTCAAGGGCGGCGCCATGTATCAGGCCGCGCTCGCCGGACAGAAGTTCACCTATCAGGCGAAGTAAACGAGTGGCGATGCCGGGGGCTTCGCAGGCCACCGAGTCTACGGACGCAGCAGCCCTGGAGCTGCTGCGCGCCGTATTTGGCTATCGCGAGTTCCGCGGCGAACAGCTGGCCATCATTCGGCAGGTCGCCGCGGGCGATGATGTGCTCGTGTTGATGCCGACCGGTGGCGGCAAGTCGCTCTGCTACCAGATTCCGGCGCTGCTGCGCGAAGGCACGGCCGTTGTCGTTTCCCCGCTGATCGCGCTGATGCAGGATCAGGTCGAAGCACTGCGCCAGCTTGGCGTGGCAGCGGCCTGCCTCAATTCGTCGCAGGAGGCGGGCGAGCAAAACGTCGTCGAGCGTGAGCTGCTTGCCGGCAGGCTGAAGCTTCTGTACGTCGCGCCGGAGCGACTTCTGGCCCCCCGCTTCCTTGATTGCCTGCGGGGGATTCCCCTGTCGCTGTTCGCGATCGATGAAGCCCACTGCGTGTCGCAGTGGGGGCATGATTTCCGCCCCGAGTACCGCCAGCTCCGCGTGCTGCACGAGCGCTTTCCCGGGGTGCCGCGGATCGCGCTCACCGCGACCGCCGATCCGCCGACCCGCGAGGAGATCGTCGAGCAGCTGGCGTTGCAGTCGGCGCGGCGCTTCGTCGCCAGCTTCGATCGCCCCAACATCCGCTACCGGATTGTCGATCAGTACGAACAGCGCCGGCAGCTGGCCGAGTTTCTCGCCGAGCATCGTGGCGAATCCGGCATCGTCTACTGCCTTTCGCGGCGCAAGACGGAGGAAGTCGCCGAATGGCTGCTCGGGCAGGGCATCGAGGCGTTGCCCTACCACGCCGGGATGGACGCCGACTCCCGCGCTGCCAATCAGCGCCGTTTCCTCGGCGAGGAGGCTGTGGTGATGGTGGCGACGATCGCCTTCGGCATGGGCATCGACAAGCCGGACGTGCGCTTCGTTGCGCATCTCAACCTGCCGCGCAGCATCGAGGGTTACTACCAGGAAACCGGACGCGCGGGTCGCGACGGCCTGCCGGCGGAAGCCTGGCTCTGTTACGGACTGGGTGATCTGGTGACGCTGCGGGGCTTCATCGAAAGCTCGAGCGCCGGCGAGGAGCGCAAGCGGATCGAGCGGTGCAAGCTCGACCAGCTTCTGACCTATGCCGAGACCCCGGGCTGCCGACGCCGCTACCTGCTTGCCAGGCTCGGTGAAACGCTCGATCACGACTGCGGCAATTGTGACAACTGCCTCGAGCCGCCGCGGATCGTCGACGCACGTGTGCTGGCGCAGAAGGCGCTGTCCTGCGTGTACCGCACCGGTCAGCGTTTCGGTGTGAGCCACGTGGTGCGGGTACTGCGCGGCGAAACCGACGAGCGCATCGGTGCGCTGGGTCACAATCGACTCAGCACCTTCGGCATTGGCGGCGAGCTCGATGCGGGGCAGTGGAAGAGTGTGTTCCGCCAGCTCCTCGCCGCCAACCTGCTGGCGGCCGACGAGGAAGGCTACGGAACCCTGCGTCTGACGCCGGCCAGTCGCGGGGTGCTGCGCGGCGATACGCCGGTTCGGCTGCGCTATTCGGCGAGCCGGGCCGAGCGCCGCGCGCGCCGCGCCGCGGGAGCCGCGCCCGCTCGCGCGCCCCTCGAGATCGCGCCACACGAGGAATCCCTGTGGCAGGCGCTGCGGGCTTTGCGAGCGCGCCTGGCCCGCGAGCAGGGCGTTCCTCCTTACGTGATTTTCCATGACGCAACGCTGCACGCGATGCTGCGCGAGCGGCCGCGCAGTCTGGGCGCGATGGCTGCACTCGGCGGCGTCGGCGCACACAAGCTGGCGCGTTACGGCGAGGCCTTCCTGAGCGTTCTGGCGGAGTCGGCGCAGCAGGCGGTCGAGGCTGTCTCCGGCAGGAATGGGTAAACTGCGCATCCGACCGGGGCGACGCCCGACTTCACGGGTCTGCGGCGTCTTGCGCAGATGTCGGGGCGTGCAGTGGGCAGCCGGCGCGGCGCTGCGTGCCGTCGCTGCGCGCAATTGTGTTCCGCCACGGCGGTCCTAGCTGCC
This sequence comes from uncultured Dokdonella sp., assembly GCA_964582225.1. GTDB lineage: Bacteria > Pseudomonadota > Gammaproteobacteria > Xanthomonadales > Rhodanobacteraceae > Dokdonella_A. Next base: position 18,804 of record CAZORA010000002.1, on the reverse strand, counting down.
CGATACGAGATCTTTCCCCCTTCTTTTCCGCAGACACTCACCAGTGCATCTCCGCGCAATTCTCGCCCCGCTCGCCCGAATCCTGCTGGCCAGCCTGTTGGCGATCATGGCGGCCGGCTGTGCGGTGATGCCACCGCAGTTGCCGCAGCAGTTGCCGCGCGAGTGGCAGCACGCACTGGTCGATGCGCAGGCGCCGGCGGCGGATTTGCGCCAGTGGTGGCGGGTTTTCGATGACGCCGGTCTGGATGCGCTGGTCGCCTCCGTGCTCGAGCACAATTTGAGCCTGCGCGAGAGCGAGCTGCGGGTCGAGGCGGCGCGCATTCTGGCTGGACAGGCGCTGGCGCCCTATCTGCCACAGGTCAATCTCCACACCTACTCTGAACCGACGCCGGACAGCAGCGCCAGCTATTTCCAGATGGGTTTCGACGCCAAATGGGAACTGGCCCTGTTCGGCCGCAAGGAGATCGAGTCGCAGCTTGCCGCCGGCGAGCTCGGCCTTGCGGAAAGCACGGCGCAGGCGACGCGCGTGCGCGTGATTGCCGAAGTCGTGCGCGCCGCGATCGAGCTGCGCGCTGCGCGCGAGCGGCTGGCGCTGCAGCAGCAGCTGGCCGCGGATGCCGCGCGGCTGGTCGAGCTCACCCGAACTCGCCTCGGACTGCGGCTCGCGGCAGAGCGAGATCTAGGCGAGGTCGAGGCAGCACAGGCGCGCGCGGAAGCGGCGCTGCAGGAGCCGCAGCTCGCCGTCGATATCGCCTTGAGACAGCTGGCGCTTCTGCTCGGCCGCGACACACCGGATTCGAGCTGGCTGAGCGAGACAGCGCCGCTGCGGCTCGGCGCCTTCCGCCTGCACTCGCCCCCGGCCGAGATGCTGCGCACGCGCCCGGAAATCCGTCGCGCCGAAAGCGAGGTGCTGCAGGCCGCCGGCGAGCTCGGTCTGGCCCGCACCGCGCGCCTGCCGCGAATCGGCATCGGCGGCTCGCTCACCTATTCCGCCAAGGTGATCGGCGGCACGCGGCTGGCCAATGCGGACAGCATCGTGACGGTTGGGCCGGCGATCGAGCTGCCGCTGTTCGACTGGGGCATGCGCAAGGCGCAGGCTGAAGCGAACGAAAAGACGCTGGCGGCGAGCGTGCTGGCCTATCGTCAGGCGGTGCTCGAAGGACTCGGCGAAGCCGAGACCGCGCTGGCGCAGCTCGCCGCACAGGGCGAGCGCAGCGCCGCGTTGAGGCGGGCATTGGAGACTCGCCGACGCGACGACGCCGCCAGCGCGGTGCTGCTGCGGCTGGGCCTGAGCGACCAACAGGCGCGCCTTGAGGCGCAGCGGGTGCTGCTCGAGGCTGAGCTCGAGCTGGCGGCGGCGGAACGCGAGCGGAGCATCGCCTTCGTTGCCCTCTACAAGGCGCTGGGCGGCGCGCCGCTGCCCGCTGCGCGGAGCAAAGACTGATGGTTCCGCTGGCGCGCAAGACGCTGATCCACGATTGGCGACGCTTTCTGCCGTCGGCATTCGCCGTGGCCTTTTCTGGACTGCTGCTGCTGGTGCAGGCGGCCCTGGTGCTGGGGATCTTCAACAGCTCGGCGGTGTACATCAACAAATCCGCAGGCGACCTCTGGATCGGCTATCCGGGTACGCAGAGCATCGAGCTCGGTCGGCCGATTCCGCGCGACGCCGAGATCCGCGCGCTGATGGATCCGGAGGTGCTGCGGGTGGAGCCGTTCCGCTGGGTCGACGGTGACTGGCGCGGCCCGGCCGAAAAGGGCGGCGTCTCCGTATTCGTCTCCGGAATCGATACCCGGCCCGACGCGATGATGTTTGCCGACGCGATCTCACCCGCACTGCGCGCCCGCCTCAACGAGCCGGATGGGGTGGTGGTCGATCGCGCGGATCTCGCCAAGCTCGGTCTGGGGGTCGGCGGACAGGCGGTGATGAATGGTCATCGAGTGCGCATCGTCGGCGTCGGCAACGGCCTGCGCGCCCTGGGCGGAGTCAACATTCTCGCCTCGCTGGATACCGCGCGCCGGCTCGACGAGAGTTCGCGCGACGACGTCGCCTACTACGTCGTCAAGCTGCGCGATCCGGGTCAGGCGGCCGCTGTCGCCGCGCGCCTGCAAGCCACTGGCGCGCGGCCGCGCTGGGAAGTGTGGACGAGCAGGGACTTCGCCCGCCGCGCGGTCCACTACTGGATGTTCGAAACCGGCGCTGGTCTCGGCGTACTGTTTCTGGCCTTCGTCGTCTGCGTCGTCGGCGCGGTGATCACCAGTCAGACCCTGATGGGCGCGGTAGCTGGCTCGATCAAGGAGTACGCGACGCTGCAGGCGCTCGGCATCGGCTTTGGTGCGTTGCGGCGGGTCGTGCTTGAACAGGCGGCCTGGATCGGCGCCTTCGGGCTGCTGATCGGCGGCCTGGGCACGTTTCTGCTGATCCTGCTGGCGTTGCGGCGTGACGTGCCGGTGCAGCTCGACGCCGCGACCATGGCAATCTGTGCGCTGCTGGTCATGGGCATCGCGCTGGTATCGGGCCTGATGGCGGTGCGCACGCTGCGGCGGGCCGACCCGGCGCTGCTGCTTCGCTGATGGCCGCGCTGGTCGCCGACGCGGTGGAGAAGTCGTTCGGCAGCGGCCGCGCTCGCACGCAGGTGCTGCGCGGGCTGTCGATCGAGATCGAAGCCGGCGAGCTTAGCTTGGTGTCCGGTCCTTCCGGCTGCGGCAAGAGCACGCTGCTTGCCATTCTGAGTGGGCTGCTGCGGCCCGACGGCGGCCGCGCGCTGGCCCTGGGACGTGATCTTGGACGGCTGCAGAGCCACGAGCTGGAGCGCTTCCGGCTGCTGCATACTGGCTTCGTGTTTCAGGGCTTCAACCTGTTTCCGGCACTAAACGCGCTGGAACAGGTGGCGTTGCCCCTCGGCTATCTCGGGTTCAGCACCACCGAGGCCAGGGCGCGCGCGACCTCTGCGCTCGATGAGGTCGGCCTGGCGCATCGGCTAAGGCTGCGGCCGCGCGAGCTGTCCGGCGGCGAAAAGCAGCGAGTAGCGATTGCGCGGGCGCTGGCGAAGGAGCCGAAGCTGCTGTTTGCCGACGAGCCGACCAGCGCGCTCGACGCGGCCAATGGCCAAATCGTCATCGACACCCTGCATCGCATCGCGCGTACCCACGGAGCGACCGTGCTCTGCGTCAGCCACGATCCGCGGCTGGTCGCGCATGCCGATCGCGTGCTGACGATGGAGGATGGCAAGATATTGACGGACACACGGCCCGCCGCAGCCACCGACGAAGGGAAAGACTGCGCATGAAGAATCACTGCCTGCGGCACCTGATCACGCTGCTCGGACTGCTGGCAGTCGGCCTGCTGGCCGCCTGCTCCAGTCCGTTCGCCTCGCCGCCCGCCGGCAAGGAGACGGACGGCGGCTGGCTGGCGATGGCGCGCGGCCAAGTCGACGTCGAGGGCGGTCTGGTCCGCGTCGGCGCCGCGCGTAGCGGGCGGGTGCTCGCGGTCGCGGTCAAGGATGGTGACAGCGTCAGCGCTGGCGACCTGCTGGCTGAGCTCGACCCGCGTGAGGCACAGGTCGGCGTCGGCATCGCCGAGGCGAGCCTGCGTCAGGCCGAGGCGGACCTCGAGGTCGTGCGAGCGCGCCTTCCGCAGGCGCGTCGGCGGGCCGAACGCCTCGATGCCGCCGCCGCAGCCGGGGCCACCAGCGGCCAGTCCGCGGAAGATGCGGGCACCGCGCTGGCGGTGCTGCAGGCGCAGGTGAGTGCAGCCGAGGCGGCGCGTGGACTTGCGCAGCAGCGGCTGGAAGAGGCGCGGCTCGAGCTCGATGCGCGCAGCCTGCGCGCGCCGCTGGCCGGTCGCGTGCTGCGCCGCGCGGTGCACGTGGGCGATTGGGTCGATGCGCGGTCCGAGCCGCCGCTGTTCGAGCTGCTGCCGGAGCGCCCGCGGATCGTGCGCGCGGAGCTTGGTGAGGCCTACGTCGATCTGGTGCGACCCGGCATGCGGGCTCGGGTGACGCGCGATTCGGACCAGGGCGCGGCGGTGGCGGCGCGGGTACTGCGGGTCGGCGAGGTGTTCGGCCCGAGCCGCCTGACCGATGATCCGGTCGAGCGCGCGGGTTCGCGCGACGTGGAATGCGTGCTCGAGCTCGAAGGTGGCGATTTCCGCATCGGTCAGCGGGTGCTGGTGCGCTTCCTGCCGGAGCGCGATGGGACCGGCGCACTACCTTGAGGCGCCGGCGCCTCGAGGTAGCGAAAGCTGAACGAAAGACGCGCGCGGCTAGGCTTCGCGGGAGTGCCCGTGTGGCGATGGGAAGCTGGCTGTGACGACGCGCTGGTCCGTTCTCTGCGATTTCGACGGCACGATAAGCCTGCAGGACACCACCGACGCGCTGCTGGAGCGCTTCGGTCGGCCCGGCTGGCGCGAACTCGAACAGCGCTGGCGGCTGGGAGAAATCGGTTCACGTGAATGCATGGCGGGTCAGATCGAGCTGCTGCAGATGACGCGAAGCGAGCTCGACGCGCACCTGGACGCCGTTGCGATTGACCCCGCGTTCGGCGCCTTCGTGAAGGCGGCAAGCGCCGCCGACATGCGCCTGATGGTTGTCAGCGACGGCCTCGATTACGCGGTACGCCGTGTGCTCTCGCGCCACGATCTGGGCAATCTGCCGGTCGTGGCGAATCAGTTGACTGCGGTCGGCGACGACCGCTGGCGGCTGGGTTTTCCCTACGGCAGCGTGGGTTGTGCCAGCGGCAACTGCAAGTGCGCTTGCGCGGACCGCGCCCACGGTGAGCGCGAGCGGGTGCTCCTGATCGGCGACGGCACATCGGACTTTTGCGTGGCTGATGACGCCGACCTGGTTCTGGCCAAAGGCCGCTTGGCGGAGCACTGCCGGGCGGTCGGGATCCCGCACCTCGTCATTGCGGGCTTCGCCGACGCGCTGCGCGAGCTGCCGCGTCTGCGGGCCGAGGAGTTCGACGCACTGCCGCAGCCGCTGCACGTCGAGCTGCCAGCGCTGCGTTCGGTCGCCGCTTGAGGCGCCGGTTCCTGGCTTTCCATCACCTGAATCCGCGGTAGCGGCCGCGCGCGTTCCCGTATTCGGAGACAACCGTTGAACATCGATCCTGCCAACGCCGGCGCAACGACCGGCGCCGATGAAGCGCTGCTGGCCGACGAGGCCAGATACTGCTCGTTTGGCGACACCGTGCACTACAGCGAGCCGCCCAAGATCTTCGCCCGCTGCGAGGGCAGCTATCTTTACGACCGCGCCGGCACACCCTTCCTCGATCTCCAGATGTGGTATTCGGCGGTGAACTTCGGCTACGGCAACGCGCGGCTGAATGGCGCTCTGAAGCGCCAGATCGACACTCTGCCGCAGCTCGCCAGCCAGTATCTGCATCCGACCAAGATCGAGCTCGCCAAGTGCATCGCCCAAGATGCCGAGCGCAAGTGGGGCGAGAAGGGGCGCGTGCACTTCAACGTCGGCGGCTCCCAGTCGGTCGAAGATTCGCTCAAGCTGGTGCGCAACGCGAGCGGCGGCAAGAGCCTCGTATTCGCCTTTGAAGGCGGCTATCACGGCCGCACCCTGGGCGCCTCGGCGATCACCTCGAGTTATCGCTACCGGCGCCGCTACGGCCACTTCGATCGCGCCCAGTTCATCGAGTTTCCGTACCACTTCCGCGGCCCCAGGGGCATGTCGAAAGAAGAATACGGCGACTACTGCGTAGCCAAGTTCGAGCGCCTGTTCGAGACCGAATACAACGGGGTATGGGACCCGAAGGCTGGGCAGTGCGAATACGCTGCCTTCTTCGTCGAGCCGATCCAGGGCACCGGCGGCTATGTCATCCCGCCGCCAAACTTCTTTACGGGTTTGAAGCGGGTGCTGGATCAGTACGGCATCCTGCTGGTGGTCGATGAGATCCAGATGGGCTTCTTCCGCACCGGCAAGCTGTGGGCCATCGAGCACTTTGGCGTCAAGCCGGATGTGCTGGTGTTCGGCAAGGCCCTGACCAACGGCCTCAATCCGCTGGCTGGCGTCTGGGCGCGCGAGGAGCTGATCAAGCCCGAGGTATTCCCGCCGGGCTCGACCCACTCGACTTTCGCCTCCAACCCGCTGGGCACCGCGGTCGGCCTCGAGACCATGAAGATGCTCGCCGAGACCGACTACGAGGGTATGGTGATGCGCAAGGGCGCGCACTTTCTCGACGGTCTGCGCGATCTGCAGAAGCGCCACCCGGAGATCGGCGACGTCGACGGCTTGGGTTTGGCCCTGCGCGCCGAGATCTGCGCGGCCGACGGCTTCACGCCGAACCGGGCGCTGCTCGACCGCATGGTCGATCTCGGCCTCGGCGGCGAGCTCGAGCATCAGGGGCACAGGATCGGCCTGGTGCTGGACGTCGGCGGCTACTACAAGAACGTCATTACCCTGGCGCCTTCATTGCACATCAGCGACGAGGAGATCGATCTCGGCATCGCCCTCCTCGATCAGCTCTTGCGCAAGGCGAAGCGGCAGGCTTGAGCCAGCGCGTGCGTCGGGCGCAAGCTCGATGGCAGTGCTCTACAATCCGTGGTCGATGCGGCCGATCCAGGCCGCTCAATTCATTGTAAGGGGGTTCCATGAGGCTTTCTTCGCTGCTTCGTTTCAGCGCCGTCGCGCTCTTTGGACTCGGCTTCTGCGGCCTGGCGAGCGCCGAGCACTCGCGGGCGCTCGATCGGGTGAGCGTGTGGCTCGGCGGCACCAATGTCGACGCCAGCGCCGATCTCGAAAACAACTACGCCGAGACGGGTTCCCTCGGCAAGCTCGATCTCGGCAAGGGAAACCAGTCGCTGGCGCGCGCTCGCGTCGACTTCCTGCTGTTCGAATCGCAGGGCTTCAGCGTCGACTATTACAGCTTCAGTCGCAGCAAGGACCGTGTCTCCAGCGGACAGTTCGACTATGAAGGCGTGCCCTTCGACCTCACCGCGAACCTGCGTTCGGACTTCGATCTCGATCTCGGTAGCGCCACCTATCATTGGTGGTTCGGCAGCGGGGACGACGTGTTCGGCGTCGGCATCGGCGCGGCCTACTATCGCGCCAAGCTGAGCTTGGTCGGCAGCCTGGCGGTCGACGGTGGCACGCCGGTCACGGCGCAGGCGCGCTGGAGCGACAGCGCGGTGGCTCCGGTGCTCACGCTGGGATACCGTCACGCCTTTTCCGACTCGGTGCGCCTGTATGCGACCGCGAGCGGCGTGCGCAAGAACGGCGGTGATCTTTCCGGGCATATCTACGAAGCGCGTCTCGGCGTGGAGTGGTTCCCTTGGCAAAACTTCGGCGTAGCAGCGGAGTACGGCACCAACGATCTGAGCATCCACCGCAATCGGCAGAGCTCCTCATCGACGCTGGAAACCGACTTCCACGGCCCCTCGCTGTTCGCTCGCCTGCGCTTCTGAGCCGGCCCGCGAGGATCGGATGATCCGGTGGCCCCGTCGCCAGCGCGACGGGGCCACTTGCGTTTGCACGGCGCCGAGAAACTTGAAAATCGGATCGCGGCTTCGCCGCTCCCGTCAGCATCCGCTTCGACAGGACGCCTGCGGGACGCCCGGCCCGACCCCGGCCCATTCGCGCGCTCCGCGGCGGGCGCCTAATCGAGCGGTCGCACCAGGTTGCCGAAGTTCAAATAAAGCGCGTCGTAGCCGAGGCTGTTGCGGCCGTAGCCGAGAAACAGCGGCCCGAACGGGGTCTTGAGGCCGAGGAACACGCTGCCGGCGGTGAGCAGATTGCCCCAGGAAATATCGTGCGGACTGAAGAACACGTTGCCGCGTTCGAGGCTCGCGCCGAGGTACATCGGCACGCCGAATTTCTCGTCGAGAGACCGCATCCGGTGGTACCAGACCGCCCGCAGCAGCAGGCTGTGGGAGCCGACTGCCTCGCGCTCGGCGTAGCCCGAGAGGTTGGCGAAGCCGCCCAGGAAGCTCATCGCGCGCAGCGCATCCGACTCGCCCCAGGCGCGGTGTCCGCGCGCGCCGAGCAGCAGGGTGTCGTTGCCGCGACTGAGCGCGGTGTCCCAGACGAAGGCGCCGACGTTGCCGTCGGATTCCGCGCCCAGTGCCGGCAGCAGCCGCGTCAGCAGGAGCTGGGCGCGCGTGCCGCTGCGCGGAAACTGCGCCGAATCCAGGGTGTCGCGGGTCAGCTTGAGGCTGGCGGCGCCCCAGCCTTCGCTGGCGTCGTCGAAGAGGCCGGGAGCGCCGATGTGCAGGCTTGCATGATCGCGGCCGGTCTCCAGACGCAGCGTGGCCAGCCAGGCCGGAGCAGGCGCCCAGCCCAGGCCCAGGCCCAGCGTGCTGAGTTCGACGCGCGCTTCGGCCAGCGTTGGCCGGCCAAAGCTGATTGGCTGCTCGAAGGCGCGGTAGTCGAGCCAGGGCCGCACGAAGAACTGCTCGTCCTCGCCCATCGGCTGCACGAATTCGCTGCGCAGACCGGTGACCTGGCCGGCATCGAGGCGGCTGTGCCACCAGGCGCCGTGTGCGTTGATGTTGTCGCGACGCAGATCCAGGCCGAGCTGGTAGGCGCTGCGGCCGTCGAAATCGTCGCTGATCGAGAGCCCCGCGCGAATCAGCCAGGGACCCCAGCTCTTGTCCTGTGGATCCACGCGCAGCCCGGCGTCGCCGGCGGCGTCCTCGACCAGCCGGTAGCCGATGCGCTGGTAGCTACCGCCGCCGTAGGTTTCATTGATGGCGCGCTCGACGGCGTCGATGTCGAAGCGCGTGCCGATCTGGTTGTCGACCACCCGCTCCACGTAGCTCGCGGATTCCGAACTGTTGCGCAGCACTTCGAGGAAGTGGAGCAGGGGCGGATCGAAGCTGCGCAGCCGATGGGTGGCGCGCCAGGCGCCATATTCCTCCGCGCTGACGCTGAACTCCCGCAGACGCTCGATGATCGCCTCGGCAGCGGCTTCGCCGCGCGGAATGCCCTGCACCGAATCATCGAAGCTGGCGGCAGTGATGCCGCTCAGGTCCGGGCGGATCAGTACGTCCTGCGGCTCGAGCTCGCGCAGCTGCAGCTGGGTCTGGCGCACCATCAGCGTCGACACGGTCTGCATCACGATGTTGAGCGGCGAGTCCAGTTGGTCTTCGCGGCGCAGGCCGGTGCCGACATTGACCGCAATCAAGCGCTCGGCACCCAACCCGCGCGCCAGGTCGATCGGCACGTTGTCGACGATGCCGCCGTCGATCAGAAGCTTGCCGTCGTGGCGCACCGGTGCGAACACACCGGGCACCGACATGCTCGCGCGCACCGCCAGCGCCAAGTCGCCGCGATCGAATACCACGGCCTCGCCGTTGACGATGTCGGTGGCGACGGTGCGAAAAGGAATCGGCAACTCGTCGAAGCGCTCGATGTTCCACACCGGCAGCAGCAGACGTCGCAGCAGGAGTTCGATCTGCTGGCCCTGGATCGCGCCTGGCGGCAGGCGCAGCTTGCCGTCGCGGCCGATGCCGAGCTCGATGCCGAGCAGGAAGCGTAGCTCGTCGTCCTTGCGCATGACCGGCAACATCGGCCGCTGCGGCTCGTCGTGAAACACCTTGCTCCAGTCGATCGCGTGCACCAGCTGTTCGATTTCGTCCGCCTCGTAGCCGCTCGCATAGAGCGAGCCGACGATCGCGCCCATGCTGGTGCCGGTGATGCAGTCGACCGGGATGTGCTCGCGTTCGAGCACTTTGAGCACGCCGATGTGCGCGACGCCGCGGGCGCCGCCGCCGCCGAGCACGAGGCAAGTCTTCGCGCGCGCAGCGAGTGCCTGGCCGGGCGCGAGGCAGGCGAGTAGCAGACAGCCGACAACGAAGCGCAGCAGCGGAGGTGGGCTGTGTCGGAGACCCCCCACGGCGGCCGCCCGGCTCAGCCGCGCCGCAGCGCGAGCACGGCGTTCAAGCCGCCGAAGGCGAGCGAGTTGGAGAGCGCCGCCGCTACCGGCATCTCGCGCGCGGTGTTCGGCACGTAGTCAAGGTCGCACTCGGGGTCGGGATCGATGAAATTGATGGTCGGCGGCACCACGCCATCGCGCAGCGCGCCGATCACGCCGATCAACTCGATCGCGCCGGCGGCTCCCAGCGGATGCCCGTGCATCGACTTGGTCGAGGACACCGCGAGGCGCTTGGCGTGGCTGCCGAATACCTGGTGAATGGCGCGCGTCTCGGTCGGATCGTTGGCCGGCGTGCCGGTGCCGTGGGCGTTGATGTAGTCGACGTCCTCGGGCGCGAGCCCCGCGTCCGCCAGCGCCCGCGACATGGCCGAGGCGGCGCCCCGCATGTCCGGCATCACGATGTCGCCGGCGTCCGCAGACATCCCGACACCGGCGAGCTCGGCCAGGATCGGCGCGCCGCGCGCCTGGGCGCGTTCGAGCGTTTCCAGCACGAACATCCCCGCACCTTCGCCGATCACCATGCCGCGGCGCTGCTTGCAGAAGGGCCGACAGGTGTCGTCGGCCATGATGCGCATCGCCTCCCAGGCGCGAATCGTGCCGTGCGTGATGCAGGCTTCGGTGCCACCTGCCACGGCAGCGCTGGCCATCCCGCTGCGCACCAGGGCGAGGGCCATTGCCAACGCGTGGTTGGCTGAGGCGCAGGCGCTGGTCGTGCCAAAGGACGGCCCGGTCAGCTTGAGGTCGATGCTGACGTGGCTTGATGGTGCGCTCGGAATGAGACGCACGATCGTCAGCGGATGCAGACGCTGGATGCCCTGGCCGTAGAGCCGCTGTGAAGCGGCGTCATGAGAGCCTTCGCCGCCGATGCCGGTGCCTACGATGACCGCGGTGTTGTCGCCGAGCCCGCTCGCCTCGAAATCGATCCCGGACATAGCCACCGCTTCGCGCGCCGCAACCACGGCGAACTGCGAGACCCGATCGAGCATCGGCACGCGCTTGGCGTCGAAGTGCTGCAGCGGGTCGAAATTCTTCACTTCGGCGGCGATGCCGAAGCGCAGGTCGCTGCGGTCGATGAGGGTGATCGGGCCGATCGCCGAGCGACCCTCGCGCATCGCGCTCCAGGTCGCTGGCGCGCTCATGCCGAGCGGCGTGAGCGCGCCCATTCCGGTAATGACGACCCGCTGCATGCGCTGTGTTCGCCGCTCAGCTCGGCGCGACCGGGCGCGCTGCGATCAGCTTCTCGACGGTGTCCACCAGCCCGCCGACCGATTCGGTATCGAAGTCGGGGTTGCGGTCCGGCATGCTGACGTCGAACTGCTCCTCGATTTCGAAGATGATCTGCACCGCGTCGAGCGACTCGATTTCGAGATCCTTCAGCGTGGCTTCGCGGCTGATTTTGGCGCGATCGATGTTCGCCTCCTTGGCGATGATGTCGAACACGCGGTCCTGCACGCTGCTCATGGTATTTCTCCGAGAAGCCCCGCGCTGGCCGATGCCGGCGCCGCGAGCGACGAAAGTGCGGCATGATCGCCGCGCGAGCGACGTTGTTCAAGCGTCGCCTCCGCTAGCGAATGTCTGAACAAGCCGTCATGCCCGCGAAGGCGGGCATCCAGCGACTTCAAGTCCTTGAAATCAAAGGCGCTGGACTCCCTCCTTCGTGGGAGTGACGAGCAAATGTCGACTTGTTCAGATGCTCCCAGGTCGACGCCGCGGGGGTGCTGCGGGCATACTGTTCGCCTTGCCTGCACTCTCTTCTCCGCCTGCGTCAGCCGCCGATGGCTCGACGTGGGTCCGTGGATCGAAACCCTGCGATGTCGCCGACTGTAGCCACCCTGTGGGTGCTGAACATACTGCTCGACACTTTCGGACAGCTTTCGTTCAAGGCGGCGGCGGTGGGCGACCCCGGCGGCAGCGGGCTTGCCCACTGGAAGGCCATGGCGAGGCGGTACTGGATCTGGTTCGGGATCGGCGCCTATGTGGCCGAATTCCTGGTCTGGTTGGCCTTTTTGTCGTTGGTGCCGCTGTCCGAAGGCGTGCTGCTCGGTTCGATCAATATCGTGGCGGTGATGCTGGCCGGCCGGCTCCTGTTCAACGAGCGCTTTTCGCCGTTGCGCACTCTCGGCATCCTGCTGATCGCCGCCGGCGTCGCCGTGGTGGGCTTTGGTCGATGAGCCTGCGCAGCTTCTATCTGATCGGATTCCTGGTGCTGGTGAGTTTCGACACCTTCGCCCAGGTCTGCTTCAAGCTGACGGCGAACCACGCGATGCCGCCGGAAGCCAACCTCGCCTGGTTGCTGCGGGTAACTTCCTCGCCCTGGGTCTACGGCGCGATCGCCTGCTATCTGGGCGCCTTCGTGTCCTGGATGACGCTGCTACGGAAGGCGCCGATCGGGCCCGCGTTCGCTGCCTCGCATCTCGAGGTGATCACCGTGATGGTGCTCTCGGTCGTTCTGTTCGGCGAGCACATCGGGCCGCCGCAGCTGATCGGTAGCGCGCTGATCATTGCCGGTATCGTCTGCCTCGCGATCAGCGAAACCGACGAGGAACCGGCGCTGGGTGCCGCGTCGCGCTGAGCGTGCCCCGGACCGATCATGCGCCCGGTCGCCCACGAAATCCCCCCGACTGCCGGTCTGCCGCCGCGCTGGCGCGACTTGTGGCCCGTGCCGCAGGCCGATCTCGCGGAGCGCCTGGCGGGATTCCTGCAGGTGGAGGAGGTCCAGCTCGAATGCTCGGGTACGGCGGCCCTGATCATCGCGCTCAGCGCGCTGGCGCGCCTGAGCGGTCGGCGCGTCGTGGTCGCCCCGGCCTGGACCTGTCCGCTGGTGGCGCTGGCGGTGGCGCACTGCGGGCTGGAGCTGCGGCTTTGCGATCTGGCGCCGGACTCGATCGATCTGGACCCCGCGCTGCTGGCCGGGCTCTGCGATCGAGACACGCTGGCCGTCGTGCCGACCCATCTCGGCGGCAGGGTGGCCGACGTCGCCGCCGCGCACGCGCTCGCCGAGCGGGTCGGCGCCTTCGTGATCGAGGATGCGGCGTCGGCGCTGGGTGCGCGACAGAATGGGCGTTCGGTCGGGCTCGTCGGCGACGCCGGCTTCTTCAGCCTTGCCGTCGGCAAGGGCCTGAGCACCTTCGAGGGCGGCGTGCTGCTGAGCCGCGACCCGCGGCTGCGCGCCGAGTTTGCGCGCAGCGCGCGCGCGCTGGCGCCGCGGCGCATCAACTGGGAGCTGCGTCGCTCGCTGGAGCTCGTCGGCTACCACCTGCTGTACCGGCCGGAGCTGCTTGGGCTCGCCTACGGCCGGCCGCTGCGGCGCGCGCTCGCGCGCAATGATCCGGTCGCCGCGGTCGGCGACGATTTCTCTCCGCGGATCCCGCTGCACACGCTTGGCGCCTGGCGCCGCGGAGTCGGCGGGCGCGCCTTCGAGCGCCTGCCGGAATTCCTCCGGCGCGGCGCCGAACGGGCGGCTGCGCGTCGCGGACGGCTCGCCCAGATTCGCGGCCTGCGCGTGTTCGACGACCCGCCCGGGGCGCAGGGCAGCTGGCCCTTCCTGCTGCTGCAGATGCCGGATCGAGCGAGTCGCGACGCGGCGCTGGCACGGCTCTGGCGCGCCGGTCTTGGCGTCAGCCGCCTGTTCATCCACGCGCTGCCCGACTATGCCTATTTGCGAAACCTGGTCTCCGACGTCGAGGTTCCGCAGGCGCGGCGCCTGGCCGCGACCACGCTGACGGTTTCCAACAGTCCCTGGCTGGATGAGGCGCGCTTCGCGCGGGTCGCCGACGTGCTCGCCGAGGAAATCGAGCGCCGGGCTTCCGGCGCCCCATCCGCGTGACCTGGCTCACGCCGATCAGGCGCGGGATCGCGTCGATTCAGGGCTCGTCGAAGCCGCTGGCGAAGATCACGTCGCCGTCTTCGCCCGCGTCGATCTGCACGATATAGGACTGCATCCCGAGCGGACCGAAGCCCCAGCCGGCCAGCGTGTGGCCGTCTGCGGAGAGGCCGCCGAGCCCGCCGCCGACGTCCCAGCCGGCCGGGATCTCGATGCCCTGTTCGGCGAGGAAGTCGGCCAGGCTCACCGTGCCGATACCTTCGCGCCAGACCATCGGCGTGCGCGGCGGGTTGTCGAAGAAGCCGGTGTTGCCGACCACCATGCGGCCGTCGCCGCTCACGCCGAAGGCGAAGCTCATGCCCGGGATCAACTCGACGCCGCCGTCGGCGCTCCAGCGCCAGGAGCCTTCGTTGAAATCGGCGTCCATATAGCCCGAGCCGACCACGTAGCTGCCGTCCGGAGTCACCGCGCTGGCCTCGCCAACCGCGTAGCCGTCGGCGTCGACGATGTCGAAGGGCGTGCGGTCGAGCCAGACCATGCCGGTGCGGGATCCGTCATCCTGATCGTTCCAGCCGACGATGACGCGGCCATCGGCGCTGATCGCGTTGGCGCGCGAATAGTTCGCGGGGCGCGGCACCGGCAGCGCCAGCATGCCTTCCGCCGCGGTCCACACGAAGGCCACCGCGTTGCCGGCGTACTGATCCTCGAAGGAGAGGCCGACCACAGTGCCGTCGTCGGCGATGCCGTAGCCGCTCGAATTGGTGGTCAAGGGGTCGCTGAGCAGCACCGGCGCCGCGCCGATCGCCGCCCAGGCGCCCAGATCGCGGCCGCCGTCGTATGCGCCGCCGTTTTCCGCCACGCTGCCGGCAATGACGCCCAGGTTGTTGATGCCAAACGCGCTGTTCAGCGCCGGCAGCAGCTCCTGCTGGTTGTCCGCGGCGGTCCAGCGGAAGCCGGCCGTATTGAAGCTCGTACCTGCAGCGTAGGCGCCGTTGGGCGAAACCTGGGTCAGCTGCACGTCGGGCGTGTTGATTTCGATGAACGTCCCGGAAGCGACAGCAGAAGTGGAGAGAGCCAGCGCAACACTGGCGGCAAGCAGATGGCGCATGAGAGAAGTATCCGTGAGCGGTGGGGGTGGCGCCTGACGCGGCGGGCAAGACGCTTTCGCGAGTTTGGCGCGGAGCGCATGCCGAAACATTCGCGATTCATTCGCGCAGGCTTCGCTGCGCGTGCGCGGGAGCATCAGTGGCCGTGAACCCGATGCTTCGAGCGGCCGGTTGCCGCCGCCACGGTTCAGTCGCTGGCCGGGACTGCGTCGATTGCGCCGGGCGGGGTGCGGCCCTCTGGCGCCTGCAGCAGCTCCGCTGGAAGCGTGCGCTCTCCGGCCAGAAGCCGCGCCTGCTCGAGCGCCTGACGCCAGGTAGCCGGCTCCCCCAGCGCGTGGTAGTAGCGAAGCTGCAGCAGGGCGCAGTCGTAGTCGTTCGCGCTCCAGCGCGCCGCGAGGCCGACCAGGGCGCTGGCCTGATCGAGCTCTCCGCTGGCAATCAGTCGCCTGGCCCAGGAAATCGCGACGGTGGCCGTGTCGCTCGGCACTTCGACCTCGCGCGCCCGGTCGAGCGCCTGCCGCCAGGCCGCCGTCGCGGCCGCGAAGTCACCTCGCGACCAGGCTTCCTCGGCGTCAACGAGCGCCGTGTAGGTAGGCAGCGGCGGCCAGTCGCTGCTCGCCGCCCAGGCGCGCATGAGGGCTGCCTCGGTTCTGGCTTCCGCGACCGCGCCCTGGCCGCGCAGGGCGCGCAGCAGGAGCAGCCAGGCGTTTGCGCGTTCGCGGCGGTAGTCGGCAGACTGCAGGCCCACCACGGCTTGCCGCGCACCAGAGGCTGCAGGGCCGTAGGCTTCCGCGGCCAGATCGAGACGCGCCTGTTCGAGCTGCAGGCGCGCGACGCTCGCGTCGTCGCCACTCGTGGCTGCGGTTGGCCGCACCTCGCTCAGCAGCGTGGCCGCCGCGCTGGTGTGTCCGTTGGCGAGCAGTGCGGCAATGCGCTGCAGCTCGACCTCGACTCGGGTGCCGCGGTTCTCCAGGCGACCCAGGGTCTCGCTGGCGCGCACGGTCGTGGCGAGCGCGTCGGCGGGCTGCAGCAGTTCGAGCTGGGCGTCGGCGAGGTTGCCCAGCGCGGCAGCGAGTTCATTCAGCGCGCCGAGACGCTCGAACTGCCGCGCAGCGTTTTCGTGTCCGCTCGCGGCCTCCGCGAAGCGGCTGCGCTTGGCTGCGTCCACGGCTTCGTTTTCTTCCACGCGGGCCAGCGCCAGCGAGTCGCCGGCCAGCTTCAGCGCCACCCGCGCCTTGGCGAAACCGGCGGCGGCTTCGTCGTAGCGCCCCTGCGCCGCCTGCGCGACGGCGAGGCCGGTCCAGGCCTGGCCGAGCGCGGCCGGTTGGCGACGGGTTTCCAGCAGTGCCACCGCCGCGGCGAACGCGCGCTCCGCTTCGGCCGGGTGGTCCTCGCGCACGGCGACCGCGCCGAGTCCATTCAGCAGGCGCGCGCGCAGCACCGGATCGGTTTCGGCGCCCACCTGGGAGAGCAGGGCTTCGAGGCGCTGGCGGGCGGCCTGCAGCTGGCCCGCGCGGTACTCGATCTGAGCCATGCGCAGGCCGAGCGCGGGCAGCGCTTTTAGGCTCGCCGGTGCGTCTTCCAGCAGGCGCCGCGCGCCCACCAGGTCGTCGGTGAGCAGGGCGGCCTCGCTGCGCGAAAGGAGCGCTTCGGCGGACTGCGGCAGCCGGGTGTCACGACCCGTCGCGGCGTGGCCGAGTAGCCCGAGCAACCGATCCGCGGCGGCAGCGGCAGCAGATGTCGGCTCCGCCGCGTGCGCTTCGCTGCGGTGCGTCTGGCCGGACGGGTCGAACAGGTCGAGCTGTACGCGCCAGCCGTCCGCCGTCCGCGCAACCGCGGTCCGCAGCAGATCTCGGGCTCCGCTGAGTGAGCCGACTTCCGCATCGCTATGGCTGCGCAGGAGCGCCACGATGGTGTCGCTTGGCACCACGCCGAGGCCTGCGTCGCGCAGGCGAGCGGCCACCAGATCCATCAGGACGAGGCGCAGCCAGGTCCAGTCCTCGCCTGCGGTTACCGCAAAGGGCAGCACCGCGATCGCGTCTTCACCCGTCTGTGGCGCGGGTTGTGAGGTCGCCGGCAGCGCCGGCCCTTGCGGCTGCGGCAGGGATCGCTGCAGCCAGAACAGGATCGCCACCGCGGCCAGCAGCAGGAGCGCCACCGCCAGCCAGAGAGCGTGCGTACGAACGCGTGGCGCCGCTGTGCGTGCCGTCGCGGTTGGCGTCGAGGCGCCTGGCGACTCGGCGGCGGGACGCCGGCTTGGCGGTGGGAGCGGTTCGAGTGCCGGCTCGGCGACCTCCGCGGTGGGTTCGGGCGCAACCTCGGGTGCAACCGCAGCGACCCAGCGATAGCCGAAGCGTGGCACCGTGCGGATGACCTCCTGCGTCCGACCGCCGTCGCCGAGAGCGCGCCGCGCTTTCAGAATGGTCTGGCCGAGCAAGGTGTCGCTCACGTCCACGCGGCCCCATACGGCAGAAATGAGCTCGTCTCGCCCCACCGCGCGATCGCGGTGCTCGAGCAGATAGACGATGCAGTCGAACACCCTGGGGGACAGCGCCAGCAGGAGTCCGTTCACATGCAGCTCCCGCGCCTGCGGGTCGATGCGGAATTCGCCGAAAAGGTAAGTCGCTGGGCGCATGGGCGCAGCGTAACGCCTGTGTCGGTGCGGAGCCACGTCAGGAAAAGCTCCGCGTAAACCGGTTCCGATCGTTGCCGCCACGACGGCGGGAGTCCGATGCCTGGATTTCAACCGGTTGAAGTCAGACGTAGCTCGTCTTCGTCTGGTGTTCGCGCCGGTATCGCCGACGGCGCGGTGTACCTCGTCGATCCCGCGATTGCGGTCAAGGCAGGGGTGATCGGCAGCGTGCTGTGACGGGTGCTCCGAGGGGAAAGCACCTCGCGCTTTCTCGTGGCCCGCACATGCGTCGAACCAGCGCCCGTACGGGCGCTGGTTCGACGTCGAATCGTGCAGTCAGTTCGCGAGCGTGGGCACTCGGCAGCGCAGCGTTTCTCCGTCCCAGGCGCAGTGAATCGTTCCGCTCTCACGGGTGAACTGTACGCCCATGCTTTGCATGTACCGGAACCAGGCTTCGTAATCGTCTGCATGTATGTCGTACTCGCCTCGACCGGCGGCAGGCGTTTCGGGAATGGGATTGCCGTTGCGGTCTACGGTCGCTCCCGGCTTGCGCGTGGGTCGACCGTCGCCGTCATCCACGAAAGCCGCCCTGCTTCCGTCCTTGAAGATCACTTTGATTGTAATCTTGAGGTATTCACCCTTTGTACGAACCCTGTCTATCGTTTGCAGCACCCGTACGAGTGTGTCCACGACTCCCTCTGGAATACTTCGGTTGACGGAGTTAAAAATCGATCGACGCTGCTCGAGCAGGTAATCGCGAAGATTCATCTCTGCGCCGGGGCTATTCATGATCGAATAGGCGTTGTAGTCGCCGACCTGTATGCCGCGCTGGTTTACCGCATCTTGCGGAAGGTTGAATTCTATGCTGATTGCGCTGAGGGGGCGCGCAAAATAGGAGCGCACCACGAGCAGGTCGTTGAATTGCTCCTGGTATCGCGCTTCAACCGGTAGCCAAGTGACGCCGCTGCCCCCGCCGCCCTGGGTTTCCTGTCCGCCGTCACCGCTGATGGCGGAGCCGCCGCCGTTGATCATGCCGGCGTTGCGGTACTTGCGTATCTGGGCGCTGTCGAAATTATAGAGATAGCCGACGTATCCCGCGCCGAAACTCGCCGCCCTCGCGGTCCACTGCGCTTCCGTACTGCAGACGCAGCGCTCCACGGTGATGTCGGCGCGGGCGAGGCTGGCGACGCTCAGGATCAAGAAACCCAAGACGGCAACAGCGATCTTCATGACTTCAATCCTTGAGAACTGCGAAACCCCCTGCCGTGCACGGTCGATCATAGCTTCGGAGATTTTTGTGTCAAGAAAATGTATTGGGCCAGTACATCCTGCACTGATTGCCGAACCGGTCGGCGAGTATATCG
>CAZORA010000001.1:0-216352 GCA_964582225.1 uncultured Dokdonella sp. | reverse complement strand
CCACTTCGAGCATAGGCGGATCAAGTACTTACGGGATTAGCTGCGGAACTTGGGGGGCTCGACGTACTGGGCAACCTCCATCTGGAAGATAGCATCGTCACCGGCAACAAATCCGTTTCAAGCGGCGTTTACGGGAACGATGGCGACGGTGCGTACGGGGGCGGCATCTATGTTCAGGGCGACGCCGACATCTACGACAGCACCGTCGGCACCAACTTGGCTCAGGCGACTGGCGGCAAGAGTTTCGGTGGGGGCGTCTTCGGGAAGGGCCTGCTGTACTTTTCGGGAACTGACATTACCGACAACGAGGCGAGTAGCGTCGAGGGGTTGGCACGCGGTGGCGGGATTGCCTCCAAGCGCGACATCACCCTCGCCGAGACCTCGCTGACCGGCAACCGCGTCGAGTCCACCGAGTCCATCGCTTACGGCGGCGGCGCGCACGCGAACGGCACGCTGCTTTCGCTTGACAGCGTGGTCAGCGGAAACCTGGCGCACTCGGATCAGCTTTGGAGCTACGGCGGCGGGCTGCACGCTGGCGATTGGGGTGACAACCCCAACGATTCTGACGTTCTCTTGGTGCACAGCACGATCAGCGGCAATCAGGCCACGTCGTCCTGCGATCACTGCTTCATCTTGGGCGGCGGAGTCAGCAGTCTTGGCAAGGTCAGTGCCAAGTACAGCACGGTGCGCGACAATCGCGCCGCTGCTTACGGACCGGATGCGAGGATCCAGGGCGGCGGTCTGGGCAGCATGGGAGACGACCCCGAGTACGCCATCACGCTGGCCAGCTCGACGGTTTCCGGCAACCGGGTCGAGCACGTGGCGGGCGGTGCTGCCTACTCGGCGGGCGGCGGTGTAGCCGCACTGACCGGTGGCGTCATGATTCGGAACTCCACCGTCGCTTTCAATTCGGCCGGAACCCAGGGTGGAGGCGTCAGTCTGAGCGCGATAGCCGGCGTCATCAACCAGAGCGTGAGTAGCCTGGTGGTGAACAACTCCGCCGCCTCCGGCGCGGATCTGAGCCCCAATCCGTTCCTGTCCGGCCCGTTGACTCTCAGCGGCGACCACAACATGGTGATGAACGTCGACCCCTTGATCACGCTGCCGGGGGATACCGCGGTGGGCGACCCGCTGCTGCTGCCGCTGGCGGACAACGGCGGCAGGACTTGGACTCATGCGCTGTCGGCGGCGAGTCCTGCCATCGACCAGGGCAGCAACCCGGACGGTCTGCTATCCGATCAGCGTGGCGATCCTTATCTGCGCGAATGGGGCGGGGCGCCGGATATCGGCGCGTTCGAGCTGCAGCCGCCGCCGGTGTCGGACGTCATTTTCGCGGACGGCTTCGACTGACGAGAGCGGTTCGACTCTGACGGGTTCGGCGCCGTGGGCGCGGCACCGAGGCGGAGCGGGCGATTGACGGCGCCCGCTCCGCCTCGATGGAAAACTTTCGCAGCGGCCGACTGCCGGCTGGCTGCTCTCGCGCCGGCGGAGCCCGGCGTGGTGGCGGTCGCCGCGCAGGGATCGCCGGTCACCGCGGCTTCAGTGGTTCCTTGGGCAGCGCCGGGCTTCAGGCCGCCGCGGCCTGCGCCCGGCACGCCTCGAGACGCAGCGGCGACTGGCCGAACCAGTGGAGCTGGTCGGCGAGGGCGGCGACTTCGCCGATGATGAGCAGGGCGGGAGCCTGCAGGGCGTGGGCGCGCACCAGCTCGTCGAGCTGATCCAGCGTGCCGCGCAGCACGCGCTGTTCGGGCCGGGAGCCGTTTTCGACCAGGGCCACCGGTGTCGCCGCGGCGAGCCCGTTGGCGAGCAGGCGCTGGCGCACCCGGCGATGGCTGGCGACTCCCATATAAAAGACCAGAGTCTGACGCGGGCGGGCGAGAGCGAGCCAGTCGAGCTCCTCCAGCGCGTCGCGGGTGTGGGCAGTGATCAGGCGCAGCTCCTGCGCGTGCTCGCGGTGGGTGAGGGGGATACCAGCGTAGGCGGCGCAGGCGAGCGCCGCGGTGATCCCGGGCACGACCTCGAAGGAAACGGCGTGGGCGCGCAGGAACTCGAGCTCTTCCCCGCCGCGGCCGAAGATGAAGGCGTCACCGCCCTTGAGGCGCACGACGTGGCGGCCGGCGCGGGCGTGCTCCAGCATCAGCTCGTGGATCCGGTCCTGGCTGGTGCTCGACCCCTGCGCCGACTTGCCGACCTCGATCCGCTGCGCGTCGCGCCGGGCCAGAGACAGCACTTCGGCGCTGACCAGGCGGTCGTGGAGAATCACGTCGGCCTGATTCAGCGCGCGCAGGGCGTTCAGCGTGAGGAGTCCGGGGTCGCCGCTGCCGGCGCCGACCAGGCTGACCGAGCCCTGCCTGCGCGCAGGCGCCGCGTCGAGCTGCTGCAGCAGTAGCGCTTCGGCCGCCTTGTGCCGCCTGCACCGTAGCAGGCTGCGCAGCGGCCCGGCCAGGAGGCGATCGAAGAAGGCGCGGCGGGCGGCGGGGTCGACGAGGCGCGCGCGGATCGTCCCACGCTGCCGCGCCAGCAGCCGCGCGAGTTCGGTCCAGCTCGAGTCGAGGCGTTCCTCCAGCCGGCGGCGCAGATGGCGCGCCAGCATGGGCGCGTGGCCGCCGCTCGAAATGGCGATCTGCAGCGGGCCGCGCTCGACCACGGCGGGCAGTTGGACACTCGAGCGGCGGGCATCGTCGACCACGTTGACGAACAGTCGCCGCGCTGTGGCGGCTTCGCTCACGGCCTGGTTGATCGCCGAATCGTCGGTGGCCGCGACGACCAGGCAGACGAGCTGGCCGCGCAGCGGCTGGTCCAGCCACTCGGCTTCGAAGCGGCCTCGGCTCCAGCAGAGCTCGCTGCGTTCGGCGAGCGCGTGAAGCTCGGCTTCGAGCTCGGGTGCGCCGACGCGCACCCAGGCGCCCGCGCGCAGCAGCGCGCGGGCCTTGCGCGTGGCCACCGCGCCGCCGCCCACGACCAGCACGGCACGCGCGCGCAGATCGGCGAAGAGCGGAAACAGGGGGATTTCGTCGCGGATGCTCACAGCTTCTCGTG
Source organism: uncultured Dokdonella sp. (assembly GCA_964582225.1). Taxonomy (GTDB): domain Bacteria; phylum Pseudomonadota; class Gammaproteobacteria; order Xanthomonadales; family Rhodanobacteraceae; genus Dokdonella_A. The sequence goes on along the minus strand of CAZORA010000001.1, from coordinate 213,313 downwards.
TAGACCGCATTCGCGCTTGATACCGAAGAACCGGGTGTCTTCCGCGCGCATGCCGGGCCGCAGCGGGCGGCTGGTGTGGACGTCGCCGATCGACACGTAGCCCTGCTCCCACAACGGGTGGTAGGGCAGCTCGTGGCGCTGCAGATAGATCCAGACGTCGCGATCGCTCCAGTCGGCGATCGGGCTGATCTTCCAGCGCCTGCCGCAGCGCTGCAGGATGGGCGTGCGCGCGCGGCTTTCCGACTGGCAGCGGCGCAGGCCGGTGAACCAGAGCCCCGCCTGCAGCTCGTCCAGCGCGCGGCGCATCGGCTCGACCTTGTGCAGGGCGTTGTAGCGCTCGATGCCCTCCAGGCCCTTTTCCCAGAGGTGGCCGTGGCGCGCTTCCATCCAGGCCGCGCCGAGCTGCGGGCGGTAGACCTTGAGGTTGAGTCGCAGGCGCTCGCTCAGCAGGTCGACGAAGCGGTAGGTCTCGGCGAACAGATAGCCCGTATCGATCAGGATGACGGGGATGTCCGGCAAACGGCTGCTGAGCAGATGCAGGGCCACCGCCGACTGCGCGCCGAAGCTCGACGACAGCACCGGCCGGCCTTCGAGATGCTCGAGGCACCACTCGATGCGCGCCTGCGCCGAGCTGGACTCGAGCAGCGCGCTGAGTGCGGCGACGTGCTCCACCCGTTCGGGTTGCGGCTGGGCGGTTTCGATGCTGCCGTGCTGGTCCAGCATGGGCGACTCCAGTGGGCGGTTGCAGTTGCGTCGAGGAGAGAAGCGGTTTCGGGGCGGCGTCTTCAGCGCCCTTCGGCCGGGTCGACCCTGCTGTGGGTCGGCCAGTGCGGCGCCTCGACCAGGCCGGCACGGTGCAGGTAGTCGCCGAAGCGCTCCTCGGCTTCGCGTTCGACCGCAAAGCGCGCGAGCAGGGACTCGATCGTTTCGAGTATTTCCGCCTCGGTGGCGTTGTCCCGGTACAGGGTGTTCATGCACTGGCCGCGATGGTCGCCGCCGAGCAGCAGGCTGTAGCGGCCGGGCGCACGACCGACCAGGGCGATCTCGGCCAGGTAAGGGCGCGAGCAGCCGTTCGGACAGCCCGACATGCGAAAGAGAATCGGCACCTCGCGCAAGCCGAGGCGATCGAGGACCGGCTCGAGGAGCCTCAGGAACGAAGGCAGGTAGCGCTCCGACTCGGCCATTGCGAGGCCGCAGGTCGGCAGCGCGACGCAGGACGCCGCGCTGCGGGCGAGCGCGCTTGGCGCCCGGTTCTCGAGATCGAGCCCGTGTCGGGCGACCAGTGCGTCGATGGCCGCCCGATCCGCCGGTTTGACGCCGGCGATGATCAGGTTCTGATTGCAGGTCAGGCGGAAGTCGCCGCCGTGGACGCGCGCGATCTCGCGCATGCCGCTCAGGAGCGAGCGCCCGTCAGGGAAATCGGCGACGCGCCCGGAGGGCAGGGACAGGGTCAGGTGCCAGAGGCCGTTTTCGCCTTCCACCCAGCCGAAGCGGTCGCCGTTGTGCTCGAAGCGCCAGGGGCGCGAAGGTTCGAGGCGGAAGCCGGCGCGCTCTTCCATCAGCGCCTGGATCCGGTCGCTGCCGTGATCGTCGATGGTGTACTTGAAGCGGGCGTGCTTGCGATCCACTCGGTCGCCGAGGTCGCGCTGCACGGTCACCGCCGCCTCGCAGATGGCAAGTACCTGCTCGGGACGGACGAAGCCAATCACATTGGCGAGGCGCGGATAGTGCGCGGCGATGCCGTGACTCGCGCCCATGCTGCCGCCGATGGCGACGTTGAAACCGGCAAGTCGACCCTGCTCGTCGACGATCGCGATCAGGCCGACGTCGTTGGCGAAGACGTCGACGTCGTTGAGCGGCGGCAGCGCCAGCGCGATCTTGAACTTGCGCGGCAGATAGGCCTCGCCGTAGAGCGGCTCTTCCTCGATCGGCTCGGCTTCCGATTGATCCTGCCAAACCTCGTAATAGGCCTGGGTCCTCGGTTTGAAGTGCGCCGACAGCCGCTGCGCCCAGTCTTGCACTTCGGCGTGCAGGTGGGAAAGCAGGGGGTTGCTGGCCGCCAGCACGTTGCGGTTGACGTCGCCGCAGGCGGAGATCGTATCGAGACCCGAGGCGTAGATCGCCTGCATGGCGGCCTTCAGCTCGCGCTTCAGGATTCCGTGCAGCTGAAAGGTCTGGCGGGTGGTGACGCGCAGCGAATGGCTGGCGTAACGAGTCGCCACCTGATCCAGCGCGAGCCACTGCGCTGTGCTGAAGACCCCGCCCGGGGCGCGGATGCGCAGCATGAACTGGAAGGCCGGCTCGAGTTTCTGGCGGCGGCGTTCGTCGCGCAGGTCGCGGTCGTCCTGCATATAGCTGCCGTGGAACTTGATCGTGCGCTGGTCGTCGAAGGAAATCGCTCCGCTGGTGGCGTCCTCCAGACCCTGCTTCAGCCTGCCGCGCAGATGGCGGCTGGCGATCTTGATTTCCTCGACGGAGGGGTGGCTCATGGCTTTGAGTTCCTGGAGATGAATGCAGCGGGGACGGCTGCGACGCTGGTCTGTGCGCCGCCCTCAGTACACGTCCCGCGCATAGCGCCCCTCGCGCTGCAGGGTGGAGAGGTATTCGACGGCTCGATCCGCGTCGCCGCCGCCGTGCTCGCAAAGGACGTCGAGCAGCGCAGCGTGCACGTCGCGGCTCATCGCGAGAGCGCCGCAGACGTAGAGATGGGCGCCGTTCTGCAGCCAGTCGTGGAGCGCGCGTCCCTGTTCACGCAGGCGCTGCTGGACGTGGATCCGTTCGGCCTGGTCGCGCGAGAAGGCGAGATCCAGGCGACTCAGCTCGCCCTTGGCCAGGGCGTCCTGCCACTCGGTCTGGTAGAGAAAACCGCTGCTGAATTGGCGGGCGCCGAAGAACAGCCAGCTGCGGCCGGAGGCGCCGATTTCCGCGCGCTCCTGCACGAAGGCGCGAAACGGCGCCACGCCGGTGCCGGGGCCGATCATGATGAGGTCGCGGCTGGGGTCGGTGGGCAGGCGGAAGCGCTCGTTCGTCTCGACATAGACCGGCACGCGAGCGCCGTCCTCGAGTGCGGCGAGAAAGCCGCTGGCGGCGCCCAGGTGGGCGTGGCCGTGCGCCTCGAAGTTCACGACGTCCACGCACAGGTGCACTTCCTCGCCGACGCGCTTGCGGCTGGAGGCGATGGAATACAGGCGCCGGGTCTGCGGGCGCAGCGCCGCGACGAGGGTCGCCGGTGTCCACTCGGCGGGCCAGCGGCGCAGGGCGTCGATCACCTGATGGTCGGCGAGCAGTGCGGCGAAACCCGGCGCATCGGGTTCGAGCAGGTGGTTCAGTTCGGCGTCGCCGGCGCATTCGGCAAGTGCCGCGAGAAAGGGACGCGACAGGCGGGTCAGCTCGCGCTCGGTGGCCAGCCACTCGGCGAGCGGCAGGGTCTTGCCCCCGAGCGTCACCGCGGCGTCACGGTCGAGGCCGGTTGCTTGCAGTGTCCAGTCGATCAGCGCCGGTGGATTGCGGTGCTGAATGCCCAGGGCGTCGCCCGGCTCATAACTCAGGCCGCTGCCCTCGAGCGACAGCTCGATGTGGCGTACGTCCTTGTCTTGCGCGCCATAGACGCGAAAGCCAGCCGCCTTGTACTCCCGGCCGCTAATGCGCTGATTGACGAAGACCTCGGCCGGATAGGGATTCTCGAGTCCCCAGCTGGGAACCGGGCGCAGCGGGGTGACCGTGGCGAGCGGCGCCGCGGTGGCGGGATCGGCGCGCTCGAGCAGCTCGCGGCTCTTGTCGAGTGCGCGCTCCCGCCAAGGTCCGGCGACGGCCTCGATGTCGAGGTCGGTGAAGCCGGGGTCGAGAACCCGCACGGCGCCAAGTTCCGCCAGGCGGGCGTCGATCTTTTTCGCCGTGCCGCAGAAGTTTACGTAGCTCGAATCGCCGAGGCCCAGCACCGCATACTGGAGCCCGGCGAGCCTCGGCGCGCGCCGGCCAAACAAGAACTCGGCAAAGCCGATCGAGTCGTCTGGAGGATCGCCCTCGCCCTGGGTGCTGATGACCAGATACAGAAGTTTCTCATCGGCCAGCTCACGCAGCGGGTAGCTGTCCAGGCGCGCCAACCGGACCACCGACCCGGCGGCCTCCACGGCTGCGGCGATCTTTTCCGCCTCGCGCCTGGCGTTGCCCGTCTGGCTGCCGTACAGCACGCTGAGTTTGCGTTGGCCCTGCGCGACGCCGACCGCGGCGCTCCCTCCCGGCACCACTTCCAGCTGGGGCGTCGCGTGCGCCTGGGCAAGCCCGGCCGCATAGCCGGAAATCCACCACAGTCCGCTGCTGTCCAGTCCGTGCACCAGCCGCGACAGCAGCGCGCCGTGCTCGTTGGACAGAGGTGTGGGAAGGATCGGGGCTGCAGCTCCACTCATGGTCGGCTGCTCCGGCAGTGGACGGTCGGCGGATTCTGGGCAACGCATGAAAGCTTCGGAAAGGAGCGGGCGCTATGCCGATAGAGCGGATGGTTTGGCCGTCCATCCGCAATCCAGTCCGCAGCCGAGTCGACGCGCGGCGATCGGCTTTCGAAGGTGCTGCGACTCTCCACGATGCGCGACGCACACCTGATCACGTCCTGAAGTCGGACGCGTCGTGCAGCCGGGCGCGAAGTCGCTGCGGCTAAACTGGGCGCATGGATCGCAGGCTCTCCGTGGCGCCGATGCTCGACTGGACCGATCGGCACTGCCGGCGCTTCCATCGGCTGCTCGCGCCGCATGCTCTTTTGTACAGCGAGATGATCACCGCGGCGGCGGTGATCCACGGCGACCGCGAGCGCCTGCTCGCTTTCGATCCGGCCGAGCACCCGCTTGCGCTGCAGCTTGGCGGCGCGGATCCGCGCGAGCTGGCGGCGGCGGCGCGGGTCGGCGTCGAATTCGGCTACGACGAGATCAATCTGAACGTCGGCTGCCCCTCCGACCGCGTGCAGTCGGGTCGCTTCGGCGCCTGCCTGATGCGCGAGCCGGCGCTGGTAGCCGAGTGCTTCGCGGCGATGCGGGCGGCGGTCGCGGTGCCGGTCACGGTCAAATGCCGGATCGGGGTCGACGCGCAGGACGAGGAGAGCGCGCTCTTCGGTTTCGTCGAGACCGTGCGTGCGGCCGGCTGCCGCTGCTTCATCGTGCACGCGCGCAAGGCCTGGCTTCAGGGCCTGTCGCCGAAGGAAAACCGCGAGATCCCACCGCTCAACCACGCGCTCGTGCATCGGCTCAAGGCGGCCCATCCGGATCTGACGATCGTGATCAACGGCGGCATCGCGCGCCTCGACGAGGTGCTGCAGCATCTGCGGCGGGTCGACGGCGTGATGCTCGGCCGCACCGCCTACCACGAGCCCTGGCGCCTTGCCGAACTCGAGCACGCGCTCTACGCCACGCCGCTGCCGGACCGCGATGCGGTGCTGGCGGCGCTGCAGCCGCATGCCGCCGCGCTGCTGGCTGGCGGCGGGCGTCTTTCGCAGCTCACCCGCCACCTGCTCGGCCTCTACCACGGGCTGCCGGGTGGGCGCGCTTTTCGCCGGCTGCTGAGCGAGCAGGCGCATCGCCCGGATGCCGGCTGGGCGCTGGTCGAGCGTGCGGCGGCCGCGCAGCGCGCGGCGGCGTTGCCAAGGAGGGACGCGCTGGCTATCGTCACGGCCCCGCCGCCAGCTCGCCCGCAGGCAACTGCCAGGCAATGCCCATGAATCGTTACGCACACGCGATCTACTGTGATGACGTTCGGCAGGAGGCCGGCGGCAAGCAGTCGTTCATCGGCGTCTATCGCGGCCAGCTGCAGCTGCGACCGATTCCGACCGTGCTGCCGCGGTTGTGCGTGGTGGTCGATGTGGTGACGCCGATGTCGGCGCCCTTCGAGCGCCTGCTGTTCGAAGTGATGCTGGGCGAGCAGCGGCTCGCCAACAGCGTGCTGGCGGGCGACGATCTGATGGCGCTGTACGCTTCGGCGCCGAAGTTCGGCAATCCGCCCGACCCGCAGGCGCGGTTCACGTTCTCTGCCAACTTCGTGTTCTCGCCGCTGCGGATCGAGCGCCCGGCGGTGCTCGGCGTGCGCGTCGATACTGGCGCCGGCGTGCTGCACGCGAACACCCTGCAGGTGATCGCGCTGGCCGAGCCACCGGCGGCGCCACGGGCGGGCGAACCGCGCCGCGTCAACTGACGACGGGCCCTCCGGCGGCGCGGTGCCGCTGACGGCCGCTACGATGTCGCTGCTCAATTTCGTCAAGCTGGACTACTCGGTGGGCGGGCCGCTGCTGCTCGACGGCGTCGATTTCGCGATCGAGCGCGGCGAGCGCATCGCGCTGGTGGGCCGCAACGGAGAGGGCAAGTCGACCCTGCTCAAGCTGGTGGCCGGCGAGCTGCGCCCGGACGACGGCGAGGTCCGCCGAGAATCGGGACTGCGGGTGGCGCGCCTCGCCCAGGAAGTGCCGCAGGATCTGGTTGGATCGGTGTTCGACGTGGTGGCCGACGGCCTCGGCGCGCTGGGCGCCCTGCTCGCCGAGTTTCACCGCCTGAGCCAGGGGCTCGATCAGCCCGGAGCGGCTCAGGCGCTGGCGGCGGCGCAGGCCAGGATCGAAGCCGGGCACGGCTGGGACCTGGAGCGGCGCGTGGCGAGCATTCTCGCCCGCTTCGAGCTGCCCGCCGAGGCGCGCTTCGAGGCGCTGTCCGGCGGTCTGAAGCGGCGCGTGCTGCTGGCTCGCGCGCTGGTGGCCGAGCCCGATCTGCTGCTGCTCGACGAGCCGACCAACCATCTCGACCTCGAGGCCATCGAGTGGCTCGAGAAGCTGCTACTCGCCTTTCCCGGCAGCCTTCTCTTCGTAACCCACGACCGCCGCTTCCTGCGCGCGCTGGCGACACGCATCATCGAGATCGACCGTGGCCAGCTGACCAGCTGGCCAGGCGACTACGACAACTATCTGCGCCGGCGCGCCGAACGCCTGCACGCCGAGGTGCAGGAGAACGCGCGTTTCGACCGCAAATTGGCGGAAGAAGAGGTCTGGATTCGACAGGGCATCGAGGCCCGCCGCACGCGCAACGAGGGGCGGGTGCGCGCGCTCCTGGCGATGCGCCGCGAGCGCGCCGAGCGGCGCGAGCTGGTCGGCCGCGCGCGCCTGAACGCGGGCCTCGCGGCGCCTTCCGGTCGCCGCGTGATCGAGGCCGAGGGCCTTGGCTTCGCCTGGTCCGATCGGGTCCTGGTCAGGGACTTCAGCACGCGCATCCTGCGCGGCGACCGGGTCGGCCTGATCGGGCCCAACGGTGCCGGCAAGACCACCCTGTTGCGCCTCATGCTCGGCGAGCTGGCGCCACAGGCCGGCCGGGTGACGCTCGGCACGAATCTGCAGATCGCCTATTTCGACCAGCATCGCGCCCAGCTGCGCGAGGAGCTGTCGGCACTCGACAACGTCGCCGAGGGCCGCGAATTTATCGAGCTCGGTGGCGCCCGCAAGCACGTGCTCGGTTATCTGCAGGATTTCCTCTTCACGCCGACGCGGGCGCGTGCGCCGATTACCGCGCTGTCGGGAGGTGAGCGCAATCGTCTGCTGCTGGCAAAGCTCTTCGCCAGACCCTCGAACCTGCTGGTGATGGACGAGCCGACCAACGACCTCGACGTCGAGACGCTCGAGCTGCTCGAAGATCTGCTGGCGGGATATGCCGGCACCCTGCTGCTGGTTTCCCACGATCGGGAATTTCTCGACAACGTGGTCACCAGCACCTTGGTGCTGGAAGGCGAAGGTCGGGTCGGCGAGTACTTTGGCGGCTACGGCGACTGGCTGCGCCAGCGCCCGGCGCAGCCCGCGGCGCAGCCCGGATCGGTCGGGCCGAGGCACAAACCCGCGCCCGTGAGCCTCGCGCAGCCTGCCGCGGGCAAGCGCAAGCCAGGCTATCGGGAAGCCCGTGAACTGGTCGAATTTCCCGCACGTATCGAACGACTCGAGGGCGAGATCGCCGCCCTCGGCGAGCGCATGAGGGACCCCGACTTCTATCGCCAAGACCGCGCCGCGATCACCGCCGCCGGAGATCGACTGGCGGCGCTCGAGATGGAGCTCGAAGCCGCCTACGCGCGCTGGACGGAGCTGGAAGGCTAAGTTGTTTCCGCCACGCGCGGCTCGCCTATACTTCCACCTCCATCCTGTACGGAGATTCATCCATGGGCGGTCTCCTGCCTCTGGTAGTCATCGCGCTGGCCGTGATCGTCTTGTACAAGCTCGTGCGCATCGTGCCGCAGGGCTGGGAGTGGACGGTCGAGCGTTGGGGCCGCTACACGCATACCCTCGATCCCGGCTTCCATCTGCTGATTCCGGTAATGCAAAACGTCGGCCGCAAGATGAACATGATGGAGCAGGTGCTCGACGTGCCCTCGCAGGACGTCATCACCAAGGACAACGCGGTGGTGAAGGTCGACGGCATCGTGTTCTTCCAGGTGCTCGATGCGGCCAAGGCGGCCTACGAGGTAGCCACCCTCGAAATCGCGGTGGTCAACCTGGTGATGACCAATATCCGCACGGTGTTGGGCGGGCTCGATTTGGATGAATCGTTGAGCCGGCGCGACCACATCAACGCCGCCCTGCTGCGGGTAGTCGACGAAGCCACCCATCCCTGGGGTCTCAAGGTGACCCGCATCGAACTCAAGGACATCCAGCCGCCGCGCGATCTGGTCGACGCGATGGCGCGGCAGATGAAGGCCGAGCGCGAGAAGCGCGCCAACATCCTCGAAGCCGAAGGCTTGAGGCAGGCCGCGATCCTGCGCGCCGAAGGCGAGAAGCAGTCGGTGATCCTGGCCGCCGAGGGCGACAAGGAAGCCGCGTTTCGCGCGGCTGAAGCGCGCGAGCGCCTGGCGGTGGCGGAAGCCAAGGCAACCGCTGTGGTGTCGCAGGCGATCGCCGCCGGCGACGTCAATGCGCTCAACTACTTCGTCGCCAATAAATACGTGGAAGCGCTGAAGGCGATGGCGACTTCGCCGAACCAGAAGATGCTGCTGATGCCGATCGAGGCCAGCGGCATCATCGGCTCGATGGCCGGTATCGCCGAGCTGGCGAAGGAGGCGCTGGGTCGACAGGAGCAGCGCGCCGCGCAGCCGCCGCATCCGCCGGCGCCGCGCCCGCCCGCGCCGCCGCTGCAGCCGCGCTGAGCCGCGACGGGAGAAGCTGCGATGGATGCTTTGGCGGTTCACTACGGCTGGTGGCTGCTGGCCCTGCTGCTGATCGCAGCCGAGGTGATCGCGCCCGGCTACTTCATGCTTTGGATCGGCATCGCCGCGGCCTTGATGGGCGTGCTCACCTGGCTGCTGCCCGGCCTCGGAGCGTTGGTGCAGGCGGTAGTCTTCGCTGCGCTTGCGCTGGCGACCTGCTTCGCCTACTGGAAGTTTCTGCGGCCACTGGCTGAACGACGCGACGACGCGCCGCTCCTCAATCGGCGCGGCGAACGCATGATCGGTCGTCGCGTCGTCGTCTGCGAGCCGATCGTCAACGGGCGCGGCAAGGTCAAGGTCGGCGACGGTGAGTGGCTTGCGGAAGGCCCTGATCTGCCGCTCGGCGCGGAGGTCGAAATCGTCTCCCTTCACGGCACCACCTTCAGCGTGCGGCCGGTTGCGCCGGTGGCCTGATCGAGCGGCGTCCGCGGCCCGGCGCAGCACCGCCGCATCCATCGAAGCCTGGACTAGAGCATGAGTCGAAAAACGATCCTCAACGAAACCCATCGTGCGCTGGGCGCGAAGATGGTGGACTTCGGCGGCTGGGACATGCCGCTGCACTATGGCTCGCAGATCGAGGAGCATCGCGCGGTACGCACGAGCGCCGGCATGTTCGACGTCTCGCACATGACCGTCGTGGATCTGCACGGCGCGCGCTGCCGCGATTTTCTGCGCCACCTGCTGGCCAACGACATCGACAAGCTGAAGTCGACCGGCAGGGCGCTGTACTCATGCATGCTGAACGACGGCGGCGGAGTGATCGATGATCTGATCACCTACTACCTCGGCGAGGACTTCTACCGCGCGGTGGTCAACGCGGCGACGCGCGACAAGGATTTGGCCTGGCTCGAACGCCAGGCGCGGCCGTTTGGCGTCGAGCTGCGCGAGCGCCGCGATCTCGCGATGATTGCGGTGCAGGGACCACAGGCGCGCGACAAGGTGCTGGGTCTGCTGACGGCCTCAGCCGCTGAGACGGTCTCCGGGTTGGGCAAGTTCAGCGCGCTGGATGCGGACGGCATGTTCATCGCCCGCACCGGCTACACCGGCGAGGACGGCTTCGAGATCGTGCTGCCGGAGGGCACGGCGGTCGGGCTGTGGAATCGGCTGCGCGAGGCCGGCGTGGTGCCGGCGGGCCTCGGCGCGCGCGATACCCTGCGCCTCGAGGCAGGCATGAATCTCTACGGTCAGGACATGGACGAGAGCGTCACGCCCTGGGAAGCGGGTCTTGCCTGGACGGTGGCTCTCGATGGCGCGCGCGACTTCATCGGCCGCGCCGCGCTCGAGCGGCAGAAAGCCGCGGGCGTGCCGCGCAAGCTGATTGGTGTGGTGATGGACGACAAGGGCGTCCTGCGTCACGGACAGCGCGTGGTGAGCGGCGCCGGAGATGGAGAAATCCTCTCTGGAATCTTCGCGCCGACGCTCGGCAAGGCCATCGCTTTCGCCCGTGTGCCGGCCGCCGCGGGCACCGACTTGCAGGTCGATATCCGCGGCCGGCTGATGCCGCTGCGGCAGGTCAGGTATCCCTTCGTGCGCGACGGCAAGCCGCGCGAGGGCATCTGATCGCAGCGTTGCGGTGACGTTGCTAGAATCTGCCAACCCCAGCGAAGAGAGCGCGAGCCATGCAGGAGATCCCCGGCGATCTGAAGTTCCAGAAATCCCACGAGTGGGTACGCACGGAAGACGACGGCAGCGTGACGGTGGGGATCTCCGAGCACGCTCAGGAGCAGCTCGGTGACGTGGTCTACGTCGAGCTCCCCACCGTGGGCGATCATCTCGATGCCGGCGCGTCCTGCGCGGTGGTGGAATCGGTCAAGGCGGCCTCCGATCTGTATGCGCCGGTGTCGGGTGAGGTGGTTGCGGTCAACCTCGACCTGCCGGATCGACCCGAAGCGATCAACGAAGATGCCTACGGCGACGGTTGGATCTTCCGCATCCGGCCGGACAGCGTCGCCGACTTGGACGGCCTGCTGGATCCCGACGCGTATGCGGCGTTCCTCGAGGAAAGCGAGGAATGATGCGCTGCTTCTGGTGTGACGCTGGCGTTTGAAGCCGCGCGTTTCCGCTTTCGTCGTCCCGCGCCCGCGCTGAATCAGCGCGGGCGCTTGCGTTGCAGGCCGCGGTGCGCGCTTGCCTCGTTGGCGTTTTTCCTACATCGATCTAGACGTTAAGGCACATAGATGCATATACGGCCAAGCGACAAATCATGCTGCGCTGCCTGCATGCATGCGTCCTCTTGCGTCACAAGTTCTTGCAGACTTTCCAGGGTGCGCGCGACAAATCTGTTGACACGCGCAAGGGACAGTAATAGCTTCAGCCGCGGCGTGATACGACAAACAAGGAATCATGACTGACGTCGCCTTCATTGATCCGTACATCGACCACGGACGGAAGTCCATGGCGGTGAAGAAGATCACGGTTTCGATTCCACTGCATATCCTCAAGCTCTTGTCCGATGAACGGACCCGCCGCCAAGTCGGCAACCTGCGTCACGCCACCAACAGTGATCTGTTGTGCGAAGCATTTCTGCATGCGTTTACTGGGCAACCACTGCCAACTGACGAGGAGCTGAGACGCGATATGGCTACGAAGAAAGCTGCGGCAAAGAAAGCACCCGCGAAGAAAGCGGCTGCCAAGGCGGCACCGGCAAAGAAGGCCGCTGCCAAGAAGGCACCAGCCAAGAAGGTTGTTGCGAAGAAGGTCGCGGTAAAGAAGGCGCCAGCGAAAAAGGCGACCGCGAAGGCGAGTGTGACCACCGCGCGCAAGACCGCGGCGGCGAAGAAGCCGGCGGCAAAGAAGGCGCCGGCGAAGAAGGCTGCGAAGAAGTAAACTCCGAACCATCGGTCGCGCATCGTGCCTGGCCGCTGGTTTGGAACCGTACGCTGCAGGAACAGGGCAGCGTAGCTGCAAGACCGAGGGTCCTGACAACTCCTCCCGCGTTGCCCAGCGCGGGAGGAGTTTTTCTTTTCGGGCCTTGCTGGTCTTGCGAGGCGGATGGGGTGACCCGACGGGATCGGGTCCGAGACGCAGCTAGCTGGGTCGATGTCATTTCGCCGCCGCCTCGCGCCATTCCTGATTGCCCGCGCAGTAGCAGCGCTGATGCAGTCGCCCCGCATGTTGGCGCGCAAGTTGCATCTATCCGGATAAAGGCAATACCTTTGACCGGCAGGCCGCCCTGAACGTCTCGCGCCGGCACGAGCCTGAGCCCATCGCGACGGTGTCTTCGATGCCTGGATGTGCGTGGTCAACGATCGTTCGGGGCGTTCGGCCTGTTTTCCGGCTGCGCCTGCGGCCATCATGAGCGATGCAGAAGCGGGGACACGACATGCTCGAATCCATTCAGAGCCACAACTTGAACGACGGCGACCGCGACCGCGCCGAGCAAAGCCCGCCGGTCTCGAAACCCGGATCGAGACGTGTGCTATGGATAGCGCTCAGCGCACTGCTGGTGGCGCTGCTGGCCGTTGGCTGTGGCAAGAAGGAAGACAGCTCTGCTCCGCCGACCGCGCCGCCCACGCCGCCACCCACGGCGGCGAACACAACGGAAACTCCGGCCCAGGAGCAGACCCAGCCTGCCGCAGCCGAAGAACCTGCCGCGGCAGCCGAAGCACTCGGCGTCGCCGATCTGTACAAGGAGGCGCGTGCGGCGATGAACGACAACCGCATGGTTGCTCCAGCCGGCAACAACGCCCTCGAATATTATTTGCGGGTGCTCAGCCTGCAGCCGGATGACAGCATCGCGATCGATGCACTGCGCGAGATCTTCCCGTTTGCGACCGGCACCGCCGAAGATCAGATCAACCAAGGCAATTTCAACGAAGCGAACCGCATCATGGGCCTTCTGGCCAAGGCGGATCCGAGCAACTACGCGCTCACCATCCTGCGCAGCAAGCTGGACGCCAAGCGTCGCCTGGTGGAGCGTGAACAAGCGCAGCTCGCGCAGCGCGAGGCGGCAGCCGCAGCGCTGGCACAGCAGGCAGCGGCCGCGGCTGCGCCGGCGCCAGAACCCGCGCCAGCGCCAGCGGCACCCGCTCCGGCGCCGGCACCCGTCGCTCCCGCTCCCGCTCCGGTCGCGACTGCGCCACCACCTGCGCCTGCGGCACCGGTCGGGGAAACCCGGGACGCACGGGTGCTGGTACCCCCGCAGCCGAGCTACCCTGCTGCTGCCGTACGCAATCGGCAGAACGGGTGGGTCGAAGTCGAGTTCGTGGTTGGGGTGGACGGCAAGGTGGGCGACGCCCATGTGATCGCGTCGGAGCCGCGCGGCGTGTTCGACCGCGAGGCGCTGACGGCCGTCAAGCGTGCACGCTTCGAGCCGCGTCTGGTCAATGGCGAGCCGCGATCCTCCACCCTGAAGCGGCGCATCGAGTTCAAGCTGAACTGACGCCACGGCGTCGGGTGGTCGCCGTCCCGGCGGCCACCTCGCGATGCTCATCGGCCGAGGGGATCGCGGGCTCAGTCAAAGATCCCAAGCACGTCGGTTTGGACGATATGCGCGCTTGTGCGCGTGGATCGTCACTATCGGACAAAATCATTCGCCGCCGCGGGTCGGATGCCGCTTACGACGAGGCGTCTTCGCGTGCGGCGCGATCCGCAGTCGCGAGCTCGTCGCGGACAAGAGCCGATCGCCGCCGTGCCGTTCAATCGCCGCCGCTGGCGAGCTCGCGGTTCCGGTCCGGTTCGATTCCGGCCCAGTCGACCTTCGGTAGTCCAAGAAAGTGGTCGATCAGCATTGGCATCAGTCCCGCTGGAAGCGCCGATTCGGAGTTCCACAGCATGACCGCGCCGAAGCGGTATGCGGGCAGAAACGCGATCATCGCGCGATAGCCCTGCACGGCGCCGGCGTGAAACACGAGCTTGACGCCGGCGTAGTCGTAGATGCGCCAGCCGAGCCCATAGCGGGCATCCTTGAGGCGCCCACGCCGCCACGCTGAAGAGCGCAGCTCCCGCTCGGTCTCGACGATCGGCGCCTGCAGCACGGCGAGCAGTTCCGGTCCGAGCACTTCCGGATGTTCGCCCATCTGCGCCATCAACCACTGCTCCATGTCGCGAACGCTGGCGTTGATGCCGGCGGCCGGCGCGACTCGATAATAGTTTTCGTTCGGGTCGAACGGAACCAGGGTATCGCCCACGCGGCGGTGCGGGCGCGCCCAGTTCGGCGAAGCCTCCAAGGCTTCGAGCCCGTAGGTCGCGGTGCTCATGCCGAGCGGGTGGAACAGCCGCTTCTCGACCTGGTGGTAGAAGAAATCTCCGGTGACCGCAAAAACCATGTCACCGACCAGACTGAAGGCGATGTTCTGATAGGCGTAGCAGTCGCCGACCGGGCACGCGAGCGGGACGTCGCGCAGCTGATCGACCAGGAGCTCATAGGGAGTCTCCTGCTCAAGCAGGCGATCGAAGGTGTTGTGCGGCAGGCCAACTCGGTGGCTCAGCAGGTCTTCGACGGTGAGCTGGCGCGTTCCGATATCGTCGTTGAGACTGAAGGTCGGCAGCAGTTCGGTTACCTTGCTGTCCCAGTGCAGGCGGCCGCGCTCGACCAGGATTCCGGCGAGCGCCGCGGCGAACGCCTTGGACAATGAGGCCAGGCGGAACACGGTGGTCGCGGTCACCGCAGTGCCGGCCGCGACGTCGGCGTGACCGATACCGCGTTCGAGCAGCACCTCTTGGTTCTTGACCACGGCCACCGCGAGGCCTGCGATCGCGTCCGACTGGGCAATCTGGTTCAGCCAGTCGTCGAGTTCGCCGACCGCTGCCGCTGCGTCGCGTCCCGCGATCCGTGGGTCCACGCTGGGGATGTCCGCTGTCGCCGTCGGTGCGCGCCCTGCTTTCGTTCCGCTCGAACTCGCACGCGCTGCAGCGACGGGGCGCTCGACCCGAGCGTCGGCTGCAGCGGTCCGCGCCGATGCGGGTGGCGGCGCGAGCGCCAGGGCGCCGGTGAGAAGCGCAAAAATAGCGTGGTTCAGGTAGTTCAATTGCATTCTCAAGGGGTTGTGGCGCCCGTGCTATGCTCCCGCCGGCGTTGCCTTCAAGCATCGATTCTATTCGGATCAGGAAAAGGAAAGAAACTCATGGGTTCGATCGTTTTGTTGGTCGTGCTGCTGGGCGCTGCGTTCTATGGGGTAGGCCTTTACAACGGTCTTGTGGCGTCGCGCAATGCGTACAAGAACAGCTTCGCGCAGATCGACGTGCAGCTGACCCGTCGCTACGACCTGATCCCCAATCTGGTGGAAACGGCCAAGGCTTATATGACGCACGAACGCGAGACGCTGGAAGCGGTGATCCAGGCGCGCAACTCTGCGGTCGCGAACCTGTCGGCCGCCAAGGCCAGTCCTGGTGATGCCGCGGCGATGAAACAACTTGCCGGCGCCGACAACATGCTGACGCAGACGCTTGGGCGGCTCTTCGCGCTGTCGGAGTCCTATCCGGATCTCAAGGCCAGTCAGAACATGATGCAGCTCAGCGAGGAGCTGACCACGACCGAGAACAAAGTCGCGTTCTCGCGTCAGGCATACAACGACATGGTCATGGAATACAACGTCCGTCGCGAGCAGTTCCCTGGATCGATCGTTGCCAACATGTTTGCGTTTCTGCCGGCCGAACAGCTTGCCATCGAGTCGGAGACCAAGCGCGAGGTGCCGAAGGTCTCGTTCAGCTGAGTGGACCTTGCTGCCGGCGGCACGCCGGGCAGGCAGCAGGCCGCCAGGCAACGTCGAGCTGCTGCGCACGTCGACGCGGTGCTGGCGGCTGCGTCGAATCGGGGTCGAAGTTTTTCAGGCGACGTTTTCACTGAGGCGAGCTGCGCATGAATTTCTTCGCCCAGCAGGACGCGGCCAAGCGTCAAACCCGACGCATGCTGCTGCTGGTCGCGCTCGCCGTTTTCGGTGTCGTGGTGGCGACCGATCTGGTGCTGCTGCTGGCGTTTGCCGGTGACGGCGCCACGCCGAGCCTGGGTGGGATGCTGGGACTGAGCCTCGTCGTCGGCGGCACGATCTGCCTGGGTTCGTTGTATCGCATCGCCACCCTGCGCGGCGGCGGTGCCGCGGTGGCACGCGGCCTGGGTGCGACGCCAGTTCCGGTCGACACCACCGATTTCACCTACCGTCGCCTGCGCAACGTCATCGAGGAAATCGCGATCGCCTCGGGCGTTCCGGTGCCAGAACTGTTCGTACTCGAGGAGGAGGCGGGCATCAACGCCTTCGCCGCTGGCTACACCCCGGCCGACGCGGCCGTCACCGTGACCCGCGGTGCGCTCGACAAGTTGACGCGCGCCGAGCTGCAGGGCGTCATCGGCCACGAGTTCAGCCACGTGCTGAACGGTGACATGCGCCTCAATATCCGGCTGATGGGCGTGGTGTTCGGCATTCTCGTACTCGCCACGATCGGGCGCAGGATCGCCAACCTGTCCGCGCGCTCACGCATCCGCGATTCGGGCGGCGTGGTGATGCTGGGCCTGGCGGTGTTCGCGATCGGCTACATCGGCGTAGTGCTGGCGCGCGTCATTCGTGCGGCGATCTCGCGGCAGCGCGAATATCTTGCCGACGCCTCGGCGGTGCAGTTCACCCGCCACACCGAAGGGATCGCGGGGGCGCTGAAGAAGATCGGCGCGCTGAGCGAAAGCTCGACCCTGGAGAACACGGCACGCGAAGAGGTGTCGCACATGTTCTTCGCCGATGGGCTCGGGTTCAGCGCCGTGTTTGCTACCCACCCGCCGCTCGAAGATCGCATCCGCCGGCTCGATCCGACCTTCCTGCCCGATGAGTTGACGTCGATCAGGGCCGCCTGGCAGCAGCCCCTGGCTTCGTTCGACGACCGCGACGGTGCGGAGATATCGATCGCAGGTTTCGCGCCGGCGGGGCCGGTCGCGGTCGTCGCCGCGGAACCCACCGCAGGAGTACCGGCTGCCGGTAGCGAGGTGCGGCTCGCGCCGATGGTGGTGGCGCGCCAGGTCGGCAACCCGGGGACCGACGACCAGCTTGCTGCGCGTGGGCTGCGCGACGCCATTCCGGCGCAGCTGCGCGAGGCCGCGACGCGGCGCGAGACGGCCATGGCGCTGGTTTTTGCCTTGCTGCTCGATGTCGATGCCGCCATGCGCGAGCGCCAGCTGGCGACGATCGCTGCACACTGCGACGCCGGTAGCGCCGCGCTCGCCGCGCAGCTCGCCGCCGAAACTGCGAAGCTGCATCCGATGCTGCGTCTGCCTCTCGCCGCGCTGGCGTTCCCGGCCCTGCGCCGTCGCCCCCGCCCCCAGCTGACCACCTTCATGATCGTGCTGCGCGCGCTGATCGACGCCGACCAGCACGTCACCCTGGGAGAGTATTGTCTCGGCACCCTGATTCGCGTGCAGGTGATCGATGCGCTGCATCCGGCCAAGGCGGCGCTCGCCGGTCGCCTGAAGTTGCCGCAGGTCGCAAGTGAGCTGGCCGATCTGCTGGCGCTGCTCGCCCAGCATGGACACGCTGACGATCCGGCGGCCGCGCGGCGCGCCTTTGCGCTCGGTATGCAGGAGGTGCTACCGAGAGCGAGCGTCGAGTATCGGCCGCCCGGTGAGTGGATTTTCGCTCTCGACCACGCGCTGCAGCAGCTCGACCGGCTGTCGCCTGCCGGCAAGCAGCTGGTGGTGCAGGCCTTGGTGCGCGCGATCAGCGCGGACGGCATGGTGATGCTGGAGGAAGCCGAGCTCCTGCGCACGATATGCGCCGCCTTGCACTGCCCACTGCCGCCGTTGCTGCAGGAAGCTTGAGCGCGCGCCCGCGAGCGCTTCGTGGCCGTGACGGCAGCGAGGCGACAGATGCGCCATCCTTTGTCAGACTTGCAGGTCCACCGAGGGTTCTCGCCGGGCGCCGGCGCGCTCTTGGTTTCTGCTACAGCTGCTGACTGATGGTCAAACCCGTCGATCCAGTTCATGCCCGCGTCGAGGAGCTGTTCCGCGCGCACGGGGCCCGCGTGCGCGCGCTGGTGTTGCGCCACGGCCTCGACCGCCACGGCGTGGACCCGGCCGACGTGGAGCAAGAAGTGCGCATTCGGCTGTGGCAGGCGGTCGAGCGTGACCGCTTTGGCGCCTTTCATGCGTCTTATGTCCAGAGAGTGGTGGCGAGCGCAGTGATCGACGCCCTGCGGCGCGCTCAGGTGCGGGCCGCCGAGCCGCTGCCGGAAGAGGACGAAGCGGCGACGGATACGAACGTGTCGCCGCTGGATCCGGCGCAGAGTGCGATTGACCTGCAAGGCATGGAGGGCTTGGCGCGGTGTCTGGCGGAGCTGCCCGAACGGCGCAGGCTGCCGATCACCCTCCACCTGCAGGGCTTTTCGCTGCAGGAAATCGCCGACCTCGCCGGGATTCCCTCGGCGGAGGCGGCGCGAAAGCTGGTGTCACGTGGGCTGGACGAGCTGAAATCCCGCTTGCGTGAATTGGGTTATGACGATTTCGCAGACTGATGCCATGAACGATTCAACGCTTTCCCGCCTCTACCGCCGCCTCGCGGGCGTGCGCGAACAAGCCTGGCTGGATCCGGCAGAGCTGGTCGCAGCCGCCGTCGGCGAGCAGGCCGGCCGCGAGCAGGTGGCAGAAGTGCTGGCACAGTCATCGGCGCAGGCCGCGCTGGTGCGGCTGCTGCGCGAGCTCGAGCCGGAGTCGGCGAGCCTGGCGCGGGAAGTCGCGCGCCTGGGTTGCGCGCACTCGCGGCGTGCGCGGGAATCGCGACGCGCGTCGAGCGGACGTCGCTTCGGCCCGCGCGGAGTCATCGGTTTGGCCGCCTGCGTGGCGGTTGCCTTCGGCTTGGCGCTCAGCATGCGCACTGCGCTCGAGCCCGTGCCGCTGCAGCTGCAGACGGGCGCAGGGTCCGCCGTGCATGAGCTGTCGCCAGCGAGAAGCGACCAGATCTTCGCCGCCTCCATGGACGCTTCCCGGGCTGCGCCCGACCGCATCTTCCGCGACGAGTTTGCCCTCGGCGGCTGAGCCGGATCAGCCGGCGGTCGCCGCCGCGCGCTCGCGTGTGGCCGCGAAGCGGACCGTGGGCCAGCGCTCGATCACCAGTTCCAGGTTGACCCGCGTGGGCGCCAGATAGACCAGGTTGCCGGAGGCGTCAAGCGCGAGATGCTGTGCATTCCTCTCGCGGAATTCCTCAAGTTTTCCTGCGTCCGCGCACTGTACCCAGCGTGCGCTGCTGACGCCGACGCTCTCAAACAGCGCGTCTACTCCATATTCGTCCTTCAGTCGGTAGGCAGCCACCTCGAACTGCAGCACGCCGATCGCGCCAAGGATCAGCTCGTTTGACATCAGCGGCCGGAAAAACTGCGTGGCGCCTTCCTCGGAAAGCTGCGCCAGGCCCTTCTGCAGCGCCTTCATGCGCAGCGGATCGCGCAGCTGCGCGCGGCGGAACAGCTCCGGCGCGAAGTCGGGGATGCCGGTGAAGGCAAGCGCCTCGCCGGTGCTGAAGGTGTCACCGATCGCGATTGTGCCGTGGTTGTGCAGGCCGATCACGTCACCCGGCCAGGCGCGCTCGGCCAGTTCGCGATCGCTGGCGAGAAACGTCATGGCGTTGGCGACGCGCAGCTCTTTGCCGCTTGGTACGTGGAGCATCTTGATGCCCGGCTGGTAGTGCCCCGAGCAGATGCGCAGGAAGGCGACGCGATCGCGATGCATCGGGTCCATGTTGGCCTGAATCTTGAACACGAAGCCGCTGAAGCTTTCCTCTTCCGGTTGCACCGTGCGGGTGAGCGTGGTCCGCGGCCGGGGCGACGGCGCGTGCTCGACAAAAAAATCGAGCAGCGGCTGAACGCCGAAGTTGTTCACCGCCGAGCCGAAGAATACCGGCGCCTGCTTTCCGGCCAGATAAGCCTCGGGATCGAAGGGATGCGAGGCCCCGCGCACCAGATCGAGCTCCTCGCGCAGCTCGGCAAGCAGATCGGCGCCGATTCGCGCGGCAAGCTCCGGCGCGTCCAGGCCGTGAAAGATCGTCGAGTCTTGCCGAGTGAAGTTGCGTCCCGGCTCGTACAGGTGCACTTCGTCGAGCAGCAGGTGATAGACGCCCTTGAGCCGCGAGCCGATGCCGATCGGCCAGGTGACCGGAGCACAGCTGATGCCCAACACCGACTCGATTTCGTCGACCAGCTCGATCGGTGCGCGACCTTCGCGGTCGAGCTTGTTGATGAAGCTCATGATTGGCGTGTCGCGCAGGCGACAGACTTCCATCAGCTTGATCGTGCGCTCCTCCACGCCCTTGGCGCAGTCGATCACCATCAGCGCCGAATCGACCGCGGTCAGCACGCGATAGGTGTCCTCGCCGAAGTCCGCGTGGCCCGGCGTGTCGAGCAGGTTGACGACGCGCCCCGCGTAGGGAAACTGCATGACCGAACTGGTCACCGAGATGCCGCGCTCCTGCTCCAGCGCCATCCAGTCCGAAGTCGCATGGCGTGCCGTCTTGCGCGACTTGACCGAGCCGGCGAGCTGGATCGCGCCACCGAACAGCAGCAGCTTTTCGGTCAGCGTGGTCTTGCCGGCGTCGGGGTGGGAGATGATGGCGAAGCTGCGGCGGCGCCTGGTTTCGCGAAGGTGGTCGGACATGGGCGGGGGCGGGCGAAAAGCCGGTGATTCTAGCCGCAATCGAGCGCGAGCCGGCCGTCGTGACGACCGGCTCGCGCTGCGGCGGATACTGGCGCGCGACCTCCAGCCGATCCCGCGCGCTTATTCCAAAAAGACGTATAGATGGCTATTGACGTAGATCGATACGGTCGCTAGAGTGCGCGCACTGCTCATCAAGACCGGCTGAGGGACAGGCCCTTGGACGCCGGGGCAACCAGCGGATTCGTTCCGCCACGGTGCCAACTCCCACGGGGACGCGCATGGGGCGCGTTCGCCGAGAGATGAGTTGCGGCGCAAATCGCCTGCGGCGGTCGTCCTGCGCGGCAATCCATTTCCGGTTCTCCGTGGCCTGCGGGCAGAACCGGAGAATTGGCATGAGCCTAGACGCAGAATCGCTGCAACCAGAACTTTCCGCCGGCCCGGTCGGCGCGGTGGCGGCTACCGATCTCGCCCACGTCGGCCACATTGCCGGCGAGCGCGTGGTGCGTCTGCGACCGCGCTACGGCGAGGCTGAATGCGCGGTGCGGCTGCGCTTCGCGCTGTATGGCGCTCCCGGCGCGCCGCTGCTCATCGTGCAGGGCGGGATTTCCGCCGATCGCCACGCCGGCGACTGCGTCGACGGATGGTGGCATGAGGTGGTCGGCTCCGACCGCGCCATCGACTCGCGGCGCTATTCGATCCTGTCGATCGACTGGATCGACCGCGCCGCGCTCGGTGGGGCGCGCGCGGTCTCCACTGAGGATCAGGCCGACGCGCTGGCGGGCTTGCTGGACGCGCTCGGCGTCGCGCGGGCGCACGCCTTCATCGGCGCCTCCTACGGCGCGATGGTCGGCATCGCTTTTGCCGCGCGCCACCCCGGCCGGGTGCAGCATCTGGTGGCGATCGCCGGCGCGCATCGCGCGCATCCGCTGAGTGTCGCCCTGCGCAATCTGCAGCGCGAGATCGTGCGCCTGGGCGAGCGCCTGGGTGACACCCGCGCCGGGCTCGATCTGGCGCGGCGCCTGGCGATGACCACCTATCGCGGCGAGCGCGAGTTCGCCGAGCGCTGCGCCGGCGCGCCGGACTACGCCGACGGCCGTTTCCATTTTGCCGAGGAGGGCTGGTTGGGCGCGGCCGGTGCGCGTTTTGCCGAGCGCTTCGATGCGCGTCGCTTTCTGGATCTGTCCGAATCGATCGACCTGCATCGAATCGCGCCCGAGGGAGTCCGCGTGCCGACCACCCTGATCGGCATCGCTTCCGATCGCGTCGTGCCACTCGCGGACCTCTGCGAGCTGCAGCGCGGCTGCGGCGCGCCGGCCAGCCTGCACGTGATCGATTCGCGCTACGGGCACGACGCCTTTCTGAAGGAGCCGGCGCAGATCAACGCGCTGCTGGACGAAACCCTGCACAGCATCGGAGCCCGCCCGTGAGCCTCGCCCCCTGTACCCGCGCGGTGCGCGCCGGGATCGAAACCGATACGCAGCACGGCGCCATCGTGCCGCCGCTCCATCTGAGCAGCAACTACAGTTTTGCGGGATATGGCCAGAAGCGCGCCTATGACTATTCTCGCAGCGGCAATCCGACTCGCGACCACCTCGCCGCGGCGCTGGCTGATCTCGAAGAGGGAGCGGGCGGCGTGGTTACTGCGAGCGGCATGGCGGCGGTTGCGCTAGCGCTCGAACTGGTACCGCACGACGGCCTGGTGATCGCCGCCCACGACTGCTACGGCGGCACCTGGCGGCTGCTCGAGCGCTGGGCGCAGAAGGGTCGCTTTCGCGTCGAATTCGTCGATCTCACCGATCCGGCCCAGCTCGCCGCCGCGCTGAATGGAGGACCGCATCTGGTCTGGATCGAGACCCCGTCCAACCCGCTGCTGCGGATCACCGACATCCGCCACGTGGCCGCCGCGGCCCGCGCTGCTGGCGCTCTCTGCGCAGTCGACAACACCTTCCTGTCGCCCGCCCTGCAGCGCCCCTTGACGCTCGGCGCCGATCTGGTCGTGCACTCCACCACCAAGTACATCAACGGCCACAGCGACGTCGTTGGCGGCGCGGTGATCGCTCGCGACGCGGCGCTCGTCGAGGAGCTGGCCGGCTGGGCCAACTGCATCGGTCTGACCGGCGCGCCGTTCGACAGCTATCTCACCCTGCGCGGCCTGCGCACTCTCCTGCCGCGGCTGCGCGCGCACGAGCAGAACGCCGCGCGCATCGCCGCTCTGCTCGAAGCCGATCCGGCGGTGTCCGCCGTCCACTGGCCGGGTCTCGCCTCGCATCCGGGGCATCTGCTCGCGGCGCGGCAGCAGTCCGGATTTGGCGCGATGTTGAGCTTCGAGCTGGCCGCCGGAGCCGACGCCGTGCCGCGCTTCCTCGATGGTCTGCGCTGCTTCTCGTTGGCGGAATCGCTGGGCGGCGTGGAGAGCTTGATCGCCCATCCGGGGACCATGACGCACGCCTCGATGGCCCCTGAGGCCCGCGCCAGGGCGGGCATCAGCGACGCCCTGCTGCGGATCTCGGTCGGCATCGAGGATGCTGACGATCTGTGCGCGGATCTGGGTCGTGCGCTGACGCGCGTCGAACACCGCAAGCCGGCGCGGGTGTGCGCATGAGTGCGCTGGCGCAATTCATTGCGCGCGACAGTGGCACCGCGCTGGTGCTGCTCGGTCGCGGCAGCGTGGGCAGCTCGCTGCTCGAGCTCTTGGCTACGCCCGCGGCAAGCGCGCTGCATCTGGTCGGAGTGGCCGATTCCAGGCGCCAGCTGGCCAGCTCGCGCGGACTGGTGCCGGCGCAGGCCGTCAGCCGCCTCGCCGTGGTCGCCGAGCTGCGCGATGACGCCGCGCTGCTGCGTGCGCTCGACGCCAGCGGCGCCCGCCGCCGGGTGATCGTCGACGCCACTGCCTCCTCGGAAGTGGCCGCGCGTCATGCTGGTTGGCTGGCAGCCGGCTACCACGTGGTCAGCGCCAACAAGGCGGCACTTGGCGGCAGTCTGGCCGGCTGGAACGCGCTGCACGAAGCGCGGCGCAGCGGTGTGCGCTACGGCGACGCGGCCACCGTCGGCGCCGGCCTGCCGGTCTTGGCGACGCTGCGCCGGCTGCGCGCCTGCGGCGATCGCCTGTTGACGCTGGACGGCGTCTTTTCCGGATCGCTGTCCTGGCTCTTCAATCGCTTCGACGGCCGCCGACCGTTCTCGACCCTGCTTCGCGAGGCTCATGCCGCCGGTTACACCGAGCCCGATCCGCGCATCGATCTCGGTGGCGCCGACGTGGCGCGCAAGCTACTGATTCTCGCGCGTGCTGCCGGTTACGCGCTGGATGAGCAGGACGTGGGCGTCGAAACCCTGGTGCCGCACGCGCTGCGGGCGCTCGACGGCGGGGAATTCATGCGCCGCGCGGACGAGCTCGACGCGCCGCTGGAGGCGCGCCGCGCGCAGGCGGAAAGCGAGGGCTGCGTGTTGCGCTACATTGCTCGCATTGGCCGCAGGGGCAACGCACGCGTCGGCCTGCGCGCAGTGGCGCCGAGCCACCCGGCGGCGCGCCTCACCGGCACCGACAACCTGTTCGTCATGAACACCCTGCGCTATCGCTCGCAGCCGCTGGTGATCCAGGGCCCGGGCGCCGGGCGCGAGGTCACTGCGCAGGCGCTGCTCGGCGACCTGCTGGCGCTGGGCCGCGCCGACGAGGACTGAAGGCACGCCGACAGGCTGCTAGACTGCGCGCCGTTGCCTGTACTCCCGTGTGCCGATGCCTGTCTACAGCGGTGACGCGCGGCCCTTGGCGAACGCGCGCTATGCCGTCCTTGCCAGCCGCTGGAATCCCAGAATCGTCGATGCGTTGGTCGAAGGCGCGACAGTAACCCTGCGCGAGCACGGAGTCGCTGAGAACTGCATCGATGTGCTGCGCGTGCCCGGCGCCTGGGAGCTGCCGGTCGCTGCGGCGCGGCTTGCCGCGCGAGGCGGCTACGTTGCGCTCATCGCGCTGGGCTGCGTGGTGCGGGGCGACACCCGCCACTATGAGCACGTCGCCGACGGTGCGGCCAGCGGGCTCATGCGGGTGGCGCTCGATTTCCGCCTTCCGGTGCTGAACGGCGTGCTCGCGGTTGAGCATCACGCCGACGCCGAGGCGCGCGCCGGTGGGGCGCGCGGTAACAAGGGCGCCGAGGTTGCCCTGGCGGCGCTGGAGATGGCCGATCTCTGGAGTCGCCTGTGAGCGCACCCACCGGCGTCGATCCCGCTGCCCGCTCGCGCGCGCGCCGCCGCGCACTGCAGGCGCTTTACGCCTGGCAGCTGAGCGGCAACCGCATCGACGGCGTGATCGCGCAGTTTCGTGAGGAGCAGGACATGCGGGTGGCCGACGCCGGCTATTTCGAGGCGATCGTGCGCGGCGTGGCCCGCGATCACCTCGAGCTCGACGCGGCCTTCAAGCCGTTCCTCGATCGCGACATCGAGCGCGTCGATCCGATCGAACTCGCGGTGTTGCGGATTGCCGCCTGGGAGCTGCGCGAGCGCAGCGACGTGCCGTATCGCGTGGTCCTCAACGAGGCGATCGAGACCAGCAAGCGCTTCGGTGCCGAACACGGCCACACCTATGTCAACGGCGTGCTCGACAAGCTGGCCGCGCGCTGGCGCGCGGTCGAATACGCGGCGCCGCGCTGAGCCAGCGCCGATCCAGAGCCGCGGCCGTGGAATTCGAGCTGATCGAACGGATTCGCGAACGCTGTCGCGTCGAACGCGACGACGTGCGGCTCGGCATCGGCGACGACGCGGCGATCCTGCTGCCGCCGGCGGGGCAGGATCTGCTGGTCAGCGTCGACACCCTGGTCGAGGGCGTGCATTTCCTGCCCGCGACCGCGCCGCGGGATCTCGGCTGGAAGGCGCTCGCGGTCAACCTGAGCGATCTGGCTGCGATGGGCGCGACGCCCGCTTGGGCGCTGCTCGCGCTGACCCTGCCGCGCGCGGATGGTGGCTTCGTGGAGGCATTCGCGGACGGCTTCGCGGCTCTCGCCGCGCGCCATCGCGTGGCCCTGGTCGGCGGCGACACCACCAGCGGACCGTTGGCGATCAGCGTGGTGGTACACGGCCACGCGCCCGCCGCGAGCGCGCTGCGTCGCGACGGTGCGCGGGTCGATGACGGAGTCTACGTCACCGGCACCCTGGGCGACGGTCTCGGTGGCCTGCGCTGCCTGCAGGCAGCGGCCACTTCGCCGCTTGCTCGCGCTTCGGTGGAGCGTGACGCGCTGATCGCCAGGGTCGAGCGACCCGAACCACAGGTCGCAGCTGGAATCGCGCTGCGCGGGCTCGCCAGCGCCTGCATCGATACCTCGGATGGGCTGCTCGCCGACCTGGGTCACATCGCCTCGCGCAGCGGCGTCGGCATCGAGATCGAGGCGCGGCTGCTGCCGGCGTCGCCGGCGCTCGAGGCGCTCTTCCCATCAGCGGAACGCTTGCTGCTGCAGGTGTCGGGAGGCGACGACTATCAGCTGACCTTCTGCGCCCCACCCGCGCGGGAGGCGACGCTGCTCGCAGCGCTCGGGCGTGCAGGCTGTGTCGCGCGACGCATCGGCCGCGTCGTTGCGGGCAGCGGCGTGCGCCTGCTCGCGGCGGATGGCGCCGAGGTCACGCCCGCGGCGCGCGGCTGGGAGCACTTCGGGTGAACGAGCCGCGGCCCTCGTCGCGCGCCCTGCTGGCGCATCCGGCCGGCTGGATCGCCACTGGCTTCGGCTCCGGTCTGAGTCCGGTCGCGCCGGGCACTGCTGGTTCGCTGGCGGCGATTCTGCCCTGGTTCGCCTTGCGCGAGCTCGCTTGGACGTGGTATCTGCTGGTGCTCGTGCTGGCCTTCGTGCTCGGCGTGTGGGCCGCGCAGTTCGTGGTTCGCAAGCTCGCGGTCGAGGATCCGGGGCTGATCGTCTGGGACGAATTCGTCGGTCAGTGGCTCGCCCTGCTGCCGCTTCTCGGACAGTCCTTCGACTGGCGCCTGGTGGCCGCTGGCTTCCTGCTGTTCCGTCTGTTCGACGTGTGGAAGCCCTGGCCAGTGCGCTGGGCGGACCGCCACGTCAAGGGCGGTTTCGGCGTCATGCTCGATGATCTGCTGGCCGGGCTTTACGCGGCGCTCGCCGTTGCGCTGCTCGCCCGCTGGCTGTGACGCGGATCAGGGCAGAAGCTGGCCGGGATTCAGACTCCTGCGGGATCGAAGCTCCTCTCGATCGCGCGCGATCGCCCGGGTGATCGCGCTCCGCACCCCGATTTCGAGTTCGCTTGAGATCGGCGCCGCCTTCGGCGGCGAGCCAGCTTCACTCGATCGTTTCGAGGATCTTCACCACGCGCTCCACGCCGGGTACGTTGCGCGCGACGCCGACCACGGCATCGGCTTCGACCGTGGTCAGCATGCCCATCAGGTAGACCACTCGATGCGCCGTGGTGACATTGACCCTGGTCGGATCGAAGCCTTGGATGCTGGTGATGTCGAGCAGTGCCGCCTTGACGTGTCCGGTAATGGTGTTGTCGCGCCGGCGCGACCAGAACCCCTCCGGCTCCTGCACGGCAAGCTCATTGACGATGCGGCGGGTGCCTTCGAAGCCGGTCACCAGATCTTCGGCATGTTGCTTCAACGCTTCGCTGCGCACTTCGCCGGCCAGCAGCATGACGCCGTTGTACACCACGATCACCACCCGGCTGCGCAGCGCCAGCTCCTTGTCCTTGTTGATCTCGTTGCGCGCCGCCAGATAGATGCGCTTGTCGTCGAGGTAGTTGCCGGTGGTGCGTCTATCGTGCGCCGCGCTGGCGCCGACCGCGGCGCCGCCGGCGACGGCTGCAAGACAGCCGCCGAGGAGCGGGGTCACGCTGAGCAGGGCGAGGCCAAGGAAGATGCTGCGAAGGGACATTGTGAAGTCTCGTGAAGGAGAGGGGAAGCGAAGCGATATGCGGCTGGTCGCCGCTGATCTTCAGTCGGCATCGAAGGCGTTTCGCAACCAGCGAATGCCGAGCGCATCCGCAGCGCCGGAGGCCGCTACCACGTCGAAGCGACAGCTGCGCGCGGCGTGCTGCGGGTGGCGGGCGAGAAACATGCTGGCGGCGCGCAGCAGGCGCGCACGTTTGGCGACACTGATCGAATCGATGCCGTCACCGAAGGCTTGGCCGGGACGCCCGCTGCGCCGATAGCGGACCTCGACGAAGACCAGGGTAGCGCCCTCGAGCATGACCAGATCGAGCTCGCCGAGTCGGCAGTTGAAATTGCGCTCAACCAGCCGCAGCCCGGCCTGCTCGAGGTGGGCCAGCGCCTGATCCTCGCTGCGTGCGCCGCTGCGGCGCGCCTCGCTGCGGGCAGCGGAGGCGCTCATTCGCCGAGCGGCTGCGCGCTGAGGCTGCCGTCCAGCGGTCGCGCGATGCCGGCGCTGAAGCGCGCCCAACCGACCCGCCGGTGGATGCGCCCGTAAGCGTCCGCGCTCAGATCACCGGTCGCGCCGTCGAGATAGGCTTGCGGGTGACTCAGCAGCCAGTCGAGGTAGGGCAGCAGGGCATACGCATCCATGCCGAAGGCGAACAGTCGTGCGCCGGCCCCGTTGGCGCTGGCCAGGCGGCTTTCGACCAGCTCGCGGTCGGGCAGCCCGGGGTGGGGAGCGAACAGCCAGGGCGCATCGCAGAACTCGACGCCGTCGAGGTCGCGATCGAGGGTGGCATTGTCGAGTCCGGAATAGATGTGGGAGGTCGCCAGCACCCGGGCGGCGAAGCCGGCGATGCGCAGCTGCGGCAGCAGCAGTCGCGCCTGTTGCGGACGCATGCTGATGAAGATCCCCGCCGGGCCGTCTGCACCGACGGCGCCGCGCAGCTCGCGGGTTGCCGCGGCGTAGTTGAAGCCCTCGGTGGGCAGACGAACTTCGCCCTCGACGCGACCGCCGCTGGCTTCGAACTGGGTGCGAAAGGCGAGCGCCGCGCGCGCGGCCCAGTCGGCTTCGGCAACCACGATCGCGGTGTTGTGGATGCCGAGCTCGAGCATGCGCGCGGCGACTTCGGCGCCTTCGGCTTCAGGCAGCAGGCCGAACTCGGCGCTGCCCGGCGGTGGTACCTCGCCGGTATCCGGATGGTTGAGCGCCAGTACCGGCACGCTGAGCGACCGGTGAAACAGCGCGCCCACGGCGTCGCGCAGCAGTGGCCCGACCACGCGGTCGGCGCCGTCTGCCACGGCCGCGTCGTAGGCCGCCAGCGCCGACTCCGGCGTCTGGCCAGCCGGATAGATGCGCAGTTCCGGCCTGCTCGCCGGTGCGCTGTTGAAGTAGGCGCTAAGGAATCCGTCGCGGACCGAGTGCGCGACCGAGGCCAACGAAGTGTCCAGCGGCAGCAGCAGGGCGACCCGACGCGGCGGTCGGTAACCTTCGATTTCCAGTCGACCGCTGGCGTCCGGACGCTCGGTTCCAACCGGGCGCTCGGGCTGGATGAGCTCGCGCGCCAGCGGCTGACCGCGTCGGCGCAGGATCTGTTCGATCCAGGGCAGCAGGCGGTCGCCTGCCGGCAGCGCCTGGGTCTCGTGGTGGAGCTCGGCAATGTCGATCGAGTTCAGGATCGCGATCAGATCCTCGCGGTTGTGACTGCGCTCCGGGTCTTGCAGCAGGAGGTCCAGCTCGGCCCGCGTGCGCGCCGCGGCGAGGGGCTTGCCCGCATCGCGCTGAGCGCGCGCGCGCAGTTCGAGTGCGCGCGTTTCGAGAGTCACCGGCAAGCCGCGCTGCAGGCGTTCGAGCAGCGTGCGCGCGTACTCCGGGTCTCCGTCGTGCAGCGCGATCTCGGCGCGCAGAAGATAGAAGCGGTCGATCTCCTCGCCGCTCAGGCGCCGCGGGGTGACGCCGCCGAGCGCCGCCGCGGCTTGCTCGAGAAGGCCGCCTTCGCGCAGGGCTTCCGCCGCGCGCAACCGATAGAAGGCGGCCGCAGCGCCGCGATGGCTGTGCGCGAGCTGCAGGAACTCGGCCGCCGAGCGCTCGAATTCACCGCCTCGGTAGAGCTGCTCGGCGCGCTGCGCCGCGGCCACTGTCTCGGGCTCCGGTGCGCCGAGCGTGGCACACGCGCCGAGCAGCAGACAGAGCAGGGCGACCAGTACGGGGGGCATCGCCTGCGGCAGGCGCCGCCCGGCGCCGGCGGGGAAATACGACATCGTCAGGGTCCGTGTACCGCGGATCGCAGGCCTGCGATCATAGCGGATGATCGCAATGGCCCGGCAGCGCGGGTCACTCGAGCGGAGGGCGGAAGTGGAGCGCAATCTGGGGCGGCTGTGGGTGGTCGCCACGCCAATCGGCAATCTCGGCGATCTTTCGCCGCGCGCCCGCGAAGTGCTGGCGAGTGTCGCGCTGGTGGCGGCGGAGGATACGCGACACAGCGCGCCGCTGCTGGCCCGCTCGGGTTGCCACGCCAGATTGATGTCGCTGCATGAGCACAACGAGCGCGAACGGGTCGAGCAGTTGCTGGATCAGCTCCGCGCCGGTCTGGACGTGGCGCTGATCAGCGATGCGGGCACGCCGCTGGTCAGCGACCCGGGCTTTCAGCTGGTGCGCGCAGCGCGTGCGGCCGGCTGCATCGTCTCGCCCGTGCCCGGGCCTTGCGCTGCGATTGCCGCTCTCTCGGTCGCCGGGCTGCCGAGCGACCGCTTCTGTTTCGAAGGCTTTCTGCCCGCGGCGGCGACCGCACGACGCGAGCGATTGCGCGCGTTGGCGGCCGAACCACGCACGCTGATCTTTCACGAGTCGAGCCATCGCATCGGCGATGCGGTGGAGGACGCGATAACGGTTTTCGGCAGCGCGCGGCCTGCCGTGCTCGCGCGCGAGCTGACCAAGCGCTTCGAGAGCGTATTCGGCAATACCCTGGGCGAGATCGCACAGCGGCTCGAGGGCGATGCCGATCAGCGTCGCGGGGAGTTTGTCCTGCTGATCGGCGGTGCGCAGGGAGATGAAGCAGACGTGGTCCTCGCCGAAGGGCGGCGCGTCTATCGTCTGCTTTGCGAGGAGCTTCCTCCGGCGCGCGCAGCGCGGCTCGCGGCGGCGATCAGCGGGGCGCCGCGGCGGCTGCTTTACGCTGGCGATCGCAGCGGGTCGGCGGCGGGTGACTAGGAGCCGCGCTATTCTTCGGTGCGTGTGGCAAGGTGCGAAGCTGGAGTCGGGGAAATGAGGCAGCTGTGCACATCGAGCGGATCGCTCGGAGGTTGGTGGTGAAGCGGCGCCCACTGCTCGTGGCTCTGAGCGGTGCGGTACTCTGCTTCGCGCTTTGCTTCGTCGCGCTCAGCGCGTTGCTCGGCTGGCTGGTCGACCACCAATATCCGGATCCGCAGCAGCGGGCGACCTGGTTCATGATCGGTCGCTTCGTTGTCGCTCTGTTGTCGCTCGCGATTGCGGGAGAAGTCGCGGCCCGGCTGCTGCAGCGCTGAGGGTTGTGCCACTTCCGGGCGTGTTAGAATCATCGTCGGAGTCGGCCAGACGGCCGCGACGCGCTTTGCGCGTCGAGGAAAGTCCGGGCTCCACAGGGCAGGGTGCCAGGTAACGCCTGGGCGGCGCGAGCCGACGGAAAGTGCAACAGAGAGCAGACCGCCGATGGCCTGGTTGTCCCGCAAGGGGCGGCAAGGATCAGGCAAGGGTGAAACGGTGCGGTAAGAGCGCACCGCGAGTCCGGCAACGGACCGGCACGGCAAACCCCACCTGGAGCAAGGCCGAATAGGGGGACCATGGCGCGGCCCGCGTCGTTCCCGGGTTGGCCGCTCGAGCCCTGCGGCGACGCAGGGCCAAGAGGAATGGCTGTCCACGACAGAACCCGGCTTATCGGCCGACTCCCTCATTTCTCGGCGCAGCCGGTTCCGCGACCGGCTGCGCCGCCACGCGCAGCGGTTGGCGCTCCCCACGTTCGCCGCCGTTGGCCGAGAACCGGAACGGGCCGTTGCAAGTCTCGCCTGCGCGAGACCGACGTACTTTTAGAGTTAGGGAATATCTGAACATGCCCGTCATGCCCGCGAAGGCGGGCATCCAGCGACTTCAAATCCTTGAAATCAAAGGCACTGGACTCCCGCCTTCGCGGGAGTGACGTGCGTGTCGACTTGTTCAGATCCTCCCTAGGTACGCCCGTACGCCCCGCTCCGCCAGCATGTCACGCAGGTTTTCGTCGATGGCACGGATTACCTCGTCGCCGAAGGCGTTGCCGTGTGCGTCTTTCGGGCGCCCGGGGTAGCCCGCATCCCACAACAGCGTGCTCGCCGGCAACACGGCATCGGTGCGGTCATCCTCGTCCCACGTGAAGTTGCGCACACTCACCATGGATCTTCCGCCGACAGGGACGGGGCTCGCCGCCGTCGACGCGACGCCTGTCATTGCCCACCGCAATCCCGATATCGGCGCATGTTTGTGTGATGCCTTCTGGCGAGGATCGGCAGGCTGGGCGGATTGGAGGCGTAGCTTCAAAGGTTAGGGATGGCCGCTTCACGGCGCGCAGCGCTCGCGTCGATCGCCGACTGTCGTCCGCCGTGCTCTGGGATGCTCTCGATCGTTCGGAGCCGCGAATTCTGCAGGCTCCCTGGGAAGCAGCGGCGCGCGTCGCTCAGCCCGCGCCTGGGCTATGGCTTCTCTCCCTCGTTCTGGACTGTCGGAACCGTGATTCGAGGTCATCGGGCGCTCGTCCTGTGCGACCGTATTCGATAAACATGTTTGTTTTCAAATACGTCTGAAGCGCTCTTGAAGAAACGTCTCAATTTGTTCGGAGCCTGCGCCAGCTGCTTGATCCGCAAGGAAAACTCGCTTGACAGTCTCAAACCTTGAGACTACCGTGGGAACCCGTGTAGATTTGTGGGGAATCGTGGGATGTCATCGCAGACATTTCCGCGAAAACGCGAGCAGACCGACATGTTTCAGGGTGAAACCGCGATCACCGTAGACGATAAAGGTCGCATCGCCATCCCGGTGGTGCATCGGGAGGCGGTGGCCGCGAGCGGCAGTCACCTGGTGATTACCTACAACCCCTTCGAGCACGGCTGCCTGTGGATTTTCCCTCAGGACGCCTGGGAAGCAGTGCGCGACCGCGTGATCGCGTTGTCGACGGTCAAGGGGGTGCATCGCAACCTGCAAATGAAGCTGGTGGGCGCCGCCGCCCACGTCGAGCCCGACGCCAACGCGCGCATTCAGCTGCCGGCGAGCCAGCGCGCCGCCAGCGGCATCGAGAAGCGCGCGGTGCTGCTCGGCATGGGGCAGAAGTTCGAACTGTGGAGCGATCAGGCGCACCAGGCAAAGATTCGGCAGACGATCGGAGAGGACGAAATCAGCGAGGACATGCTCGACCTGCGGCTGTGAGGGAGGCGCCAGCTTGAATCGAAACGTCTTCCGCGGTCATCAGTCGGTGCTGCTCGACGAGGTGCTGGAGGCCTTCCACGTGCGGCCCGAGGGCGTTTACCTCGATGGGACTTTCGGGCGCGGCGGACACGCGCGCGCAGTGCTCGACAACCTGGGGCCGCGTGGGCGCTTGCTGCTGATGGATCGTGATCCGGAAGCGATCGCCGAAGCGCGGCGAGAACTGGCGATGGACCCGCGGGTGCGGCTATGGCAGGGCAATTTTTCTTCGATGGCGGAGTGGTCCGAGACGGCGACGGGGCTCGATGGGGTGCTGCTCGATCTTGGCGTTTCCTCGCCGCAACTCGACGACCCGACACGTGGTTTCAGTTTTCAGGGTGATGGGCCCCTGGACATGCGCATGGACCCGAGCCAAGGAGTTTCTGCCGCGCAGTGGCTGGCGCGGGCCAGTGAATCGGAGATCAGCGACGTGTTGTGGCGGTACGGTGAGGAGAGGATGAGTCGACGCATCGCCCGGGCCATCGTCGAGCAACGCGGGGAGCGAGCGCTCGACAGCACGCGCGAGCTCGCCGAGCTGATCGCGCGCAGCACGGGTCGGCGTGATCCGCACAAGCATCCGGCGACGCGCAGCTTCCAGGCGCTGCGTATCTGCATCAACGACGAGCTCGGCTCGCTCGCGGCGGGACTGGGAGCGGCGGCGCGCTGCCTGAAGCCTGGCGGGCGTCTCGCGGTGATCAGCTTCCATTCGCTGGAGGACCGCGTGGTGAAGAACTTCATTCGCGGTGAGCTGCCCGTCGCGCCCCGTCGGGGGCTGCCGCCGCCGCAGGTGGCGCCGCCTCCCCTGCGCGCGGTCGGTCGCGCGCAGCGTGCGAGCGAATCCGAGATCGCGCGCAATCCGCGCGCGCGTAGCGCGGTGCTGCGGGTGGCGGAAAAGCCGGAAGGCGGCGTCTTCGAGCGGGGGGCGGCGCCATGAGTCCGCGGCTGCTGCTGCCCGTGCTGCTGCTGGCGACGGTTGCCAGCGCGATCGCGGTGGTCTGGGTACGGCAACAGAACCGGCTCGCCTTCAGCGAACTCAATCGTCTGGTCGACGAACGCGACGAGATCGAGATCGAATACGGCCGCCTGCAGCTCGAGCAGGCGACCTGGGCCGACAACAACCGCATCGAACAGCTCGCCCACGCGCGCCTTGGCCTGGTCGAGCCGACGCCTGCAGACAGCGCGGTAGTGCAACGATGAACCAGCGCGTGCCGCACGCCAACCTGCCGCTGCGCCTGCTGGCGCTGAGTCTGCTTCTCGGGCTCGCCGGCAGCGCGCTGGTGGTGCGTGCCGTCGACCTGCAGGTGCTGAGCAAGGACTTCCTTCAGGAGCAGGGTGACGCGCGCTATCTGCGCGACATCGAAATCCCGGTTTCGCGCGGCACCATCTTCGACCGCAACGGTGAGCCGCTGGCGGTGTCCACGCCAGTCGAGTCGATCTGGGTCAATCCGAAGATCCTGCTGCGGGAGCCGGCGGGAATCTCCGCGCTGGCCGCGGCGGCGGGGTTGGACGAAAGCTCGCTGCGACAGCGCATCGAGGCGCGCTCGCGCCGCGAGTTCCTGTATGTGAAGCGCCGGGTCAACCCCGACGAGGCGCAGGCGATACTCGAGCTTGGAATCCCCGGGGTGTCGAGCGATCGCGAGTTCAAGCGCTACTACCCGAGCGGAGAGGTGCTGGGTCATGTGCTCGGCTCGACCAACGTCGAGGACCGCGGTCAGGAAGGTCTGGAGCTGGCCTTCGACGACTGGCTCAAGGGGCGGCGCGGAGTCAAGCGCGTCATTCGCGACCTGCGCGGGCACGCGGTAGAGAACGTCGAGCTGATCGCGGAGGCCCAGCCCGGCCGCGACCTGACGCTGTCGATCGACCGCCGGATCCAGTATCTCGCCTACCGCGAGCTCAAGTCGGCGCTGGCCGAACATCACGCGACGTCTGGCTCGCTGGTGATTTTGGACGTGCCCACGGGCGAAGTTCTCGCCATGGTCAACCAGCCGTCCTTCAACCCCAACGCGCGCAGCGTCGGCGACCCGGCGGCGCGCCGCAATCGTGCCGTCACCGACCTGGTCGAACCCGGCTCGACCGCCAAGGCCTTCACCATCGCCGCGGCGCTCGAAAGTGGTCAATGGAAGGCACATACGCCGATCGACACCAGTCCCGGCACGTTCTCACTGCACGGACACACGATCAGCGACGTCCACAACAAGGGTCTGATCGACGTTACCGGAGTCATCACCTATTCGAGCAACGTCGGTGCGGCCAAGATCGCCGGCTCGCTGTCGCGCGAGCGCATGTATGACCTGTTTCACCGTTTCGGTTTCGGTGAATCGACCGCTTCGGGCTTTCCCGGCGAGGCGACGGGCCTGCTTCCGCCGCCACGAAGCTGGGGCCCGGTCGAGCAGGCGACTATCGCCTATGGCTATGGCTTCAACGCGACCACGCTGCAGCTTGCGGTTGCCTACGCGGCACTGGCGGCGGATGGGGAGCGGCGCGAACCCACCTTCGTCAAGGGGGCGGCGACCCGCGCCTATCGAGCCGTCGACCCGGGCATCGCGAGCAGCCTGCGCGCGATGTTGGAGACCGTGGTGGTGCCCCCAGGCGGCGGCATCCGCGCGGCGGTGCGCAACTACCGCGTGGCGGGCAAGACCGGTACTTCGCGCACTGCGATCGGTGGCGGCTACCAGAAGAAATACATTTCGCTGTTTGCCGGCATGGTGCCGGCCAGCGCGCCGCGCCTGGTCGGCGTGGTCGTGATTCACGATCCGCAGGGGGCGTTCTACGGCGCGCTGGTGGCGGCGCCGGTATTCGGTCGGATCATGGACGACGCGCTGCGTCTCCTCGACGTGCCGCCCGACGCCGTGCAGAACTGGTACGCGAGTACGCCGGCTGCGGCGGCGGAGAGCGCGCCGTGAGCGGGCAGTCTCGCATGCCGCTCGGCACGCTGCTGCCGAATCTGTCGGTAGCCACCGCGCTAGCGGATATCGAGCTATCCGGCCTCGCGCTCGACTCACGCCTGCTGCGCCCCGGCGAAGTCTTCGTCGCACTCGCGGGCGAGCACGCGCATGGCATCGACCATGCGGTCGAAGCGGCCGCGCGCGGCGCCGCGCTGGTGCTCGCCGAAGGGCCCGCGCGCGCCGTGCCAGCGGCCGCAGCGTCGCTGCCGGTGATCTGGATCGAAAACCTGCATGAGCGACTGGGCCCGCTGGCGGCCCGCTTCTACGGCGATCCTTCCGCCGCGCTGAAGGTGGTTGGGGTCACTGGCACCAACGGCAAGACCTCCACCGTGCAGCTGCTGGACCAGGCTCTGAGCCACGCGGGTTTCAGCAGCGCCAGCATCGGCACCTTGGGTAGCGGCCTGCACGCGGCGCTGCGCGCGGGGGCGCGCACCACGCCGGATGCGATCAGCGTACAGCGGCTGTTGGCCGAGTTCCGCTCCGCGAAGGCAAGTCACGTGGCGATGGAGGTTTCCTCGCACGCGCTGGTGCAGGGTCGGGTCAGCGGGGTTCACTTCGCGCTGGCGGTGTTCACCAATCTGAGCCGCGATCATCTCGACTATCACCGCAGCATGGAGGCTTATGGCGCAGCCAAGGCGCGCCTGTTCACCTGGCCGGGGCTCGGCGCCGCGGTGATCAATACGGACGATGCCTTCGGTCGCGAGCTGGCCGCGCAGGTTGCAGCGCGGGCCGAAGTCGAGCTGATCCGCTACAGCTACGATGCGCGGCCCGCCGAGGTCCGCGCCAGCATGATCGAGCCGACTGCGGCGGGCCTGCGCTTCCTGTTGCACACCCCCTGGGGTGAAGGGGTGATCGAAAGCGGTCTGCTCGGCCGCTTCAACGTGTCGAACCTGCTGGCCGTCGCGGCCTGTCTCGGTCGGCTGGGCCTCGCCTGGCCGACGCTCACTGCCGCGCTCGCCGCGCTCGAGCCGGTGCCGGGACGAATGAATCGTCTCGGCGGTGGCAGTCGGCCGCTGGTGGTGGTCGACTACGCACACACCCCGGCGGCGCTGGAGCAGGCGCTGCGGGCGGCGCGCGCGCACTGCGCCGGCCGCCTCGTGTGCGTGTTCGGCTGCGGCGGCGAGCGCGATCGCGGCAAGCGGCCGCAGATGGGCGCAATCGCCGAGGAGCTGGCGGATCGGCTGCTGATCAGCGACGACAATCCGCGCGGCGAGGACGGCGACGCGATCGTCGCCGAGATCCGTGCCGGCCTTGCGCGACCCGCGCAGGCGCTGGTCGAGCGCGATCGCGCGGCGGCCATTTCGCTCGCGATCGGCCAGGCACGCCCGGGCGATGTGGTGCTGATTGCCGGCAAGGGTCACGAGACCGAGCAGGAGGTCGGCGGCTACCGCCAACCTTTCGACGATCGCGCAGTGGCGGCACGCGTGCTGGAGCTGATCCGATGAGCTTCTCGATGCGGCTCGCCGAAATCGCGGCCTGCACCGGTGGCCGGCTGCTGGGCGAGGACCGCGCGATTACCGGCGTCGCGATCGACAGCCGCACAACCGAACCTGGCGCGATCTTCGTTGCCCTGCGCGGAGCGCATTTCGACGGGCATGCGTTTGCTGCGGCGGCGGCGGCGCGCGGCGCCGCCGCGCTCCTTGTCGCGCGCGAGCTGCCGCTGGCGCTGGCGCAGGTGGTGGTGGCCGATCCCGAGCGCGCGCTGGGCGCGCTCGCCGCGGCCTGGCGCCGGCGCTGCCGCGCGCGGGTGGCTGGCATTACCGGCTCCAACGGCAAGACCACGGTCAAGAACATGCTCGGCGCGATCCTTGCGCGCCACGGCCGCAGTCATCTCAGCGCTGGCAATTTCAATAACGAAATCGGCCTGCCGCTGAGCGTGCTGGCGATGCCGCTCGATGCAGAGTTCGCGGTGTTCGAGATGGGCGCCGGCAAGCCCGGCGACATCGCCTATCTGGCCGCCATCGCGGCGCCCGACGTGGCGCTGGTGAACAACGTCGCTGCGGCGCATCTGGAGCGCCTGGGCAACCTGCAGGGCGTCGCCGCAGAGAAGGGTGAAATCTATCGGGCGCTGCCGGCGGACGGGCTTGCCGTGATCAACGCAGACGACGCCTTCGCCGGTTATTTCAGTTTGCTTGCGGAGGAGCGCCGCACGCTGCGCTTCGGTCTGCTGCATGAGGTCGAAGTCGGCGCCAGCTTCAGCGAGAACGGGCTCGCCGATGGGCGCTTCCAGCTGCACACCCCGCACGGCCACGCCGATCTGACGCTGTCGCTGCCGGGGCGCCACAACGTCATGAACGCACTGGCGGCTTCCAGCGTTGCGCTCGCTCTTGGCGCGCCGCTTTCGGCGATTGCGGCCGGCCTTGCCGCGACGAGGCCGACTGCGGGCCGGCAGAGCCGCCATCGGCTGGCCTGTGGCGCGCTGCTGATCGATGACAGCTACAACGCGAACCCGGGGTCGTTCGCCGCCGCGATCGCCACTCTGGCAGCGCTGCCCGGGCGCTCGGTGCTGGTCATGGGCGACATGGCCGAGCTTGGCGCCGACGCCGCCCACCGGCATGCCGAGGTGGGTGCGCTGGCGGAACGCTCCGGGCTCGGCGCTCTCTACGCGGTCGGGCCGCTGAGCGCGCAGGCGGCACGCGCCTTCGGCCGCGGCGGGCACCACTTCGACAACCAGCAGGCGCTGGTCAAGGCGCTCGACAGCGAGTTGCACGAGGGTGTGAACCTGCTGGTCAAGGCTTCGCGCTCGGCGGCCATGGAGCGGGTGGTGCAGGCGTTGCTCGACGCGGCGGATGGGGAAGGGGGAGGGCACCATGCTGCTTGAGCTTGCCGTACTGCTGAAGGGCTGGGAGAGCGGTTTCCATCTTTTTCAGTACCTGACCTTCCGCGCCATCATGGCCGCGCTGACCGCGCTGGCGGTGTCGCTCGCGGCTGGCCCGGCGCTGATTCGCAGGCTGACGGCGCTCAAGGCCGGTCAGGTGATCCGCAGCGATGGTCCACAGTCGCATCTGGTCAAGGCCGGCACGCCGACCATGGGCGGCGCGCTGATCATCGCTTCGATCGCCATTTCGACTTTGCTCTGGGCCGACCTGAGCAACAAGTATGTGTGGCTCGCGCTGGTGGTGCTGCTCGCCTTCGGCGCGATCGGGTTCTATGACGACTACCGCAAGCTCGTGCTGCACGACAGCCGCGGACTGCCGGCGCGTTGGAAATATTTCTGGCAGTCGCTGTTTGGTCTCGTGGTTGGCCTCTATCTCTATTTCAGCGCCGAGACGCCGGTCTCGACGACCTTCTACCTGCCGCTGATCAAGCACGCCCAGCTCGCGCTGGGCCAGTTCGGTGCGGACGCGCCTGGCTGGCAGCTCGGACTGGGCGGCGTCGCTTTCGTCGGCCTCGCCTATTTGATCGTGGTGGGGTTTTCCAACGCGGTGAACCTGACTGACGGTCTCGATGGCCTGGCCATCATGCCGACCGTGCTGGTTTCGACCGCGCTCGGCCTGTTTGCCTATCTGTCCGGGCATCGGGTGTTCTCCGCCTACCTCGATATCCCGCCGGTTCCGGGCGCCGGTGAGCTCGCGATCTTCTGCAGTGCGATGGCTGGTGCCGGGCTCGGCTTTCTGTGGTTCAACACCTATCCGGCGCAGGTGTTCATGGGCGACGTGGGCGCGCTGGCGATCGGCGCCGCGCTGGGCTGTGTGGCCGTGATCGTGCGCCAGGAGGTGGTGCTTCTCATCATGGGCGGGGTGTTCGTGCTGGAGACGGTCTCGGTGATGCTGCAGGTTGCCAGCTTCAAGCTGACCGGCCGGCGCATCTTCCGCATGGCGCCGATCCATCACCACTTCGAGCTCAAAGGCTGGCCCGAGCCGCGAGTGATCGTGCGTTTCTGGATCATTTCGGTGGTGCTGATGCTGGTCGGTCTGGCAACGCTGAAGGTGCGCTGATGCTGCTCTTCGACTACAGCCAGGACTTCCAGCCCGGCGGCCGCGGTGAGCCGTGCGGCCGCTTCGACCTGCAGCTGATCCTGGCGATGTCGGCGCTGACCGCGCTCGGCGTGGTGATGGTCGCTTCGAGCTCGATCGGTATCGCTGACGGCAGGGGAATCGGTTCCTTCCATTATCTGCAGCGTCATCTGGTCTATCTGGTCGTCGGCGTCCTCGGCTGCCTCGTCGTCGCGCGAATCGAGCTCGACTGGCTGCAGCAGCATGCGCGCAGCCTCATGCTGCTCGGCGTGGTCCTCCTGCTGCTGGTGTTCCTGCCGGTGATCGGGGTGCGCATCAACGGCGCGCGGCGCTGGTTGCGGCTCGGCGGTTTGAGCTTCCAGTCGGTCGAAGCGGTCAAGCTGTTCCTGATCATCTACATGGCGAGCTATGTGGTGCGCCATCGCGACCGACTGCAGCTCAGTCTGTTCGCGGTGCTGAAGCCGTTGCTGATCGCTGGCGGCCTGATGGGCATCCTGCTGCTGCAGCCCGATTTCGGTTCGGCGCTGCTGCTGGCCGGCGTGACCGTCGGCATGGTCTGGCTCGGCGGTGCGCGCCTGCGGCATTTGCTCTTGCTCGGCGTGCTGGCGCTGCCGGCAGTCATCTGGCTGGCTTCCAGTCAGGCCTACCGGCTGAGCCGGCTGCGCTCTTTCCTCGACCCCTGGGCGGATCCGATCAAGGATGGTTTTCAGCTCACCCAGGCATTGATCGCCATCGGCCGTGGCGAGTGGTTCGGTGTCGGGCTGGGCGGCTCGATCCAGAAGCTCTTCTATCTGCCTGAAGCTCACACCGATTTCATCCTCGCCATCATCGCCGAGGAGCTGGGCCTGGCCGGCGTGGTGCTGGTGCTGGCGCTGTTCGGCTGGCTGGTCGGGCGCGGCTTCGTACTGGGCCTGGCGGCGATTCGCCAGGGGCAACCGTTTGCCGGCTACTGCGCTTTTGGCGTCGCCTTGATGCTGGGACTGCAGGCGTTGGTGTCGATCGGCGTCAATCTCGGCGTGCTGCCGACCAAGGGGCTGACGCTACCGCTGATCAGCGCAGGGGGTTCCAGCGTGGTGATGAGCTTGGCCATGCTCGGGCTCCTGCTGCGCGTCAGCTACGAGGTCAGCCGCGAGCACGCCGCGACCCTGCGGCTGATCGCGGATCGCCAGCAAGCGGAGCTGCGCACATGAGCGCCTCTGCGAGCAGCGATGGCCCGGTCCTGATCATGGCGGGTGGGACCGGCGGCCACATCTTCCCGGCGCTCG
Organism: uncultured Dokdonella sp.; assembly: GCA_964582225.1. Classification (GTDB taxonomy): domain Bacteria; phylum Pseudomonadota; class Gammaproteobacteria; order Xanthomonadales; family Rhodanobacteraceae; genus Dokdonella_A. The sequence goes on along the minus strand of CAZORA010000001.1, from coordinate 172,057 downwards.
CGGTGGCCGAGGAGTTGCGCTCGCGCGACGTGCCGGTGCTCTGGCTCGGCGCCAGGGACGGACTCGAGAAACGCCTCGTGCCGCAGCACGGCATTCCGCTGGAGACGTTACGTATTCACGGTTTGCGCGGCGGGAGTCCGCTGCGCAAGCTGAGTGGCGCACTGCAGCTGGTCGCGGCGAGCCTGCGTGCGCGTGGCGTGCTGCGGCGCCAGGCGCCGCGCTGTGCGCTGTCGATGGGCGGTTACGCCGCCGGGCCCGGAGGGCTGGCGGCGCTGTGGGTCGGACTGCCGCTTGTGGTGCATGAACAAAACAGCGTCGCCGGTACCACCAACCGCTATCTGGCGCGCCGCGCACAGCGCGTGCTGAGCGGCTTCGCCGACGCGTTGCCGAATGCCGAATGGGTCGGCAACCCGGTGCGCGCCTCGATCTTCGCGCTGCCGCCGCCGGCGGCGCGCTATGCGGATCGTGACGGGGCCTTGCGCCTTCTGGTGCTCGGCGGCAGCCAAGGTGCACATAGCCTCAACGCTGCGCTGCCGGAAGTGCTGCGCCGTCGCGGGGCGCGGCTGCCGGTGGTGGTGCGCCACCAGTGCGGCGAGAAGCACTTCGACAAAGCGACCGCCGCCTATCTGGCAGCCGGCATCGAGGCCGAGGTGGTGCCGTTCGAAAACGACATGGCCAGCGCCTACGGCTGGGCCGATCTGGTGATCTGTCGTGCGGGCGCGCTGACTCTGGCCGAGCTCGCCGCGGCCGGCGCGCCAGCGATCCTCGTGCCCTATCCGCACGCCGTCGATGACCACCAAACGCGCAATGCGCAGTCGATGGTGGCGGCCGGCGGGGCGCTGCTGGTGGCGGAGGGCGAGGACTTCGTCAAGCGCCTGGGCGCTGCGCTCGAGCGCGTCGGCGAGCGCGAATGCCTCGCCGCCATGGGCGACGCGGCGCGCCGCCTCGCCAAGCCCGACGCCACCCGGCGCATCGCCGAAGTCTGCCTGGAGGTGGCGCGATGAATGCGGCGGCTCCCCTGCGACCGCGGCCTGCCGGGCCGCGCGGCCTGTTCCGGCGCTTTCGGCGGGTGCACTTCGTCGGCATCGGCGGCGCGGGCATGAGCGGTATTGCCGAAGTCTTGTGCACCCTGGGCTTCGAGGTGTCCGGCTCGGATCGGGTGGAGAGCGCGGTCACTCACCACCTGGTGACGCTCGGCGCGAGCATCCACATCGGACACGATCCGCGCTGGGTCGAGGACGCGAACGTCGTCGTGGTGTCGAGCGCGATCAAGTCGGGCAATCCCGAGCTTGCGGCGGCCCGCGAGCGGCGCATTCCGATCGTGCCGCGCGCCGAGATGCTCGGCGAATTGATGCGCTTCCGGCGCGGCATCGCGGTCGCCGGAACCCACGGCAAGACCACCACCACGAGTCTGGTGGCGAGCGTGCTGGGTGAGGCCGGCCTCGATCCGACCTTTGTGATCGGCGGGCAGCTGCTCGCGGCGGGCGCCAATGCGCGCCTGGGTTCGGGCGACTACCTGGTGGCCGAAGCCGACGAATCCGATGGCTCCTTCCTGCTGCTATCGCCGGCGGTCGCGATCGTCACCAACATCGACGTCGATCACCTGGAGAACTACGACGGCGACTTCGAACGTGTCAAGCGGGCGTTCCGGGACTTTCTGCATCGGCTGCCGTTCTATGGCGTGGCGGTGCTCTGCGTCGACGATCCAGAAGTCGCCATGCTGGCGGTGGAAACCAACCGTCGCGTACTCACCTACGCGATCGATGCCGAAGCCGACCTGCGCGCCAGCGATCTGCGTCAGGAGGGCGCGCGGACCCGCTTCCTTCTGCACCTGCCGAACCACGCAGCGCCCTATCCGGTGGAGCTGGCGCTGCCCGGACATCACAACGTGCTGAACGCCCTGGCAGCCTGCGCGGTTGGTTGGCAGCTCGACGTCGAACCGGCGGTGATGCAGCGCGCGCTGGCGCGTTTCCAGGGCGTGGGTCGCCGCTTCCAGCTGCGCGGCAGCCTGAGTCTGGATCACGGCCAGGCGCTGTTGGTCGACGACTACGGACATCATCCGAGCGAGCTCGCCGCGGTGTTTGCCGCCGCTCGCGCGGGCTGGCCCGAGCGGCGTCTGGTGGTCGCTTTTCAGCCGCATCGCTACACCCGCACGCGCGATCTTCTGGACGATTTCGCCAACGTGCTGGCGGAAGCCGACGTGCTGGTGTTGTGTGATGTCTATCCGGCCGGGGAAGCGCCGATTGCCAACGCAGACGGCCGCGCCCTGGCGCGCGCGGTGCGCGCGCGCGGCAAGGTCGACCCGGTGCTGGTCGAGCATCCCCGCGAGCTGGAAGCGGCCCTTGCGCCACTTGTCGTGGACGGCGACCTGCTGCTCTATCTCGGCGCTGGCGACATCGGCCTGGCAGCGCTCGAGCTCGCCGTCCGCGGTGAACTCAAGTCGATGGGGACAAGACGGTGAGCGGGGTGTCCGTGAGCGAGCCGCGTTTTCCGCTGGCCGTGCCGCGAACCACCGACCCGGCGGCCTTTGGCCGCGTCGCGGTGGTCATGGGCGGGCAGTCCGCCGAACGCGAGGTGTCGCTGGATTCGGGCGCCAACGTGCTTTCCGCGCTGCGCGCGCGCGGCGTCGACGCGCACGCCGTCGACGGCATTCCGGCGCTGCTCGATGCGCTGCGCGCTGGGCACTACGCGCGCGTCTTCAATATCCTCCACGGCCAGCACGGCGGCGGCGAGGACGGCGTGCTGCAGGGTGCGCTGGAGTCGCTACGGGTGCCCTATACGGGATCTGGCGTGCTGGGTTCGGCGCTGTCGATGGACAAGGTGCGCAGCAAGCAGGTGTGGATCGCCGAAGGCCTGCCGACGCCGCGCTATGTCGCTCTGCATGCTGGCGCGCAGAGCGCGGCGGCGCTGCGTGCGGCCGCTGCCGAGCTTGGGCTGCCGCTGATCGTCAAGCCGGCCTGCGAGGGTTCCAGCGTGGGCGTGACGCGGGTGCGTCAGGTCTCCGACCTCGACGCTGCGGCGGCGCTCGCCGCACGCTATCCAGGCGATCTGCTGGTCGAGGAGATGATCGAAGGCGACGAACTCACCGTGGCGGTACTGGCGGGCGTCGCGCTGCCTTCGATCCGCATCGTACCGAGTGGCGAGTTCTACGACTATCACGCCAAGTATCTCGCGGAGGATACGCAGTACCTTTGCCCCGGCCTCGAGTCTGCGGCGGAAGAAACGGTCCGCGCGCTGGCGGTGCGCGCCTTTGAGGCGCTTGGCTGTTCGGGCTGGGGTCGCGTGGACATCATGCGCGACCGCGCTGGGCATAGTTTTCTGCTCGAGGTCAACACCGCACCGGGCATGACCAGCCACTCGCTGGTGCCGAAGGCCGCGGCGACGATCGGCGTCGGATTCGAGGAGCTGTGCTGGCGCGTACTGGAGACCAGCTTTGCGCGCGAGTGGACACCGGCGCCCACCGCGGACGGCGGGACGAGCGGCGGAGCCAGCGCATGAACACCGGCTCGACAAGCGGAATCCTGGCCTGGCTGTGCGCCCTGCTGCTGCTCGCCCTGCCGGTGGTCGGAGTGCTGAACGGCTGGTTCGCGCGCGACCGCTGGCCGGTGACCCAGCTCGCCGTGCACGCCGAGTTCGAGCACGTGTCGGCCGCCGCCGTGCGCAGCGCGGTGCGGCCGATGCTCGGCCACGGCTTCTTTGCCATTCGCCTCGACGTGGTGCGCGCTGCGGTGGCTCGATTGCCCTGGGTCGAGCGCGTCGAGGTGCGCAAGCGCTGGCCGGACACGATCGATCTGACGGTCTACGAGCAGCAACCCTGGGCGCGCTGGAACGAGGGCCAGCTGATCAATCGTCGCGGCGAGGTGTTCAGCGTCGCCGATGGCATCGACGAGCTGGGACTGCCGGCGCTGTCCGGACCCGACGAGCAGCTGGATCAGGTGCTGAAGTTCCACGCGTTGTGCCTGAGGGAGCTTGCCGGCAGCGGTCTCGAGCTCCAGGCGTTGGCGCTGTCGGAACGTGGCGGCTGGACCATGACATTGGACTCCGGCGCGCGCATCGAGCTGGGCCGCCGCGAGCCGCGCGAGCGCCTGCGTCGCTTCCTCGACGTCTGGCCGCGCATCGCCGTGGCTCGCGGGGAAACTCCCGCCGCCGTCGACCTGCGCTACGAAAACGGCTTCGCCGTCCGCTGGCGGGCGCGCGAATCGTCGCCCGTGGGCGGCCCAATTCCTTCACTTCTCGCCCTGCCATGACCCGCAAGCCCGACAAGAACCTGATCGTCGGCCTCGACGTCGGCACCTCGAAGATCGTCGCGAACGTCGGCGAACACGCTCCCGGAGAGCCGGTGGAAATCATCGGCGTCGGCTCGCACGCCGCGCACGGTCTGAAAAAGGGCGTGGTGGTCGATATCGAGTCCACCGTACATTCGATCCAGCGCGCGGTCGAGGAAGCCGAGCTGATGGCGGGCTGCCAGATCCGCTCGGTGTATGCGTCGATTTCCGGCAGCCACATCAAGGATGAAAACTCGCACGGCACGGCGCCGGTGCGGGAGCGGGAAGTCAGCGCCGCGGATCTGGAGGCGGTGCTGAATTCGGCCTGCGCGGTGGTCATTCCCGCCGATCGCAACGTGCTGTACCGCGAGCCGCAGGGTTATCTGATCGATGGGCACGACGGCATCAGGCGCCCAGTCGGCATGTCCGGCGTACGTCTTGAGGCCCACGTGCATCTGGTCACCGGCGCCCTCAGCGCGATCCAGAACATCAGCAAGTGCATCAACCGCTGCGGACTTTCGGTCGACGCACTGCTGCCGGCGGCGGTGGCGTCGGCGCGCGCGGTGCTGACCGAGGATGAGCGCGAGCTTGGGGTGTGTCTGGTCGATATCGGCGCCGGCACCACCGACATTGCGATCTATACCGGTGGCACGCTGCGCCACACCGCCTCGCTGCCGGTGGGTGGCGACCAGGTGACCGCAGACATCGGCTACATGACGCGCACGCCGACTGCGCACGCCGAGGAGCTCAAGGTGCGCTACGGCTGCGCGCTGGCGCAGCTGGTTCACGCCGAGGAGACCGTGCAGGTGCCAAGCGTCGGCGACCGCCCGCCGCGCCGGCTGGCGCGGCAGAACCTCGCCGAGCCGGTGCAGGCACGCTACGAGGACATCTTCGAGATGGTGCAGGCCGATCTGCGTCGCAGCGCCTGCGAGGAGCTGGTGCGCGCCGGCATCGTGCTGAGCGGTGGCGCGGCGCGCATGGAAGGCGCGATCGACCTGGCGGAGGAGCTGTTCCACATGCCGGTGCGCCTGGGCATGCCGCAGCATGTGGCGGGGCTGGCCGACATGGTCGCGAGCCCGGCCCAAGCGACCGGCGTCGGTTTGCTGCTCTACGGCAGCGGGCGTGACGGCGCGCGCGTCGGCGCGCCGCCGATGGGAGCGGTCGGCGGCGTCTGGTCGCGTCTGTCGACTTGGTTTCGGGGGGAATTCTGATGCGCCGCCGGGTGATCGTTCGAGGCACCTGCGCGGGGCAATGCGGGAGGCGGCGCCGGAAGCGCCGCGCGGCGGCCGTGACGGCCACCCACCATCGACACGCCAGTCGATGCGGCCCGACCTGGTGCGGAGCACCGAGGGGCGTGCCGGAAGCGATAGACAGGCGGAAACCACAATGCGGAGGAAGGACTCATGTTTGAACTGGTTGAGAGGATGGCGCCTAATGCCGTCATCAAAGTGGTGGGCGTGGGCGGCGGCGGTGGCAACGCCGTTGGTCACATGGTGCAGGCAGGCGTCGAAGGCGTGGAGTTCATCTGCGCCAATACCGATGCGCAGGCGTTGCGATCGAGCGGCGCGAAGGTCACGCTGCAGCTTGGCGGCAACGTCACCAAGGGGCTTGGCGCCGGCGCCAATCCCGAGGTCGGACGCCAGGCGGCGCTGGAAGATCGAGAGCGGATCGTCGAGCTGCTGCAGGGTGCCGATATGGTATTCATCACCGCCGGCATGGGCGGCGGCACCGGCACCGGCGCGGCGCCGGTGGTCGCGCAGCTGGCGAAGGAGCTCGGCGTGCTCACGGTGGCGGTGGTCACCAAGCCGTTTCCCTTCGAAGGCAGCCGGCGCATGCGGGTGGCGCTGAAGGGCATCGAGGACCTCGGTCAACACTGCGATTCGCTGATCACGGTACCCAACGAAAAGCTTCTGACCGTGCTTGGTCGCGAAGTGACCCTGCTGAGCGCCTTTCGCGCCGCCAACGACGTGCTGCTCGGTGCCGTGCAGGGCATCGCCGATCTGATCACGCGCCCGGGCCTGATCAACGTCGACTTCGCCGACGTGCGCACGGTGATGAGCGAGATGGGCATGGCGATGATGGGATCTGGCACCGCCAAGGGTGACGACCGCGCTGGGGCAGCCGCGGAGGCGGCGATCAGCAACCCGCTGCTCGAGGACGTCAATCTGGCTGGTGCCTGCGGCATCCTGGTCAATGTCACCGCCGGCATGAACCTCACCATGCGCGAGTTCGATGAAATCGGCCGCGTGGTGCATGGTTTTGCCAGTGAAGATGCGACCGTGGTGATCGGCACCGCGCTGGATGCGGATCTCAAGGACGAACTGCGGGTCACGGTGGTGGCGACCGGGCTCAACCGCGCCGCGCCGCGCCAGCCGCTGGTCGAACGCGAGGTCCAGGCGGCGTCGCGACCGCTGATGCGCGTGGTGCGCAACGGCACCACCGGCGAACCCGACTATCTCGATGCCTCATCCCGGATGCAGCAGATCGAGGCGGGGGCAGCCGCTGTTGCTGGCACGGATACCTACATCGACATCCCGGCCTTTCTGCGTAAGTCGGCCGACTGAGCGCTGGCCGTTCCGCTGCGGCCGGGTCGCAGCGGATGCGCTTGCGCCACCGCATTGTGCGCCGCCGCCTGTGGCGTCAGGCCGGCGGCGTGGTGCGTCCGCGCCGCTCGACACGTTGTAGCTTTCCAGCAACAACGTGTCGACGAAAAGCATCAGTTCAACTTTTCTCGATCCAGATGCTGTGTTACGCTCGCGCCGTTTTGTCGACTCCTGTCCGCGAGCACCGCAAAAAAGATGATCAGACAGCGCACGCTCAAGAACGTGATTCGGGCGACGGGCGTGGGCCTCCACACGGGCGACAAGGTATACATGACCTTGCGGCCGGCGGCCGTCGATACCGGCATCGTGTTTCGCCGCATCGATCTGCCTGAACCAGTGGAAATCCGCTCCTGCTGCGAAAACGTTGGCGATACCCGCCTCTCCACCACCCTGGTGAAGGGAGCGGTGCGCATCGCCACCGTCGAGCATCTGCTGTCGGCGATGGCGGGGCTTGGAATCGACAACGCCTACGTCGACCTGTCGGCGCCCGAGGTGCCGATCATGGACGGCAGTGCGGGTCCGTTCGTGTTCCTGCTGCAGTCGGCTGGCATCGATGAGCAGGTCAAGGCCAAGCGCTTCATCCGCATCAAGAAATCGGTCACGGTTCGCAACGGCGACAAGTGGGCGCGCTTCGAGCCCTTCGACGGCTTCAAAGTCGGCTTCTCGATCGACTTCAACCACCCGCTGTTCACTTCGCGCAGCTCGACCAGCGAGATCGACTTCTCGACGACGTCCTTCGTCAAGGAAGTAAGCCGCGCGCGGACCTTCGGCTTTATGCGCGACATCGAGATGCTGCGCGAGCGCAACCTCGCGCTCGGCGGCTCGATGGACAACGCGATCGTGCTCGACGACTACCGGGTACTGAACGAGGACGGCCTGCGCTACGAGGACGAGTTCGTCAAGCACAAGATCCTCGACGCCATCGGCGATCTGTACCTGCTCGGGCACAGTCTTATCGGCGCATTTTACGGCTACAAATCAGGTCACGAGCTCAACAACAAGCTGTTGCGTACGCTGATTGCCGACGCTTCAGCATGGGAGGAAGTCAGCTTCGAGGACGAGCAGTCCGCGCCGATTTCCTACGTGCATCCGGCGCAGGCGGTCTGAGCCCGCTCGCGGATCGCGGAGCAATACGGGATCGGCACGGGCCGTTGCGCCGGTGACGTTTCCGGAGGAGGGTTGGCGCCAGGGCGGGGCGCGCGCCGCGGGAGGCGGCAGGCAGTTGTGGGATCATTCGTCGGCGAAGGACGCCAGATGCAGGTAGAGCGCCCGCAGTTCAGGGTCGCGCACTGTATCGGCTGCGGCGCGTAGATGCTGCGCCGTGGTTCGTGAGAGAGGCTTTCGCCCTGCCGGTTCCGCGGGAACGGACCGCAGGGGCGCCACTTTCACCACCAGGAGATCCACCGTGCCGGCAAGGGCGGTGCAGGCCTCGGTCAGCAGTGCGGCCTGACAAAGTCGCAGACGGCTGGCCCAGGTCGGACTGGAGGCCAAGAACACCAGTCGTCCGTTGCGGACGTCGGCGAGGCGTACCTCGCCCGCGACCGCTGTGGGCATCAGCCGGCGAAGCCGTGCATCGAGCGCGTCCAGCGCTTGCGCACGGCTCGCCAGCGCGTCAAGGCCGAGGCACTCGGCAGCGCGGCGCAGGCCGCGCGTGGAGCCCGGAAGTGGGTTTCGGCTTGACGACACGTGCACGAACCTGGCGCAGACCTCGATGAACATCATAATCGTTCCCAACTCTCACGCCCTCCCGCGCTGCCTCGATCTGAAGAGCGCGCGCGTGCGGCTGCTGATCGCCGCCGCCGCCTTGGGCGCAGCTGCCCTGCTGCTCGCCGTCGGCGCTGCAGTCGCCCTGCTAGCCGCAAGCTCCTCGCGTGACGAGCTGCGCCAGGTTGCCCAGCTGCGCGGCGCGATCGACGCTCAGCGCGGTGCGATCACCTCGTTCGAGCGCGAAGCGCACCGCGATCTGGACGCGCTAGCGCTTCAGCTCGGCCAGCTGCAGGCGCAGGCCACTCGGCTGAACGCGCTCGGCGAGCGTCTGACGCGGGTTGGCAAGCTCGATGATGGCGAGTTCGACTTCAGTTTTGCTCCCGGCGTGGGTGGTCCGGAAGAACCGGGATCGATCGGCCTGGAAGCGCCGCTGCCGTTCCAGCAGGGCCTCGACGAACTGCGCGCGGAGTTCGATCGTCAGGCGGCCCAGCTCGACGTGCTCGAGAACCTGCTGCGCAATCGGCAAATCGATCGCGCACTGCTGCCGAGCGGCATGCCGATCGCACAGGGCTACGTTTCGTCCACCTATGGCGGGCGCACCGACCCGATCAACGGCCACTCGAGCCTCCACAGCGGCGTCGATTTCGCGGCGCCGCTGGGCACCCCGGTGCTGTCGGTGGCGGACGGCCTGGTCACCTTCGCCGACGTCCGCAGCGGCTACGGCAAGGTGGTCGAGGTGGATCACGGCAACGGCTACGTAACCCGCTACGCTCACAATTCGGCGCTGGAGGTGCGCGCCGGTCAGCGCGTGCGCGCGGGCGAGGTGATTGCCAAGGTCGGGTCGTCCGGTCGCTCGACCGGGCCGCACTGTCACTTCGAAGTCTGGCGAGACGGCCGCGCGGTGAACCCGATGATCTACGTGAGGGCGAGCGGGAGCAGCGGCGCCGCCCGCGGTTGAGGGGCTGCACGGCGCCAGGAGTGTCTGCGCGGCGCGGTGAAGCCGCTCACGTCCGGTTGACTGCCGCGCAGCCTCGGATGGCGTCGCGTTGCGTGACCTCGACCGCGGTGTCGCTTCACGGCGGGGCTGCCGGGGCCGGCGCGTTCGTATCTGCTTCTGCCTTGAAATTCCGCCGCCCCGGCACAAACTGGTTTTTCTCGAGGTCTCACCGCCGTATCATGCGCGGTGGGCGGCGCGATTCGGTTGCGCCACCGCGTGAGACTCGTTGGATTCATGACCCACCGGTCGGTTGACTACTCGCGGCGCAGGAGCCTCCAGACCCCCATTCACTGGCGTTTCCCGCCGTGTCTCCCGCCGGAGCTCCAGCCCGCCGCGTTCCGTGAGCCCCCCGACCTGCAAGCGGCCGGCCGTTCGCCGGGCCGCACCCGCCGTTCCCAGTCCCGAAGCGAAGATCATCCATGTTCAACACCGTACTGACGCGTATTTTCGGCAGCCGAAACGAGCGCGTGTTGCGTCAGCTGGGCAGGTCTGTGGCGCGCATCAACGCGCTCGAGCCGGCCTTCAAGGAGCTTTCCGACGACGAGCTGCGCGGCAAGACCGCCGAGTTCCGCCAGCGGCTTGCTGCAGGCGCCAAGCTCGACAGCCTGCTCGAGGAAGCCTTCGCCGTGGTGCGCGAGGCATCACGGCGCGTGCTCGGCCTGCGTCACTACGACGTGCAGCTGATCGGCGGCATGGTGCTGCACATGGGCAAGATCGCCGAGATGCGCACCGGCGAAGGCAAGACCCTGGTGGCAACCCTGCCGGTGTATTTGAACGCGCTCGAAGGCAAGGGCGTGCATGTGGTGACGGTAAACGACTACCTCGCCAAGCGTGACGCAGCCTGGATGGGGCGCGTCTACGGCTTCCTCGGCATGACGGTCGGTACCGTGTGGCCCGGCATGGACCACGCCGACAAGCGCGCGGCCTACGCAGCCGACATCACCTATGGCACCAACAATGAATACGGCTTCGACTACCTGCGCGACAACATGGCCCAGGCGGCCGATCAGCGCTATCAGCGCGGCCTGCACTTCGCCATCGTCGACGAGGTCGATTCGATCCTGATCGACGAGGCGCGCACCCCGCTCATCATTTCCGGCCCCTCCGACGAGTCGCCGCAGCTCTACGTCAAGGTCAACCGCGTGGTGCCGAATCTCGTGCGCCAGGAGCGCGAACCGAAGCCGGACGAGCCGCCGGTGCCGGGCGACTACTGGGTCGACGAGAAGCAGAAGCAGGTCTATCTCTCCGAAGAGGGCATGGAGCACGTCGAGCAGCTGCTGCGCGCCGAAGGCATCCTCGGTGAGGACGACGGGCTCTATGACGCCCCGCACATCGCGGTGGTCCACCATCTGAACGCGGCGCTGCGGGCGCACGCGATCTATCAGCGCGACGTGGACTACATCGTGCGCGACGGCGAGGTGATCATCGTCGACGAGTTCACTGGCCGCACCCTGGCCGGACGGCGCTGGTCTGACGGCCTGCACCAGGCGGTCGAGGCAAAGGAAGGCGTGCCGATCCAGCGCGAGAACCAGACGCTGGCCTCGATCACCTTCCAGAACCTGTTCCGCATGTACGACAAGCTGTCCGGCATGACCGGCACGGCCGACACCGAAGCCTACGAGTTCGAGTCGATCTACGGTCTGGAAGTGGTCGTCATTCCGACCCACAAACCGATGATCCGCAAGGATGAGCCGGATGTCGTGTTCCTCAAGGCGGCGCCGAAGTACCAGGCGATCATCGAGGACATCAAGGACAGCAATGCACGCGGTCAGCCGGTGCTGGTCGGCACCGCCTCGATCGACATTTCCGAGCTCCTCGCCGGCATGCTGAAGAAGGAAGGCGTGCCGCACGAGGTGCTGAACGCCAAGCAGCATGAGCGCGAGGCCCAGATCGTGGCCCAGGCGGGTCGACCGGGCGCGGTGACCATCGCCACCAACATGGCCGGCCGCGGCACCGACATCGTGCTCGGCGGCAGTCTCGAAGCCGAGCTGGCCGAGCTGGGTGAGGATGCGCCCGAGGCCGAGCGCGAGCGGATCAAGAACGCCTGGCAGGAGCGCCACGACGAGGTGTTGCGCCTTGGTGGCCTGCGCATCGTTGGCACCGAGCGTCACGAGTCGCGGCGTATCGACAACCAGCTGCGCGGCCGCTCCGGTCGCCAGGGCGATGACGGCTCCAGTCGCTTCTACCTGTCCCTGGAAGACAACCTGATCCGCATCTTCATGGGCGAAGGCGTGGCGCGACTGATGCGCCTGTTCGGCATGAAGGAGAACGACGCGATCCAGGACCGCATGGTCAGCCGCCAGATCGAGAAAGCGCAGCGCAAGGTCGAAGCGCACAACTTCGACATCCGCAAGCACCTGCTCGAGTTCGACGACACTGCCAACGACCAGCGCAAGGTCATCTACGAGCAGCGCAACGAGCTGCTCGACAGCGACAACGTCGCCGAAACGATCGCCAACATTCGCCAGGACGTGTTCACCGAGGTGGTGCGCAGCTTCGTCCCGGCTGATTCGATCGAGGACCAGTGGAACCTGAGCGGCCTGAGCAACGCGCTGGCGCAGGACTTCGGCCTGACGCTCAACGTCAAGGCCTGGCTCGATGAGCAAAACGAAGCCGCCGCAGACGAGATCCTGGCCTATGTGCTGGACGCCGCCGACCGCATGTTCCGCGAGAAGGAAGCGGTGGTGGGCTCGGAGCTGATGCGCGGGCTGGAGCGCCATGTGCTGCTGTCGGTGCTCGACAACTGCTGGAAGGAGCACTTGTCCAACATGGACTACCTGCGCCAGGGCATCTACCTGCGCAGCTACGCGCAGAAGCAGCCCAAGCAGGAGTTCAAGCGCGAGGCCTTCGAGCTGTTTCAGGGCATGCTCGGGCGCATCAAGCACGATGTGGTCGCGCTGATTGCGCGCGTGCGCATTCGCAGCGAGGAGGAAATCGCGGCGATGGAGGCCGAACAGCAACGCCTTGCGGAAGCGCAGGCGCGCGCCATGCAGTTCCAGCACGCCGAGGTTGCGGGTATCGCCGCCGAGGCGGTGGGCGCGGCCGGCGGCGAACTGCCGGCGCGGGCGGCGCAGCCGCAGATGCCGATACATCGCGACGCGCCGAAGGTTGGCCGCAACGATCCCTGTCCATGCGGTTCGGGAAAGAAGTACAAGCACTGCCACGGCAGCCTTGTTTGAGCGGCGGCACACCGTGAACGAGGTGCCGGCCGTGATCGAAGTCGTGGCCGGCGTGCTCGGCGATGCGCGCGGTCGCGTGCTGCTGGCTCAGCGCGCCGGCGGTCGTCACTCGGCGGGGCTGTGGGAGTTTCCCGGCGGCAAGCTCGAGTTCGGCGAATCGCCGGCGCAAGCGTTGCGCCGCGAACTCAAGGAAGAGCTCGCGGTTGAGGTCGAAACCGCCGAAGCGCTGCTCGAGGTGCCCTGGGACTATCCCGACAAGCGCATCCTGCTGCGGGTTTGGCGGGTCACCGCCTGGCGCGGCGAGCCGCAGGCGCTCGAGCATCGGGCGCTCGCCTGGATCGCTGCCGCCGAATTCGACCCAGACCACATGTCGCCGGCCGATCGCCCGGTGCTCGCGCTGCTTCGCCGCGAGGCGGAAGCCGCTCAGAAGCCAGGCTTGCCGAGCCCCGCGAGCTCCAGATAGGAGCGGTGCAGCGCCGCAACTTGCGCGTCGAGTTCCGCGGTGTCGCCTTCATTCTCGATCACGTCGTCGGCGATCGACAGCCGCTGTGCGCGGCTCGCCTGGGCGTCGAGGATGCGCTCGGCGAGCGCCACGCTGACCCGGTCGCGCGCAACCAGGCGCTCGAGCTGCAGGGCTCGCGGCGCGTCGATCACCAGCACGCGGTCCACCCAGGCGTATTGCGCGCGGTTTTCGTAGAGCAGCGGGATCACCAGCAGCACATAGGGCTCCTGGGCTCCACGGCTTCGCGCAAACAGGACGGCGCGCACCTTCGGGTGCACGATCGCCTCCAGCCGGCGTCGTTCCCCCGGATCGTCGAAGACCCGTCGACGCAGCGCGGCGCGGTCGAGGTCACCGCGCAGGTCGAGCACCTCCTTGCCGAAGGTACGCACGACCTCGTCGAAGGCCGGCTGGCCTGGTAAAACCAGCTCGCGCGCCACTACGTCGGCGTCGATCACGCCCGCACCGAGCTCGGCGAAGCGATCCGCCAGGGTCGACTTGCCGCTGGCGATGCCGCCCGTCAGGGCGATGGTCAAGGGCGCTTCATGCATGCGGCGTGGCGATTCTCGAAGCCTGCAGGCGCAGCATAGGTGCTGGACAGCGCCGCGGCCAATCCGTCGCCATCGCCGCGCCGGTCTGCTGCGGCGCAACGCGCTACCATGGCACTTTCAGTCACCAGCATGGACCCAGCGATGTATTCGAAAGATGCCTCGATCGAAGCCTTCGACCCCGAACTCGCGTGCGCGATCGCGGCGGAGCGTCAGCGCCAGGAAGACCACGTCGAGCTGATTGCCTCCGAAAACTACGCCAGCCCGCGGGTGATGGAGGCGCAGGGCAGCGTGCTGACCAACAAATACGCCGAGGGTTATCCCGGCAAGCGCTACTACGGCGGCTGCGAGCATGTCGACGTTGCCGAGCGGCTGGCGCTCGAGCGCGTCAAGGAGCTCTTCGACTGCGATTATGCGAACGTCCAGCCGCATTCTGGTTCGCAGGCGAATCAGGCGGTTTACTTCGCCCTGCTCGAACCCGGCGACACGATCCTCGGCATGAGCCTGGCCCACGGCGGACATCTGACCCACGGTGCCAAGGTGAACCTTTCCGGCAAGGTCTTTCACGCCGTCCAGTACGGAGTGAACGGTGAGGGCCTGATCGACTACGACGAGATCCAGCGCCTCGCCAGCGAGCACCGCCCGAAGATGCTGGTCGGCGGCTTCAGCGCCTATTCCCAGGTGATCGACTGGGCGCGCATGCGCGCGATCGCGGACTCGGTCGGCGCGTATTTCTTCGTCGACATGGCGCATCCTGCCGGGCTGATCGCGGCTGGCGTGTATCCGAGTCCACTGCCGTATGCCCATGTGGTGACTTCGACCACGCACAAGACCCTGCGCGGTCCGCGCGGCGGCATCGTGCTGGCCAGGGGCGCGCCCGAGGAGATGACCAAGAAGCTGCAATCGGTGGTGTTTCCGGCGCTGCAGGGTGGGCCGCTGATGCACGTGATCGCGGCCAAGGCGGTCGCCTTCAAAGAGGCACTGGAGCCTGCGTTCCGGGAGTACCAGGCGCAGGTGGTGCGCAACGCCAAGGCGATGGCGCGCTGTTTCATCGAGCGCGGCTACAGGATTGTCTCCGGCGGCACCGAGAACCATCTGATGCTGATCGACCTGATCGGCAAGCCAATCACTGGCAAGGACGCCGAAGGGATGCTCGGCCGCGCCCATATCACCGTCAACAAGAACGCGGTGCCGAACGATCCGCAAAAGCCCTTCGTGACTTCGGGCCTGCGCATCGGCACGCCGGCGGTGACCACCCGCGGCTACGCCGAAAGCGATTGCATCGAGTTGGCGAACTGGATCAGCGACGTGCTCGATGCTGGCGGCAGCGAGAAAGTGACCGCTCGCGTGCGCGAGCAGGTCGAGGCGCAGTGTCATGCATTTCCGGTCTATGCCTGAACGCGAAGTGCGCCGCGGTCGCGTCTGAGCCATGCATTGTCCGTTCTGCCAGCACCAGGACACCCGCGTGATCGACACGCGCGTGTCCGATGACGGCGCCACCATCCGGCGTCGCCGCGAGTGTGAACAGTGCGGCGAGCGCTTCAACACCTTCGAAACCGCCGAGCTGAAGCTGCCGAGCGTGGTCAAAAGCGATGGTCGGCGCGAAGCCTTCGACGACGCCAAGCTGCGCACCGGCTTCCGGCGCGCGCTGCAGAAACGGCCGATCGCGAGCGAGCAGGTCGACGCCGCCGTGCGTCGGGTCATCGCCGCGCTGCGCCGCCGGGGCGAGCGAGAAGTTCCCAGTCTGCAGATCGGCGAGCTGGTCATGCGTGAGCTCAAGCAGCTCGACCACGTTGCCTACGTTCGCTTCGCCTCGGTATATCGCAGCTTCGAGGACGTGCAGGCCTTCCGGGAGGAGATCGAGAAGCTCGAGCGCGACCTTCCCGCCGCAGAAGGCGTGCAGCTGTCCCTGCTCGACGAGGATTCCGCATCGCCAGCAGATGGCCGCCGGTCGTGATTGGCTGCGCATTGCCCCCGCGCGCTGACTCTGCAGGCGAATGCTCCTGATGAGCCCCCCCGTAAGTCGTATTTTCATTGCGCTGTGGGCGGCTCCCCTGCAAGCACTGGGCGGCTGCAGTCGGCACGCCGGTGGGCGGCGGATCTCCGGCGCGTGATCTGGAGCGCCTTCGATCACGCCTGCATGGCGCGCGCGCTGCGCTTGGCGGAGCGCGGTTTCGCGACGACCCAGCCCAATCCGCGGGTCGGCTGCGTGATCGCGCGGGGCGGTACGGTAGTTGGGGCCGGCTGGCACCAGCGCGCCGGTGGCCCGCACGCGGAAGTGTTCGCCCTGCGCGAGGCCGGCAGCGCTGCGCGCGGCGCCACCGTCTACACCACCCTCGAACCCTGCGGCCGCGTTGGCCGCACGCCGGCCTGCGCCGACGCCCTGATTGCGGCGGGCGTGGCCCGCGTGGTGATGGCCGGAGAAGATGCCAACCAGCGCGGTGGTGGCGCGGTCGAGCGCATGCGCGCAGCCGGCATCGAAGTGGAAGACGGCCTCCTGCGCGCGGCCTCGCGCGAGCTCAACCGCGGCTTCTTCAGCCGCATCGAGCGCGGCCGGCCCTGGCTGCGGCTGAAGCTCGCGACGAGCCTGGACGGCCGCAGCGCGCTCGCCGACGGTCGCTCGAAGTGGATCAGCGGCGAGGCGGCGCGCGCCGACGTGCAGCGCTGGCGTGCACGCAGTTCGGCGCTCCTGACGGGAATCGGCACCGTGCTGGCGGACGACCCGGCGCTCACCGTGCGCGACTTCGAGCCGGATGCCGCACCGCCACCACCGCTGCGGGTGGTTCTGGACTCGCGTCTGCGCACGCCGCCGGGTGCCCAGGTGCTCGACGGCGCCGCGCCGACCCTGCTACTGCATGGACGCGAGGCGCGCCCAGGCGCGAAGTTTCGCGGTGCCGAATGCCGCGCGCTTGAAAACGGGCCTGGCGGCCTCGACCTGCAGGCCGTGCTGGGTGAGCTCGCACGGCGCGACGTCAACGAGCTGCAGGTCGAAGCCGGTGCGACCCTGTGCGGGGCTCTGCTCGCGGCCGGGCTGGTCGATGAGCTGCTGCTCTATGTTGCGCCGATCCTGCTCGGCAGCGCGGCGCGACCGCTGCTGCAGCTGCCGCCGCTCGCCGACATGACCGAGCGCTGGTGTCTCGAACGTGATGACGAGCGACGGGTGGGCGACGACTGGCGCCTGCTGCTGCGCCCGCGCGCTTGAGCGGACCAATCACGGGCAATGGAGAAAACATGTTCACCGGAATCATCCAGGCCGTCGGCACGCTGGTTTCGCGCAGCGCGCGCGCGCATGGCGCGCGCCTCGTGATCGACACGGGATCGCTCGATCTGGCCGACGTCGCGATCGGTGACAGCATCGCGGTGGGCGGCGTGTGCCTGACCGTGGTGATCGGCGACGGGACGCGGCTCGGCTTCGACGCATCGGCCGAGACCCTGCGTTTGACGACGCTCGGCGCGCAGCCGAGCGGCGCCCGGTTGAACCTCGAAAAATCGCTGCGCTTGGCGGATCGACTTGGCGGGCACCTGGTTTCCGGCCACGTCGACGGGGTTGGTGCGGTGCTCGCGATCGGCGACGAGGACGACGCTCAGCGCTGGAGCTTCCGCGCCCCCACCGAGCTCTTGCCCTACATTGCGCACAAGGGCTCGATATGTGTCGACGGCGTTAGCCTGACGGTCAACGCGATCGAGGGCGAGGGTTTCGAGGTCAGCCTGATTCCGCACACGC
This sequence comes from uncultured Dokdonella sp., assembly GCA_964582225.1. Classification (GTDB taxonomy): domain Bacteria; phylum Pseudomonadota; class Gammaproteobacteria; order Xanthomonadales; family Rhodanobacteraceae; genus Dokdonella_A. The sequence goes on along the minus strand of CAZORA010000001.1, from coordinate 154,535 downwards.
TGGCCGCCACCAGCTTCGCCGCGCGCCGGCCGGGCGATGCGGTAAACCTCGAAGTGGACATGATCGCGCGCTACGTCGAGCGCCTGATGAGCTCGCGTGAGCGTGGAGAAAAGGCATGAGCTTTGCCCCGATTCCCGCGATCCTGGACGACATCCGCGCCGGGCGCATGGTGGTCATCGTCGACGACGAGGACCGCGAAAACGAAGGCGACCTGATCATGGCCGCCGAGAAGGTGCGTCCGGAAGACATCAACTTCATGGCGCGGGAAGGGCGCGGCCTGGTCTGTCTGCCGATCACCCAGGCGCGCTGTGGCCAGCTTGGCCTGAAGCCGATGGTAGAGGTCAACACCTCGCTTCACCACACCAATTTCACGGTGTCGATCGAGGCCGCCGAAGGCGTTACCACCGGAATTTCCGCTTACGATCGCGCCCATACCATCCGCACCGCCGTGCGCACCGACGCCGGCCCGGCAGACATCGTGCAGCCCGGGCACATCTTCCCGCTGGCGGCCACGCCGGGCGGCGTGCTGGCTCGCGCCGGCCACACCGAGGCGGCCTGTGACCTGGCGGCGCTGGCCGGACTCGAGCCGGCCGGGGTGCTGGTGGAAATCCTGAGCGAGGACGGCAGCATGGCGCGGCGCCCCGAACTGGAGCGCTTCGCGGCTCGTCATGGGCTGCGCATTGGCACCATCGCCGACCTGATCCGCTACCGGCTCGAGACCGAGAAAACGATCGAGCGCGCCTGGCAGGGGGAGGTCGAGACCGAATTCGGTCCGTTCCGGCTGCTGGTCTACCGCGACCTGCTGGCGGGCGAGCTGCATTTCGCCTTGGTGCGCGGCGCGATCGACGACGGCGAGCCCGTGCTGACTCGCGTCCACGTGCGCAACACCCTGTCCGACGTGCTGCATTTGCAGCGTGTGGACCTCGGCCTTACCGCCAGCGAGGCGCTGCGCAGAGTAGCAGCAGCGGGGCGCGGCGTAGTGCTGATGCTCGCCGCGACCGAGGCTCCCGAGGCGCTGCTCGCGCGGTTGGCCGATCAGGGCGCGGGGGGCGGCGAGGATGCCCCGCAGTGGCGGCGGCTGGGCCTGGGCGCGCAGATTCTCGCCGACCTCGGCGCGCGTCGTTTGCGCGTGATCGGCGTGCCGCGGCGGCTGGTCGGTCTGGCGGGCTTCGGCCTCGAAGTGGTCGGCTACGAGGGCGCGGAAGAAGCGCGGGATCGCTGAGAGCCCGTCGCGCGCGATTGCATCAGCGCGCCTCGCTCGGCGCCTGCGCCGCGGCGGCCGGGCGAAACTCGTCGATCAGATACAGCGGGCGCTGCTTGGCCTCGACGTAGAGGCGACCGAGATACTCGCCCATCACGCCGAGCGCCATCAGCTGCACGCCGCCGAGAAACAGCACCACCACCATCAGCGAAGGATAGCCCTGCACCGCGTCGCCGAAGAACAGCGCCTTGCCGAGCACCCACAGCCCAAACAGAAAGGCGAACAGCGCGGCAGCGAGACCGACGTAGGTGGCGGCCCGCAGCGGCGCGGTGGAAAACGACGTGATGCCTTCGAGGGCGAAGTTCCACAGCCGCCAGTAGTTCCACTTGGTCCGACCCGCATGGCGCGGGTCACGATCGTAGACCACCGACTGCTGGCGGAAGCCGAGCCAGGCGAACAGGCCCTTCATGAAGCGCTGGCGCTCACGTACCCGCCGCAGGGCGTCGAGCGCGCGCCGCGAGAGCAACCGGAAGTCGCCGGTGTCGCGCGGAATCGAGACCTCGGCGAGACGTTCCATGAGGCGGTAGAAGCCGGCCGCGCTGAGTTTCTTGAAGCCGGTCTCGCCGGCGCGGCTGGCGCGTGTGCCGTAGACCACGTCGCAGCCCTCGCGCCAGTGCTGGATGAAGGTCGGGATGAGCTCTGGAGGATCCTGCAGGTCGGCGTCGATGATCACTGCGGCGTCAGCGTCGACGTGGTCGAGGCCGGCGGTCATCGCCAGTTCCTTGCCGAAGTTACGCGACAGGCGCAGGACCGCCACTCGCGAATCCGCCTGCGCCAGCGCGCGCATCACCTGCCAGGTGTCGTCGCGGCTGCCGTCGTCGACGTAGAGGATCGAGCTCGCCAGATCCAGGCGGTCGAGCACCTTGGTCAGGCGCGCGTGAAAATCGCGCAGACCCTCGCTTTCGTTGAAAGCGGGCACCACGATGCAGAGGCTGGACCTGGATTCCTGCGGCGGCATCGCCGCATGCTACCCGCTTCCAGAGCACCGCGGTGTGCGCGCCAAGTGCGCGACGCGGCGCGCGCCTTGCAATGATCACGTCGCGCCGCTACCGTCGCGCCGGTATTTTTTCGCGCGCTGCCGTCGCGCGGTACCCCCGGTGGCGATCCCGCGTGCGCCGCCGCATTCCGAGCAGCTCCTGATTCGAATGAACGACGCCGACCACCAGCAACTCGCCGCCCACTGGCAGCGCGCGCAGCAGCTCCTCGATGCCCGTGACCTGCTCGCGGCGATGGATGAGCTCGAAGCCATCATCGCGCTCGATCGATTGCAGTCGGCGGCCTGGTTGATGCTCGCCAACCTCGCACGTGGTGCACATCGCTGCCGCTCCGCCATCGAGTATGCGCGCAACGCTGCCGCGGCGGTGCACGAATCACGCGACTGGCGGCCGCTGGCGGACGTGGCGTTGATGCTGCAGAGCCTCGGCGAGTCCTCGCTCGCCGCCAAATTGGTGCTGACCGCCGAGCGGGATCATCCTGCGGTGATCGCGGCGGCGGACCGACTGGCGCAGTGCCTCGGTCTGGTCGACCTGCACGCCGAGGCGCTGACGCTTCTCGATCGCGCGCTGGCCCGGGTCGCGGTCAACCCGGCGCTGTCCTTCATGCGCGCCACTACCTTGCGCCACCTGGGCCGCAGGGCGGAAGCCACCGCAGAGTATCGACGCTGCCTCGAGCTCGCGCCGCACTATGCGGCGGCGATGCTGATGCTGGCCCAGCATGATCGCAAGGTCGATGCAGCGGCGCAGCTAGCGCGGATCGACGCCGCGCTGACGCAGGCCGACGACCGCGACAGCCCGGATGCCGTGATGCTTCACTATGCGCGCTTCATCCTGCTGGACGACGTGGACGGCACGACCGGCGCCTGGCAAGCGCTGATGCGCGGCGCCGCGATCAAGCGCCGCAGTGTCAACTGGCAGCCCGCGCGCGACGAGGAGCGCCTGGCGGCGGTGCGCGAAGTCTGTCGCGGCGAGTTTCTCCAGCCGGTGCCGACCGAAGGCGCGACTCGCGTACCGATCTTCATCGTCGGTCAGCCGCGCACCGGCACCACCGTACTCGAGCGCATCCTCGGCAATCACAGCGAGGTGGCTTCGGCCGGCGAGCTCAACGATTTTCATCTGCAGCTTTGCTGGCAGGCCGATGCCCTGGTCGAGCACGTCGACCCGGCGCTGATCCGGGCCTGCGTCGAGATGGATTTCGGCGCGGTTGGCCGCGGCTACCGACAGCGCACCAGCTGGCGCTCGCCGGACAAGCGCTTCCTGATCGACAAGCTGCCGGTCAACGTCTGGTACGCGGGGCTGATTCACAAGGCGCTGCCGGAGGCTCGCGTCATCTGCATGCTGCGTGACCCCATGGACACCTGCATGTCGACCCTGAAGGAGCTCTTCGCCGGCTCGAGCTATCCCTGGAGCTACGATCCGCTGGAGGCGGCAGAGCACCATCTGCTGTTCCGCCAGCTCCTGGCGCACTGGGACGAGCAGATGCCCGGCGCGGTGCTGAGCGTTCGCTACGAGGATCTGGTGCGCGATCCGGAAAGCGTCGCGCGGCGCGTGATGGAGCACTGCGGCCTGCCCTTCGAGCCCGGCTGCGTCGATCTGTTGCGCAACGCTGCGCCGTCGGCGACCGCCAGCAGTTCGCAGGTGCGCGAACCGCTGCACGCGCGCGGCATCGGCGCCTGGCGCCGCTATGCGGAGCCGCTCGCGGAAGCTCGCGCCTGGCTCGAGGCGAGATTACCCGCGCAGGCCTTCAGCGCTGATTGAGGCGCTCTACCGGGCGCCGCGGCACCTGCGACCGGCCCGCATCCAGCGTCGCCGCGAGCCAGTCCGGTCCGCCCAGCTGTCCGACCTGACGCTCGACCCAGGCGGCCCGGTGCCGCACGTAGACTGACGGCTTGCCGACCCGCAGCAGCGCAGGATTGGGCAATACCGCGGCGAGCAGGGCGGCCTGGTGGCGGTCGAGGCGCGCTGCGTCGACGTGGAAATAGCGCTCACTGGCAGCGGCTGCTCCGTATACGCCCGGCCCGAACTCGGCGATGTTCAGGTACATCTCGAGAATCCGCCGCTTGGGCCACAGTGTTTCGATCAGCACGGTGAACCAGGCTTCGAGGCCCTTGCGCAGAAAGCTGCGCCCTTTCCACAGAAACAGATTCTTCGCCACCTGCTGGCTGATGGTGCTGGCGCCGCGCAGCCGTGCGCCGTCGTCGGCCGCATCCAGTGCGGCGCGGATCGATGCCAGGTCGAAACCGTGGTGCAGCGGGAATTTCTGATCCTCGGCTGCGACCAGTGCGATCGGCAGCTCGCGCGACACTCCGGTCCACGGCCGCCAGCGGTAGTGCAGGTGGAAGTCCCGCTCGCCGGCGAGCCGAGCGCCGACCCAGTCGGCCGCCATCACCGCCGACAGCGGCGGCGGCAGAAAGCGCAGCAGGCCGACCATCAGCACGCTGAGCGCGATCCAGGTCGCGAACGCCAGCAGCAGTCGGCGGCCCCAGCGCCGGAGCCAGCCCGACCGCCGCTTCGGCCGCAGCGTCATCCAGAACCGTTGCGCCCGGCGTAAAACTCCGCGCCGGGCGCATCAGTGCCGCGAATCGCCAGCCTCAGTGGCACACGTAGCCGGGCGGCTGCGGTTCGTCGTCGAAGCCGCTGGAGAAGATCAGATCCGGATCCACTGGCGTACCGCCGCTGCCGTCCCCGATCTCGATTTCATCGACCAGGAAGCCCAGGTAGCCGCCGGCTGGATCGCTCGACATGCGCCAGCGGATCTGTACGGTCTGACCGGCGAAAGCGGCGAGGTCGGCGCTGAACGGCTTGAACACCGCGACCGCATTGTCGTTGTCCGGGTCGGCATTGGAACCCGTCGTGCTGACGCCGTTGAAGGCACCGTGGCTCGCCGGGAAGCCGCAAGCGTTGATTGGCGGGTTCATGGTCTGTGCATAGGACGACGGATAGCCGCCGTCCGGCGGCAGATCCTGCCAGGTCGCGCCGCCGTCGCTGGAAATCTCCATGACCACGCCGTCCCACTGGTACTCCAGGTTGTACATGGCCTTGAAGTTGAGGGTGCTGCCCGCGACCAGGGTCAGCGGTGGCGTGGTCAGGCTGGCGCAGGTCGCATCCGGGTACGGCTGGTCGTCCGCCGCATTGCGGTAGCTGAACTGGCCGCTGCTGGCGTCGGTGTCGGTGACCTGCCAGGGCGCTTCCGGATTCATGTAGCTGTGCGTGTCCACGTCATCGAGGAAGGCCGCCGGGTCGGGACCGTCGATGCCGCTCGGCGTCACATTCGCTGCCCGCGACACCGGCGAGGAGTTGCCGAAGCTGTCCTGTGCGGACACGCGGTAGAAGTACGGGGTACCATTGCTCACCGCGAGATCGAGGAAGCTTGGGTCGTCGAGGTTGTCGGCCATCACCTGCGGCGAGCCGAAGTAGGGATCGGTATCGCGTTCGACGGTGTAGGTGATGCCGGTCGACGTCGGGCAGTTCGACTGCGCGGCCGCCCAGTCGAGCGCCACGCTGCACTGAACGCCCGCGCCATCCGCCGTGAGGGACAGGCCGTCGAGACTCGGCATCAGCGTGCAGGCGGCGTCGGAAATCACCTCGGCGCAGCTCGAGACGTCACCCTCGACGTCGCCCTGCACGCCGCGCACCTTGTAGGCGTAGCCATAGCCGCCAATGGTGTCGTGATCGACCAGCGGTGACGCCGGGCCGTGGGCGACCATGCGGAAGTCACCGGCTGCCGCGCTGGCGCAGCTGCCCGGCGCGCGGTACAGCTGGAAGCCTTGCGCACCGCCGGCAGCGGCGAACTGCACGCTCACGCCGGAGGTTCCGTTGCTGTTCGCGCTGACTGCGGTCGGTGCGGGGAAGACCGCCGGGTCCGGAATTGCGAAGCGGCCGGAAACCGCCAGCGCATAACCTTGCCGATCCGAACGCTCGCCGCCGTTACCGGGAACCGCCGAGCCTTTCACGCGGAAGCGGTAGCTGCCGGCGACCGGCGCCTCGAAGCGCACCTGCTCGACCGTGTTCTTGGTGTCGGCGCTGCCGCCGGGTGTCGACACGCCGCTTGCCAGCACGTTGCCTAGATAGGTGCTGCCGCCCGGCGCCACGACCTCGAGATCGAGGTCGTTGATCAGCGTGGAAGCGGCGCCCGGCACCGCGGCCGGGTCGAACCAGACCAGGGTGGCGCGCAGTTCGGTGCCGGCTTGCACGTTGGCGATCGTGTACTCGTGTGCTTCGCCGGTCTGGATGCCGGCAGCGTTGGGCCGTTCGAACAAGCGCAGGCGGCGGCTGTCGTCGCCCATTACCATCGTGTCCTTGAACCAGAGGTTGCCGTCCAGCCAGGCGCGACCCCAGCCGGTGCCGGTGTTCGGCCAGCTGCTGCTGATGGTGTTGCTGCCGTTCAGCAGTACCGCCTTGGTTGCCGCGCCGGTCGGGTTGTAGGCGTCGGCAGCCCTGGCTTCACCGCGCGGGTAGAAGCCGTCGGCGAAGAACTGGCGCACCAGCACCGTGTTGCCGGTGATGGTCGGCGAGGCCATCGAGGTGCCGGATTTGGGGACGCTGGTCGGGGCGGTGATGGTGCCGTCGACCGGACTGCCGTTCTTGGCGGAGACGATCGCCGATCCCGGCGCGGCGATGTCGGGCTTCATGCGCCCGTCGCGGGTCGGCCCCATGTTCGAGAAGCCGGCCTTGACCAGGCTGCCGCCGTGGCCGAGCGCGGCGACGGCGAGCGAGTTCTTGGCATTCGCCGGTGAACCGGTGGCCATGGCGCCGGCGACGTCGTTGCCGGCGGCCACCACCACCAGCAGGTCTTCGAGCTGGTTGCTGACCCGATCGAGCTCGGAATCGTTGCCGTTGTAGGCGCCGCCGGTCCTGGCGCCCCAGCTGTTGTTGTGCACGCGGGCGCCGCCGTTGAAGGCTTGCTCGAGGGTGCCGCCAAAATCGTTGATGATGATCGCGCTCGCCGAGGCCGGCCCGGCGTCCTGGAACAGGAGCTGGGCGCCCGGCGCCATGCCGTCCGCTAGTTCGTGGTTCGGCAGCAGCGGGGTGGCCGCCAGATAGCTGTTTGCGCCGAAGGTGCCCGCGGCGTCGCCCAACACGGTGCCGGTCACGTGGGTGCCGTGCCCCGAGCTGTAGTCATAGTCGATCGGACCGCCCGGCTGCAGCCAGTAGGCGATGATCTTGTTGTCCGGGTACAGCTGGCCGACGTTGGGCAGCTCGGGCGGGGGATTATCGGAGTAGGTGATCGCGGTATGCGGACCGAAGCCCTTGTCGAGGGTGGTGAACCAGCCGGTGTTCGGCGTGGTGCCGCTGTCGGCGACCGCGGCGATCTGGCCGGTGCCGGTAATGCCGTGATCCCACAGCGGGGTTGCACCGCAGACCGTTCCGCTGCCGGAGCAGCTGGAGAGACTGTTGCCCTGGATCGCGCCGACGCTGGCCGCGTTCTGGGTGGTGTCTTCCGTCCACGGTGAAACCGATACTGCGCCGTCGATCGCACTGGCCGCCTTGAGCAGGGCATCGAGACCGGCCAGCCCCACCGCGGCACGCACATAGGGCAACGCTTCGGCGCGCTCGCTGCGCGCGGTGATCTCGACCCCAGGAACCTTTTTCATGAGTTCACCGGCCATCGCCGCCGAGGAGACGCCGGCCAGGGCGTCGATGCGGATCTCGTAACGACCATCGGCCTGCAGAGCCGCGGACGACTGGCGGTTCGCCAGCCACAGCTGCGGATCGAGCTTCAGGGCCGGCTGCAGCAGTCCGACCCAGCGCACCGCCGGATCCCGCCGCATGGTTGTGAGTCCGCCAGCGCCGAGGCGCACATACCAGGCGTTGTTCGGCAGGTAGCTCAGGAACTCGACGCCCTGCTCGGTGAGGGTCCGCCGCGCCGCGCGGAGCGAGGCCGAGGCGTGAAACTGCACGATGGCGTAGCGCGACAGCGTGACCGGCGCGGCCGCGCCGATGCCGCGCGCATCGATCGTCTCGCGCGTCGGATCGAACAAGCCCGCGCGCAGAATGAGCAGATGCGGATCCGTGCGCGCGGCGTCGATCGCATTTGGCGTTGGCAGGTTGGCGCCGATCTCGATCGGCGGCGCGGCAGCAGCGGTGCCGGCGGCGAGCGCGGTCGCCAGCGCGACGGCAAGGGTGTTGCGGGCAAACTGCAAGGTCACGGTGTTCCCCAAGCGTGAAGGACAGGAAGCGTCGAGTATGCGACGGCCGCGATCCGTTCACAATCCGCTGCCGCGGATGGCCGGACGTCCGCGAGCGCATCTGTTGATTTTTCGTAAACAGAGCTATGATAGGTGCCCGGAGCGCCTGAACTTTCAGCATGCTGCGGGTTCCATGAGTCACTGAGTTCAGCGATCGACACGTCCATGCGCCTGCAATCCGCCTTCCTGTCGCTGCTGTTGCTGCTGCCGGCCCTGGCCGCGGCGCAGGCGCCGCAGACACTCGTGCCGGAGCTGCGCGGGAGCACCTCGCTGCCGCTGGTGGAGCAGCTGCTGACCCTGGATCCGGCGCAGCCGGCAGCGGGCGAGGCGGTTCCGGTGCTGCCGATCTGGTCCGGCACCAGCGGTCGCTTGCTGGCCGTGGTGGCGCTGCCGGCAAGCCGGGTCGACATCGCCGATACGCTGCTGCCGGCCTACGCCGGAGCTGCCGCTTGGCAGCTCGCGGGGCAGCGCGGCGCGGGCGCCGGTGTCGAATGGCGCCTCGGCAACGGGCTGCGCCTCGACGCGCGCCTGAGCCAGTATGGCTTCGATACGCCGGTGGACTGCCCGACCGGTGCGTGCTTCGCCCTCGCGGCGGCGCCGCTGACGGTCAGTGGGCTGCTGGGACTCGGCTGGACTTCGCCGGACGCGGCTTTCGACTTGAGCTATGGCCTGTCCTGGCTCGACCTGCAGGAGCGCGCGCGTACGTCGGGCTTCTCCCCGTCGGCGAGCGAGGGCTCGTTCCTGCCCGCACTGGCCATGCCCGCGCTGATCGGGTCGCTGCGCGGCGAAGAAACCGCGCTCTTCGCGCGCGGTCGCTGGCACATGAATGACGTCACGGCGCTCGATCTGGGCGCCAGCTACAGTCGCAGTCGCCTCGCGCCACTCGGTACCTACGATCCCTTGACGTCGGACTTCGATCTCGATCAGCTCTCGCTGAGCCTCGGGCTCAACGTCGGTTCACTGCGCGGCGCCGTGATCGGGCGCGTGACCCGCAGTGATGACCCCGCCCTGGCTGGCCAGCGCTGGACCGCCGTGGATCTGGGCATCTCCTGGCGCACCCCGTGGAGCGGCGAGCTGAGCGTCGGTGCGCAGAACCTCTGGGGCAGTTCGACGCGGAATCCGCGTAGCGTCGAAGTGCAGGGCCGCACGCCCTACATCCAATATCGCCAGGATCTCTGAGCCTCGAGCTCACCGCCGCGCCGCCGGATAGCGCGACTGCGATTGGCATCTCCGCGCCGCTGTCGCAGCGCCTTCCGCCCCTTCCACAGGACGCGCAATCGTGCAGGTCTTCTCGCCGGAGGGCCGGAAGGCGCGAGCGGATTTGCTCCTTCACGGCCACATCCGGGGTGCGATCGGGCCTGTCGACCTTCCCGCGGGGCGCCCGATCTGCCCTGTTCGACGGGCGTAACAGCAAAATGATTGCGACGCCTGATCGGTGAGCGGCGGCTAGTGCCATGATTTTGCAGGCAAACGTGCAGATGTTAAGACGTTGCCGGGGGATTCACAAAGCGTAAGAATCTTGTTAGTATCGCCCACTGCCGAGGGTTCTGGTGGGCCATTTTGGTCGTTCCCATGGATGGGACAGCACACTTGTCCCGAGCTGTGACACAACTCTGACGTTGGAGAGTGAAATGAATTTAATCAGCAACGAGCTTTTCAAAGCCGTGCGCTATGCGTTGTACGCCAGCGCCACCGCGGCGGTCGGCCTCACGGCCGCGCCAGCGTTGGCGCAGGACGACGGGGGGCAGCAGCTGGAGACGATCACCGTCACCGGTTCGCGTATCCGCCGTGCGGACGTCGAAACGGCGCAGCCGATCGTCGTCCTGGATCGCGTGGCGATCGAGCACCAGGGCTTCACCTCGGTGGTCGATATCCTGCAGAACCTGACGGAAGCCGGCACCCCGCCGATCAGCCGTTCCGATGTCCTGTCCTCGGGTGAAAGTGTCGGTGGCTACTACATCGACATGCGCAACCTGGGCCCCAATCGCACCCTGATTCTGCTGAACGGCAAGCGTCTGGGCGCCACCACCGACGGCCTGCAGGATCTGTCGCAGGTGCCGATCGCGGCAGTCGAGCGCGTTGAAGTCCTGAAGGACGGCGCCTCTTCGATCTACGGGTCGGACGCGATCGCGGGCGTGGTCAACATCATCACGCGGCGCAACTTCGAAGGCGCGGAAGCCGCCGCCTTCGTCGGCCAGTACGACGAGGACGATGGCGACACGCAGGTCTACAGCATGACCATCGGCTCGTTCGGCGAGCGCGCCTCGGTCACGATGACGGCCGAGTACTCGAAGGAAGACCCGGTCTGGGCGAAGAATCGCCCGTATAGCGCCGCCGGCGGCGGCACCTACCACCCGAACGACGGCTGGTCCATCGTTTCGCAGTGGGGCAACTTCTTCCTGACCGACTACTGCGCTCCGGGCTTCGCGCTCTGCGCGCTGAACCCCGGCGGCAACCCGGCCAACCCGAGCGATTGGCACCGGACCGGCGCGGGTGGCGTTCCGAACGACCGTTCGAACCCGAACACGCAGATGATGCTGCGCAGCGGCATCGAGCGGAAGGCGCTGTTCGTCAACGGTGAGTACAACATCACCGACAGCATCAAGTTCTCGACCGACCTGCTGTACAACAAGCGTTCCACCAACGTGCAGGTCGCGGGCTACCCGTTCCAGCCGGCCTTCTACATGCCGTGGACCCTGCCCAACGATCTGGAGGGCGCCTACCTCGGGCTGTCCCCGGACAGCTACTTCAACCCGACCGGCGAGCTCGTGTACTTCTACCGCCGTGGCTGGGAAGTGCCCCGCGTGACCGACAGCGACCTCGAGACCTTCCGCGTCAGCGGCACCCTCGAAGGCAGCTTCGACATCGGCGACCACACCTGGAACTGGGACGTTGGCGGCTTCGTCAACCAGAACGACCTGATCAAGACGCAGCGCGGCGACTTCAGCCTCGTCGGCTTGACCGGCGCTCTCGGCCCGTCCTACCTGAATCCGGGTACCGGCCGCGTCGAGTGCGGCACCGATCCCGACAACGCGCTGCCCTACGGCAGCTCGCCGGGCTCCTGCGTGCCCTGGAACCCGTTCATCCCGCCGAACATTGGCGGTCCGAACTCGCTCGCCGATCCGACGCTGCAGGCCTATATCTTCCCGTTCTATCACGACACGGGCCGCACCAAGACGATCGACTACAGCGCCAACGTCACCGGCTCGATCTTCACGCTGCCGGCGGGTGACCTCGGCATCGCCGCGGGCTACGAGTATCGCAACGAGTCCGGCAACTTCGTGCCCGACGCGTTCAGCCAGGCTGGCCTCAGCACCAACCTGTCGGCGGGTCCGACGGGCGGTCGCTACCAGGTTGACGAGTACTACATCGAAATCGAGGTGCCGATCCTCCGCGATCTGCCCTTCGCTCGCGAGTTGACCTTCAACGCGGCTGGCCGCTATTCGGACTACACCTCGTTCGGCGACACCACCAACGGCAAGTTCAGCCTGACTTGGCGTCCGATCGACGACCTGATGATCCGCGGCAACTACGCCGAGGGCTTCCGCGCCCCGACGATCGGCGATCTGTTCGGCGGCATCAGCGGCACCTTCGACTACTACACCGACCCCTGCGATTCCAGCCACGAGGCCGGCAGCAACCCGGCGGTGGCGCAGCGCTGCCAGCAGGGCTTTGGCGGTCAGGCGCCGGTGGCCCCTGGCTACGTGCAGATCGGTCAGGGCGGCGCGCCCTGCACGACCTGGCCGTGCCAGACCGGCATCCAGTTCTTCGCCGGTTCCAACCCGAACCTGCAGCCGGAAACCGCGACCAGCAAGACGGTGGGCGGCGTGTACAGCCCGAGCTGGGTGGAAGGTCTCGACCTGAGCCTCGACTGGTACAAGGTCAAGGTGAAGAACGCCATCGGTGGCGACTCGGTCAGCGGCATCCTGCAGGACTGCTACGTGCTCGGTATCGCCAGCCGCTGCTCCAGCGCGCTGTTCACGCGCGGCCCGGACGGCGCCCTGAACTACGCCCTGCGCGGCGGCAAGAACTCCGGCTGGGATGAGACGGAAGGTTGGGACTTCGGCGTCAACTATCGCCTGCCCGAGTTCTCCTTCGGTCGCTTCGCGGTGCACTGGAACTCGACCTACGTCGACCACCTGAACAGCAAGGCCGACAACGAGGCGTCCACGCCGGTCGCGCCCTCCACCAGCTGGGGCGGCAACTTCCGCCTGCGCTCGAACGTGAGCGTCGACTGGGATTGGGGTGATTTCGGTGCGACCTGGACCTCGCGCTACTACTCGTCGATGAAGGAGTCCTGCTCCTACAACAACACTGCGCAGGGCGGCCCGGAATGCAACATGCCGGGTCACTGGGAGAACGGCGTGCAGTTCAACGCCCGCCGCGTCGGCTCGAACACCTTCCACGACGCGCAGTTCCGCTACAACGCGCCCTGGAACGCCACGATCTCGGTTGGCGCGAACAACCTGTTCGACCACGTCGGCCCGATCATGTACTCGACGCCGAACTCGCAGTACCCGTACTACGGCGGCTTCGACATCGGTCGCTTCTACTACCTGCGTTACAACCAGAAGTTCTGATCGGACTTCACTGCAAGACTTTCAACGGCCCCGGAAACGGGGCCGTTTTTTATGCTGCGCCCAGCATGGGCGCACAGAAGTGCAGGCACTGGGCAGCCAGTCAGGCCGGGAACGATCTGAAAATCGGATCCTCGTTCGTCGCGCCAGCGAAGGCGGAAGCCGCGGGCCTTTGCGATCGGAGCTCGAAATCACCGATGCCTGCTTTCATTGCGCGACGAAGCGGTTCAAACCATCCTTTGCCGAACCCGTTTCAGAGCAGAAACAGCGTGGCAAGGCCGAGGAAGATGAAAAAGCCGCCGCTGTCGGTGGTCGCGGTGATCATCACGCTCGAGCCCATCGCCGGATCGCGGCCGAGCTTCAGCAGGGTCATCGGAATCAACACGCCCATCAGTGCGGCAAGCAGCAGGGTCAAGGTCATCGCCGCGCTCATCACCAGTCCGAGCGGCAGGTTGTCGTAGAGGAGCCAGGCCACCACGCCGATCACGCCACCCCAAATCAGGCCGTTTGCGAGCGCCACACCCAGCTCCTTGCGCAGCAGCCGCCTGGCGCTGGCGAGGCTCAGCTGGCCCAGCGCCAGCGCGCGCACGATCATGGTGATCGTCTGGTTGCCGGAGTTGCCGCCGATTCCGGCGACGATCGGCATCAGCGCCGCCAGCGCTACCAGCTGGTGGATCGAGTTTTCGAATACGCTGATCACGCGCGAGGCGATGAAGGCCGTGATCAAGTTGACCGCCAGCCAGGCCCAGCGGTTCTTGAGCGAACTCCAGACCGTGGCGAAGATGTCCTCGTCCTCGCGCAGACCGAAGCGTTCGCGCACCTCGGCCTCGCTTTCCTCGCGAATGACGTCGACCATCGCGTCGATGGTGAGCCGGCCGATCAGGCGCCCGCCGGCGTCGACGACTGGCGCGGTGACCAGGTCGTAGCGCTCGAACGCCTGCGCCACTTCGGCCACGTCGTCTTCGGGGTGGAAGGTGTTGGCGTCGGTCGCCATCACCGCGCTGACCGCCTTCGCCGGGTCGTTGACCAGCAGCCAACGGATCGGCAGAACGCCGGTCAATACGGTCTCCTCGTTGACCACGAACAGCTTGTCGGTGTGATCCGGAAGCTGCTTCAGGCGGCGCAGATAGCGCAGCACGGTCTCGAGCGTGACGTCCTCACGCAGGGTCACCATCTCGAAGTCCATGATCGCGCCGACCTGGTCGTCCTCCCAGGACATCGCCGACTGCACGCGCTCGCGCTGCTCGGCGTTCAGCCGATGCATCAGCTCATCGAGCACGTCTTCCGGAAGGTCCTCGGCGAGCTCGGCCAGTTCGTCGGCATCGAGCTTTTCGGCCGCGGCCAGAAGCTCCGGCCGGTCCATGTCCGCAAGCAGGGAGTCGCGCACCGGATCCGAGACTTCGAGCAGGATCTCGCCGTCGCGTTCCGCCTTGACCAGGTTCCAGACTTCGAGGCGCTCCTGCGGCGGCAGGGCCTCCAGGATGTAGGCGATATCGGCCGGATGCAGCGCGTCGATCTCGCTCTGCAGCTCGGCCGCGGCCGCCGTATCAAGGGCCGGCGCCGCCGCACGCAGACGCTCCGTCAGCGCACTGATTCGACTCAGCTCGCGCTGCAGGTTGCCCGGAGTTTTGCGGGGTTCGGTCTCGTCCATCGAAGCACGGCGGGGAAGGGTGCGGCGCGAGCGCCGGCCAAAGCCGGTCATTGTCGCCGGTTTGGAGGGCGAGGTGAATCAGCTGGCCGGCTTTTCCACCCGAAAACGCTGACCCTGCCCGAGCGTCCAGTCCACGAGCAGGTCGACTGCGGCGCCGAGCGCGACTTGAAAACCGGCGAAGGCGGCGGCAGCGCTGTTGCCTTCGAGCGGCGCTTGGCTGGTGATGAGCTTCGCGGCGATGATTCGCGCCGAAGCGTAGTGGATCAATTGCGCCTGGATTTCCACCACGGCGCGTGGCGCCGTGCTCGTGTAGTCGGCGTGGAAGGAGCGCAATTCGAGCGCCAGGCCGAAGTCCGCACGCACGCCGGCGGTGCCGGCATCCACGCCGACGATGCGACCCGAGGCCTCGAACCCGTGCAGCACCAGATCGCGCAGCATCGACGGCGCCGGATCGCGCCAGCGCACCCCGGAAAACACCTCGAGCACGCCCGGGCGCGGCATTGCCAGCATGCGCGTGCTGTCGATCACGCTGCTGGACTGCGGCGCCTCGATGCGCAGCTGCCAGTCGACCGCGTCCCCACCCTGTGTCGACGCCGATGGGGCATAGGCAGGCGCATAGATGGTGAAAGGCGTCTGACGCCCGCCGACCAGCGAGGCGCAACCACCGAGTCCGAGGGCGAATGCGAGCAGGAGGTGCTGGGTACTTTTCATCGGGGCTGGAACTCCCTGGGCTGTTCGCGTCCCAGCAGGATGCTGTTCGAGCTACCGAGGCGGTCGCCGAGCTGGCGCAGCGAGCGCAGCGTCGCGCGCAAGTCGGCGATCGCCGGGCCTACCTCGCGCAGCCCGCTGTCGCTGAAGTTATCGATGGCCGCGCGATTGTCGTCCACCAGGTCGCTGGCCGCGTTGACCAGTCGATCCACCGAATCCATCGCCTGCCGAGCCGACTGCAGCAGTTCGTGGGCGTCGTTGCGGACCATCGAGTTGGTCGACTTCGCCATCGCGTCGATGCTGCCGACGGCGACCTTCAGCTCGCGGCTGACGGCGGCTATCTGGCCGATCGCTTCCGCCAGTGGTTGCCGCTGTTCGGCCAGCGTGGCGGTGAGCTGCTCGACGTGGCCGAGGGTGGCCGCAACCCGCGCCACGTTGTCTTCGGACAGCAGCTCGTTCGCGCGCATCAGGATCTCGTTGACGCTGGTCATGACGTCCGAACCTGAGGCCAGCAGCCTGGAAAGGGCCGAGGCCTCCGAAGGAATCACCGGCACCGCTCCGTCCTTGCCGGCAACCAGCGCGGGGCTGTCCGGCGCACCACCCGAGAGCTGGATGAAGGCGAGGCCGGTGACGCCCTGCAGGCCGAGTTTGGCGCGGGTGTCCTCTCGTACCGGAGTCGCGGCTTCGAGACGCACTCGCGCGATCACCTTGCGTGGATCGTCTGGCGCCAGATGCAGCGCCGACACCTCGCCGACCTTGATGCCGTTGTACTGCACCAGGCCGCCGACCGACAGCCCGGTGACGGCTTCGTTGAAGACGATGTCATAGGTGCGGAAGGCACGCTCGGTGCCGGATTTCGAAAGCCACAGCACGAAACCCAGAGCGATCAGGAACACCCCGATGGCGAAGGCTCCGATGAGGACGTGGTGGGCGCGGGTTTCCATGCTGAACCTCGGGGTTTCAGAGTCGCTCGGTGTCTGACTGTCGTGCGGCGCGCGCCGCGGCCCGGCCGCGCGGCCCGCGGAAGTATTCCTGCACCCAGGGGTCGTCGCAGCGCTCGACTCGATCGATGCGGTCGGCCACCAGCACGCGCCGCTGCGACAGCACGGCTACACGGTCGCAGATGGTGTACAGGGTATCGAGATCGTGTGTGATCAGGAACACCGTCAGGCCGAGACTTTCGCGCAGGGTGAGAATCAGCCGATCGAACGCCGCCGCGCCGATCGGGTCGAGCCCGGCGGTCGGCTCGTCCAGAAACAGGATTTCCGGGTCGAGGGCGAGCGCGCGGGCGAGCGCGGCGCGCTTCACCATGCCGCCGGAGAGCTGCGCGGGAAACTTCTCGTCGCTTCCGGCGGGCAGCCCGGCCAGCGCGATCTTCAGCGCGGCGAAGCGCCGCATCAGCTCCGCGGGCAGGCGATAGTGCTCGCGCATCGGCACCATCACGTTGTCGGCGACGCTGAGCGACGAAAACAGCGCGCCGTTTTGAAACAGCACACCGCAGCGACTCTCCACCGCCACCCGCTCGCTCTCACCGGCGCGCAGCATGTCGACGCCGAGCAGGCGCACCGCGCCCGCCGACGGCCGGCGCAGACCGATGATCGAGCGCAGCAGCACGGACTTGCCCGAGCCAGAGCCGCCGACCACGCCCAGGATCTCGCCGCGATGCACATCGAGATCGAGGCTCTCGTGGACGACCTGCGCGCCGAACTGATTACGCAGACCGCGCACCTCGACCACGCCTTGCGCCGGGCTCACAGGTCCATCTCCATGTAGAAGATGGCCGCCAGCGCGTCGACCAGGATGGCGACGAAGATCGCCTGGACGACGCTCGAGGTGGTGTGGCGGCCAACGGATTCGGCGCTGCCGGAAACCTTCAGACCCTCGAGACAGCCGATTGCGCCGATCAGAAAAGCGAACAGCGGCGCCTTGCTCATGCCGACCCAAAAGTGGCGCGCGGCGTCGAGGTCCTGCAGGCGGGTGATGAAGAGCGTCGGTGAGATGTCCATGCTCAGCGCGCAGACCGCGCCGCCGCCGACGATGCCGGCCAGCATCGCCAGCACGGTCAGCAGCGGTAGCGCGATCAGTAGCGCGATCACCCGCGGCAGCACCAGCACTTCGATCGGATCGAGGCCGAGGGTGCGGATCGCGTCAATTTCCTCCCGCGCCTTCATCGAGCCGATCTGTGCGGTGAAAGCGCTGCCCGACCGGCCGGCGACCATGATTGCGGTCAGCAGTACGCCGAACTCACGCAGAAAGGAAAAGCCGATCAGCTCCACCGTGTAGACGCTGGCGCCAAAGTCCTTGAGGACCGTCGCGCCAAGGAAGGCGACCACCGCGCCGACCAGGAAGTTGAGCAGCACGACGATCGGCACCGCGTCGAGCCCGGTCTGCTCGAGATGCGATGCGAGTGATGTCAGCCGCCAGCGGCGCGGGCGCGGCAGGCTGCTCGCGAGCGTGGCGAGGAGGAGGCCGATGAAACCAAGCAGCTGCCGGATGTCGCTGCCGATCGCTTCGACCGCGCGACCCGTGCGCGCGAGCAGCTCGATCAGCCCACCGTCGCGCCGCCGCGGCGCGGCGGTCGCCGGCTGTGCGGCCTCGGTCACGGCCTCGAACAGCGCCTGTCGACTGGCGTCGAGCCCTTCCACCGGGCGTCCGCCGGCCAGCTCGCCGAGCAGCTCGGCGCCGGCGGTGTCGAGCCGGCCGATCGAGCGCGCGTCGATGCGCGCGACCCCGGCGGCAGCGTTGCGCAGCCGCGCGACGTGACCGGCGAGGGTGCGCGCGTGGACCAAGGTCCAGTCGCCCTCGATGCTCAGCACATCGGCCTCGTCGCGGCGCTGCAGGATCGCGGCGCCGGGGCAACTGGGAAGGCTGGTGGGCATCGGGCTAGGCTAGCAGGCAGACGCCGTCGCGGGAACGAGCGCGATCCGCGCGCAGCGGCCGCAACCGCGGCATCATTGCGCCATGATGACCGCCGAACGTCCCGTTTCACCCGGCGCTTCCGCACCTCTGCGGGCGCGCATCCGCTTCGTGGTGGAGCTGGCGCGGCGCCTGCACGAATATGGCACTGCGGCCCCGCGCATCGAGGATGCGCTGAGCCGCGTCAGCCGACGGCTGCGCCTTGCCTGCAGCGTGCTGTCGACGCCCACCTCGATCGTAATGTCATTTTCCGACGACGAGGATGCGGAGGGCTATGAGATCACCCAGATCGTGCGAGTGGCTCCGGGCGAAGTGAACCTGAAGCACCTGATCCAGGTCGATGCGATCGGGGTGGAGGTCGTCGAAGGACGCCTGGGCCTGGCTGAAGGCCTGGCTCGACTGCGCGCTATCGGCAGCGTTCGACCCACAGGCGGTCGGCGCGCCCTGCTGGTGGCGAGTTTCGGTGTGTCGGCGGCGAGCATCGCCACCGTACTGCACACGAGCTGGGGCGGGGTGGTCACTGCCGGCCTGATCGGCTTGTTGATCGGTCTGATCAATCTGGCCGCAGCCAAGCGACCGAACCTCAGCGCCGCCGTGGAGGCGCTGTCGGCGGCAGTGGCAACGCTGATCGCGACGCTGATCGCGGTCTATGTCACGCCCCTCGCCCTGGAGCTGGTGGTGATCGCCAGCCTGATCGTACTGATGCCGGGCATGACCCTCACCACCGCCGTCCGTGAGTTGTCCAGTCAGCACCTGGTGTCAGGCGCCGCGCGCAGCATGGGCGCGCTCGCGACCTTGCTCAAGCTGGCATTCGGCACCGTGCTGGCGACCCAGCTCTGCGTGCTGGTCGGCTGGTTGCCCGATGCCGCGGCGCTCGCCCCGTCGGTTCCGGCCTGGACAGAGTGGTTCGCGGTTCCGATCGGGGCCGTGGCCTTCGCCGTGATCTTCAATACTCCGCTGCGCTACAGCGGCGTGGTGGTGGCGGCGATCGTTGCCGGATTCCTCTGCGCGCAGCTCGGCGGCATGTACGTTTCTTCCGCTTTTGGCGTCTTCGTCGGGGGGCTCATCATCGGCGCGGGCAGTAACCTCTTCGCGCGCGCCAGCAAGCTTCCCGGCGTGCTGGTGCGCGAGCCGGGCATCGTGCTGATGGTGCCCGGAAGCGTCGGCTTCCGCACCTTGAGCTTCGTGTTCGAGCGCAACGTGCCGCTCGGCGCCGACACTGCAATCAGCCTCATCACCCTGTTGGTGGCGATCGTTGCCGGCCTGCTGATCGGCGACCTGCTGGTGCCACAGCGGCGCGGCGTCTAGGGAGTACCTGAACAAGTCGACACGCTCGTCACTCTCGCGAAGGCGGGAGTGCAGCGCCTTTGGCTTCAATGACTTGGAGCCTCTGGATGCCCGCCTTCGCGGCATGACGGGCTGGTTCAGACGTCCCCAATAATGCTCTGAACCAGATGGCTTTTTCATCTTCCAGCCAGCAGCCCGCGTCGCATCGGATCAGCGCAAGAGCGAACGGAGCATCCAGGCGGTCTTTTCGTGCTCCTGCATGCGCTGGGTGGCGAGATCCGCGGTGGGCTGATCGTTCGCCGCGTCGGCCACCTTGAATACCTCGCGCGCGGTACGAGCAGCGGTCTCGTGTCCGTCGACCAGCTGCTGCACCATGTCCTTCCAGTCCGGCACGCCGGTTTCCTCCACGATCGAAGTCAGCTTGCCAAACTGGGTGTAGGAGCCTGGCGCATAGACGTCGAGGGCGCGCATGCGCTCCGCCAGCACGTCGGCGGCGGTCCACAGTTCGGTGTACTGGGTCTCGAACATCAGGTGCAGGGCGTTGAACATCGGCCCGGTCACGTTCCAGTGGAAACCGTGGGTCTTCAGATACAGCGAATAGGTATCTGCGAGCAGCGTCGCCAACTGTCCGGCGATGCTTTCGCGGTCCTGCCGGCTGATGCCGATGTCGATGGCCATGGGATTCTCCTTGATGAATTAGGTTCAGGCTAAGCCATTGTTGCGACGAATGGAAATCGTTTGTGCGGATTGCGACGATCGGTCGCGGCTATCATTGCGGAGTTCCATGATCGTAATTCAGGCATGAGTGAGCCGCGCATCCCGCGCCTGGCGTCGGAGCGGCTGATGGCGCGCGATTTGTCGCGCCTGCGCGCGCTGCGACGCCGGCTCGAAAGGCTGCAGTCGCCGCCCGCAGCCGAGCTCGCCGAGCTCGAGCGGCGCATCGCTGCCTCGAGCGCGCAGCGTGAAGCCCGCGCCCGGCGGATGCCGCCGATTCGCGTCGACGAATCCCTGCCGATCGCCGCGCGAGCCGACGAAATCACCGAGCTGATTCGCCGGCATCAGGTGATCGTCTTGGCTGGGGAAACGGGCTCGGGCAAGACCACCCAGCTGCCCAAGCTCTGCCTTGCCGCAGGCCGCGGTACGACCGGCATGATCGGCTGCACGCAGCCGCGCCGTCTGGCCGCGCGCAGCATCGCGCGCCGCGTCGCTGCGGAGCTGGGCGGCGAACTGGGGGATTTGGTCGGCTTCAAGGTGCGCTTCAGCGACCGCGTCTCGGACGCTTCGCTGGTCAAGTTCATGACCGACGGCATCCTGCTCGCCGAGACCTTGTCCGATCCCTGGCTCAACGCCTACGACACGATCCTGCTCGATGAGGCGCACGAACGCAGCCTCAACATCGATTTCCTGCTCGGCTACCTGAAGCGCCTGCTGCCGAAGCGGCGCGAGCTGAAACTGATCGTCACTTCGGCGACCATCGACACCGCCCGCTTTGCCGCCCACTTCGGCGGCGCGCCGGTGCTGGAGCTGGAAGGGCGGGCGCATCCCGTGGAAGTGCACTGGCGGCCTGGCGGGCGGGTCGCGACCGCGGCTGCTGGCGCGCGCGAGGATGCATCCGATCCGCTGTCGGTGGCCGAGCAGATCGCCGCGGTGGTCGACGAGATCAGTGGCGCCGATCCGCGCGGCGACGTGCTGGTGTTCCTCCCCGGCGAGCGCGAGATTCGCGATGCGCACCGAGCGCTGTCCAGACGCGCCTATCGACACACCGAAGTGCTGGCGCTGTATGCCCGCCTGTCTTCGGCCGAACAGGATCGCGTGTTCCATCCTGGTCCGGCCCGGCGCATCGTGCTTGCCACCAACGTCGCCGAGACCTCGCTCACGGTGCCTCGAATTCGCTACGTGATCGACACCGGCACCGCCCGGGTCAAGCGCTACAGTCCGCGCGGCCAGCTCGAGCGCCTGCACGTCGAGCCGATCTCGCAGGCCGCCGCCGAACAGCGCAAGGGGCGCTGCGGACGCGTTGGGCCGGGCGTCTGCTATCGCCTCTACGACGAGGATGACTTCGCGCGCCGGCCGCGCTTCACCGACCCGGAAATCCTGCGCTCCTCGCTGGCCGGGGTGATCCTGCGCATGTTGGCCCTGAAGCTCGGCGACCCGGCGCATTTTCCGTTCCTCGAAGCACCCACGCCGCGCGCCCTGGCCGACGGCTACCGGCGTCTCGACGAGCTGATGGCGATCGACGCCGCGCGGCGGCTGACCGACACCGGACGCCGCCTCGCCGCGCTGCCGCTCGACGTGGCGCTTGGCCGCATGCTGATCGAGTCGGAGACGCTCGGCGTGCTCCGCGAGCTGCGGATTCTCGCCGCCTTCCTTGGCATCCAGGACCCGCGCGAGCGTCCGGCGGACGCGCGTAAGGAGGCCGACGCCGCGCATGCTGCCTTTACCGAACCGAAGTCCGACTTTGTCGGCATCCTGAAGCTGTGGAGCGCCTACACGCAGGCGCATGAGGATTTGACCCAGTCTGCGCTGCGCGACTGGTGCCGCACGCATTTCCTGTCCTTCCTGCGCATGCGCGAGTGGCGCGAGCTGCACCGCCAGCTGCTCGGCGAGCTGCCCGCGCCTGACGCGCGGGCGGACGCCGCCGACCTCGCCGAGGCGCCCGACGCGCAGCGTTACGAGGCGATCCATCGCTGCCTGCTGTCCGGCTGGCCGACCCGGGTCGGACGCAAGGACGAGCGCGGCGAGTATCGCGGTCCGCGCGAGCGCCGCTTCTCGATCTTTCCCGGCTCGGCGACGGCGCGCGCCGCGCCGCCCTGGCTGGTCGCCGGCCAGATCCTCGATCTGCGTCGGGTTTACGCGATGCTCTGCGCGCGAGTCGAACCGGCCTGGATCGAGCAGCAGGCGGCGCATCTGGTCCAGCGCAGCTGGCGCGACGCGCACTGGTCCCGTCGGCGCGGCGCGGTGGTGGCGAGCGAGCAGGTGAGTCTGCAGGGGCTGGTGCTGGTCGAAGGGCGCGGGGTGAACTTCGGCGCCCAGGATCCGGCCCAGGCGCACGCGATCTTTCTGCGCGAGGCGCTCGTCCGCTGCGAGATCGACGCGCGAGCGGATTTCGTGCGCGCCAACGCGCGGGTGCTGGAGGAGGCGCGCGGCATCGAGGAGCGCCGCCGCCGGCGCGGCCTGCTGCGCGGTGACGACGCCCTGGCTGGTTTCTTCGAGGGCAAGCTGCCGATCGAAATTTCGAGCGCCGCGGCGCTCGACGCTTGGTATCGGCGCGCCAGCCCCGCGCAGCAGGCGGCGCTGTGCTGGTCGCTCGGCGACTTGCTGGAGCCAGGCGCACGGGCGCGCGGCGAGGATTTCCCATCGAGCTTCGCGGTGGTGGACCACCGGCTGCGGCTCGACTATCGCTTCCTGCCCGGAGATCCGAGCGACGGCGTGAGCCTGCAGCTGCCGCTAGCACTGGTCAACGTGGTGCCGGCCGCCCGCTGTGAGTGGCTGGTGCCGGGCTTGCTCGAGGAAAAAGTCGCGGCCGTCATTCGAGGGCTGCCCAAGGCCCTGCGCCGGAACTTCGTGCCGGCGCCCGATTTTGCGCGGGCTTTCGTCGAAGCAGAGGCGCCGCGCGATGAGCCGCTGTGCGAGGCCCTGGCCGCCTGGCTGCGGCGCGTGACCGGCACCGCGGTCGAGGCGGGCGAGCTCGCCGAGGTGGCGCTGCCGGAGCATCTGTGCATGCGCTTTCGCATCCACGACGAGTCTGGCAGGGTGCTGGTCGAAAGCCGCGATCTGGCCGCGATCCAGGCGCAGTGGGCGGGCGCGGCGCGCGTCGCCTTTGCGCGCAAGGCCGACGTCGAGCTGGCTCGGGAGGACGTCGAAAGCTGGGACTTCGACGAGATTCCCGAGCGCATCGTGTCCGGCAGCGGGCTCGGCGCCTGGCCGGCGCTGGTCGATCTTGGCGACGGCGTCGCCCTGCGCGTGTTCGAAAACCCGCAGGAAGCGCAGCGCGAGCATCGGCGCGGGGTAGAGCGACTGCTGCGCCGCGCGCTCGGCGAGCGGATCAAGCAGGCACGCCGGCAGCTGCCGCTCGGTCGCGCCACAAGCCTGAAGTGGATCTCGTTTGGCGGTGTCGACGCGCTGCGCGAGGATCTGGTCGAGGCTGCGCTGGCCGAGCTTTGCGCGGGCCGCAGCCTCGATCTGCGCACGCGCTCGGAATTCGAGCGGGTGCGGGAAGAGCTCGGTCGCGCCCTGTTTCCGGCAGCGACCGAGCGCCTGCAGCAGGCGGAAAAGATTCTGCAGGCCTACGCCGAACTCGTGCCGCTGCTCGAGCCGCCCCTGATCGGCTTCGCGACCGCGAGCTACGACGATCTGCGCGGGCAGCTCGCGGAGCTTCTTCCGCCTGGTTTCCTGCGGCGCGTACCGAAGCAGCGACTGGCGCAGTACCCGCGCTATCTGACGGCGATGAAAATTCGCGCCGAACGACTGCGGCTCGATCCCGCCCGCGACCAGGCGCGCATGCTGGCGCTGCAGGGCCAGTGGCGAGCGTACTTGAAGCTCCGTGCCGGCCGCGGCGGAGAGGACGCCGCGCTGGCCGTCCTGCGCTGGGCGATCGAGGAGCTGCGCGTGTCAACTTTCGCGCAGGAGCTCGGCACCCCCGCGCCGGTATCGCCCAAGCGCGTCGCGCGCCTGCTAGCCGGGCTGCAGGAGTCACCGGGAAAGCCGGAATAGGAAGGATCGGAGCCAGTCCACCCCCGTTCTTGGCTCGCGCCGAGGCGCAAGCCAAGCCTCCTTCGCTCTCGGCGACTTGAAGCCGAAGGGCGCCCACGTTGGGGACACGACGGAGTGGTTCGGTTCTTTTGCGGCGCGTGCGCGGCCCGACCCCCTTCCGGAAAGGAACTCGCCGTCAGCGAATGCGTCGAACCCGCAGGCTGCAGCCGCAGCCGTCGACATACATCAGCCAGCTGCCGAAGGACATCGGCTTGATCGTCACCGCCGGGCCGCTCAGCGAACTCGCCTTGTGCCGGCTCGCTTCGGCGGGCTTCCAGACCTGTCCGTTGTCGAGCGTGAAAGTAGTGTTCTCGATCCAGCCGCTGAAGTCGCCGACGAGGTGCGCCTGGATTTCGCTGCGCTCGCCGGAATCGGGATAGAAGTCCGGGCGGCCGTCGGCCCGCTGCCGTGGGGCCGCTGCGTGGGCGTCAAGCCAGGCGTTCAGCTGAGCGAGCTCCTGCGGCGAGAGCTTGTCGAGGCCTGCCGCCTGGAAGTCTGCCTGTGACATGCGCTCTTCCAGAGTCGGCTGCGACTGCGCCGCCGCGATGCCCGTCGCGGCGACAAGGATCAGGGCGAGAACTGGAATGGTGCGCATGGAAAGGCCTGGGCGAGCACCGGAGTGTGACCGGCGGCTGAAGTGATTGATCTTGAATGGACGGTGCGGATGCGCGTGAAGCCGCCAGCGGCTAGAATGGCGCCGTTGAAGTGTAGCATGACGAGTTCCAATCTACGCTCGCGGGCAGGCCGCCTCCCGCACCGACACGACGCTGCAGGCGCCGACTCGCGGAGCCTTGCGTGACCAGAGAACCGAATCGATGCCGTCTGTGACTCCCCGGCTTACCCTCCTCGGAGCCATCCTCGCCGCAGCTCTCGCTCCCGTCGCTTTTGCCGCGCCGAGCCTGATCGTCAATCAGGACACGATCGGGGTTCAGTCGCCAACGTCCGGGCCCGGCGTGAGCTATCGCAGCACAGGTGCGAACAGCGCCGAGCTGACCGCCTTCACCGACGGCTACTTGCTGTGCGCCAACGTCGGCAGCCCGATGGCCTCCTCCGCGGTGGAGCTGGTGCCGCGTCACGAGAGCGGAAATCAGCACCAGTGGTCTTTCCCCGCGGTCAAGGACGTGTTTCCGCTGGCCTATCGGGACGGCGTTTTCAGCATCAATCGTGAGGCCGACGGGGTGCGCCTGTCGACGCTGACCTGCAATCCGCTCAGCGCGCAGGGAGAGTGGACGAGCCCGCTCGTCGGCGGAATCTTCGCTGATAGCTTCGATGTGGCGGGTGGCCAGGCGGCGATCAACTACCACCACATGATCAATTGGGATCCACCGCCCCCCGGCGGCAGGCCCGGGCCCGCCTTCGACTGGACCGATCCGGACTGGGCCGCAGTGCCGCAGGATCCCTGTGTTCTCGGCGCCAATGATCAAGGCAGCATGCGGGTGGATGAAGCGGACGCCTGTGCCGCTGCCACCGGTGTCGCCGCGCCCGACGTGGTGGGGATCCCTTCCCGCGGTGCCACCATGTGGGTCGACACCTGGCAGCTCGGCTATACGCTGAAGCTCACGTACCTGTTTCGCATCGACGCCACGCTCGGAGCACAGACCGTCAATGGCGGCACAGTTGAGCTGCCCATGACCATGAGCGAAGCCGCGGATGCGCAGTCGAACTCGGTGTCTTTCAGCGTGCGCGATGCCTTCGACAAGACCTTTCTGAGCGGGGCCGGCAGCTGGTGCATTCTTGCGCAGCTTCCCGCGGTGCTCGATGAGCACACCTGCGACGGCGCCGGCGGCGCCTATGTCGGCACTCTGAGCGAGGCCGATCCCTTCATCACCAAGGACTTTCCCCTGGCGATCCTGCCTCCTGCAAATTCAGCCCGTGCGTCGTTCTATATGGCGGTGACGCGGGACATCATCGGCGGCCAGAACGTGCCCGCGGACAATACCCCGATCGCGGAGGTTTCGATCTTCGTCGAGCCGGCGGCGGTGGCGGCCGATGGCAATCAGTTCCGCGGCGACGACGTCGTATTCGGTTTCGTGCCGGAATCGCCAGGCTTCCGCTGGATGAAAGGTGGCCCCGACAACCCCTGATCGGCTTGCCGCGGCGGGCGGAAACATCGGCGCCCGCGGGCGCCGATGCCGTTTGGGGCTGCAGTGGTGGCCGCAAGGCGCGGCCGGGTATGAACTGGCGGCACGGGTCGCATCGTGACGGGTGCCGCGCCGCGAGCCGCGCCGTTGCCGCAGGGCGCGCCGCCGAGTCCGCGTACCTGGGCGGCGCGAGCCCGCGAGCTTGCGCAGCAGCGGGTTGGCGAAAGTCCGGCCTGGCGAGATGCGCAGGCGGAACTGAGCGCCAGTCTGGAGCTTCTTGCCGAGCTCGGCGTGGGCGAGGAAGCGCAGGCCGCATGCATCCTGCACACTCTCCTGCAGTCCGGCGGAGAGTTCGATGATGGCGACCGGGCGGCGTTTCCCGGTGACGTGGCGGTGCTGATCGAAGGTCAGCAGGCTGCCGAGAAAGTATGGTCACTGCACGCTGTCCGCGATGCGCGGAGCGGAACCGAGGGTCTGCGCCGGCTGCTGCTCGCGATCGTTCGCGATCTGCGCGTGGTGTTCATTCTGCTCGCGCGACAGCTCGTGCGCATGCGCGCGGCGGTGCATGCCGAACCGTCGACCCAGCGCGCGCTGGCCCAGCTCACCGCAGACATCCACGCGCCGCTGGCCAACCGTCTCGGTATCTGGCAGCTCAAGTGGGAGCTCGAGGATCTCACCTTCCGCTTCCTCCAGCCCGACGTCTATCGGAAGATCGCGCATCTTCTGGACGAGCGCCGCGGTGCCCGCGAAGCATGGATCGACCAGGCCAAGAGCCTGCTCGGCGCGGCGCTGCGCAAGGCCGGTATCGAAGCCGAGATCGGTGGCCGACCCAA
This sequence comes from uncultured Dokdonella sp., assembly GCA_964582225.1. GTDB lineage: Bacteria > Pseudomonadota > Gammaproteobacteria > Xanthomonadales > Rhodanobacteraceae > Dokdonella_A. Next base: position 127,286 of record CAZORA010000001.1, on the reverse strand, counting down.
GCATATTTATTCGATCTGGCGCAAGATGCAGAAGAAGGGTCTCGCCTTCGACGAGCTCTACGACGTGCGCGCGTTGCGCCTGCTGGTCGCCGATGTGCCGACCTGCTACGCGGCGCTCGGCGTGGTGCACTCGCTGTGGCCCTTCATCCCGGGCGAGTTCGACGACTACATCGCGAGCCCCAAGGGCAACAATTACCAATCGCTGCACACTGCGGTGATCGGCCCGGAAGGGCGCACTCTGGAAGTGCAGATCCGCTCCCACGACATGCACGACCACGCCGAGCTCGGCGTGGCGGCGCACTGGCGCTACAAGGAAGGCGGCGCGGCCGACGCCAGCTTCGAGCGCAAGATCGCCTGGATGCGGCGCCTGCTCGAATCATCGGACGGGCAGGATGACGACGCCGCGCTGCTGGCCGGATTCCGCACCGAGGTCGTCGAGGATCGCGTCTACGTGCTGACGCCCAAGGGGCAAGTCGTCGATCTGCCACAGGGCGCGAGCGTGCTCGACTTCGCCTACGCGATCCACAGTGACGTGGGGCACCGCTGCCGGGGCGCCAAGGTCAATGGTCGCATCGTGCAGCTCGGCTTCCAGCCGGCGACCGGCGATCGGGTCGAAGTGCTGACCGGCAAACTGATCGAACCCAAGCGCGACTGGCTCTCGCCGCAACGCGGCTACCTGATGACCCATCGCGCGCGCGAGAAGGTGCGCGCCTGGTTCAAGCGCGTCGACCGGGCGCAGAACCTGGCCGCCGGCCGTGCGCTGCTGGAGCGCGAACTCAAGCGCCTGGCGCTGCAGCCGGAATCGCTCGACAGCCTGCCGGAGCGGTTTCATCTGAAAAACCACGACGAGCTGCTCGAGGCGCTCGCCTTCGGCGACGTCAGCGCCGGCCAGCTCGCGCGCGCGCTGCATGAGCTGACTACCCCGCGCGAGGAAGGCGCGGCGCCGGCACCGGTCGCCCCGGCGCGCGCAAGCGGCCAGACCGGCGCCATCGTGATCGAGGGGGTCGGCAATCTGCTGACCCAGCTCGCGCGCTGCTGCCACCCGCTGCCGGGCGACGCGATCGCGGGCTACATCACGCGCGGCCGCGGGGTTTCGGTACACCGCACGGACTGCGCCCAGCTCGCGGCGCTGCGCGAGCGCGCTCCGGACCATCTGATCGCGGTCGAGTGGGGTCTGCGCAAGGAGCGCAGCTACGAGGTCGACATACTGGTGCGCGGTTACGATCGCAAGTGGCTGCATCGCGACGTCAGCAACGCGATCGCCGCGGCCAATGTCCAGGTGATTGCGGTCAACGCGCGGGTCGACCGACGCGGCGGCGTGGCCAGCATGGACTATGCGCTGCGGGTCGCCGACTTCGACCAGCTGAGTGGGCTGCTGTCGCAGCTCCTGGCGGTGCCCAACGTGATCGAGGCGCGCCGGGTCGGCTAGATCGCCGGTGGGTGGCTTTGCTCGACTGCGGTGTCAAAATGCGAAGATCATGCGGATGGCGGCCACCGCGCGAGCGCGCGGCGCCGCAAATCGATGCGCAGCCGCGCACGGAGTGAGGGCCGTCTTGATCGAGATTCCCGGTTATCGACTGGTACGCAAGATTGGCCGCGGCGGCATGGCCACGGTTTGGCTGGCCGTGCAGCAGTCGATGGATCGCGAGGTAGCGCTCAAGATCATGTCGCCGGTGCTGCTCGCCGACCCCGATTTCGGCCGCCGCTTCCTGCGCGAGGCGCGGATCGCCGCGCGCATCCAGCATCGCCACGTGGTGTCGGTCTACGACGTAGGTCAGGCGGACGACCATCACTACATCGCCATGGAGTACCTGAGCGGCGGCAGCGTGCTTGGCCGCGAAGGGCACGCCCGCGACCTCGGCTTCGCGCTGCGGGTGGTGCGGGAAATTGCCGGTGCGCTGGCCCAGGCCCATCTACAAGGCTTCGTGCATCGCGACGTCAAGCCGGATAACCTCCTGCTGCGCGCCGACGGATCGTCCGCACTGACCGACTTCGGCGTTGCCCACGTAATCAATGACACTCTGCGGGTGACGCGTACCGGCGCGATGATCGGCACGCCGCACTACATGAGCCCCGAGCAGGCGCGCGGTGGCAGCACCGACGGACGTTCCGACTTGTATGCGCTGGGCATCGTGCTCCATGAGCTCGTGACGGGGCGCGTGCCCTACCATGCGACCGACCCACTGGCGGTCGGCATCATGCACCTGAGCGACCCGCTGCCGACCCTGTCTGCGCGTTTCGCTCTGCTGCAGCCTCTGCTCGACCGCCTGCTAGCCAAGCAGCCGGCCGATCGCTTCCAGAGCGGACTTGAGCTAGTCGATGCGATCGCGGAGCTTGAAGTTCGACTGCGCAATGACGCGCGTGACGACCTTGCGCTGACGACCGAATTGCCGCTGCCCTTACCCTACCGGCAGGAATCGGCCCCTACGGTCGTGCGCAGCGAGCGCTCGCGGCCGCAGGGCCGCCGTGAGCCCGACCTCGGCCGCATGAGCGAGGTGGTCGCGGCGCTGGGCGATGAGCCGCCGCGCCGCGGCGTTCGCGGCAAAGTCGCGGCACCCTCCCGTCGCCCGCGCCGGCGGGTGAGGTTCGGCCTCGTCGGCATCCTGCTGGCGTTGCTTGCCTTGGGCGCCTGGCAGAACCAGGACCGTCTCGGTCAGCTGCTGCCGCGCACCCAGTTCAACGACACCCTGGCTCGCGCCCAGCGTGCGCTCGACGCTGGCTATCTCGATGGGACGCATGGCGACAGCGCGCGCGAGCTGTTTCTGGCGGCCGGAGCGCAGAATCCGGACAATGATGTCGCGCGCCGCGGCCTGCAGCAGGTGGGCGAGCGGCTGCTGGAGCGGGCGCAGGTCGCTCTCGAGCAGGCGGATGTCGCCAGCGCGCGATCCACGCTCGAACGCGCGCGCGCCTTGCTTGGTGGCGGGCCTGCCGTCGACGCCGCTGAACGCGAGCTGCGCAGACTGGAAGCCTCGCGGGATGCGGCCGACGCGCGCTTTGCCGCCGCCAATGCGGCGCTTTCCGAAGGACGCCTGCAGGGCGCGGATGGCGCCGCGGCGCTGTTTCAGCGCATCCTCGAAATCGAACCGGACAACGCCTTGGCGCGCAGTGGCCTCGGCAAGGTGGCCGAGGCGCTTGCGACCCGGGTCGGTCAGGCGCTGGCAGCGGATGACGCCGCCACCGCCACCGCGCTCGCGGATGAGATCGCGCGCATCCTGCCAACCTATCCGCGCCTGCCGGAGCTCTTCGGTCGCATCGCCCGCCTGCGCGACGGCGCGCGGGTCAAGCAGGATGCGCGCCTGACGCAGGCCGAGACCGCACTGCGCGGCAGACGGCTGAGCGGGAGCCCCGACAGTGCGCTCGAGCTTTTCCGGGAGGTTCTGGAACGGGATCCGACCAACCAGCGCGCCAGGGACGGCATCGCGGATATCGCCCGCGCGCGGCTCGCCCAGGCGCAGGCCGCGATCGATGCCGGCAACGCCGCCAGTGCCGAACGCCTGATCGCCGCGGCGACGGAAATCGCGCCGGATGCGCCGGAGTTGCATGCGTTGCGCGTGAATCTCCGCGAGCTGCGCGAACGCGCCGCGATCGAGGCCGAACGTCCGGCACTCAGCGCAGTCGAGCGGGCCGAAGTCCGCCGTTTGGTGGGCGCTGCGGATGAGGCCGCTGCGGCCGGCAACCTGATCCTGCCGCCAGGCGCCAGCGCCTGGGATCGCTATCGCGCCGCGCTCGCCATCGACGGCAGCGATCGCGCCGCCCTGGACGGACTGGCGGCGCTGCCCCGGCGCGCCCGCGAGCTGTTTGCCAAGGCGCTGGCGGATGGCGCGCCGCAGCGCGCGCGCGGCCTGCTGGATTCCATCACCCAGATCGACCCCGGCAGCGCCGACCTGCAAGGCATGCGCGCGCGCCTGGCGGAGTCGTTTCTCGACCAGTGCGATGCGCGTCTTGGTGAGGGACGCGGCAAGGATGCCGCCGCCGCGCTCGCTGCCGCGCGCGAGCTCAACCCCGGCAATCCGCGGATCGAGCCGCTGGCGCAGCGCCTGCGTCAGCTGGGAGCGGGCGTCGATGGCTGAGGAGAGCTTGCCGCCGCGAATGGCGGTCGATCGCCGCCACAGCCGGGCGGGATTTCTGCCGTGTGTCTGATTCTTCTTGCCGTCGATTCGATTCCACAAACGCCGCTGCTGCTGCTCGGCAACCGCGACGAGTTTCACGGGCGCGCCAGCGCCGCGGCGGAGCCTTGGGCCGAGAATGCGCACGTGGTCGGCGGACGTGATCTGGTCGCTGGCGGCTCCTGGCTCGCGCTGCGCGATGATGGGCGTTTTGCGGTATTGACCAACGTGCGCAGCGGCCTGCCGGCGACCGCGCCGCGCTCGCGCGGCGCGCTGGTTGCGGGCTTCGTGCGCTCGGACGAGCCGTCGGAGTCGTGGCTGGGACGCGTGCGGGCGGAGATCGACGAATATGGTCCTTTCAACCTGATGCTGGGCGAGCCGGGCCGGGTGCTTGCGCTCGGCAGCAGCGACGGGCGCGTGCGCCGACTCGAGCCCGGCGTGCACGTGATCAGCAACGGCGCGATCGGCGTGCGCTGGCCCAAGGTCGAGCGCCTGCGGGCGCTGTTTGCGGCGACGCCGGCGCGCCCGCCCGCGCAGGACGACGAGGGCAGGCTTCTGGATCTGCTCCTTGATGAGCATGAGCCCGCCGACGAGGCGCTTCCGCACACCGGCGTCGGGCGCGAGCTCGAGCGCGCCCTGGCGCCGATTTTCGTCCGCGGCGAGCGCTATGGAACCCGTGCTTCCACCCTGGTGGTGTGCGCCGGCGACGGCAGCACGCTGCTGCGCGAGCGTCGCTTCGGTCCGCAGGGCGCGGCGCTGGGAGAAGGGCGCTGGCTCGGCGCGCCCGGCGCCGGTTTCGCCGGCGGCGCGTTGGCTCGGACGTCGGCGCCGAGGCGCTGAAGGTCCGGCAGTCCGGATTCAGTCGAGCAGCGGGCGAATCGCTTCACGCGCCGCGGCGAAGGAAAAATGGCGCTCGACGTTGACGAGGCCCTGCGCCGAGAGCTGGTTCCACAGCGCTTCGTCGCGATACAGGCGCACCACGGCGGCGGCGAAGCCGGCCGCGTCGTTTGCGACCAGCACCTCGCGGCCGGGCTCCACGTGCATGCCTTCCACCGCCACCGGGGTGGCCACCACCGGCAGGCCGCAGCTCATCGCCATGTTGATCTTGCCCTTGACGCCGGCGCCGTAGCGCAGCGGGGCGATGGAAACCCGGCAGCCGTCCATGAGTGGCAGGATGTCCTCGACCCAGCCGTGCATGAGGGTCTGCGCGTCCGCCAGCGCGCGGATCGAGTCCGGCATCCGGCTGCCGATGATGTGGCAGCGCAGCTCCGGCAGCTCGGTGCGAATGCGGGCAAACACCTCACCGACGAACCAGCGCACCGCGTCGACGTTGGGAGGATGCTGGAAGCCGCCGACGAAGACCAGATCGCGGCGCTCGGCAAAGGGCCTGCGGCAGCCGCGGATTTCGTGCACGTTGGAGAGCACCTCGACCCGCGCGTCCGGGGCGTCGCGGGCCAGGAGCTCCTGTTCGGCCTCGCTCACCACCAGGGTGACGTCGCTCTGGGCGATGATCTTCAGCTCCTTTTCGCGCGTAGCGGCAGCGATGCGGGCGAGCTCGGCGCTGCCTTCGAGTGCGGCGGCACGCTGCTCGCGCAAATAGTGAAGATCGACCGTATCGAACGCGAGCCGCGCCTGTGGCGCGTATTGGCGCACGAGGCCGACGAAGCTGGCGGCGACATAGTGTCGGGAAATGATCACGAGGTCGAATTCGCCGCCGCGCTCGCGCAGCAGCTTGACTGGATCCTGCGCGTAGGGTGCGTACAGCGCTTCGACTCCGAGCCGCTGCAGCGGCGGCGTGTAGCGTTCGCTCCAGGCGCGGTTTTCCGGCAGGAAGCTGACCTGGCAGCCTAGCTCCATCAGGACCCGCATCAGGTTCACGATGCGCACCGAGCCGGAATCCTGGTCCGGCGCTGGCGTGGTTGCGTCGATCATGAGCACCCGCTTTCTCGCGCGGTGCGTGGCGGCAATCGGGATGGGCGTACCGGGTGCGGGCTGGGACCGCAGCGCGTCGCGCCACTTGGCGACGAATTTTTCCTGGTTGATCACCTGATAGCGTTTGGTGCCGCTGGCGGTGTCGGTGCCCGAGGTCACGCCCTCGAAGTGGATCACCGTGGCGCTCGGTTCGCAGTACACCTTGAATCCTGCCGCGCGCACGGCGAACGCCAGGTCGGTGTCTTCGTAATAGGCTGGCGCGTAGCGGGTGTCGAAGCGGCCGAGCTCCTCGAAGAGCTCGCGCCGCAGCAGGATCGCCGCGCCGGAGCAGTAGTCGACCTCGCGGCGGAAGCCGTAGCGCGGATCGGAGGAATTTTCGAAGCGTCCGACGTTCCAGCCCGCGCCGTCGCTGAAGACGATTCCGCCTGCTTCCTGCAGGCGGCCGTCCGGGTACACCAGCCTGGCGCCGACCAGGCCGGCCCGGGGCGCCTCCTCGATGCAATCGACCAGCGCCTCGAGCCAGCCCGCGGTGACTACGGTGTCGTTGTTCAGAAACAGCAGATATTCCCCGCGCGCCGCCGCGGCACCCGCGTTGCAGGAGCCGATGAAGCCGAGATTGTGCACGTTGCGGATGGACTGGATGCCGCCCACCTCGAGCAGGCGTTCGGCGGTCTCGTCGCTCGACGCGTCGTCGACCACGATGACTTCAAACGGCACCGGGCCGGCATGTTCGGCCAGGGAGCGCAGGCAGGCCTCGGTCCAGGCGATCTTGTTGTAGACCGGAATCACGATCGAGACCCGAGGCGCGGCGCTGGCCGGCAGGTTCGGCGGGTTTTCTGCAAGTCGGGGCTCGGGCGGGGCTGCCACCGGCGCAGGCGCACCTTGCTGCCATTCCTGCGCAATGCGCGCGGCGGTGCCGGAAACGCCGCGACGCGCCAGGCTGCCGCGCAGCCGCCCCCAAAGCGCAGCTGCGCGGTGCAAGCGGAAACTGAAGTTGGTGCGCGCAACGCGCAACCTTGTGCGGGCGGAACGCAGCGGCGCGGTGATTCGCCAGGAGAGGCTGCCCAGCATCTGCTCGTAGCGGGGCTTCAGGTCCTGCAGCTCGGCGTTGAGGGTCAGCGCCCAGCTCGATCGTTCCTCCAGCTCCGCGTGCACGGCGTCGAGCTTTTCGCCGGCGAGCGTGATTTCGCGCCGATATTCCTCGCGCAATTCCCCCAGTTCGTGACCTAGCGCGTGCCCCCACTCACCGCGACGTGCGCTTTCCTCGCGCGTCCTCGCGAGTTCCGCCAGCGTTTGGGACTGTTGCTGAGCGGCCGAGCGCAGCTGCGCCGCGCGTACCGAAGCTTCCAGTGCCGCCGGATCGACCTCGTGAAGGGGATAGCGCAGCGGATGGCGCGCTCCCAGATCCAGCGTCCTTGCGTACTCGCGAGCCATGGTCGCGCTGTCGTGTGCGCGCTCTGCCGCTGCTCCATGGCGCAGCCGAGCCAGCGGTGAACGATCGGCAAGGAGGCTTTGGAGCAATTCCGCCACCGCCGCGGCTCGCGGCTCCACCAGAAGCCCGCTGACGCCGTCTTCGATGCGCTCGGCCAGGGCGCCGATTCGCGTCGCGATCACGGGCACGCCGAGGCTGCGAAGCTCGGAGAGCGTGTAGCTGAAGGTTTCCGCGACGCTCGGCAGCAGCAGCGCCGCGTCGGGCCGGATCCGCGCGAGCAGGTCGGGAAGCTCGTCGCGCGCATAGCCGAGGATGACGTGCACGCGAGCGTGTGCAAAGAACTCATGGCCGGCCGCCCCTGCGCCGAGCAGGAACAGCTCTACGCGATCATCGAGCATCGGCAGCAGGGCGCGCAGCAGTTCACTGCCCTTGCCGCCCTGCAAACGACCCGGAATCACCAGGCGCAGTCGCGCGCGCGCGGGTGGCGCGCGTACGCCGGATATGGCCGTCGGCCACGGCGCGAGCCCGTGCGGGATGACGCAGGAGGCCAGTTTGTCGAGCTCGGGCGCAAGCCGCAGGTGATTGGCAAGCGCGCTGTGGCTGGGCGCAATCAGGCTCGCGGACGCCGCTACCAACGCCCCGACCGTGCTCTGGCGCAGCGCTCTCCAGTGCGCCGGATCGCGGTTGGCAAAGAAGCTTGCGAAGCCCTCGTCGCGCAGGTCCGCCTCGAGCTGGACGCCGTCGAAGCGCAGCGTCGGATCGCCGAAATCGCGATGCAGTAGGGGCCAGAGCGGATAGTGATCGTGCACGACCTGGATCAGCGGCAGCCCGCTGCGCAGCGCGTCGAGGCTGTGGCCGATCAGCGAACTCACCATGATCGCGTCGACGCAATACGCGTGCAGGACGTGCCCGAACAGGGCGCGGTAGCCGGAATCGGCGAGCGCGGTGTCCGCGATCGGCCGCGGCAGCGGCCAGCGGCGCAGCGGCGGCCCGAAGAGCCGACCGTCCAGGAGCTCCAACCATTCCCCACAACGTCGTCGCGTCGTGCTGCCGCGGGCAACCAGCACCAGGTGCTCGGCATGCGTGTCCGCCGCGGCGAAGTCGCGCACCCAACGCTCGGCGCCGCCGCCCCAGCCGTGCAGCAGATGCAGGAGCACCGGCTTGCCGCTGAGACCTGGACGCCCGGGCCGGGCCGCGAGCGCGAGTGCCGGCGCGATACGCGCGCCGAGTTCGCTGAAAGCGGAGGGTGGCATGCGCTCGTCTTCGGGTGCCTCTGCCGCCCGCGCCGTGCGTTCCTCCAGTCCACCGACGTACACATGATCCAGCGCAACCACGCGCAGACCGGCCAGGGCCAGCGCGTCGCGGTCGAGCAGCCGCTCCGCGCCTAGCTCGAGAATGCGTTCACCGTGCCACGCGGACAGGCGCGGAAACGCGTCCGGAAACCAGGGGTCGTCCACCAGGTGACGCTCTGACCAGGCGAAGCAGAGTGCGTCCAGGCGATCCACGTCCGCGGACTGAAGGAGGTCTTCGGGCAGGGGGCTTCTGCACCCGCCGTCGAGGGGGATCGTCCCCAGCACGTCCGGCGTATCCAGTGCGCGTAGCAGGCGCTCGATGGCGAGCTCCGGCAGCGCCAAGGCACTATCGAGCAGCACCAGATGTTCACCAGGATGGCGTGCCGCCGCAGCCAGTAGCAGGTCGCGTGGCCGTTTGCCGCTCGGTCGGTCCGGCACCCGCTCCGCGCCCCCCAGGCCTTCGAAATGCTCGGCGCAGGTGCCGAAAAGGCTCACGCGGGCGCCTTGTGGAAGCCGCCGGAGCAGCCTTTCGCTTGCCACCGCCGAGCTCGGCGCACCGTAGATGCAGATTCGGGTCGGCGCGCCTGCAGCGCCGGGTAAGCGGTGCGGCGGCGCGGGGTCGATCGTCCTCATGGCGGGCGGAACGTCGTCCATCGCGGCTTGGGGAGGGCACGGCAAGCAGAGATTATCGCCCATTCGCATCCGCTTCGGCGGGCCTTGCCGCGCAACGAGCCCCGGCTTGCTGCCGCTACACTTCCGCCAGTTGCATCCGGCCGGTCGTGAATCTCGTCATGCTGCGAATGATCTCGAATGGAGCCCCGCCTTGATTTTCCGGAGGCGCGCGTGGCGCTTGTTGCGCGCGCCCATTCTGATTGGTATCGGGGCATCGTTGGGTTTCCTGCTGCCCTGGGTCGCCTGGATCGACCACGAAGTGCGCCAGCGCTTCGACGACTTGTCGTGGCAGACTCCGAGTCGGGTCTACGCGCGACCGCTGCGTCTCGAGCCGGGGCTGCCGCTCAGCGCCGAAGCGCTGCTCACCGAGCTCGCCGCGGCGCGCTACGTCGAAAGCGGCGATGCCTTGCAGCCTGGCACCTGGCGGCGCGAAGGTGAGCGCTTCACGATCGCCCGACGCAGTTTCATCTACCTGGATGGGCGTGAGCGCCAGCGGCGTGTCCAGCTGAGTCTCGCCGCAGGTCGTGTAGAGCGGCTAAGCGACGCCGATGACGGCACGGCGCTGGCCGCCTTTCGCCTCGAGCCGGCGCGCATCGCCACCCTCTACGGCGCCCTGCAGGAAGACCGTCGTGTGGTTTCCCTGGGCGCCGTGCCACCGCTCCTGGTTGGCGGCCTGCAGGCGGTCGAAGACCGCGATTTCAAGCACCATCACGGCATCGACGCGCTCGCCATTCTGCGCGCTGCCTGGACCAATCTGGCGGCGGGCGAGGTGCTGCAGGGCGGCTCCACCCTGACCCAGCAGCTGGTCAAGAACCTGTTCCTCGACCGCGGCCGCAAGCTGTCGCGCAAGCTAAACGAAGCGCTCATCGCGCTCCTCATCGAGGCTCGCTACGACAAGCGCCGCATTCTCGAGGCCTACGTCAACGAGATCTTTCTCGGCCAGCAGGGCGCGCAGGCGGTACACGGCTTCGCCGCCGCCAGCGAGTTCTATTTCGGCCGCGGTCTGCAGGGACTCGGACCCGCCGAGATTGCCCTGCTGGTCGGGCTGGTGCGCGGACCCAGCCTGTATGACCCGCGCCGCCATCCGGCGCGCGCGCTGGCGCGGCGCAATCTCGTGTTGGCTCAGTTCCGCGATACCGGGCTGATCGATCAGGCGACCTTCGACCATGCGCACGCTCAGCCGCTCGGCGTCGCCGCTCACGCGAACCTCGCCCGCAACCGTTATCCGGCCTTTCTCGACTTGCTGCGCCGGCAGCTGCGCGAGGAATATCCCGACGCAACTCTGAACAGCGCCGGCCTGGCGATCCACACCACCCTGTCTCCGTCGGCGCAGCAGTTCGGCGAGCAGGCGGTCGGCGCCACCCTGACGGCCCTGGGCAAGCGCGGGGAGGGGCTTGAAGCAGCCCTGATCGTCACCGGCGCGCGCGATGGCGAAGTGCGCGCGATGATCGGCGGCCGCGAGGTCGACGCGCCGGGTTTCAACCGCGCGCTGGATGCGCTGCGGCCGATCGGTTCGCTGGTCAAGCCTTTCGTCAACCTGGTAGCGCTGGCGCAGCCGCAGCGCTATTCGCTGGCCACCATCCTCGACGACTCACCGGTCGACATGCCGCAGCGCGACGGCACGCGTTGGCGGCCGCGCAACGACGACGGCAAGGTCCACGGCAAGGTGCTCCTGATCGACGCCCTGGTGCACAGCTGGAACCTCGCCACGGTGAGTCTCGGCCTGCGTATCGGGGTCGATCGCGTGCGCGGTTTTCTCCAATCGTTTCGCCTCGGCCGCGAGATCAACCCGAACCCCTCGATGCTGCTCGGTGCGATCGACCTCTCGCCCTGGGACGTGACCCGCCTCTATCAGTATCTCGCCGCCGACGGCCACGCGCTGCCGCCCCGCGCGCTGCGCGGCGTGCTCGACGCGCAGGGTCGGCCGCTTGCGCGCTACGCCGTGAAGCCGGGCGGCGGCGACTACACCAGCGCGGCGCGCCTGGTCACGCTCGCCATGCAGCGGGTGGCGGTCGACGGCACCGCGCGCGCGGTGGTGGGCGCCGGATTGGGATATCTGCATGCCGCCGGCAAGACCGGTACCAGCGACGCCCAGCGCGACTCCTGGTTCGCCGGCTTCAGCGGTGACACGCTGGCAATTGCCTGGCTCGGCCGCGATGACAACGCGCCGACTGGACTGTTCGGTGCGACCGGTGCGCTGCGCGTGTGGATCGAACTGATGCGGCATCTACCGACGCGGCCGCTCGAAGTGTCCATGGCGGGATTGGAGCTCGCCTGGATCGATCCGCAGTCCGGGCGCCGCACCGACCCTGCCTGTTTCGACGCCCGCGAGCTGGCTTTTGCCGCCGGTTACGCGCCGCGTGAGGTCGAGCACTGCACGCTGGACCGGCTGCGGCAGCTGTTCGGCGTCGAGCCGGCCGCTCGCGAGGAGTCGGCCGCAGGGATGGAATAGCCCGAGGCGGTCCGCCTGCGCGACTCCGGCAGCCGTCGCGACGGCGTGCCACAATGCGCGCTTTGGGCGCCGGTCGACTTCGTTGGTCATGAACAATCATCGGCCGCTTGTGGCCACCTTGAGCATGGTCCTCGCGCTCAGCGGCTGCCTGAGCGGCGGATCTGCATCGGCCCCGCAGAAACGCGGGGTCGAGCTCGATCCGTCCGCTTCCATCGCGGCCATCCGTGCGGCAGGTGAGGGGCTCGATTCCGCGGTACAGGTGTCGCCGCTGCGTGACGCGGCGCTGGATGGATTTCTTGATCGCGCGCGCAGCGCCGAGGCTGCGGGGGACTATCGTGGCGCGCTCGAAGCCGGCGAGCAGGCGCTCACGCTGGCGCCCGCCGCATCGGACGTGCTGCAGTATCTGGCCGAACTCGAGCTCGCCCAAGGCAACTGGCGTCGGGCGGAGGAGCTCGCGATGCAGAGCTTCCGGCTTGGGCCGCGGATCGGCAGCTTGTGCGCGCGCAACTGGCAGACCCTGGTCGAAACCCGCATTGCGTTGGCCGATACGGCGGTCGTGAGTGACGCCCGCAAGCGCCTGCAGGCCTGTCGGGTTCCGCCGCGCCTGCGCATGTGAGCCGGAGCCGCAAACGAAAAAGCCACCCGCGGGTGGCTTTTCATCGATTCAGTGGTCGGGGTGACATGATTCGAACATGCGACTTCTACCTCCCGAAGGTAGCGCTCTACCAGGCTGAGCTACACCCCGAACCGTCCGCCGCAGCGGGGCGCAGATTCTAGCCGTCGGGGTCGGTCCACGCAATATGGTTCGGCCGTGATGTGAGCCTGGTCCGCAGCCTGCCTCTGTTACGCTAGGGAGCGTCTGAACAAGTCGATATTTGCTCGTCACTCCCGCAAAGGCGGGAGTCCAGTGCCTTTGACTTCAAGGGCTTGAAGTCGCTGGATGCCCGCCTTCGCGGGCATGACGGGCTTGCTCAGACATTCTCTAGTGGGCTTTCATGCGCGCGCGCCGCGGGGCGCGCGAGGTTTGATCGAAGGATAGCGATGACCATCACCCAGGCCCGCACCATGCCGGGCGTACTCGAACTGCTGCCGCTCGATCAGGTGGCCTTCCAGGACATGCTGGCGACCATTCGCCGCAACTACGAGCGCTTCGGCTTTCTGCCCGTGGAGACGCCGGCGATCGAGCTGAGCGAGGTGCTGCTGACCAAGCAGGGTGGCGAGACCGAGCGGCAGGTGTACTTCGTGCAGTCGACCGGTGCCCTGCAGGCCTCGCGCGAGGGCGCGCTGCCGGAGCTCGCGCTGCGCTTCGACCTCACCGTGCCGCTGGCCCGCTACGTGGCCGAGCACGAGCGCGAGCTGGCCTTTCCGTTCCGCCGCTACCAGATGCAGCGCGTCTACCGCGGCGAGCGCGCGCAGCGCGGGCGCTTTCGCGAGTTCTACCAGTGCGACATCGACGTGATCGGCAAGGATCAGCTGTCGGTGCGCCACGACGCCGAGATTCCGGCGGTCATCTACAGCGTGTTCCGCGAGCTCGATCTCGGCGGCTTCTGTATCCAGATCAATAACCGCAAGCTGATGCGCGGCTGGCTGGAGAAGCTCGGCGTCGCCGACGGCGAGCGCCAGGCCGCCGTGCTGCGCGAGGTGGACAAGCTCGACAAGCGCGGCGCCCAGGCGGTGCGGGCGAGCCTCGCCGGTATGGATTTCGGCCTCGACGCGGCGAGCGTCGACGCGCTGCTCGACTTCGTCGGCTTTCGCTCACACTCACTGGCCGAAGCGCTGAAGCGGCTGGATGCACTCGGTGAAGGTGGCGAGGTGCTTGCGCAGGGCCGCGCGGAGCTCCGCGAAGTGCTGCAGCTCATCAAGGCCTTCGGCGTGCCGGAAACGCACTTCGCGCTGAATCTGTCGATCGCGCGCGGTCTCGACTACTACACGGGGACCGTCTACGAGACGATTCTCGACGAGCACCCCGAAATCGGCTCGGTGTGCTCGGGCGGGCGCTACGAGGACCTGGCCAGCCACTACACGAAATCCCGCCTGCCGGGAGTCGGCATCTCGATCGGCGCGACCCGGCTCTACTGGCAGCTGCGCGAAGCTGGATTGCTCGGGGGAGTGATCAGCACCGTGCAGGCGCTGGTGGCGCAGATCGACGAAGCCGACCTGCCGCGCAACCTAGTGTTGGCGAGCGAGCTGCGCGCCGCCGGCATCAATACCGAAACGGTCATGGAGGCATCCAGGCTCGGGCGCCAGTTCAAATACGCGGACCGCATGGGCATCCGTTTCGTGCTGGTGCTGGGGCCGGATGAGCTGGCGCGTGGCACGGTTACGGTCAAGGACTTGCGCGGCGAGCGGCAGTTCGAATCACCGCGCGAGGAGCTCGTCGGCGCGCTGCGCGCGGCACTCGCGGGCGCGGCCGTGGCGCCGGCTGCAGAGGACTCGCCGTGAACACGAGCGCGAGGGTGATCACTCTGAACGGGCGTGGCCTGAGCCGCGAGCAGGTGCTGGCGGTGGCGCGCCATGATGCGCGAGTCGAGCTCGATCCCGAACAGCTTGTCGAAGTGCAGCGCGCGGCCGATTTTCTGAGTGCCAAGGTGCGCTGCGGCGAGCCGATCTATGGCGTGACCACCGGCTTCGGCAGCAACGCCGACAAGCTGCTCGGCGCCCATCGCGCGCGCGACGGGCTGGCGGCGGGCAATCCTGAGGCGACCGGGCGCAGCCTGCTGGAGGAGCTGCAGCACAATCTCATCATCACCCACGCGGTCTGCGTCGGCGAGCCGTTCGGTGCCGAAGTGGTGCGCGCGATGCTGGTGATTCGCATCAACACGCTGATGCACGGCCACTCCGGGATTCGGGTGGCGACCCTGCAGGCGCTGGCGGCGTTGCTCAACCGCGGCGTGGTGCCGGTGGTGCCGCGCATGGGCTCGGTCGGCGCCAGTGGCGATCTGGCGCCGCTGTCCCATCTCGCCATCGTCCTGCTCGGTGGCGGCGAGGCGTTCTGGCAGGGCGAGCGCCTGCCCGGCGCGGAGGCGCTGCGCCGCGCCGGACTCGAGCCCGTGCGCCTGTCGTTCAAGGAAGGTCTCGCGCTCAACAACGGCACCGCGCAGATGCTCGCCACCGCGGTGCTCGCGCTCGATCGCCTGGACGGGCTGGTCGCCACCGCGGATCTCGCCGCGGCGATGACGCTCGACGCCTTTGCCGGGCGCGGCGGCGCGCTGCGCGAGGAGGTGCACGCGCTGCGCCCCCATCCGGGCCAGGTCGAAACCGCGCGCCACCTGCGCCGGCTGCTCGAAGGCTCGACCCTGATCGACATTCCCTATCATCTGGTGCCGAGCTTTCGCCCCTGGTCGGCGCGCGCCTGGAGCGAGCCCGAGGATCGGGCCCAGCCGTTCGATCTCGGCTGGCAGTGGGTGCCGCCGGCCGAGCGCCACGGCCGCGAGGCCTTCTATGCGCGCTTCCTGCCGTTTCGCGGCGGCAAGAAGCTGCAGCCGCAGGATGCCTACAGCCTGCGCTGCGCACCGCAGGTGCATGGTGCCGTGCGTGACGCGCTCGATCAGGCGCGTCGCGTGATCGACATCGAGCTCAACGCCGTCACCGACAATCCGCTGATCTTCCCGGATGCGCCCGACGACGGCGTGATCGAGCACCAGGTGATTTCCGCAGGGCACTTCCACGGCATGCCGCTGGCGCTGGCGATGAGCTACGTCAAGGCGGCCATCCCGGTGCTGGCCTCGATCTCCGAGCGGCGCCTCAACAAGCTGGTCGATCCGGCAACCAGCGACGGCCTGCCGGCCTTCCTGGTCGGCAACGAGGACGCCACCGACTCCGGCTTCATGATCGTGCAGTACACCGCGGCGGCGCTGGTCAACGATCTCGCCACCCGCGCCCATCCGGCCAGCGTTTATTCGGTGCCGACCAGCGCCAACGCCGAGGATCACGTGTCGATGGGCGCCAACGAGGCGCGCCACGTGCTGGAGATGAGCGAGAATCTGGGGCAGGTGATCGCACTCGAGCTCTATACCGCGGCGCAGGCGCTCGACTACCGCCAGGACATGCTGAACGCGGCGCGGCGGCTGGCCCGTCGCGGCGACTGGCGGGCGCTGGCGGCGAAGATCGTCAACGCGCCGGATCCGGCCGATCCGGCGCGCGCCGCGTTCGAGGTCGAAGTGCAGGCGCTGATGGCCGCGCTCGCGACGGGCGATGCCTTCCGTCCGGGGGATGCGGTGGAGGTCGCCCGCGCGATGATCCGCGGCCGTATCGATTTCCTGCGCCGCGACCGCGCGCTGGACGCCGATATTCGCGGCATCTGCGCGCTGGTCGAGGACGAGGCCTTCATCGATCTGGCCCGCGGCGGCTGAGCGCCGCCGCGGCAGCTTTTGGCCGGCGACGCCTCAGGGCGTCTCGAAGTCGTCGCGGAAGATCAGGTCGCCCGGATCGGGCGCGCAGTCGACTTCCACGTCGGTGACGTCGCCGCTGACCACGCCGCTGCCGCGGCTCACGCTGCAGAGCAGACAGTTCGGCTGCTGCGCGATCGTGACCGCGTAGCTCGAACCCCAGTCGAGGCCGCCAGGGAACTGGAAGTCGCTGGCGTGGGCGGGGACGTTGAGCTGCAGCAGATGGTTGAGCTCGAGGCGGAGCCCGGCGCCGGTGAGCCCGCTGAGGGTTCCGCCGATCGTGTGCTGGTCCGGCGCGAAGCTGGCGCTGACGGTGCAGTCCGCGCTCAAGGGCGCCGTGGTCCAGATCGGCTCGGCATAGCTGCCGCCGCAGCCGTCGACCTGTGCCACGTGATGCCCGAGATCAGGCAGGATCGAAAAGCTCAGGGTGGTTCCCGCGTCGGCGGTCACCGGGCCCGGCGGATCGATGCTGCCGGCGCCCGCGACCGCCGTGCTCACGACGACCTGGACGCCGCTCGGCGGCACTTCGATGAACACCGCGTTGGGCGTTCCGGGCGTACCGCCGTTGCGCACGTTGACGCCCTGCACGTAGACGATATGCCGCCCCGGCGTGAGGCCGGCGAGGCTCAAATTGCCCTCGACCGCTTCGGTCTTGGCGTCGAAGCTGCCGTCGCTCGCCGTAAGTGCGATCGGTGCGGCGCCCGCTTCCCAGGGCAGGCGGTCGATATAGGCGTTGGCGCCGCTGATGTTGTAGGTGGTCTGGCTGCCGTTGGACTGGTTGTAGCGGCTGTCGCTCACGTTTGCCTCGAGGCTCACGTACCAGCCGCCGCCGCCCTGCTGCGCCGCGGAGGCGCTGAGGTCGTAAGTGTCGGGGCCGGCCGGCAGGCGATAGGGCGCGCTCGCCGCGCGCGCCGTGTAGCGCAGCGCGTCGAAGTTCTTGGGGAAGGTCGCGCTTTCGAAGCTGCCGCAGGACTCGAAGAAGCTGGTGCCCAGCTCGATCGTGTACGAAGGCGCGCCGAGTACGCCGTAGAAAGTGTCGTCCGTAGTGCCGTCGGTCGGATAGAGCTCGACCGCGGCCTGCGGCGTGTAGCCGTTGAACCAGGCCATGCGCCGCCCGAGAGTGCGCAGGGCGGGGTCGTTCGGCGCTGCGGAGTAGGTGTCGCCCCAGGACCACAGCACCAGCTGCGAGTAGCTGTGGATGTCGAAGAAGAGGCCGGCGTAGTCGTCCGGTGCCGGCGTCGTCAGGTCGTCCGGCCGGCGATCGGGCAGCACCCCGCCGGCGTAGACACCGCCGCTAGGCGCGCCGGCCACGTAGGTGACCAGGTTCTGCGTCTCGGGCTCGGAACCGGCGCTCAGCCCGCGGAAAGTTTCGTCGCAGGGGTCGCTGCTCGAGCCCTCCTCGCCGGTGGTATGCCAGTGGAAGGGGAAGTTGCGGTTCAGGTCGATGCCGCTGTCGCCCCACCAGTATCCGCAGTAGCCGTCGATCGAGTTGGTGTTCTTGCGCCAGGACTCGCCGGCTTCGGCCTTCTTGCGTCCGTCCGGATTCGCCATCAGGATCAGGCGGAAGTCGACGTGGTCCACCAGCCAGGAGGCTTCCGGGTCGACGCCATAGCCCGTGATCAGCCATTCCGCCATCCGCGTCAGCAGCTCCGCCGGAGTGTACTCGCGGGCATGGATCGAGCCGAAAGCGGCGAACACCGGACGCTCGGGATCGCTGGCCGCGGTGGCGAGGTTGGTGACCCGCAAGGCGCGCATGGTGTAGCCGTTCGCCGGATTCTGCGTCTTCTCCCAGCTCGGGCCGATCTCGTGGACTTCGGCCAAGCCAGGTTCGGCCGCGACCAGATCGTCCATGGTCTGGTAGGCGCCCTCCACCGTGCGGTAGCAGGAGTAGCCCGGGATCGACGGATAGCCGTTCGGGTTCACCGCTGGAAGGTTGCTGCGCATGGCTTCGCGGATCCGCTCCAGGAACCCACGCAGCTCGGCGGTGCCGGCCACGTCGACGCGGACCGTGAGCCCGGCCCGCTGCAGCGCTTCGATGCCCGCATCATCGGTGTCGAGGCGCAGCACCTGTCGTTCGGCGTCGACCTTCACATGCTGGAATTTGGAGGTTGCGCGAAGCATCGTCGCGCGATCCGGATAATGAGCCTCGACCACCCATTCGTCGGCCTGAGCGGCCGTCATCGTGGCGCAGGCAAGCGCCGTCGCAAGCAGCAGTTTGCGCATCGGTTTTCCAGCGGCGAAAGCGCGTAGCATAGTGAGCTGCGCGGCGCGCGTCGTGTTGCAGCGCAGCGTCATCGTCCGCGGTTTCCATGCAACTCAGCTTTCGCGTCGCGCCAGTGTCAGAATTCGCTGCATGAAGCAATCGCGAGATCTTGATTCGGCGGCCCGCGCGGCCGAGCTTCGCGCCGCGCTCGAAGACGCCAACTATCGCTACTACGTGCTCGACGATCCGACCCTGGCCGACGCCGAGTACGATCGCCTGTTTCGCGAGCTGGTGGCGCTCGAAGCCGCGCACCCCGAGCTCGCCAGCGCCGACTCGCCGACCCGGCGCGTCGGCGCGCGGCCCTCGGACGCTTTTGCGAAGGTACGCCACGCGCCGCAGATGTTGTCGCTCGCCAACGCCTTCAGCGAAGAGGAGCTGCGCGATTTCGTGCGCGGTCTCGAAGAGCGCGTCGGTCAGACGGATCTCGAGTTTTCGGTCGAGCCGAAGTTCGACGGCCTGGCAATCAGCCTGCGCTACGAGGCCGGTCGCTTCGTGCTCGGCTCGACCCGCGGCGACGGCGAAACCGGCGAGGACGTGAGCGCGAACCTGCGCACCGTCAAGGCGATCCCGCTGAAGCTGCGCGGCAGCGGCTGGCCGAGCACACTCGAAGTGCGCGGCGAGGTCTACATGCCGCACGCCGGCTTCGAGCGCTACAACGCGCGCGCGCTCGCCTCCGGCGGCAAGATCAAGCCGCTGGTCAACCCCCGCAATGGCGCCGCCGGCAGCCTGCGCCAGCTCGATCCGCGGGTGAGTGCGAGCCGCCCGCTGGCCTTCTATGCCTACGACGTCGGCACAGTCGAGGGCGGCGCGCTGCCCTCCACCCATTCGGCAATGCTGCAGCAGCTTCACGCCTGGGGCTTCCCGGTCAGCCATCTGGTCGGTACCGCGCGCGGCGCCGCGGGCTGCCTCGCCTACTACGCGCGAATTGGCGCCGAACGCCCAAGCCTGCCTTTCGACATCGACGGAGTGGTCTACAAGCTCAACGATCGCGCCGAGCAGCGCGTTCTCGGCAATGTCGGCCGCAACCCACGCTGGGCGATCGCGCACAAGTTCCCGGCGCAGGAAAGGCAGACCACCGTCGAGGCCATCGAGGTACAGATCGGGCGCACCGGCGCGGCTACCCCGACCGCGAGCCTCGCGCCGGTCTTCGTCGGCGGCGTCACGGTCAGCAGCGCGACCCTGCACAATGCCGACCACGTCGCCGGGCTGGACGTGCGCGTCGGTGACACCGTGATCGTGCGTCGCGCCGGCGACGTCATTCCGGAAGTGGTGCGCGTGGTTCCCGAGCGCCGGCCCGCTGGCACCGCGCGCTGGCGGATGCCGGCGACCTGTCCGGTCTGCGGCTCCGACATCGTGCGCGAGGCAGGCGAGGCGGTCGCCCGCTGCACGGGCGAACTGACCTGCGCCGCGCAGCGCAGCCAGGCCATCTTCCACTTCGGCTCGCGCCGCGCCATGGACATCGGCGGCCTCGGCGAGCGCTACATCGAAGATCTGGTCGAGTTCGGCTATCTGCACTCGGTGGCCGATCTGTACCGCCTGCAGCTGGCCGACCTGCTGGAGATGAAGCGCCGCGCCGACGCGCGCGACGGCAGCACGCCGGAGACGGTCAAGGCTGGCAAGGTCGCGACCAAGTGGGCGGAAAACTTGCTCTCCGCGATCGACGCCAGCCGCCGCACCACGCTGGAGCGCTTTTTGTACGGGCTCGGCATCGGCCATGTGGGCGAAAGCACGGCGAAGGCACTGGCGCTCTGGTTCGGCGATCTGGAGCGCATTCGCCGCCTGCCGTGGCCGCTGTTCAAGCTCGTTCCGGACGTCGGCGGCGCGGTGGCGCGCTCGATCGGCGCCTTTTTCCAGCAGCCGGGCAATCAGCAGGTGATCGACGCGCTGCTCGCCGGCGGCGTGCGGGTCACGGACGCGCATCCGCCGTCGCCGAAGCTGCGCGAGGCGCTCGATCCCGCTCGGGTCCTGGCCGCGCTCGAGGTGCCGAAGCTGACCGAGGTGCGGGCGCGCCAGCTAGCCGCCGCGCTCGCCGATCCGCAGGCGCTGCGCGACATTGCGGAACGCGAGCTCGGTGCGCTCGGGCTGCCGGCCGAAGTCGCCGCCGCTTTCGTCGACTGGCGTCGTGAGCGCAGCCATCGCTCGCTGCTCGAGCGCAGTCTGGATGCGCTCGTCGAGCTTCGCGCAGCGCTCGCCGGCGTCGCCGAAGCGGCGCGGCTTCCGCTCGATGGCGAGACCGTGGTGTTGACCGGCACGCTGTCGGGCTTCACTCGCGACGAGGCTCGTGAGAAGCTCGAGGCGCTCGGCGCCAAGGTCGCCGGCAGCGTGTCGAAAAAGACCCGCTTCGTGATCGCCGGCGCCGAGGCCGGCTCCAAGCTTGAGCGCGCGCGCGAGCTCGGCGTCGAGGTGTGGGACGAGGCGCGCTTCGTCGAGCTCCTGCAGCGCGAGCTGCCGCGCCTTCGCGACAAGGCCTGATCGGGATCGTGCTGCGGCGCGCTCGGTCCTGAGCTCCCGCCGGCCGTAGGGCGGCGGCGCTCGAACGCCACGCAAAGAAATGCCGGAGCGCGAAAGCCGCGATCCGGCAGCGGGCTCGGTGACCCGCGCGAGTTCGAGACGGCCGCGAGCCGGCGGACGGCGTGATCGAAGCGACCCCGTCGCCCGCCGGTTCGCGCGCGCTCAGCCCGTCAGCCCGAGCGCCCTGGCCACCCCGGCGCCGTAGGCCGGGTCCGCCTTGCTGCAGTTGTCGACGTGGCGACGCTGGATGAACTCCGGCGCGTCGCCCATGGCGCGAGCGGTGTTGTCGAACAGCACCTGCTGCTGCGCGGGGCTCATCAGACGGAACAGGTCGCCGGGCTGCCGGTAGTAGTCGGCGTCGTCCGCGCGGAAATCCCAGTGGTTGGCGCTGCCGTCGATCTTCAGCGGCGGCTCGCGGTAGTCGGGCTGCTGCTGCCACTGGTGGAAGCTGTTCGGCTCATAGTGCGGCAGGCTGCCGTAGTTGCCGTCGACCCGGCCGATGCCGTCGCGGTGGTTGCTGTGCACCGGGCAGCGCGCGGCGTTGACCGGGATCTGCTGGTAGTTGGTGCCGAGGCGGTAGCGCTGGGCGTCGGCGTAGTTGAAGAGCCGCGCCTGCAGCATGCGGTCCGGCGACACGCCGATGCCCGGCACCAGGTTCGACGGCGCGAACGCGCTCTGCTCGACGTCGGCGAAGAAGTTGTTCGGATTGCGGTTGAGCTCGAACTCGCCGACTTCGATCAGCGGATAGTCGCCGTGCGGCCACACCTTGGTGAGGTCGAAGGGGTGATAGGGCACCCTCTCGGCGTCCGCCTCCGGCATCACCTGCACGTACATCGTCCACCTGGGGTAGTCGCGGCGCTCGATCGCATCGAAGAGGTCGCGCTGGTGGCTCTCGCGATCCCTGCCGATCAGCGCCTCGGCCTCGGCGTCCGTGAGGTTCTTGATGCCCTGCTGGGTGCGGAAGTGGAACTTCACCCAGAAGCGCTCGCCGGCCGCGTTCCAGAAGCTGTAGGTGTGGGAGCCGAAGCCGTGCATGTGGCGGTAGCTGGCGGGGATGCCGCGATCGCTCATCACCACCGTCACCTGATGCAGCGCTTCCGGCAGCAGGGTCCAGTAGTCCCAGTTGTAGGTGGCGCTGCGCAGGTTGGTGTGCGGGCAGCGCTTGACCGCCTTGTTGAGGTCGGGAAACTTGAGCGGATCGCGGATGAAGAACACCGGCGTGTTGTTGCCGACCATGTCCCAGTTGCCCTCTTCGGTGTAGAACTTGAGGGCGAAGCCGCGGATGTCGCGCTCGGCGTCGGCGGCGCCGCGCTCGCCGGCCACGGTGGTGAAACGGGCGAACAGTTCGGTCTTCTTGCCGACCTTCTCGAACAGCTTGGCGCGGGTGTAGCGGCTGATATCGTGGGTGACGGTGAAGGTGCCGAAGGCGCCCGAACCCTTGGCGTGCATGCGCCGCTCGGGGATCACTTCGCGCACGAAGTTGGCGAGCTTTTCGTGCAGCCACACGTCCTGCGCCAGCAGGGGGCCGCGCGGCCCGGCGGTGAGGCTGTTCTGGTTGTCGGGCACCGGGGCGCCGAAATCGGTGGTGAGCTGCGTGCGCTTGAGATCGTCGGAACGCATGGTCCTGCTCCTGTTGAGGGGGTTGTGGTCTCGTCATGTCAGCCTAGCCGCGCCACGAAATAAAGCAAAATCGATTGATTGGTGCTTAGCGATAGGATGCATCAATGAGTCGGGCGATTGTCGCGCCGTTTGTCCGTCCGCGAAATCGATCGTTTGCCGTAGTCCGCGCAGCATTCTCGTCGCATGCAGTCTTCTTTGGCCGCCGCCCATTTGCACTGGCGCGCGCTTGCCTGCATTCTGGGTCGCGTTTGGTGCTATCGACGATCTGCCACCATGTCCCGGTCATTCCTTCTTCTTTGCTGCTTGTTGTTCGCGCTGCCCGCACCGGCGGCGGAGATCGATGCCGAACGTCTGGCCGACACCGTCAAGCTGCTGGCTTCAGATTTCTTCGAGGGTCGCGCGCTGGCGACGTCCGGGGAAGATCGCACCGTCGGCTATCTGATCGGCCGTCTGCAGGGTCTGGGCCTGGAGCCGGGCGGGCGCGACGGCAGCTGGCTGCAGGAGGCGCCGCTGCTGCACACCCGGCTCGGCAAGCCGACCGCTCTCGGGGTGACGGTGAAGGGCCGCCTGCAACCCTGGCAGCAGGGCCGCGAGGTGTATTTGACGACGCTGCGCGACGAGGATCGCGCGCTGATCCGGCGCGCACCGATGGTTTTCGTCGGCTACGGCGTACACGCTCCAGAGCGGGACTGGGACGACTTCAAGGGCGTCGATCTGGCGGGCAAGGTCGCGGTGTTCCTGGTCAACGATCCGGACTTCGAGGCCCCGCCCGGGGAGCCGGTAGCGGGGCGTTTCGGCGGGCGCTCCATGACCTACTACGGGCGCTGGACCTACAAGTTCGAGGAAGCCTCGCGGCGCGGCGCGATCGCCGCCCTGATCGTGCACGACACCGCGGGCGCCGGCTACGGCTGGAACGTGGCTTCGAGCGGCCAGGGCGAGAACTTCGCCAGCGTGTCGGCACCCGGCAGGATGACGAGCCTGGTGCTGCAGGGTTGGCTCGCCGGAGAAACCGCGAACAAGCTGTTCCGGGACGCCGGACTCGACCTCGCGCAGCTGCGCCGCGCCGCGCGTCGCGCCGATTTCCGCCCGCTCGCGCTGCCCGAGGCGAGTTTCTCGGCCGACGTGCCGGTGAGCCATCAGCAGGTGTTGAGCCACAACGTGCTGGCGCGCATCGCCGGACGCAGCCGCCCCGACGAAGTGATCCTGTATGGCGCCCACTGGGACGCTTACGGCAAGGGTCCGCCGGACGCGCAGGGCCGCACGGTTCGTGGTGGCGCCAACGACGACGCGCTCGGCGTCGCCGCCCTGCTGGAGATCGCCCGGGTCTTCAAGGCCCACCGCACGCCGGCGCGCAGCATCGTGTTCGGCTTCTGGACCGGCGAGGAGAGCGGCCTGCTCGGCTCGGAAACCTACGCCCGGGACCCGCTCTACCCGCTGGACCGAACCATCGCCAACATCACGGTGGACATCCTGCAGACCGCCGGCAGGGCGCACGACGTGATCCTGGTTGGCGGCGGACAGAACGAGCTCGAGGACGAGCTCCGGCGCCTGGCGCGCGTGCAGGGGCGCACGCTGACCCCGGAAACCCTGCCCGAGCGCGGCCTGTTCTTCCGCTCCGATCATTTCCCCTTTGCCCGTCGCGGCGTGCCGGTGCTCTTGATGATGGGTTTCGCTGGCGCTTCGGACCTCGTCGACGGCGGTCGCGAAGCCGGACAGAAGTGGGTCGACGACTACACCGGACGCTGCTACCACCAGCCCTGTGACGCCTGGGGTCCGGACTGGGATCTGCGCGGCGCTGCGGAGGACATCGTCCTTCTCTATCGCCTCGGTCGCGACCTCGCCAATTCGAATCGTTGGCCGGAGTGGAAGCCGGGCTCCGAGTTCAAGGCGGTGCGCGACGAGAGCGCCGCGGCGCGGCGCTGAAGCGGTGTCGTCGCCGTCCCCGCTGGAACGCGGCAATCTGTTCGCCGCCGCCGAGCCGCCCGCTACGGGCGAGTACTTCGAGCCGCTGCTGCGTCAGCGCAACCTCGTGATCGAGCGCATTCTGAGCTCGGCTTCGCCGGAGCCTGGCGAGTACGTGCAGGCGCAGGACGAGTGGGTCGTGCTGCTGCGCGGCAGCGCCCGCCTTCGCGTCGCTGCGGAAATCCTCGAGCTCACGGTTGGCGACTGGCTATTCCTGCCGGCTGGCCTGGCCCACACGGTGGAGCGCAGCGCCGCGGGAAGCCTGTGGCTCGCGGTGCATCTGCATCCGCAGACGGCTCAAGCCGACTGAGCCGCGCGGCGTCCGGAAACCGGGCCCGCGAGCTCGCGCTGCCTTCGTCAGAGGCGGCCGGCCTCGCGCTGCAGGGCCGGCCGCACGCTCCGGCTCCTCAGTCCTCGAAGCCGTCGCGGAAGATCAGATCGCCGACGTAGATCGGCGAGCAGTCGACCTCGACGTCCGTGATATCGGCGCCGGCGATCGTGCCGCTGCCGTTGATGATGCTGCAGCTCGCGAGATGGCCGCTGCTCACGTCGGTCACTGCATAGGCAGCGCCATCGGCGATTTCTTCACTGAAGCTGAAGCCGCCGTTGCCGAGCGTCAGCGCGGCGCCGCCGTTCAGTGACAGGGAAACCCGGTCTCCGCCGAGCAGGCCGCTGACCGTGCCGCCGACGTGGAAGCTGGGCGGGACGTCGGAATACTGCAGGCTGTAGTCCTCCGCCTGTCCGTAACCGCCGCCGTTGCAGGGGTCCGCCTCCGTGCTGTATTTCTTGATCACCCGCATGCGCACCGGGCCCGGCGTGAGCGTGGCCGGCACCGTGACGGTGGCGCTGGCGTTCTTGCCGTCTTCACCGGTGGAATTCGCGATGCTGCCGATCGAGTAGCCCTCGCTGGCCTCGAAGCTGCCGCTGCGGTCCCAGTCGAACCAGGCCTTGACGCGGGTGGTGTAGTTGCCGGCGGTATTGCCCTCGACCAGCAGCAGGTAGTCGGCGCCCGGTTCGATCGTCCCCCCCGGGATCGCCAGGAAATCCTCGTGCGCCGGACTGCCGTCGACGGCGGCGCTGCTGCGGTGGTCGATGGCGCTGAACTGCACCCGGGTGATCGGCTCCACCGCGTTGGGGAAGCTGACCGGACAGTAGGGCTCGGGGAAGGTGACGCCGGTGGTGAAACTGCGCACCGCCGACCAGCTGCCGCTGCCGCAGCCGTTGTCGGCGCGCACCCGCCAGTAGAAGGTGCTGAGCGGCGCGAGCGCGGGCGTCACGGCGACCGCGGTCTCGTCGCTCAGGGTGCGGCTGAAGACGAGATTGGCGAACGCCGCGTCGCTCGCCACTTCGACCCGGTACTCCGCCGGGCCGCCGTTCGCGGCGGCCCACGACAGCAGTACGGTCGTGGGCACGTCGGCTTCTCCGTCGGCCGGTACGCTCAGCGCCACCGGCGCGGGGAGCGCGTCGTTCAGCATCAGGTCGAGGCTGCGGAAGCTCGAGTCCGTGCCGCTGCTGCCGATCACCTTGATCGCGTAGCGGCCGGTGGCCGCCGCGTCGAGGTCGTCGAGCTGGAACGTCGAACTCGCCGGCGGGCTCACGCTGGCGGGACTGAACGAGCCGCTGGCGCCTGCCGGTACCTCGTCGGCGCTGAGCGCGACCGTGCCGCTGAAGCCGGGATCGGCGCTCACTTCGACCGTGGTGCTGGCGCTGCCCCCGCTGCTGCTGCAGACCGCGAGCGTGGGCGGATCGAGGCTCAGGCTGAACGGGCTCATGCCCATGCCGTCGATGAACTCGGCGTCGCTGCCGAGCGGGTCCAGAGCGTCCTTCATGCGCGTCGCCGGCGTGCCGCGGCCCTCCCAGGCGACCGCGAGCTGGCCGTACTCGTCGGACAGGTCGGAGCCGGTGGCGCCGCAGTAGGAGTTGCCGCCACTCAGCACACCGACGATGCGCTGTGCGGCGCTGTAGAGCGGCGAGCCCGAGGAGCCCGGCTCAGTGACGCCGGGCGGCAGGCTCGGCGGCGGGTTGACGATATTGGGCAGGATCGGCGGGCTGGTGGTCCAGGCCGCATGCCAGTGCGTGTTGCTGCCGCCCGCGATGCTGCTGGTGGTCAGCGAGGTGGCAACGAAGGTGATGCGCTTCTCGTCCACGTTGGGGTGGTGGATCGAGGCGCAGAAGCCGTCGGTCGAGCCGGGGTCGCCGGGATGCGAGCAGATGGCGCCGGCGCTGCGCCGGTCCCAGCCCTCCCAGTACAGGTTCCAGGCTGGATCGAGCGGGTCGTTGATTTCGACCAGGGTCCAGTCGGTGCAGGTCGGGCCCATGCCGGAAGAGCAGCTGCCGCCGGAGAAGGGATTTGGGGTGGCGGCGACGAAGGTGGTGCCGGAGCTCGCCATGTTCGGATTGAACGGCCCGGCCTGGCCGCTGCCCGCAGCGCCCGGCGTGCGGCAGCTCGGCCATTCGTAGTTCCAGTAGACGACGACGCTGGCGGCGCTGCCGGCGGTCAGGCCGCAGTGGCTCGCGGTGGCGAACAGGCGCCGGCGATCGTTGGCGGTGTTGTTGATCAGCGAGCCGGTGCAGGTGTCGGAGCCGCCGACGGTGATCGCGCCGACCGCGCGGCGCGGGTCGTTCCAGGGATCGTCCTCGCCGAGGCAGGCGACGTCCATGTTGCAAGTGCCGGACTGGATTTCGTCGTCGCTGCAGGGGCCCTCGCCGTATTTCGGCTGGCCGATGTCGGGCTGCGCATAGCCGGCGCTGTGCCGGCCGAGGCCGCGATAACCCTGGTTGATCCGCCCCAGCAGAAGCTCGACCCGATCGCGTTCGGCGCGGTCGACGTCGAGCTCGATCACGACGTCGCCGGCCGGGATGATCGGCGTCCACAGCTGGCCGTCCGGCAGGTTCTTGCGCGCGTCCCAGGGGCCGGCGATGTGCTGGCCGGCGCTGTCGTAAATGAACAGCCGCGCGCTTGGCGGCAGGCGGTAGTGGGTGAAGCCGAAATTGAGCGAGAGCGCGTCTTCGGCGACGACACGATAGCGCCAGATGCTTTGCGCGCCCCGCTCTTCCCAGGTGCCGACGTGGCGGGGGTCGAGTGCCACCTCGTGCGGAATGGCGAAGCGGGCCGGCGCACCGTCGGCCTGGCGCAGCGCGTCCTCGGCGGCGACGGTGGCCATGTCGAGGGCCGGAAAGTGGACGGCATCGATCTGGCTCAGCGGCAGGCTGCCACCGCCGAGGGAAGCGGGTACGGCGCTGCGACTCGCGTCCGCCGCGGACGCGGCAAAAGTCGTGGTCAGCAGCAGCGTCGCAAGGATGATCTTGCAGGTCTTGCCGAACATGCGGAGTTTCCCGTGGAGCGCGTTGGTTCGCGCACGGTAATCGCGTCGACCGCGCTTGCGCAAGCTGCGCGGGCGGCGCGGACGGCGACGGAGAACCGGCTTCGATCCCCGCGTGCTTTCAGGCGGCCGGCAGGACTGCGCGGCGAATGCGTCCGGCGCGCGCGTCGGCGAGCACGCGCCCAGCCCACAGCCGGGCGTCGTCGAGCAGCGAGTAGATGCAGGGCAGCACCAGCAGGGTCAGCGCGGTCGAGAAGGCCAGGCCGCCGGCGATCGCGCGGGCCATCGGCGCGTAGGGCGGGCCGTCGCTCCAGGCCGCGGCGCCACCGATCGCCAGCGGCAGCATGCCGAGGATGGCGGTGGCCATGGTCATCAGCACCGGCCGCAGGCGCTCTTTTGCGCCCATCACCAGCGCCTCGCGGCGAGGGTGGCCGTCGCGGCGGAGCTGGTTGACGTGGACGATCATCACGATGCCGTTGTTCACCACCACGCCCATCAGAATCAGGATGCCGATCGCGGCCATGATCGAGAACGTCGTGCCGCTGAGCCAGAACAGCCAGTAGACGCCGAAGACCGAGAAGCCGAAGGTGAGCAGGATCGCCGCCGGAAACAGCAGCGACTCGAACATCGCGCACATGAGCGCGTAGACCAGCACCAGCGCGATCAGGGTGTTGAACAGCATCTGCCGTCCGGCCTCGTCCTCGCGGTCGAAGCCCTGGCCGAAGCTCCAGCGGTAGCCGGTCGGAAAGGCGACGCTGCCGAGCGCTGCGCCGATCTCCGCCCGCGCCTCGCTCATGGTCTTGCCGCCGGCCAGGTTGGCGCTGATCCTGAGCGCCGTGCTGCGGTCGATGCGCTGGATCGCCGAGGGCGCCTCGCGGGTGTCGGTGCGCAGCATCGTCAGCAGCGGAATCTGCGTGCCGTCGGCGGCGCGCAGCTTGAAGTCCGAAAGCCCGGCGAGGCTTTGCGCATCCGCGCCCTGGAAGCGCAGCCACACCGGCAGCGTGCGCTCGCCGGAATGGAAGTCCGCGAGCGGCATGCCGCGCAGCGCGATCTGGATGAAATTGGCGACCGATTCCGCGTCGAAGCCGTACTGGCGGGCGCGCACGCGGTCGACCCGCGCGGTGACTTCGCGCTCTGCGCCCGCCTTCTCGGTGCGCACGTCGCGCAGACTCGGCAGGCGCGCCAAGATCGGCACGACGGTGGCGGCGAGATCCCGCAGCTCGGCCGCCGAGTCCCCTGCCAGGGCGATGTCGACGCCGCTGCCGCCGTCGCTGTCGCCGCCGTCGAAGTCGAGCTTGCCGACGGCCACCGCCGGCAGGCCGCTGCGGATCTCCTCCTGGATCTCCTTCGCGCTGCGCCGCGCCCGGTCGGCGGAGGTCAGCAGGATTCGCGTCTGCGCTTCGCCCTGCTCGCCGTACCAGCTGTAGACCGACTGGATCTCGAAGCGCTCGCGGTGCTCCTCGAGGTATTTTTCCACCCGCGCGACGGCAGGCTGCAGGTCCTGCAGGCGGTAGTGTGCGTTGAGCTGCCAGGAAAGCTGGAGCTGGCGCGCCTCGCCGCCGTCGAACATGCTGGTCTTGGTCTGCGTCACCGGAATCACGCTGGCCGCGAGCAGCGCGAGCAGCGCCAGCATCGTCCTGCGCCGCCGCGTGAGCGTCCAGTCCACGGCTCGCGCGTAGCGCTCGCGCAGGCGGGAAACGAGGGTTTCGCGACCGAGGTATTTCGGCGGCGGTAGACGTGAAGCCAGCATCGGCACGATGCTGACCGCGACCAGCCAGGAGGCGAGATGGGCGATCGACATGGCGATCGCCACCTGGGCGAGGAAGATCGAGATGTTGTTGGTCTCGCCGAAGATGTTGGGCAGAAACACCACCACGCTCGACAGGGTGCCGGCGGCGATCGCGATGCCGACCACCTGGGTGCCGCGCACCGCCGAATACCAAGGCCGCCCGGGGAATTTTTCGCGGTACTGGTAGATGCTCTCGACCACCACCACCGCGTTGTCGACCAGCATGCCCACCGCGAGCAGCAGGCCCATCATCGACAGCACGTTGAGGCTGATGCCGAGGAAGTGCATGCAGCCCAGCGTCATCACGAAGCAGATCGGGATGGCCAGCGACACCATCAGGGTGGACGCCCAGTCGCGCAGGAAGAAGAACAGCACCAGCACCGACAGCAGGGTGCCGATCAGGCCCGCTTCGGCGAGCTCGCGCAGGCTTCCGGTGACGCTGTCGGCCTGGCTCTGCAGGGTGTAGACGCGGATGCCGGAAAGCTCCGGTGCGGCCTGGATCCGGGCGACCGCATCCATCACCCGGCGCCCGACCTCGACCAGGTTGGCGTCGCGCTCGCGGTAGATGTCGACGCCGACCGCGGGCTTGCCGTCCAGCCGGCGCGCGAAGTCCACCCGTGCCGGGCGCAGGCGGACGCTGGCGATATCGCCGAGGCGGAGCCCCTTGGCGTCGAGCGGCACGGAGCGGAGGTCGTCGAGGCTCTGCCATTGGCCGAGCGGCTGCACCCGCAAGCGCCGCCCGCTTGCATCGATCCGGCCCGCGGACAGGGCAAAATTGGCCTGGCTCAGGTTCCGGTAGAGCTCGTTCAGTTCGAGCCCGTGCGCGGCCAGACGATCGGCGGCAATCTCCACCTGCACCTCCGGCTTGCCGATGCCGGAAATGTCCACTCGGGCGACGCCCGCGATCCGCTCCAGCGGGCGCTTGATGCTGCGCTCGATCAGCTCCCAGGCGCTGGAAAGATCGCCGCCGTCGCTGGCGATGCGCAGCTGCAGCACCGGCTGATCGGCGGTGGAGAATTTCTGCACGAAAACGCGCTGGACGTCCTCCGGCAGCTGATCGCGAATTGCGTCGATCTTCTCGCGCGCCTGTACCGCCTTGACGGCGACGTTTTCGCCCCATTTGAACTCCAGGAACAGCTGCGCCGACTCGGCGTCGGAGCTCGACTGCATGCGCTGGATGCCGGGCAGGGTGGCCAGCGCCTCCTCGATCGGGCGGGTGATCGTGCGCTCGATCTCGTCCGGCGTGGAGCCGGGATACGGCACCTGTACCGACAGGAACGGCGCCTCGATCGCCGGGAACTGCTCGAGTGGCAGGCGCAGCGCGGCGATCAGCCCGATCGCCACCATCGAGACGAAGAACATGGCGGCAGTCACCGGCCGCTTCAGGCTGAGCTCGGCGAGGCTCACCGGCCGGCCCCGTCGGAGAGCGCCGGCCCGAGGGGGGCGATGCCGGCGCGCGCCGCGTCGGAATCGTCCGTGCCGTCCGTCGCGCTGCGCGCTCGCGCCACGTACCACTCGTCGCCGCGGCGGTCGAGCAGCTCGTAGACGATCGGCACCACCACCAGCGTCAGCAGGGTCGAGACCGCGAGGCCGCCGATCACGGTCAGCGCCATCGGCGCGCGCACCTCGGCGCCTTCGCCGACGCCGATCGCCAGCGGCGCGAAGCCGATCAGGGTGCACAGGGTGGTCATCACGATCGGGCGCAGGCGCGATTCCGCGGCCTGCAGCAGCGCCTCGCGCTTGCTCAGCCCTTCGCCGCGCAGCTGGTTGACGCGGTCGATCAGCACGATGGCGTTCTTGACCACGATGCCGACCAGCATGATGAAGCCGATGAAGACCACCACCGAGATCGCCGAGCCCGAAAGCTTCAGCGCCAGCACCGCGCCGACCGCCGCCAGCGGGATCGAGAACATGATGACGAAGGGGTGCAGCAGCGACTCGAACTGCGAGGCCATCACCAGGTAGACGAGGAAGATCGCCAGGCCGAGTGCAAACAGCAGCGAACGGATCGATTCGGCGAGCTCCTCGCCCTGCCCGCCGACCTCCACCTTGACCCCGGCGGCCAGCGGATTGGCGGCCACCAGGCCTTCCACCTCCGCCACCGCGCTGGCCAGGTCGCCGTAGCGCAGGTTGGAGGAGACGATCGCCACCCGCTCCTGGCTGACGCGGTGGATCTCGCTCGGGCCTTCGCCGGCGATCACGTCGGCAACCGCGCCGAGGCGGATCGGCACGTCGCCGGCCGCGGCCGCGGCGGGCGGCTGCGCCGTCGCGTTGCCGACGACGAGATTGCGCAGGTCCTCGACGCTGCCGCGATCGCTCGCGCGGGCGCGCACCAGCACGTCGATCTTGCGGTCGCGAAACTCATAGCGGGTAGCGACTTCGCCCTTCACCTTGCGCACCAGCCGGTCGGCGATGTCGCGCGTGTTCAAGCCGAGCGCGGCGGCGCGCTCCTGATCGAAGCGCACCTGGACTTCGGGGTAGCCGCCCTCGACCGTGGACCTGACGTCGGCAAAGCGGTCGGAGGTCTTCATGCGTGCGGCCAGGCGCTGACCGGCCTGGGTCAGCGCCTCGATGTCGTAGCCGCGGATCTCGATCTCGAGCGGCGCGGAGAAGCTGAACAGGGCCGGCCGCGCAAACTTGAC
Organism: uncultured Dokdonella sp.; assembly: GCA_964582225.1. Lineage (GTDB taxonomy): Bacteria > Pseudomonadota > Gammaproteobacteria > Xanthomonadales > Rhodanobacteraceae > Dokdonella_A. The sequence goes on along the minus strand of CAZORA010000001.1, from coordinate 94,902 downwards.
GCTGGCGTCGGCGCGCCGGAGCGAGGTTCGCAGGCGCTCGACTTCGGCCGCCTCGACGGCGCGGCTGCCGCCGTTCTCGAGCGCGATCGAGAGCCGCGCGATGTTCTCGCCCGACTCGGTCGGGTTCGCATCCAGGCGCGTGCCGCTGCCGGCCACGCCGTAGATCGACGCGACGCCCGGATCGCCGGCGTGGCGGGCGGAAATCTCCGCGACCAGCCGGTCGGTGTCGGTCAGCGGCGTGCCGGGCGGCAACGTCACCGTCATGTCGAAGCGACCCTGCGCGAGCTGCGGGATGAGATCGAGGCCGAGCGTCGGCAGCAGCGCCAGCGCGCCGGCCAGCGCCGCGGCGGCGAAGCCGAGCACGCGCCAGGGACGGTCGAGGGCAGCGGGCAGCGCGCGGTGGTAGAAAGCGGCCGCGCGCTCGTATGGAGCGGTGACGCCGCGGCCGACGAAGCGCAGCGCGCGGCCGAGCGCGCGACCGGCGCTGCGCTCCAGCAGCGCCGTCAGCCAGGCCAGCGCGCGCGGCAGGATCTGCAGCAGACCCTCGCTCAGGACCCGCGCAGCGCGTGCAAGCGCGCGCAGCGCGCGGTTTCGCGGCAGCGGCCGCGCCGGCGCCGGTGCTTCGTCGCGGAAGGCCAGCGGCGAGCGCCCCTTGAGCGAGGCCAGCATCGGAATCAGGGTCATCGCGACCAGCAGCGACACCAGCATGGCGAAGCTGATGGTGAGCGCCTGGTCGCGGAACAGCTGGCCGGCGATACCCTGCACGAAGACCAGCGGGAAGAACACCGCCACCGTGGTCAGGGTCGAGGCGGTCACCGCCATGCCGACCTCGGCGGTGCCGCGCACCGCGGCGTCGAGGATCGAGGCGCCCTTCTCGCGCAGGCGCGCGATGTTCTCCAGCACCACGATCGAATCGTCCACCACCATGCCGGTCGCCAGTGCGAGGCCGCCGAGCGACATCACGTTGAGTGACAGCTGCAGCTGGTCCATGAAGAAAAAGGTGGCGATCAGCGACACCGGCAGCGACAGCGAGATGATGAAGGTGCTCCAGGCGTCGCCGAGGAAGAAAAAAATGACGAGGATGGCGAGCAGGCCGCCGAGCAGGGCGTCGATCTTCACCTCGCGCAGCGCGTGGCCGATGAACACCGACTGGTCCTCGATGGTGGCGAGCGCGGCGCCGGCGGGCAGACGGTCCCGCTGCCGCGCGAGCTCCGCCTTGACCGCCTCGGCAACGCTCACGGTATTGGCGTCGCCTTCCTTGTACACGGCAAGCTCCACCGCCTCGCGGCCGTCGATACGCACGATGCCTTCGCGCTCCTTGTGCCCCTGGCTGATCTCGGCCACGTCGCGCAGGCGGACCGGGACGCCTGCGTCGATCCGGATCAGGAGCTCACGCATCTCGTCGAGGGAATGGAACTGATTCAGGGTGCGCACCAGGAAGCGCTGGCTGCCCTCCTCGATGCGCCCGCCGGAGGCGTTGACGTTCTCGCTGCGCAGCCGCGTGATGACCTCGTTGACGTCGATGCCGAGCCGCGCCAGCCGCTGCTGGTCGATCGCCACCTCGATCTCGTCCTCCAGGCCGCCGCCCACCTTCACCGCGGCGACGCCGGCCACCGGCTCCAGGCGCTTGCGCAGATCCTCATCGGCGTAGCGGCGCAGCTGCTTCAGGCTCTGCTCGCTTTCCGGACCCTCGCCGCCGGCACTGAGCCCGAGGCGCAGGATCGGATCGGTGGACGGGTTGAAGCGCAGCAGCAGGGGCTTCTTCGCTTCCAGCGGCAGCTGCAGGGCGTCGAGCTTGTCGCGCACCTCGAGGCTCGCCAGGTCCATGTCGGTACCCCAGACGAACTCCAGCACCACGTCGGACTGGCCGCTGCGCGATACCGAATGCAGCTTGCGCAGGTTCTTGACCACGCCCACCGCCTCCTCGACCGGCTGGCTGACGAGGTTTTCGATTTCCAGCGGCGCCGCACCCTCGAAATCCGTGCGCACGGTGAGCGTCGGGTAGGACAGCTCGGGCAGCAGGTTCACCTTCAGCCCGGCCAGGCCGATCAGGCCGAACAGCACCAGGGTCAGCGTCAGCATGCCGACGCTGACGCGACGGCGGGTGGCGAACTCGGGGAGGTTCATTCGGCGCCGTCCGGGGTGATCGTGCCGAGGGTCGGCGCGGGCTCGATCGGCTGCACCGCGGTGCCGTCGCGCACCGCGTTGCGGCCGACGGTGATCACGCGCTCGCCGTCAGTGAGACCTTCGCGCACTTCGACCCGGTCGCCGTCGGAGTAGCCCGTGCTCACTGCGCGGCGCCGGGCCACCAGGCCGGGCCTGGCCGGCTCGAGGCTGGCCGCGACCGCCTCGCCCGGCCTGCCGCGCGGCGCGGCAAGCGGCGCAGTCGGAGCCGGCTCGACCACGAACACGTGGGTTTCGCCGTCCTCTTCGATCAGGGCCTGGCGCGGCACCACCAGCGCCGACTCGCGCTCGTCGTAGGCTACTTCGATACGGCCGAACATGCCCGGCTTGAGCTCGCCGCCGCCGTTGCGGAACTCGCAGGTGGCGCGGAAAGTGCCGCTCGCGGCGTCCACCACCGGCGCGATGCGCGCCACCTGGCCCTCGAAGCGTCGGCCGGGCAGGGCATCCACGCGCAGGTGCACGTCCTGGCCGGGCTTCAGCGTATGCAGCTCGTGCTCGGGCACGTTGAGCACCGCCTGCAGTGGCTCCAGGTCGACGATTTCGAACAGCTCCTGGTTGGCCTGCACCAGGTTGCCGAGCTTGATTTCGCGCCGCGCCACCACGCCGGAGATCGGCGCCGTGATGTGCGTCCAGGAAAGCTCCAGGCGCGCGCCCTCGACCACCGCCTTCTGCGTCGCGAGATCGTATTTGTCGGTGTCGTACTGGGTGCGCGCAACGATCCTGAGGGCGTAGCCGCGATCGGCCTTCTCGAAGGCCGCTTCGGCCTTCTTCAGGCTGGCTTCGGCCTGCGCCAGCCGGTTGCGCGCGGCGTCGTCGTCGAGCAGCGCGAGCAGGTCGCCCCGCTTCACCTGCGCGCCTTCCTCCACCAGCAGCTTGAGGACGATGCCGCTGGCCTTGGCGACCACCTTGGCGTCGCCGACCGCTTCCAGCGTGGCGGTGGCCGAATAGCTGGCGACGATCGGCTCCCGCGCGGCCGTCGCGACCTCCACCGGCAGCACGCTCGCCGCCGCATCCTCGAGCTTTCCGGCTCCGGAATCCGTGCATCCACCGATCAGCAGCAGCGCGGCAAGCAGGCCGATGCCCGCCGGCAGCGAGCGGGAGCGACGCGAATTCGATGCGGCTGGAAGGACCATGGCGAAGACTCGATCTGAGATTATGTGTAATACTAGACCACCACACTATATGACCACAATCCCCGCGTTGACCGCTGCGCTTCGGGGAGTGCGCGTGAGCGCGCGCGGCCGTCGACGACGCGCGCCCGCCAGCAGCGATCTGCTGCGACCCGAAGGCGGGTGCGATCCGGCGCGAAAAGCGCTGCGGCGCCTTGCTGGCGGTGGACCTGCTCGCGGTTTCGCGAAGCGGAAAAAAAGAAGGAACCGACGCAGGGGAAACGTCGGTTCCTTCGACCCATCGCGCCCGGAGGGGGTAGGCGCGTGGATGGGTGAGCGAATCAGGCGACCTTGGCCGTCGCGGCGGGTGCCGAAGTGCGAATCAGGTGGTCGAAGGCGCTGAGCGCGGCGGTCGAACCCTGGCCCATGGCGACCACGATCTGCTTGTAGGGCACGGTGCTGCAGTCGCCGGCCGCGAACACGCCGGGGAGGGAAGTCTCGCCGCGCTCGTTGACCTCGATTTCGCCGCGACCGTTGAGCGCGAGGCTGCCCTGCAGCCACTCGGTGTTGGGCAGCAGGCCGATCTGGATGAACACTCCGTCGAGCGCTACCGCGTGCTCGTCGCCGCTGCCGCGATCGCGGTAGACGAGGCCGCTGACGCGCTGTCCGTCGCCCTGGATCTCGGTGGTCCGGGCGCCGACGATGATGGTGACGTTGGGCAGGCTGCGCAGCTTGCGCTGCAGCACCTCGTCGGCGCGCAGCCTGGCGTCGAACTCGATCAGGGTGACGTGGCCGACGATGCCGGCGAGATCGATGGCCGCTTCGACGCCGGAATTGCCGCCGCCGATCACCGCCACCCGCTTGCCCTTGAACAGCGGGCCGTCGCAGTGCGGGCAGTAGGCCACGCCCTTGTTGCGGTATTCATCTTCGCCGGGTACGCCCAGATGACGCCAGCGCGCGCCGGTGGCGAGCACCACCGTCTTCGAGCGCAGAGTGGCGCCGCCGGCGAGCCGAATCTCGATCCCGTCCTCGCCCGCGCTCAGGGCTTCGGCCCGCTGCAGGTTCATCAGGTCGACCTCGTACTCGCGCACGTGGCGCTCGAGAGCGGCGGCAAACTGCGGGCCTTCGGTGTGCGGCACCGAAGCGAAGTTCTCGATTGCGAGCGTGTCCAGCACCTGGCCGCCGAAGCGTTCGGCGAGCAGGCCGGTGCTGATGCCCTTGCGCGCGGCGTAGATCGCCGCCGCCGCACCGGCCGGGCCGCCGCCCACCACCAGCACGTCGAAGACCGGCTTTGCTTCGAGCTTGCGAGCTTCGCGCGCCGCCGCGCCGTGATCCAGCCGGGCCACGATCTCGGTCAGCGTCATGCGCCCGCTGTCGAAGAATTCGCCGTTCAGGAATACGCTCGGCACGGCCATCACTTCGCGCGCCTCGGCTTCGGCCTGGAAGGCCGCGCCGTCGATCGCGACGTGCCGCACGCGCGGGTTCAGCACCGCCATCAGGTTCAGCGCCTGCACCACGTCCGGGCAGCTCTGGCAGGACTGCGAGAAGAAGGTCTCGAAGCGGTATTCGCCGTCGAGCTCGCGCACTCGCTGTTGCAGCTCCTCGTCCTCGCGCGAGGGATGACCACCGACCTGCAGCAGCGCCAGCACCAGCGATGTGAACTCGTGGCCGAGCGGAAGCCCGGCGAAGCGCAGCGCCACGCTGCCGTCCTCGCGGCCGATCGCGAACGAGGGGCGGCGCACTTCCGGATCGTCGACCTCGACCACGCTGACCCGGTCCGACTGCGCGGCAATGTCGGCCAGCAGGGCGTGCATGTCGCGCCCGACTTCGCTGTCGTCCAGCGTCGCCAGCAGCCGGATCGGCTGCTGCAGGCGTTCGAGATAGGTCTTGAGCTGGGACTTCAGGGCTTCATCGAGCACGGGGCTTCTCCAGTCCGGTACCTCGGGATGACGCCCGCTGCCGGATGCGGCGGGCGGCACGTTCGCGGGCTCAGATCTTGCCGACCAGGTCCAGCGACGGCGCGATGGTCTTGGCGCCTTCCTTCCACTTCGCCGGGCACACCTCGTTCGGGTGGGCGGCGACGTACTGCGCGGCCTTGAGCTTGCGCAGGGTCTCGGTGACGTCGCGGGCGATCGCGTTGTCGTGCACTTCCATGGTCTTGATCACGCCTTCCGGGTTGACGATGAAGGTGCCGCGCAGGGCGAGGCCTTCTTCCTCGATGTGCACGTCGAAGGCGTGGGTCAGCCGGTGGGTCGGGTCGCCGACCAGGTAGAACCTGGCCTTGCCCACGGCCGGCGAGGTCTCGTGCCAGACCTTGTGCGAGAAGTGGGTGTCGGTCGTCACCACGTAGACTTCGGCACCGGCCTTCTGGAACTCGGCGTAGTGCTCGGCCGCGTCCTCGACCTCGGTCGGACAGTTGAAGGTGAAGGCGGCGGGCATGAAGATGATGACCGACCACTTGCCCTTCAGGCTCTGCTCGGTCACTTCCTCGAACTTGCCGTTGTGGAAGGCTTGGGTCTTGAAGGGCTGGACCTGGGAGTTGATCAGGGACATCGGGTTGGCTCCTCGTTGGGCGGAAAGTTTCGAAGCCCAGCATAGGTGTCGCGAGAAATTAATGGAAATGAATTGATCGTATCGTCGCAATAGATGCAATCAATGATCAGGCGAATCACGGCGCAGCCGAGCGCATGCTGTGGGCAGCTCGCACGGCGGTAGCCGGGGCGATCGGCCAAAGGTCATGGGCTGCGGTGACGCGGCGTAGAGTTCGCGGGCGCGGCCCGTGTTCGCGGCTGACTGGCGCCGAGCAGCGCCCGCGCACTAGGATCGCGAGCGCCACAAGCCCGGGCGGTTTCGAGATTCGCGTCTGGGCCGCGCCACCCACGCGAATGTCTCAAACGTCATCCATTCCCGCCCCGCGTCTCGCCGCACTCCAGCTGCGCGCGACGCTCTACGCGATGCTGCGCGAGTTCTTTGCCGAACGCGGCGTGCTCGAGGTGGAGACCCCGCTGCTGTCGGCGGCGGGCAACACCGAGCCGAATATCGAAAGCTTCAGCACCGCCTTCAGCGGGCACATCGACGCCGGCGCCCGCGAGCGCTGGCTGCGCACCTCGGCCGAATACCCGTTGAAGCGCCTCCTCGCCTCCGGGCTCGGCGACTGCTACGAGCTCGGCCGGGTGTTCCGTAACGGTGAAGCCGGGCGTCGCCACAACCCGGAATTCACCATGCTCGAGTGGTACCGCCTGGGCTGGGACCATCGGCGCCTGCTCGAGGAGACGGTCGAGCTGGTGCAGCGCGCGCTCGCGCTGCGCGGTCGCCGTGGCGCGCTCCTGGCGCGGAGCTACCGCGACTGGTTCCGCCTCGAGCTCGGCTTTGACCCCTTCACCGCGCCGCTCGAAACCCTGCAGGCGCCGCTGGCCGAAGTGCGCATCGACGCCGCCGGGCTGAGCCGCGACGACTGGCTCGACCTGCTGATCACCCACCGCCTGCAGCCGGCATTTCCGCGCGACCGCATCAGCGTGATGTACGACTTTCCGGCCAGCCAGGCCGCGCTGGCACGAATCCGGCCAGGAGACCCGCCGCTCGCCGAGCGCTTCGAGCTCTACCTCGGACCCTTCGAGCTGGCCAACGGCTACCACGAGCTCGACGATCCGCGCGAGCAGCGCGCGCGCTTCGAGCGCGACAACCGTCGCCGCCGCGAGCGCGGCCAGCGCGAGCTGCCGCTCGACGAGCGCTTGCTCGAGGTGCTGCACGCGCTGCCGCCCTGCGCCGGCGTCGCGCTCGGCATCGAGCGCCTGCTGATGTGCCTGCTGCCGAGCGAGGACATTCGCGACGTGCTCGCCTGGCCTTTCGCCGAGGCCTGAGGGTCCGGCGCCGACCCGAGAGCCCGCTTGACCTGGCGCGCGAACGTCGCGTCGCGCTGCGCCAGTCTGTGCGGCTCGTGTGAAGAGAAGCGGCAATGGCGGCAGCCGATGCCAACCTGGAGCGTTTCGATCGGCTGGCGGCCGACGTCGGCCTGGTCGACGCATCGTTCAGCGCCCCTTCGTGGTTCGGCGCAGTCCCGGGGAACCGCGCTACCCGATCTTCCTCGCCGTCGCGCGCCGCACGCTCGGCTACACTCCGACACGCCGTCCGCGCGCACGCGACGCGGAGACAACGACCTTTCAACGGAGGAAAGCGCCATGTTGCACCTGCCCGCGGTGGTGAGTCTGCTCGCCATGCTGCTGCTCTTTGCCACCGCGCTCGCGGTGGGTCGTGGCCGCCATGTCTACCGCGTCGACGCTCCGGCGACCAGCGGGCATCCGCTGTTCGAGCGAGCCTACCGCGTGCAGATGAACACGCTCGAGGCCTGCGTGCTGTTTCTGCCGACTCTGTGGCTCGCCGCGCACTATGGTTTTGCGCGATGGGCCGGCGGCGTCGGGTTGCTGTGGGTCGTCGCGCGGACCTGGTATGCGTTTGCCTACCTGCGCGATCCGAAAAGTCGCGGCCCGGCGTTCGCCATCGGCGTGCTGTGCTGGTTCGCCGTATTCGCGCTGGCGGCGCTCGGCGTCGGCCGCGCGCTGCTCACCGTCTGAGGGGCGCGTCGCGCGTCATGCGGTCGGCGGCGGAAACTGGTGGATCATCTCGGTCATCGTGCGCGCGACGCACGCGCTGTCGCAGCGGCCTGCGAGGTAACCCGAACCGCAGCCCATCAGCTCGCGCAACACGTTGAAGAGGTTTTGCGAGGCCGGGCCATCCGGACGACCGTCGCCACCCAGCGCCTGTTCAGCGTCGACATAACCTTGTACGGCCGCAACCATGCTTTTTGCCATGTGGTCGGCGTCGATCTCGCCGCGCAGGAAGCGTGGCCCGCTGGCGACCGCGCGCTCGATGGCTGCGCGCATGCGCGCAGGTTGACTTGCTTGCCGCGTGGCGGCTCCGCTCGATTCGTTCGTCCTCATCGTGACAAAACTCCTTGACGCCATTGCTGCAGTATGCGCGCGCGCACCACCTGCGGAGGAGGCTCGTCGATCGTTCGTTCAGCTTTTGGCACCGTCGCTCGGGCGCCGGCCGAAACAGCTCGCTCCCCTCACGTCGACGCTCGCGATCGGGGCAGACGCAGTTCGGCGATGCAGCCCTGCCCGTCCTCGCGATTGCGCAGGCCGAGGTTGCCGCCGTGTTGCTCGACGATCTGCCGCGCCAGCACCAGACCGATGCCGGAACCGCCGGGCTTGGTGGTGAAGAAGGGCACGAACAGGTTGCCGCTGGAGGGAAGGCCGGGGCCGTTGTCCCTGATCTCGATGATCACGTTCGCGCCGTCGCGGCGCCAGCCGAGGCTGACTTCGCCACGCCCGGGCAGGCTGGCGTCGACGGCGTTGCGGATCAGGTTGATCAGGGCCTGTTCGATCTGATCCGGGTCGATGTCGAGAACCAGTGGCGGGCTACGCAGAATCTCGACCTGGAGGCGTTGCTCCAGCGCGACGATGCGCTCCACCAGCGGGTTGAGTTCGACTGCGCGCAGGGTCGGCTGCGGCAGCTGCGCGAGCTGGGTGTAGCGGGCCATGAAGCGCGCCAGCGCGTCGGCGCGCTCGGCAATGACGCCGAGCGCGAAGGCGGCGTCATCGCGCCAGTCCGGCGGTGGCGCCTCGCGGGTGATCAGGCCGCACGCGGTTTCCGCCATCGAGCGGATCGGTGCCAGCGAGTTGTTGAGCTCGTGGCCGAGCACGCGCAGCAGGCGCTGCCAGGCGAGGCGCTCTTCGTCACGCAGCGCGCGGCTCAGGTCGCTGATGACCAGCAGATCCTGCCGCCGCCCTTCGCTGCGAAAGTGCGTGCGGCGAGTTTCCCAGCGCCCACCGCCGGAGGGAAAGTTGCGCTCGATCACCTGCAGGTCCGGGCCCTCGAGCAGTCCGGAGAGCCCAAGAGAGGCCGCGTCGCGGCCGTCGAGCTGGTCGAGGGAGCGCGCCAGCAGGCGCTGGGCGGCGGGGTTCGCGATGCTCAGGAAACCGTCCTCATCGAAGCTCAGCACAGCGATGTCCAGGGCCGCCAGCACCTTGGCCAGCTGGGCGCGCTTTTCCTCCAGCGCGAGACGCTGATCGCGCAGGGTCTGCGCCAGTGCGTTGATCTCCAGGATCACCTCACCGACGGCGTCGCCGCGTCGCGCGCGCGCGCCGCGCAGGCTGTAATCACCTTCGCGTAGAGCTTCCAGCAGGTTCGTCAACGTGTACAGCGGATAGACCGCGTTCCGTTGCAGGAAGCGCGCGAGGAGCGCGGTGAGCAGGACCGCTGCGCCGACGCCGAGCCAGCTGCGCCAGTCGTTGCCCCAGAGGTGGAAGGAAAGGCCCGCAGCGAGCACCAGGCCGGGCATGGCGCCGAACCAGAAGCTGCCGAGCAGGCGAGCTTCGTGGTTCCAGCGCGGTGCGCGCGCCATCAGCTCGCGCTCTCGATGCCGTAGCGGGCGAGCCTGCGGTACAGCGCCGGTCGGCTGAGGCCGAGCGCGCGTGCGGCCTGCTGAATGTTGCCGCCGCTGCGCTCCAGTGCCTGTCGCACCAGGCGCTCCTCGGTCTGCTCGACGGTCAGCAATTCGCCGCTGGCTGCCGCGTCCGCCGCGGGCGCGAGATTCAGGGTCGCGGCGTCGATCGCGGCGCGCTCGGCCAGGAGCGCCGCGCGCTCGATCACGTGGCTGAGCTCGCGCACGTTGCCGGGCCAGGAATAGGACTCGAGCGCCTGCCGTGCGCCGGGCGTGAAATGCAGGCCTTCGCGCTGATAGCGGAGGGAACAGCGCGCCAGCATGGACTCGGCGAGCAGCGCGATGTCCGCGCCGCGCTCGCGCAGTGGCGGCAGGCGCAGCTCGATCGTGTTGAGCCGGAACATCAGATCCTTGCGAAAGCGTCCCTGGGCCACCTCGACGGCGAGATCGGCGTTGGTAGCCGAGACAATGCGTACGTTCACTTTCAGGGTGCGCGAGGAGCCGACGCGCTCGAGCTCGCCGTCTTCCAGCACGCGCAGCAGCTTGGGCTGCTGCGCCGGCGGAATGTTGGCGATCTCGTCGAGGAACAGGGTACCGCCGTCGGCCAGCTCGAAGCGGCCCATGCGGTCGGCCCTGGCGTCCGTGAAGGCGCCCTTGACGTGGCCGAACATCTCCGCTTCGAACACCGACTCCGGGATGCCGCCCATGTTCACCTGGACCAGAGCCTGTCCGGCCCGCGGCGACAGGGCATGCAGCCTCCGCGCGAGCATGTTCTTGCCGCTGCCGTTCTCGCCGAGGATCAGGACGTTGGCGTCGGCCTGGGCAACGCGCTTGGTCATCTCCATCAACTTGCGCATCGCCGGCGAGGTGGCGATGAAGCCATCGTCCTCATCTCCCCGCAGCAGGGCGTTTTCGGCGCTCAGGCGGCGCTCGTTGCGCTGCGCCCTGCCGAGCGCCAGCTGGCCGCGCAAGACACTGGCCAGGCGTTGGTTCTGCCAGGGCTTTTCGAGAAAGTCGCCCGCTCCCTGACGCATCGCCTCCACCGCCAGGTCGATCGTGGCCCAGGCGGTCATCACGATCACCGGCAGTTCGGCGTCGAGAGCCTTGAGCTCGCGCAGCAGTTCGAGACCCTCCGCGCCCGAGGTCGTGTCGCGAGTGTAGTTGAGGTCGATCAGGGCGGCATCGAAGCGCTGCCGCGTCGCGGCAACGAGCGCTGCCGCCGGGCCCTCTGTCAACACGCTGGGCATGTCGAGGGACTTCAACAGCAGGCGCAGCGCCTCGCGCACGTCGGGCTGATCGTCGACGACCAGGATCGTGGGTCGGCTCATCGCCACGGATTCAGCAGCTCGACACCGAAGTCGGTGAAATCGCGGGTATTGCGCGTGACGAGGGTGAACTCTTGGTGCAGCGCGGTGACGGCAATGAAACCGACGATCACCCGTGCAGGACGACCGAGCTTCTGCACATACCTCATTGCCTGCCCCAGGGCTGCCGCCACGGCTTCATCCTGTTCTTCGATTTCCCTGGAATGATCCACCGCGAGGTCGAGCCCATGCAGCGGTGAGCCGCGCAGAAAATCGAACAGTGAGCCTTCGCGCGACTCCAGCTCGCGATACTCGGCGATCGAAATGATCGCGACCTCCTCCGCGCCGCACACGGTGATGACCTGCGGTCCCTTGGTCTTGGCGGCGCGCCTCACCTCGCTCAGGCGGCTCCTGGCTGAATGCAGCCGCCAGTGCATGCGGGGCTTCCCGTCTAGCCGGCCTGGACAGATCATAATGCGCGCAGCCCGATCCCGTCATTTATCGTGCGGCGCATGACCGCGCTATCCCGTATCGCGCGGCACCGCGTTGCCGCCGGTGAAAGCTTGGGTTTGATCGGCCGCTCGGGTCACCGCTCGCTCGCGGAGCGTCTTGCGTGGTTCTCGCCGACCGGCGAGACTGCCGGACCCGCGTTCGGGTTTTCCTCAGCCCATGTCCATGGCACTCCTCGAGCGCGTGTTCGAGTTGAAGCAGCACGGTACCAGTGCGGGTAGAGAGGTTGTCGCGGGACTGACCACGTTCCTGACGATGGCCTACATTCTGTTCGTCAATCCCAGCATCCTGGGCGATGCCGGGATGCCCAGGGATGCAGTGTTCGTCGTCACCTGCCTCGCCGCGGCCCTGGGCACCTTCATTATGGCGCTCTACGCCAACTACCCGATCGCGCTGGCGCCGGGCATGGGGCTGAACGCCTATTTTGCCTACACGGTGGTGCTGCAGCTCGGCTACACGTGGCAGGCAGCGCTGGGTATGGTGTTCATCTCGGGTTGCCTGTTCCTCCTGGTCACCGTAACCGGCATCCGCAGCGTCATCATCGACGGCATCCCCAGTTCGCTGCGCTGTGCCGTTGCCGCCGGCATCGGTCTGCTGCTCGGCTTCATTGCGCTCAAGGGGGCTGGCGTGGTGGTGTCGGCGGAGCCGACTTCGGTGGCTCTGGGCGACATGCGCCAGGCTTCCGTCGTGCTCGCCGCGCTCGGCTTCCTGCTCATCGTGGCGCTGGACCGTGCGCGGGTGCCCGGCGCCATCCTGATCGGTATCGTACTCACCACGATTGCTTCGTTCCTGTTTACCGAAAACGTGTTCCACGGCGTGTTTTCCAGGCCGCCGTCGATCGATGCGACCTTCCTTCAGCTCGACCTCGGGGGCGCGCTCTCCGGACCGATGAAGGCCGGGGAGGGCGGGCAGGGCATCCCGGTGATCCAGGGTTTCCTGAACGTGGTGCTGGTGTTTTTCCTGGTCGAGCTGTTCGACGCTACCGGTACGCTGATGGGCGTGGCGAAGCGCGCGGGCCTGCTGGTGCCCGCGCGCATGGAGCGCCTGCACAGGTCGCTGTTCGCCGACAGCCTGGCGATCTTCTTCGGCTCGCTGTTGGGTACCTCGAGCACCACCGCCTACGCCGAAAGCGCCGCCGGCGTGCAGGCCGGCGGGCGCACCGGACTCACCGCGCTGACGGTCAGCGTGATGTTCCTGTTCGCGCTTTTCGTCGCCCCGCTGGCGGGCGCGGTGCCGGCCTACGCCACCGCGCCTGCGCTGCTGTTCGTCTGCTGCATCATGCTGCGCGAGCTTGTGCACATCGATTGGGACGACGCGACCGAAGCGGTGCCGGCCGTGCTCACTGCCATCATGATGCCGCTCAGTTATTCGATCGCCAACGGTCTGGCCTTCGGTTTCATCAGCTACGCGGCGATCAAGCTGCTCGCCGGCCGCTGGCGCGACGTGCGACCGGTCACCTGGGCGATTGCGCTCGTGTTCCTGTTCCGCTTCTACTACGTCGGCGGCGCGTGACGGCGCCTGCCGCGGGATCGCCTCAGGCCGGGCTTCGCGCCGCACCGCGCTGGCGAAACCAGTACCAGCCGACCGCCGCGATCAGGGCGATGCCCAGGTAGCCGAGCAGCGGATACACCGTGCCGACAAGCTTGGTGAAGCCGACGAAGCTGAGCCCGAGCCCGACGAACGTCGAGACCAGTGCGGTGGAGCGGAACCTGCGTGTGCCCGGATGTGCGAAGCGCGCGCTGAAGGCGAAAAACATGCCGACTGCGGTGCTGTAGATCATGCAGAAGACCGAGAACATCATGAGCCAGCCGATCCACGGGGCCACGCCCTTTGCCAGCTGGATCGTCGGCATTTCCACGTTCTGCAGCCGATCGAGATTCGCGAACAAGCCGACGTTCAGCAGGAAGATCAGCACGCCGAGACCGATCCCGCCGAGGATGCCGCCGTGCATCGTGTTGCGCGAGCTGTTGCTGTTGCCGGACAGCACAGCGAGCAGCGGGAAGCCGACCGCGATGTTGAAGGAGGCGTAGAGCAGTCCCGCCAGATACCAGTTGGGCGCCGCGGTCGACTGCTGCGCGGCGAGCTTGTCGAGAACGTCCCGGCTCGCATCCGCATGAATCAGCGTGTAGACCACCAGCAGCACCACCAGGACGATCAGCAGCGGCGTGACCGAGCTGATCAGATCGACGATGCGCCGCAGGTTGAGCGATAGCGTCAGGACCACGGCGACGCTCATCACCAGGCCTCCCACCCACACCGGCAGCCCCAGGTGCTCCCGAAACAGCGAACCGGTCCCCGCCAGCATCGCCACGCCGACACCGAACAGGAAGAAAATGAGCGCCCAGTCGATCACGGCGCCGATCCTTTCGCCGAAGATGGCGTTCAGCACGGCCTTGTGTGACTCGGCGCGCAATTGAGTGCCGATGCGTGCGATCTGCATGCCGAGAAACGCGAACAGGAAACCCGCGAGCAGCGTGCCGGCGATACCCCACAGGCCAAAGCCGGTGAAGAACTGCAGGATCTCCTGGCCGGAGGCGAAGCCGCCGCCGATGATGACGCTCATGTAGGCCGAAGCCAGCTGCAGGGTTTCACGATTCATTTCGTTTCCTCGTGGGCGGCGTGCGCGGGTCCGGTCTGCGCGGCGTGCGCGACCCGGGCGCGCAGACGCGAACGCCTCGCATCATGTCAGTTTCGCACTCCGCCGGGTGGACTTTCGCCTTTCGCGGCAGCTGGCCGTGCCTTTGCGCCGCCCCACTCGCCTGCGAGCAGCGGCACGGGCCGGGATGACGGCGATCGGGGTGGCGAACCTGCGGCCGAGCGCGGGCGCGTTTGGAGCACGCGGAAGAAGTCCCCGCCGACCACGGCGATCGGGCCGCGCTGGATGTCCGCGGCGCGGGTGATCGGCGAACCGACGGGGGTGTGGAAGCCTGGCCGTTTTCCGCCCGCTCCTGCAGCGCGACGATGCGCTCGGCCTGCGGGTAGGGCAGGCTCTTTCTCGGCACCCCCTGGCTCAGCGCGTGGCTGGTGAGAAACGCGGCCAGGCCGAGCGCCAGCGTCGGCACGACGAAACAAGCGGTACCCCGATGGGCGCGCAGGCTGCGCGGGGCAAAGGCTGGATCCGGCAGGTTCATCGGTGCTTGTCATTCATCGCGCAGGGCGTCCATCGGTGCGACCCGCAGCGCGCGCCACGAAGGCACGAAGCAAGCGGCGAGCGCGATCAGCGTCAGCACGCCGAAGGCGGCGGCGAACACCAGCGGATCGGCGCTGCCGATGCCGTAGAGCTGGCTCTGCAAGAGGCGCCCGAGCAGCCAGGCGCCGAGCAGGCCGAGGGCGAGGCCGGGCAGCAGCATCGCCAGGCCGCTGCGCAGCATCAGCGCGTGGATCGCGCCGCGGCTGGCGCCGAAAGCCTGGCGCACGCCGATCTCGCGCCGGCGCTGACCGACGATCCAGGTGATCACCCCATACAGGCCGATGGCGGCGAGGATCAGCGCGGTGCCGGCGAAGAGGTTCATCAGGGTGAGGTTGAAGCGGCGCATGCGGTCGGGGCCGCGCAGCACCTCGTCCATGCTGCGGATCGAGTGAATCGGCAGCTCGGGAAAGGTCTCGTGCAGCACCTGGCGCAGGGTCGGCGCGAGCGCCAGCGGATCGCCGCGGGTCTTCAGCGCCAGCGCGAGGTCGGCCATCGGCACGGTGCGCACCGGGAAGAAGATTTCCGCATAGACGCCGTCCACAACACCGGTCTGGTACGTGTCTGCGATCACGCCGATGATGGTCTTGAGGCTGCCGTCGTAGGTGTCGACCTGGGCGCCGATGGGGGATTGGCCGCCGAGAAAGCGATCGACGAAGGCCTGATTGACCAGGGCCTCGCTCGGAAAGGTTTCAGCGGCGCCGGCGCCGGCGTCGAAATTGCGGCCCTCGCGCAATTGGATGCCGAAGGTTTCCAGATAGCCGGGGCTGATGAAGCGGAACTGCACCACCGAATTCTCCGGCACCTCATGGCCGCGGATTTCCAGACCACCATTCCAGGTCCAGTCGCCCGAGGCGGGCAACTGGTTGCCGAGATAGACCGAGCGCACGCCAGGGATCGCGGCGAGGCGCTCCTGCAGGGTGTCGATCATCGGCTTGCTGGTCTGATTGACGCGCGCCAGCCAGGCCAAGCTGTCCTCGCCGGGCTGCTGGCTCGGCTGCGGCACGGTGAACTTCGCGGTCAACACCTGGCTGACGTCGCCCATGCCCGAATCCACCATGGCGATCTGGCGCAGGCTGCCGATCAGGAGCCCGGCGCCGGTGATCAGGGTCAGCGCGAGGGCGAGCTCGAAGGCCACCAGCACGCCGCGCGCGCGGGCGTGGGCGCGGTTGCCGACCTGGCCGCGCGCGCCGGAGCGCAGCGCCTGCGCGGGATCGGCACTGCTGGCGCGCCAGGCCGGCAGCAGGCCGAACAGCAGCAGGGTGGCTGCGGCCACGCTGGCGCTGACGAGCACGATGCGCAGGTCCACGCGCGGCAGGTTGTAGCTCGGCAGCAGGTCCGGCGCCAGCGCCAGCAGCGCCGGTACCGCGATCCGCGCCAGTGCCAGCGCGGCCAGAGTACCGATGGCGGTGAGCAGCAGCGCTTCGGCCAGCACGCTGCGGGTCAGGCTGGCGCGATCGGCGCCCAGCGCCCGGCGCACCGCCAGCTCCTGCTCGCGGGTCTGCGCGCGGGTCAGCATCAGGCTGGCGAGATTGGCGCAAGCGATCAGGAGCACCAGCGTCGCCGCGCCCAGCAGGATCGTCAGCGGGCTGCGCAGACCGCCGGCGGCGACCTCGCGCAGCGGGAGGATCTGCGCCTGCAGGCCCTTGTGCTGATCGGGAAAGGTCTCCGCCTGCCAGGCGGTGATGCCGCGCATGACTTCGCTGGCCTGGGTCAGACTCACGCCCGACGCCAGCCGCGCCAGCACCGACAGGCTGTTGCTGCCGCGCTCGCCGCCACTGGCCGGCAGGAAGGTCGGCACCCAGAGTTGGGCGTCATCGGGATAGGTCATGCCGGGTGCGGTGACGCCGATGACGCGCCAGCGCTCGCCATTGAGATCGATGTCGCGGCCAACGATGTCCGGATCGGCGCCGTAGCGGTTGCGCCACAGCCGATCGCTCAGCACCACCACGTGCTGGTTGCTCCGCTCCTCTTCTTCGCCGAAGGCACGACCCCGCGCCAAGGGCTGGCTGAGCACGTTCCAGAAGCCCGGCGTCACCGCATAGCCCTGCACCCGTTCAGCCGCATCGCCGCCGGTGAGGTTGAAGGTCTGGGTGACGAAGGCACCGAAGGCGTCGAACGCGCTGGTGCTTTTTCCCTGCCATTCTCGCAGCGCCGGCGCGGAAATCGGGCCGCTGACCGGCGGCTGCTGGCGCACCAGGCGCACGATGCGACCGGATTCGGCAAAGGGCAGGGGCTTGAGCAGCACCGCATCGTAGACCGTGAAGATCGCCGCCACCGCGCCGATGCCGAGCATCAGGGTGAGGATGGCGGTGAGGCTGAAGCCGGGGCGTCCGCGCAGGCTGCGCAGGGCATGGCGCAAGTCGGTAAGGAAGCCGCGCATGACTCAGGCCTCCGCTCGCTGGAACAGGCGCGCGTCTTCCTCGGCGCGCAGCCGGTGCATGGTTTCCTCATCGACGATGCGGCCGTCGAACATGTGGATCTTGCGCTGGGCACAATCGGCGTAGCGCGCATCGTGGGTGACCATGCAGATGGTCGAGCCGGCCTTGTGCAGCTCGTCGAGCAGGCTCATCACGGCCTCGCCGTTCTTGGAGTCGAGGTTGCCGGTGGGCTCGTCGGCGAGCAGGATCGAGGGCGCGCCGACCAGGGCGCGGGCGACCGCGACGCGCTGCTGCTGACCACCGGAGAGCTGGGCCGGGAAGTGCCGCACCCGGTGCGCCATGCCGACCCGCTGCAGCGCCTCGACCGCGCGCTCGCGGCGTTCGGCCTTGCCGACGCCCTCGCGGTAGGTCAATGGCAGCTCGACGTTCTCCAGCACGGTCAGATCGCCGATCAGGTTGAAGGCCTGGAACACGAAGCCGATTTCCTCGTTGCGGATGCGGGCGCGCTCGGCCGCGCCGATGTCGGTGACCTCGCGGCCGTTGAGCCGGTAGCTGCCGCCGCTGGCGGTGTCGAGCAGACCGAGGATCGCCAAGAGGGTCGACTTGCCGCAGCCGGAGGGGCCGCTGATCGAGACGTACTCCCCCTTGGCGATGTCAAGGTGCACGTCGGCCAGGGCGTGAGTTTCCACTTCGTCGGCGAGAAAAACCTTCTTGATGTTGTCGAGCTGGATCAGGCTGTCATGGCCCATGGAAAGTCTCCGAGGTGAGGGGATTATCTGAGGCGAATGCGGTCGTGCTGGTCGAAGGCGCTGGTGTCGGAAAGGATCACCCGGTCGCCCACGCTGAGACCCTGCAGAACCTGGATCTGGTTGACCGAGGCCTTGCCCAGACGCACCGGTACGCGGGTGGCGATACCGTCGACGTCGATGCGGTACAGGCGCACTTCCGAATCAGGCTGGCCGAAGGCGGGGCGGGCGACATAGAGCACATCGGGCAGGCGCTCGATCTCGATCACCCCGTCCACCGACTGATCCGGTCGGGCGCTCGTCGGCAGCTCGCCGAGCAGATCGACGTCGACCTGCACGCTGCCGTTTTGCACGGCCGGATCGATGCGCAGCACGCGCCCGGCGACCACGCCGTTGCGGGTGTCCACGCGAACTTCCTGGCCGAGAACCACGTCCTTTGCTTGGGTCTCCGGAATGCGCAGCTCGGCCATCAGCACGTCGGGCCGCGCGACGCGGGCGAGGTTGGTGCCCGCAGCCACCTGCTGGCCCTCGTCTACTGGAATCTGCTGCAGGATGCCGGCGATGCCGGCGCGCAGATGCAGCGCGTCTACCTGGCGCTGGCGCAGCTCGTGGGTGTTGGCGAGCTGGGCGAGGCGCGCCTGTTCGGCCTCGAGCTGGGCCGCGATGTTGCCGCGGAATTCGCCGACTCGCTGCTCCTCGATCGCGACCCGCGACTTGAGCTGTTCGACCGCGATCAGGGTCTTGCGGTACTGGATGCGCGGGATGATGCCTTTTTCGGCCAGCGGGCCCTCGGCTTCGGCCTGTATGGCGGCCGCGCCGTAGTCGGCCTTGGCCGCGGCCAGGGCCGACTGTTCGTCGAGCAGCTGCGACTTGAGCTGGGTACGGCGGGCGGCGAGGTCGGATTGTCCCGCGCGCAGCGCCGATTGCGCGGCGAGCAGCGCGTCTTCCAGCTCGGGATTGCTGAGCTCGAGGATCACCGTGTCCGCCTCGACCGCCGCGCCGGGCTTCACCACGATGCGCTCGACCCGCGCCGCGGTGTCGGCTGCAATCCAGCGGATTTCCTTCGGCACCAGGATGCCGGGACCGCGCACCTCGCGCAGCAGTTCGCCGCGCCGAACCTCGCCAAGCAGGACGCTGCTGCGCTCGACGCGCGGCAGCGCAGGTCCCAACCGCGCCGCGCCGATCACGATGGCGAGCACGATCAGCGCGCCAGCGCCACCTGCGATCCACTGGCGGCGGCGCTTGCGAAGCTTGAGTTCGGGGCGGGCGATGTCCATGCCCTGAATGGAGCAGGGAGCGTGCCAAGCAATCTGGTCCGCGCCGCAGAAAGGGTGCTTGACAGAAAACCGTGAAGATTCAGTAATCTGCGCACAGCGAGGCGCATCAAGTCGGGTACTGTGACCGGCGCCGCCGCCGCCGGTGTCCGCTCGCGGACACCGCTGATCGGAAGCGGACGGTTTGTCGAGCGGCTGGGGCGATCAGCTTGACCCGAGAGACGCTTACCCGGTCTCGCCCGCGACGCCGCCGTGATGCCCCCATCCTGCTTCGCCGAATCAGCGCAGCGAGGTGATGGGCGGCCGGACAATCGTGCGCAGGCGCACAGCCGGTTCGACTCAGACGCGGCGCAGCACGCTGATCGGTGGCGCGCGCAGGATACGCAGCGTGCCGAGCCAGCCGGCGACGGTGATGCTCGCGGTCGCGCCGAGAATCAGCGCGATGAGGCCGGTGAAGGGCGGGGTCCAGGCATCGAGGTGGAAAACCAGGTGGGCCAGGGCGAAGCCCAGCAGGCTGGCACCAAGGGCCGCGACGGTGGCGGCGATCAGTCCAAGTGCGACGAACTCGGCGAGCGCCATCGATGAAAGCTGCGCACGTACGGCGCCCAGGGTGCGCAGCAGGGCCGCTTCGCGGCGGCGCTCGTCGGCGGTTGCGGCGAGCGCGGCGAGCAGCACCAGCAGGCCCGCGAGCAGGCTGAAGCCGAGCACCCAGGTGGCGGCCTGGCTGACCCGGGCGACGATGCCGCGCACGCGCTCGAGGATCTGCTCGACGTCGATCAGCGAGAGGTTCGGAAACTCGCGCGCCAGCCCCGCAAGCCCGCTCCCCGCCGCAGCGTCGAGGTGGAAGCTCGCGATGTAGCCGTGCGGCAGGCCGGCTCCGCTCGCCGGGTCGAGCATCAGGAAGAAATTGGCGCGGAAGGAGTCCCAGTCGACCTCGCGGAAGCTGGTGATGGCGGCTTCGATTTCGCGCTCGCCGACGCGCAGGCGCATGCGGTCGCCGAGTCGCAGCCGGAACATTTCCTGCCACATCCGCGCGACCGAGAGCTCGGGCCGGTCGAGCGGCTCGCTGAACCAGCGCCCCGCGATCACCCGGTTGGCGGGTGGCAGCTCCGCGCTCCAGCTCAGGCGCACCTCTCCGCTCAGCCAGCCTGCGGCGCGTCGATCCTCGTAGCTCGCCGGGTCCGGGCGCTGCCCGTCGATCGCGGTCAGCTTGCCGACCGCGAGCGGCAGCAGGTTGACGCTGCCTGCGCCGAGCTCGGCCAGGCGCCGCTCGAAGCCCGCGCGCTGCGTGGGCTGCAGGTTGACGGCGAACCAGTTGGGGGTATCGGGGGCCAGCTCGGCGCGCCAGCCTTCGAGCAGGGAGGGGCCGACCGCGCCGAGCAGGGCGAGCGCGGTCAGACCGAGGGCGAGCGCCGCGGTCTGCAGCAGGGTCACGCCGCGCCGACGCGCGAGGCCGGCCAGCCCGAGCCGCCAGGCGCCGCCGATGCGCGCGCCGCCGCGGCGCAGCGCCGGCAGCAAGATCAGCACCCCGGCGACGCTCAGCGCGGTGACGCCGCCGAGTCCCAGCGCCAGCGTGCCGGCCAGACGCAGGCTGCCGGCGCCGGCCAGGATCAGGGCTGCGGCAAGCGCGAGCGGCAGCAGGTAGAGCGCGTCGAAGCGGCGGCTGGCGGTATCGACGCGCCGTCGCAGCACGTGCAGGGGCGGGATCTCGATCAGGCGCAGCAGCGGCGGCAAGGCGAAGCCGAACAGCACCGCGAGGCCGACCGCAAAGGCCGCCAGCGGCGGACCCCAGGGCAGCGGCGGCGGCGCGCCGGGCAGGAGCGGGGCAGCGAAGCCGAGCGCGAGCTGCTGCAGCGCGAGTCCGAGCGCCAGGCCGGCCAGGCCGGCCGGCACGCCCACCAGCAGCAGCTGCAGCAGCAGGGCGGAGCGGATTTCGGCGCAACGGGCGCCGAGGCAGCGCAGCAGCGCGACCTGGTCGATGCGCCGCCGCGCGAAGCGCTGTGCCGCCAGCGCCACCGCGATGCCGGCCAGCAGCGCGGCCAGCAGCGCGGCCAGGCGCAGGAAGCTCTGCCCGCGCTCGAAGGCGCTGCGCAGATTGCGCTGGGCGTCCTGCACCGTCTCCAGGCGCGCGCCCTCGGGCAGCTCCGTCGCGGCCCAGGCGGCGTAGGCGGCGATTGCTCGCGGCGCGCCGGCCAGCAGCAGGCGATAGCGCGCGCGGCTGCCCGCGCCGAGCAGGCCGCCGGCCTCGGCGTCCTGCAGGTTCATCAGCACGCGCGGCGCGAAGCGCAGCAGGTCGCCGGCGTCGGGCGACTCGACGATCGTGGCCTCGAGGCGCAGCTCGCGGTCGCCGATCTGTACCGCCTGCCCGAGCTCCACTCCGAGCGCCTGCGGCAGCTCGGGGTCGACGTAGAGCGCCCCGCGCGGTGGCGCGTGCGCGTCCGCTTCGCGCCCGTCGGCGCGGCGGACCCGCAGCCGTCCGCGCAGCGGGAAGGCGGCGTCGCTGGCCTGCACCGCGCTCAAGCGGCTGCGCTCGCCGGCAAACAGCATGCTCGGAAAATCGACCGCCAGGCTCACCTGCAGGCCGCGTCGCTCGGCTTCTTCGCGCAGCGCCGGCGGCAGGGGCCGGCTGGCGCTGATGCCGAGATCGCCGCCCAGGAGTTCAGCGGCGGAAGCGAGCAGCGACTGCTCGACCCGGCTTGCCAGGGTGGCGACCGCTGCCAGCGCCGCCACCGCGAGGCAGAGCGCGAGCGCCAGGGTAGCCAGCTCGGCCTGGTGGAACTCCCGCCGCAGGCTCCGCGCGGCAAACGCCAGCGGCTTCACGCGGCGGCCGTCGCGACGCGCCCGGCGTCCAGCCGCAGGCGCCGCGCGCAGCGCCCCGCGAGCGCCGGGTCGTGGGTCACCAGCACCAGGGTGGTGCCGTGCTCGCGGTTCAGCTCGAACAGCAGGTCGCCAATCGCCTCGCCGGTGCGGCGGTCGAGGTTGCCGGTCGGCTCGTCGGCGAAGAGGATCCGCGGGCCGTGCACGAAGGCGCGGGCCAGCGCGACCCGCTGCTGCTCGCCGCCGGAGAGCTGATGCGGGTAGTGCCTGCTGCGCGCGCCGAGGCCGACCCGCCGCAGCGCGGCGTCGGCGCGCTGGCGCGCGTCCGCTGCGCCCTCGAGTTCGAGCGGCAGCATCACGTTCTCCAGCGCGGTCGCGGCCGGCAGCAGGTGGAAGCTCTGGAACACGAAGCCGACCAGGTGACGGCGCAGGCGCGCCCGCGCCTCTTCGTCGAGCCCGTCGAGCTCGTGGCCGGCGAGGGTGACGGAGCCGGCGTCGGCGCGATCGAGTCCGGCCAGCAAGCCGAGCAGGGTGGTCTTGCCGGAGCCCGACTCGCCGGTGATGGCGAGGCTCTCGCCGTCTCTCAGTTCGAGCCCGACTCCGCTCAGGATCGTCAGCGCGCCGTCGGGGCCGCTGACCGTTTTGCTAAGCTGGCTCGCGCTCAACGCGATGCCGGATCGTTCACCCATGCTGCGTGCCACCTTGTTCCTGAGCCTGCTGCTGTTCGCGTTTCCGGCAGCGGCCGCGCCGCCGATCCTGGTGCTCGGTGATTCGCTGGCGGCCGCTTACGGGATTGCGCTGGAGGACGGTTGGGTGCACCGGCTCGAGCGCCGCCTCGCCGCGCAGGCTACCCCACGGCCGGTGATCAACGCGAGCATCAGCGGCGAGACCACGGCCGGCGGCCTGAGCCGCCTGCCGCCGCTGCTGGCCGAGCACCGGCCGGCGCTGGTGATCGTCGAACTCGGCGCCAACGACGGCCTGCGCGGACTGCCGCTCGACGAAATCCGCGGCAACCTGGCGCAGATCCTCGCCGCGGTCCGCGATGCCAACGCGCGCGCGCTGCTGGTCGGCATCGAGCTGCCGATCAACTACGGCGCGCGCTACCGCGACGGCCTGCGCGCCATGTATCTGGGTCTTGCCGCGGAATTCAACGTGCCGCTGCTGCCTTTCCTGCTGGAGGGCGTGGCGCTCGATCCCGCCCTGATGCAGGACGACGGCCTGCACCCGCGCGCCGCCGGCGAACCGCGCGTGCTGGATAACGTGTGGCGGGTGCTGGCGCCGCTCCTGGAATCGCTGCCGACGCGGGAGGCGACGCGCTGAGCGCACCTATACTGCGGCGACTGCCCGCCCATTTCCGGAGACCGTCCGTGTCGAAATCCTGCCTGCTGGCGCTCCTGTTCACCGTCTGCGCGGCGCCGGCCTTTGCCGCTACCCCGATCCTGCTGATTCACGGCGGCGCCGGGGTCATTCGCGACCGCCTGACGCCGGAGAACGAGAAGCTGGTGCGCGCCGATCTGCAGGCCGCGCTCGACGCCGGCTACGCGGTTCTCGAAGGCGGCGGCAGCAGCCTCGACGCGGTGAGCAAGGCCGTGGTGGCGCTGGAGAACTCGCCGCGCTTCAACGCCGGCAAGGGCGCGGTGTTCACCCACGAGGGGCGCAACGAGCTCGACGCGGCGATCATGGACGGCGCGACGCAGAACGCCGGCGCGGTGGCCGGCGTTCGCCACGTCAAGAACCCGGTGCTGCTGGCGCGCGCGGTGATGGAGAAGTCGCCGCACGTGTTCCTGGTCGGCGCCGGTGCGGAGCAGTTCGCGCGCACGGTCGGCATCAAGCTGGTCGACGACCGCTACTTCCGCACCAGCGAGCGCTGGCAGCAGCTGCAGAAGGCGCTCAAGGCCGAGCGCGACAAGCGCGCCGACGCGCTCGATCGCACGCTTCACTATGGCACCGTCGGCGCCGTGGCGCTCGATCGCGCCGGCCATCTGGCGGCCGCGACTTCGACCGGCGGCATGACCAACAAGCGCTGGAACCGGGTCGGCGACTCGCCGATCATCGGCGCCGGCACCTACGCCAACGCGCGCTGCGCGGTGTCGGCGACCGGCTGGGGCGAGTTCTACATCCGCGCGGTGGCGGCGCACGACATCTGCGCGCGGCTGCAGTACGGCGACGAATCGATTGCCCGCGCCGCGCGCGACGTGGTGATCGACGTCATTCCCAAGCTGGGCGGCGACGGCGGCGTGATTGCGCTCGACAGCAAGGGCAACTTCGCCATGCCTTTCAATACCGACGGCATGTACCGCGCCTGGGTCGATGCCGACGGCAAGGCTCACGTGGCGATCGTCGACGACTGAGCAAAGCTTGTCGCCGACGCGCCGGGTCGCTGCCGCGCAGTGAATCAGTCGGCCTTGCGCGCCTCGCGCACCGGGCGTTTGGCGAGCTTGCGCTGCAGGGTGCGCCGATGCAGTCCGAGGCGGCGCGCCGCCTCGGAGACGTTATTGTCACACTCGCTCAGCACGCGCTGGATGTGCTCCCACTCCAGCCGCCT
This sequence comes from uncultured Dokdonella sp., assembly GCA_964582225.1. GTDB lineage: Bacteria > Pseudomonadota > Gammaproteobacteria > Xanthomonadales > Rhodanobacteraceae > Dokdonella_A. Next base: position 70,403 of record CAZORA010000001.1, on the reverse strand, counting down.
CAGCGGGGGCGTGAGCGCTTCCAGCGGGTTGTCGTCGTCTTCCTCCTCCGCTTCGCTGTCGCCACCGCCAAGCAGCGCCTGCACCACCTGGTCGGCATCGACCGGCTTGGCCAGATAGTCGTGCGCACCGCGCTTGATCGCTTCGACTGCGGTGGCGATCGAGGCGTAGCCGGTCAGAAGCAGGATACGCAGCCTCGGCCGCACGGCGAGCAGCTCGGGAATCAGGCTGAGACCGTTTTCCGCGCCGAGCTTCAGATCGAGCACGGCGAAATCGGGCTGATGGGAGCGCGCCGCGGCCAGCGCCTCCCCGCCGTTGGCTGCGGTCTGCACGCTGAAGCCGCGTGAATTCATCGCGCGCGCCAGCACTGCGCTGAATACGGTGTCATCGTCGATCAGGACGACGCGGCGCAGGGCTTGCTCGCTCATGAGCCCGGATTTTCCGCTGCCGGCAGGGGTAAACGCAATCGCTGCAGCAGCCCGCCGCCCTCGGCCGGCGCCGCGATCAGCTCGCCGCCCAGGCGCTCGGCGGTGGCATGCGCCAGCGCCAGGCCGAGGCCGAGACCGTCCCGCTTGCCGGTGCGGAACGCGGTGCCCTCGCCCGGCGCGATGCCGCTGCCGTGGTCACGGATGCGGAACTCCACGCCGGCACCGGCGGCCGTCACCGCGAGCTCGATCGCCTGACGTCCGGCCGCGAGCGAGGCGTCTGCGGCGTTGCTCAGCAGGTTTATGAGCGCGTGGTTGAGGCTCGGCAGCACGTCGATCCGGCGCGCGGCGACCGCGGGATCGGATCGCGTGTGGAGTTCCACTTCCGGACGTAGCAGGCGGAACTGATTGAGGCAATCAGCGATGAAACGGTCGAGACCGATCTGCTGCGGGCTGCCGGCCAGCTGGCGGCGGCCGATGGCGACCAGCTCGCCGAGGATGTCGCGGCAGCGATCGGCCTGGCCGGCCAGCAGGTCGAGGTCGGCGACCAGCGCGGGGTTGTCCGTCTGCTCGCGACGGAGCTCGGTGAGCAGGGTGCGAATCGTCGACAGTGGCGTATTGAGCTCGTGCGCGGTGCCTGCCGCCTGGGTGGCGATGGCGAGGATGCCTTCGTCGCGCAGGCCGCGCTCGCGCTCGCGACGGAACTCCAGCTCGCTGTTGCGCAGGCGCCGCGCCAAACGCGAAATGTAGAAGGCGAGCATGGCGGCGATGATTGCGAAGTTGATCAGCGAGCCGGCCATGTGCAGGTCGAGCCCGCCCGGTCCCGCAGGCAGCGGCGGCAGCGGTACGTGCAACGGAATCAGCAACACGTAGCAGGCCGAAGCGAGCAGGGCGATCGCGACCGTGTAGAGCGCCGGCAGGGCGGCCGCGGCCAGCGCGATCGGGATCACCAGAAGCGCCGAGAACGGATTGCCGGCGCCGCCGCTCCAATAGAGCAGCCAGGCCAGCACGGTGAGATCGAAGACAACGTGGCCGAACGCTTCGATCACGCCGACCTGCGGCCAGCGCCGCAGCCGCCAGAAGACGAAGCCGGCAAACGCTGCCAGTGCGCCGATGCCGAGCGCGAGCGGCCCGACGTGGATCGACAGGCGGAGCGCGAGCGCGACCAAGATCACGGTGAGGCTCTGCCCGGCCACCGCGCTCAGCCGCAGCCAGGCCAGGGTTTCGGCAAGGCGGCGTGCGCGCTCGGAGGAATGGCGGCGAGCGTGCTGGATGGTCCTCATTGGCGGCATTGTGCCACCCGCGTGCGGTGGCCAGTTGCCGCCCCGCGCTGGTGGATTGCCGCAGAGCGTTCGAGGAGGTCGGTCCCTGGCATGTCGCTCCCGCGAAGACGGCAGGCCAGCGTCTTCGGTTTCACTGGTTTCAAGCCGTAGAGTGCTCGCCTTCGCGGCTGCGACGGACCGTTTCGCTCCTCCCCTGGCCGCGCGCGCGGTGGTCGCTGAGCGGCAGACGGACCAGCACTTCCAACCCCCCATCGGCCAGGTTGCGCGCGCTGATCCGCCCGCCGTGGCGCTCGATCGCGCGCTGCGCGATGGCGAGACCGAGGCCGGTGCCGCCGCTGGTCCGCGTGCGCGCGCCGTCGGTGCGGAAGAACGGTTCGAAAATGCGCTCCACGTCTGCGGCCGGCACGCCGGGGCCGTGATCGCGCACGCTGACTTCGGCCTCGCTGCCAACCCTGCGCAGGCGCACGCTCACCGTGCTGCCGTCTGGCGTGTAGGCAAGGGCGTTGCGGATGATGTTCTCGAAGGCGCTGTAGAGCACCGCGTGCGAGCCGGCCAGATGGATACGCTCGCGCTCGCTCAGGACCACTTTGCGGCCGCGCGGGCCACCTTCGTAGTCGGCGTTGGTGATGACGTCCTCGAGCAGGTGGTCGAGCGCAATGTCATCACCGGCGGTGTGCACGGTCGCCTCCAGGCGCGACAGCTCGAGCGACTGCGCCAGCATGGACTCGAGGCGGTCGGCCTCGCGCTCGATGCGGTCGAGCGAGGCCGTGACCTGCGCCGGATCGCCGTCGCGGGCCAGCTCGAGCGCCACCCGCTGGCGCGCGAGCGGTGAGCGCAGCTCGTGCGATACGTCGCGTACCAGCCGGCGGTGGCTGTTGACCAGGTTGCGGATGCGCTCGGCCATGCTGTCGAATTCGGCCGCGAGCGCCACTGCTTCGGCGCTGCGGCCGAAGCGCAAGTGGCCTACCCGGGCTTCGAGATCGCCTTCGGCGAAGCGGCGCGTGCTGGCGCGGATGCGGGCCAGCGGCGCGGCCACGTACCAGGCGAGCAGCGCCGCGAACAGCGCGCTCAGGATCATCGCGACGCCGATGTTTAACCACAGCCAGCTCGGCTGGCGGGATAGCAGGCGAACCAGAAAACTGCCCTGCAGGGTGGACACGACCACCCAGCTCTTGCCGCTGCGACTGTGCACCAGTCGCGCGCGCACGCGGCTGTCGTCGGTCATCTGTGTCGCGCTGCCCGACTCGGCGGCAGCCTCGCCAGCGGCACGGACCGATGCATCCGGCGAACGCCCGAGCAGCTCGCTGCCGTCAGGGCGGAAGGCGTAGACCGTAATCGAGCCCAGCCGGGCAGTGTTGTGCAGCCACTCTCGGGCGCTGTCCTCGCCGCGGTGGCGCAGCTCGCGGGCGGTGCGGGCGTTGAGGTCGTCCATCGCCGCCTGCAGCCGGGTGATGCCGAGTCCGGGGATTTGCTGGTTCTCGAAGCGGTTGCTGGTGATCCACGCGAACGCGATCAGCACGCAGACCGTGGCGATCCAGAACGCCGCGAAGATGCGCCAGAACAGGAGGCGCATTCAGCGGAGCTCGTCGAGCCGCCGCAGCAGATAGCCGCTGCGGTGGATCGTGGTGATCGGTGATGCGCCGTCGACCGCGTCGCCGAGCTTGCGGCGCAGGTTCGAGATGTGCACGTCGATCGAGCGATCGAAGGGTCCGAGCGGGCGCCCCAGCACGCTCTGCGAGATGCGCTCCTTGCTGACGACCTTGCCCACTTCCCGCAGCAGCAACGCCAGCAGATCGAACTCGGTCGCGGTCAGGCTGATCGGCTGGTCGCTGACGCTGACGCTGCGCGAGGCAGCGCGCAGCCAGATCGGCCCGTTGCGCAGGTCGGTCAGGGCCTCGGCGCCCTCACCGCGGGCGCGGCGCAGCACCGCGCGCAGTCGCGCAGCCAGCTCGCGGGGGTTACAGGGCTTGGGGAGATAGTCGTCGGCGCCGAGCTCGAGGCCCAGGATGCGGTCGATGTCCTCGCCGAGCGCGGTCAGCATCAGCACCGGCAGCGCCGATTCACGGCGCAGCTCGCGCAGCGCGTCGAGGCCGGAGCGGCCGGGCATCATCACGTCCAGCACCAGCGCATCGAAAGCCTGCGTGCGCAGCTCGGCGAGGGCCTGGTCCGCGCTGTGTGCCAGCGCTACCTCGAAGCCTTCGCGCGTCAGGAAGTCGCGCAGCAGTTCGGCCAGCTCGATATCGTCGTCGGCGATCAGGATGCGATTGCGGCTCATGGCCGGCAGCATAGCGCCGCGACGGAGTACGACCTCGCCGATTTGCGCCTGCTTGCGGAGCTTTGCAGTCGTTAACGTCGCGCGGCTGCGCTAGGCCTTGCCGCTGCGCGCGCCGTGCGCCGCGGAAAGCTTGCCGAGCAGCGGCAGCAGCGCCACCGCGAGCAGCGCACCGCCGACCGCAAGGTAGCCGAGGTTGCGGAACAGGCCGGTGTAGATCGCCAGGCTCTCGAGCGGGTCGGTGAGGTTCTCAGGGATGCTGGCGTAGTTCGCGACCACCACACCCAGATACTGCGAGATGCCGGTGGCGACGAAATAGCCGCCCATCATGAAGCCGCTCATGCGCGCCGGCACATAGCGCGAAATCATCGCCAGACCGAGGCCGCTGACCAGCAGTTCGCCGACCGAATAGAAGCCGTAGCCCCAGATCATGTACCAGGACGACACCTTGCCCTCGACCGCGCCGCCTGCTGACAGCGAGAAGATGAAGAAGCCCACCGCGACCACCACGAAGCCGAGCGCGAACTTGCCGGCGATCGGCAGATCACGGCCGCGCTTGCCAAAGTGGTTGTAGGACCAGGCCAGGATCGGCGACAGCAGCATGATCCAGATCGGATTCAGGGCTTGATACTGAGCCGGCGACCAGGTGAACAGGTGCATGCCGAACAGGGTCTGGTTCCAGTCGACGTTGCGCAATGCGAACAGGGTCAGCGAGGTCGACATCTGCTGATAGAAGATGAAGAACAGCAGGGTTTCGGCGACCAGGATCAGGGCGGCGATCAGGCCAGCGCGCTCGCTGCGCGCACCGGTGGCGATCATCCAGGCGAAGATGCCGAGGATCACCACGCCGGCGACGTACACGCAGGCCACCGCGATCTCGCGATGCTGGATCACGTAGGCTACCGCGAACACCAGCGCCAGCGCTGCCGCCAGCACCATGCCCAGGCGATCCCAGCGCACCGGCTTGTCGTCGGGCGGCGAGCCGATGCCGTGCAGGGTGCGCGCCATCAGCAGATAGTTGATGAGACCCAGCACCATGCCGACGAAGCAGACCGTGAAGGCAGCGTGCCAGCCCCAGTGGTCCTTGATCCAGGGAGTGAGCAGCATCGACACGGTCGAGCCGACGTTGACCGCCATGTAGTAGAGCGTAAAGGCGCTGTCGATCTTGGTGTCGTCGCCCTCGTAGATTCGCCGCACCATGTTGGCGGCGTTGGCCTTGAACAGGCCATTGCCGACCACGATCACGCCCATCGAGACGTACATCAGGTGCAGGCTGTCGCTCGGAATCGACAGCATCGCGTAGCCGATCGCGAGCACGGTGGCGCCGATCGGCAGGGTGCGCCGGGTGCCGAGAACCTGATCGCCGAGCCAGCCGCCGATGGCCGGTGCGGCGTAGACCAGGGCCGTGAACGCGCCCCAGACCAGGTTGGCCTGGGTGTCGGCAAAGCCGACCTTCTGCACCATGAACAGCACCAGCAGGGCCGCCATGCCGTAATAGCCGAAGCGTTCCCACAGCTCGATCAGGAAGATCGTGGAGAACGAACGGGTCTGGCTCGGGCGTGCGGCAGCGGTGTTCATCGGCGATCCATTGGCTGCAAAGTCGCGCAGCGTAGCGCATGATGCCGGCCGGCGCGTGTGCGCTCGCACATCGACCGCGTTGCCCTCCCCGACTGCTGCGCGGGCGCTGGCGATGCCCGCGCGGCGGTCGTGCTTGCGGTGCGGATTCGATCCAGCGCTTCCGCGGTATCTTCGATCTCACCCTTGGATAGGCGACATGCGTAGCGCCCCCGATCCGCGTTCGATCCAGGCTGAACTCACTGCGCTGACCGGACTGCGCGGCCTGGCCGCGCTGTGGGTGGTCGTCTATCACGTGTGGGTGGAGGCAACGCCGCGACTGATGGAGCTCGGCCCGTTCGACCTCACCCCGCTGTTTTCCGGCGGCTGGGCCGGAGTCGACGTGTTCTTCACTCTCTCGGCCTTCCTGCTCAGCCTGTCCTACGCGGGCCGGCAGCTGAGGGGCGCGCCGCCGCCCTCGCTCGGCCGCTACTGGCTGCGCCGTGCGGCGCGCATCCTGCCCGCCTATTACGCCCAGCTGCTGGTGCTGGCGGCGCTGGCCGGACTGTTCGGCATCGGCGCCTGGCCGAGCCTGCGCCAGTTTGTCGGCAATCTGCTGCTGCTCAACAACCTCGGTCCCTGGGGCGTGGCGCCGATCAATCCGGTCACCTACACGATCCCGATCGAGTTCGGTTTCTACCTGCTGCTGCCGATCCTCGCGCGCTGGCTGCGGCCGGGGCGCTGGTGGTGGCTCGCCCTGCTGGCGATCCTCGTCACCCAGGGCTGGCGGCACTGGATGCTGCCGCGGGTGATCGATCTGCCGGTGCCGCTGCGGGTGGTCGCGCTGGAGCAGCTGCCCGGCCGCCTCGACCAGTTCGTCGTCGGCATGCTCGGCGCCTACTTCTGGACCCGGGCCGCGGCGCGCGGGCGGATGGGCAGCCTGCTGCGCAACGATTTGCTGCTGCTCGCGGGGCTGGGGCTGTTCGCGGCGCTGCTGTGGGGCATCCACCATTCGATCGGCAGCTACTGGGAAGGTCATCCGCTGCTCTACGTCTGGCACGGTCTGGCCGGCCTCGCCAGCGCGCTGATGATCTACGCTGCCGCCTGCGGCAGCCGGCTCGCGCGAATCCTGTTCGACCTGCGACCGCTGCGCTGGCTCGGCCTGGTCAGCTTCGGCGTCTATCTCTGGCATTTCCCGGTACTGCATTGGCTCTCCGCGCTGCACCTCTTCGACGTCATCGAGGGCTATCGCCTGCCCTGGATGCTGCCGCTGGTGCTCGCCGTCGCCTGCCTGATCGCGGCGCTTTCCTATCGCTGGGTGGAACTCCCCTTCCTGCGCATGGGACGGCCGCGCGCGCAGCACCCGCAGCTGATGACCGAGATGCTGGTGACGGCGCGACCGACCGCCGCGGGCGAGGCTTCCGTCAAAGCCGCGCGTGAGCCGGCGGAAGGCTGAGCGCCGCGCCGCTTGTGGCATCATCGGCGCGGTTTCCGCCGAGGGGAAGGCGAGCCTGCCGAGCCTGCGCGGCGGCGGTTCGCGAGCTTGATCATGCCGAGTGTCGAACCACGTGGACTGCGCCAGATCGCCCGCGCCTGGAAATGGTCGCTGGCCGGCCTGCGCGCCGCCTGGCGGCACGAGGCCTCCTTCCGCCTCGAAGCCTGGCTGCTGATGGTGCTGTTCCCGCTCGGCCTGTGGCTCGGCGGGACGGGGGTGGAGCGCGCGCTGCTCTGCGGCAGCCTGCTGCTGGTGCTGGCGATGGAGCTGGCCAATTCGGCGCTGGAGGCGGCAGTCGATCGCGTCGGCAGCGAGTTCCACGAGCTCGCCGGGCGCGCCAAGGACATGGGCTCGGCGGCGGTGTTGCTGACGATGTTCAACGTCGTGCTGTGCTGGGGGCTGATTCTCGGCCCGCGGCTTGTGCGGGCCTGGCTTGCCTGAAGCCCTTGCGCACCGCGATGAGCGCCTGCAAAGTGGCGCCGCCGGCGCGGGCCGGCGTGCAAGGAGATTCCCGATGCGCATTTTCCGCACCCTGCCGATCCTGCTCGTCGCGCTGCTTCTGAGCGGCTGCGGCTACAACGCGATCCAGAGCAAGGACGAAGCGGTTCAGGCCGGCTGGTCGGAAGTGGTGAACCAATATCAGCGGCGCGCGGATCTGGTTCCGAACCTGGTCAATACCGTCAAGGGCTATGCCGAGCACGAAGAAGCCGTGTTCACCCAGGTTGCCGAGGCGCGCGCCCAGGTCGGCAAGATCCAGCTGAGCGCGGAGGACCTGTCCGACGCCGCCAAGCTCAATCAGTTCCAGGCCGCCCAGGGCGAGCTGTCCAGCGCGCTGTCGCGCCTGATGGTGGTGTCCGAGCGCTACCCGGAGCTCAAGGCCGACGGCCTGTTCCAGAACCTGCAGGCCCAGCTCGAGGGTACCGAGAACCGCATCGCGGTGGCACGCAATCGCTACATCGAGACGGTGCGGGACTACAACGTGTTCGTGCGCCAGTTCCCGACCAACCTGACCGCGATGATTTTCGGCTACAAGCCCAAGGCGAATTTCAGCGTGGCCAACGAGGCGCAGATCTCCACCGCGCCGGCGGTCGATTTCAGCAAATCGCCGACGGCGAATCCGCAGCGTTGAGCCGCGGGTTCGGCTCGTGAAGTCCTCGCTGCGTGGATTGCTCGCGCTGGCGCTGGCGGCCTTTGCGCTGGCGGCGTGGGCGGCCGGAGCCCTGCAGCCGGTCCCGCCGCTCGAGACCCGCGTCAGCGACCTGACCGGCACCCTGGACGCGAGCCAGAAGGCCGCGCTCGAGGCCCGCCTCGCGGCGCTGGAAAAGGACAAGGGCGCGCAGCTGGCGGTCCTGCTGCTGCCGAGCACGGCGCCCGAGGACATCGCCGCCTATGCCATTCGGGTCTACGACCAGTGGCAGCTCGGCCGCGCCGGCGTCGACGACGGCGTGCTGCTGGTGGTGGCCAAGGACGACCGCAAGGTGCGCATCGAGGTGGCGCGCGGACTGGAGGGGGCGATCCCCGACGCGGCGACCATGCGCATCATTCGCGAATACATCACGCCGCGCTTTCGCGCGGGGGACTATTACGGCGGCATCGACGACGCCGTGGGCGTGCTGATCGGGCTGATCGAAGGCGAGCCGCTGCCGCCGCCGCTGGCCGAACCCGCCCACGCCTGGGAGATCGACGGGGAGGTTCTGCTGAGCGTTCTGTTTGCCATCTTTTTCACCGCATCGTTCCTGCGGCGCCTGTTTGCGCGGCGGCGCACCCTGTCGCGCGCGTGCCTGGTGGCGATCGGAAGCGCGCTCGTCGGCTGGGGTCTGAGTCGGCTCCCGCCGCTCGGCTTCCTCGGCGCCATGTTCGGTTTCTTCTGGGGTTCCCTCGACGGCGGAGGCGGCGGCTTCGCCAACCGCGGCGGCTGGGGTGGCTTCGGTGGTGGAGGCTTCGGCTCCGGTGGTTTCGGCGGCGGTGGGCGCTCGAGCGGCGGCGGCTTTCGCGGCGGCGGCGGGCGTTCGGCCGGCGGCGGCGCCTCGGGAGGCTGGTGAGTGGCCCGCCTGCGGCACCTGTTTTCCTTCGCCGCAGTGCGGCGAAGCTTTCCGCCGACCGCCATGGACGCGATCCGGCAGGCAATCGCGGCGAGCGAGGCGACGCATGAGGGCGAGATCGTGTTCGCGGTCGAAGCCGGTCTGGGCCTGCGCGGCCTGCTGCGGCAGGTTTCCCCGCGCGAGCGGGCGGATGAGGTGTTTGCCCGGCTGCGGGTCTGGGACACCGAGCGCAACTGCGGCGTGCTGATCTACCTGCTGCTCGCCGAGCGCGCGATCGAGATCGTCGCCGACCGCGGCGCCGCGGCGCGGATCGACGCCGAACAGTGGCAGCCGATCTGCGCCCGGATGCGCGAACGCTTCCTCGTCGACGACTTCGAGGGCGGCGCGCTCGCGGGCGTGGCCGCCGTCGGCGCCCTGCTGCAGCAGCACTTCCCTTCGATCGGGCGATCTCCCCGCGACGAGCTGCCGAACCGCCCGGTCTGGCTGTAGGAAGACGGCAGGCTCGATCCGGGCCGTGGCGGCGCCACTGGCGAGCGATTTTCGCGGCGAGGCGCTTGCTCGTGCGGCCGCTGTGGCCTGCCTGATCTGCGCGATCCGTGGCGCAGGGCCTAGAATGCCGGGTTCCTGCCGCTTTCCGCCCGCCAATGGCCTGGTTCGTCGACATCGACCCGATCGCGTTTTCCGTCGGTCCGCTGCGGGTGCACTGGTACGGCATCATGTACCTGCTCGGCTTCGGCGCCGCCTGGTGGCTCGGCGAGCGCCGGCGCGCCGCCGGGCGCCTGCCGGTGAGCCGTGAGGCCTTCGGCGATTTGCTCTTTTACGGCATGCTCGGGGTGATCCTCGGCGGGCGCATCGGCTACATGATCTTCTACGACGGCGCCGAGCTGATCCGCAATCCGCTCAGTCTGCTGCGGGTGTGGGAGGGCGGCATGTCCTTCCACGGCGGCCTGCTCGGCGTGCTGCTCGCCGGGGGTTTCTGGAGCTGGCGCCAGCGCATCCACTACTTCGACGTGATCGACTTCGTGGCGCCGCTGGTGCCGATCGGGCTCGGGCTCGGCCGGCTCGGCAACTTCATCGGCGGCGAGCTCTGGGGGCGGCGCACCGAGCTGCCCTGGGGCATGCTGTTTCCGCGCGCGCTGGAGCAGTCGGGCTTCGCCCGCGACGCGCTGCATCGCCTGTACCTGGAAGGCGCGCTCGGCGGCCAGGCGCGGCATCCCTCGCAGCTCTACGAATTCCTGCTCGAGGGAGTCGTGCTGTTCACCGTGCTGTGGATCTTCTCGCGCCGGCCGCGCCGTCGCTACGCGGTTTCGGGCCTGTTCGCGCTGCTTTACGGCCTGTTCCGCTTCGGCGTCGAGTTCGTGCGCGAGCCCGACGCGCAGCTCGGCTTCCTCGCCTTCGACTGGCTGACCATGGGCCAGCTGCTGTCGCTGCCGCTGATCCTGGTCGGCCTGTTCCTGCTCTGGCTGTCGCGGCGCGCGCCGGTGCTGCAGCCGGCGCCGCCCGCCACCTGATTCGGCACGCCTCATGCGCAACTATCTCGATCTCCTGCAGGACGTGCTCGAGCACGGCGTCGACAAGTCGGACCGCACCGGCACCGGCACGCGCAGCGTCTTCGGCCGCCAGCTGCGCTTCGATCTGCGCGCCGGCTTCCCGCTCGTCACCACCAAGAAGCTGCACCTGAAGTCGATCGTGCACGAGCTGATCTGGTTCCTGCGCGGCGACACCAATGTCGCCTATCTGCGTGAACATGGGGTGACGATCTGGGACGAGTGGGCCGACGCCGCCGGCGATCTGGGCCCGGTGTACGGCAAGCAGTGGCGGAGCTGGGCGGCTCCCGACGGGCGCACGATCGACCAGCTGGCGCAGGTGCTGGAGGAAATCCGCCGCAACCCCGATTCGCGCCGGCTCGTGGTCAGCGCCTGGAACGTGGCCGACCTGCCGCGCATGGCGCTTGCGCCCTGTCACCTGCTGTTCCAGTTCTACGTTGCCGCAGGGCGGCTTTCCTGCCAGCTCTACCAGCGCTCGGCCGACCTGTTTTTGGGTGTGCCCTTCAATATCGCCAGCTACGCCCTGCTGACCCATATGGTGGCGCAGGTGAGCGGGCTTGGGGTGGGCGACTTCGTGCACAGCTTCGGCGATGTCCATATCTATTCCACCCACTTCGCGCAGGTGCGCGAGCAGCTCGCCCGCGAGCCGCGGGTGCTGCCCAGGCTGGCGCTGAATCCGGCGGTGAAGTCCCTGTTCGACTTTCGCTACGAGGACGTCGCGATCGAGGATTACCGGCCCTGGCCCGCGATCAAGGCGCCGGTGGCGGTGTGAGCGAGATCAGCCTGATCGCGGCGCTCGACCGCAGGCAGGCCATCGGCCGCGCCGGCGCGATGCCCTGGCATCTGCCGGACGATCTGAAGCGCTTCAAGACGCTGACCCTGGGCAAGCCGGTGCTGATGGGAAGGCGCACCGCGCTGGCGATCGGCCGACCGCTGCCCGGTCGGCCCAACCTGGTGCTGACCCGGAGCGGGCGGGCGCCTTTTGCCGGGCAGCGTGCGGTGGGCTCGCTCGACGCGGCGCTGGAGTTTGCCGCCGGCGCTGATCTGGGCGTGATCGGCGGCGCTGAGGTCTATGCGCTCAGCCTGCCGCGGGCGACGCGCATGTACCTGACCTGGGTCGACACCGAGGTTGAGGGCGCCGACACTTTTTTCCCGCCCTTCGACCGCGCCGAGTGGCGCGAAGTGACGCGCAGCGAGCACCTGGCCGACGCCCGCCACACCTGGCCAATGACGTTCGTCGACTACGTGCGCCGGGCCGCGCCCGCGGTGGAATAGCGCGGCGCGCGCGGCAGCCGGCTTATTCCCACTTGGCCCGCGGCACCCGCCGCTGCGGCGCCTTTACGGTGACGAAGACCGGCTCCTCGAGATCCAGGCGCATCGCCGTCAGCTCGCCGCCCCAGACGCAACCGGTATCCAGCGCGTGGATGCCGAGGCCGACGAAGCGGCCCAGCGCCGACCAGTGGCCGCAGACCACGCGCAGCTCGCGCGGCGCGTGGCCAGGAACCTCGAACCAGGGATAGAGCCCTGGGTGCTGCGAGCCGGGCGGGCCTTTCTCGTCGAAGGCGATCCGCCCGCGCGCGTCGCAATAACGCATGCGCGTCATCAGGTTGATTCCGGCGCGCCAGCGCTCGATACCGCGCAGCTTGCCGCTCCACAGATCCGGTTTATTGCCGAACAGCTGGCGCAGCAGGCGACGGTGGGTGCTGCCGCGCAGCTTGCTCTCGATCTCCCGCGCGACCTGCTCGGCTTCGGCGAGGCTCCAGCGGTAGAAGAGCCCGGCGTGAACCAGCACGAAGCCGAGCTCGCGGTCGACGTGGAGCAGCTCGCGCTGACGCAGCCAGTCGAGCAGCTCGTCACGATCGGGCGCGAACAGCACTTCGCGCAGCTCCGCGTTGACCCGCGCCTGCTCTTCCGCGCTGCGCTGGGCGATCGCCAGCAGCGACAGGTCGTGATTGCCGAGCACCATCACCGCGCGCTCGCCCAGCGCGCGCACCGTGCGCAGCACCTGCAGCGACTCGCCGCCGCGGTTGACCAGATCGCCGCAGAACCACAGGTGGTCGCGCGCGGGGTCGAACTGAATCTGGTCGATCAGGCGGGACAGTTCGTCTGCACAGCCCTGGACGTCACCGATGGCCCAGGTCGCCATCAGTGCAGGACCCGCGGCACGCTCAGCAGGAAGGCGGGGATGTCGGCTATGAAGCGAGTGCCATCGTCCGCCAGCATCTGGTAGCTGCCGCGCATGGTGCCGAGCGAGGTCTCCAAGACCGCGCCCGAGGTGTAGCGATAGCCATCGCCTGGGCGCACCCAGGGCTGTTCGCCCACTACACCGTCGCCGCTGACTTCGTGCACCTTTCCATTCTCGTCGGTGATGACCCAGTGCCGCGCCAGCAGCCGCGCGCCGACCGTGCCGCGGTTGGCGATGGTCACGGTGTAGGCGAAGGCGTAGCGATTGTCCGCGGGCTCCGACTGCTCGTGGAGAAATTCACTGTCGATCGAGATCGCGATGTCGTAGGGCTTGCGCGCTTGCATGCGCGGATTCTCGGCGAGCTTGCGCGCGGCCACAAGCGCGGCTGTCTTGCGCAAGCCTCAAAGATGGTGGGGCGGGCGCGGTTTCAGGCCGCCGTGCTTTTCTCGAGCAGCCGTCGTACCGGCGCCGGAAGCGCGTTCTGCCGCCACTCGGCCGGCGCCTGCCAGCGCTGCTCGGGGCGATCGCGCACGGTTGCGGCGTCAGGCACCGAATACAGCAGCGGACTGAGCCGCAGCCGAAAATGGGTGAACACGTGGGTGAATGGCGAGAGCTGGAGGCCACCGTCGGGATCGAGGCCCCAATCCAGACGCAGCGCCGCGTCGAGATCGGCGCCGGCGGGAATCTCCGGCAAGCTCCACAACCGCGCCCAGACGCCGTTCGACGGGCGGCGTTCGAGCAGCACCCGACCGCAGGCGTCGCGCAGCAGCAGCAACGTCAGCGCGCGCTCCGGCAGACGGCGCGGCGGGCGCGCCGTGGGCAGGCTGGCAACCAGGCCGCGCGCGAGGGCTGCGCAGCCCTCGGTGACCGGGCACTGCCCGCAGCGCGGGCGGCGCGGCGTGCAGACGGTCGCACCCAGATCCATGAGCGCCTGCGTGTAGTCCGCGGCGCGGGTCGACGGCAGCACGGCTTCGGCCAGCCGCCACAGCTCGCGTTGCACCGCCGCCGTGCCCGGCCAGCCCGCGATCGCGTGGCGGCGGGCGAGCACGCGGCGCACGTTGCCGTCGAGGATCGCCTGCGGTCGATCGTGGGCGAGAGCGAGGATCGCAGCCGCAGTGGAGCGGCCGATGCCGGGCAGCGCCGCCAGCGCGGCAAGCTCGCGCGGCAGCTCGCCGCCGTGGCGCTCGACGCAGAGGCACGCGGTGCGCAGGAGGTTGCGCGCGCGGCTGTAGTAGCCGAGGCCCGACCACAGCGCCAGCACCTCGCTTTCGTCCGCCGCGGCGAGCTGCGGCAGTTCCGGAAAGCGGTCGACGAAGCGCTCGAAGAAGGGAATCACGGTCTGCACCCGGGTCTGCTGCAGCATCACTTCGCTGAGCCACACCCGATACGCGCTGCGCGGCTGCTGCCACGGCAGGTCGCGGCGTCCGTGGAGCTCGAACCAGGCGAGCAGGGTGGCGGCAAAATCGGCGTCGACTGCGCGCTCTGTCTTCATCGCCCGTCCGCGGACCGTTGCTTGGTCTCCAGTTCGAGTTCCACCCCTTCGAGCCGTAGCCCGCTGGTGTCGAGGCGCTCGATCTGCAGCTTGCCCTCGAAGGGCGGCAGGAGTTTCTCCGCGGTGACCGGTTCGCCTAGTTCCCGCAGCCAGCGGTCGAGATCACGCCCGCCGTCGAAGCGGGCGTCGATGTCGCTGGCGACGAGGTGATCACCGCGCCGCACGCTACCGCCGCGGATCTCGAGCGCGAGGTGCAGCTCGGGCAGCGCCCCGGCGCCTGGCTCGCGCGTTGCGAGCCAGGCCTCGAGCGCGTCGAGATCGATGACGGGCTCCACCAGCAGCAGGCGCTCGATCGCGTGCGGCGGTCCGCGGAGGCTCTGCCAAGGCAGGGCGATTTCGATCGATCTGGCGCGCAGGAAGGGCGCTGCGTGCGGGCCTGTGCGCAGCGTCACCTGCGGCAACACCGCGTGCAGTCGCGGCAGGAAATCGTAGCGGGCACCGGCGCCGATGGTGAGCTCGGCGCCGAGAAGGCGCTGCGCCTGGGCAGCCAGCAGGCGGCCGAGCTGCAGCGGCCGCGAATAGTGCAGCAGGGCGAGACCGAGCAGGGCCGCCAGTGCGAGCAGCGCGCCGAACGCAGGCAGCCAGCGCCGGCGGCGCGAGCCTCGGGACGCTTCAGGCATGCTGACCAAGCGCCGCCGGCAGAAGACCATCGACGAAGGCGGCGGCGTCGAAATCGCGCAAGTCTTCGGCGCCTTCGCCGAGCCCCACGTAGCGGATCGGCAGGCCGAACTCGCGCGCCAGCGCGAACACGACGCCGCCCTTGGCGGTGCCATCGAGCTTGGTCACCGCGAGGCCGCTCACGCCGACCGCCTCGCGGAACTGGCGCACCTGGCTGATCGCGTTCTGGCCGGTGGTGCCGTCGACCACCTGCAGCACCTCGTGCGGCGCCTGCGGGTCGAAGCGCGCCAGCACGCGGCGGATCTTCGCCAGCTCGTCCATCAGCCCGGACTGCGTGTGCAGGCGCCCGGCGGTGTCGGCGATCAGCACCTCGCTGCCGCGCGAGCGCGCGGCCTGCAGGGCGTCGAAGATCACGCTTGCGGAATCGGCGCCCGAGCCCTGCGCGATCACCGGCACCGCGAGGCGCTCGCCCCAGCTTCGCAGCTGCTCGACCGCGGCGGCGCGGAACGTATCGCCCGCCGCCAGCGTGACCGAGCGCCCCTCGCGGCTGTAGCGGTGGGCGAGCTTGCCGATGCTGGTGGTCTTGCCGACGCCGTTGACGCCGACCACCAGCAGGACGAAGGGTTTGTGGCCGGCGACGTCGAGCCGCTGCTGGACCGGGCGCAGGCGCTCGATCAGCTCGCCCCGCAAGGCTTCGAGCAGGGCCGCGGAATCGGCAAATTCGCGCCGTCCCATGCGCCGGCGCAGGTCCTCGATCAGCTCGCTCGCGCTGGCCACGCCGACGTCGCCCGTCAGCAGGCAGGTCTCGAGCTCGTCGAGGAAGGCCTCGTCGAGCGCCGGATTGCGCCTGAACAGCGAGCTCAGCCCGCGCGCAAACGCACCGCCGGCGAGCCGCTCGCGCCAGCTTCGCGCGGCGGCGGCCGGCAGCGCCTCGACGGCCGCTGCCGCCGGCGCGGGCTCGACCGACGACTCGGCGGTGCGTTCGTTCGATGGTTCCGCGACGCACGCCTCGATCGCGCCCGCGGGCGGCTGCCGGGCACTGATTTCGGCTGGTTCGGACGCGGCTTCCTCGCTCACCGAGTTCGTCGGGGCAGCGGCGGCGGGCTGCGGCTTCTTCTTCCAGAACTTCAACATTGCGCCGGGCTTGAGCCAGAATGCGGGGCTTCATGCTAGCCGACATTCCGTGGTTTCGTGCGCGCCGTTCCGGCTCGTCGCGGCGGTCCGGCGAGCGCGGCGTGGGGCAGGTGGGTGGAGCGTGGCCGGAACCAGATCGAAAGCGCGCGGCGCCTCGCTGCGCATCATCGCCGGCAGCCTGCGCGGCTCGCGGCTGCGCGTGCCCGATCGCGTCGGTCTGCGGCCGACGCCCGACCGGGTGCGCGAGACGCTCTTCAACTGGCTGGCGCCGCTGATCGAGGGCGCCAGCTGCCTCGATCTGTACGCCGGCAGCGGCGCGCTCGGCATCGAAGCGCTGTCGCGGGGGGCGGCAAGCTGTGTGTTCATCGAGCACGACCGCGAACTGGCGCGCCTCCTCGAGGACAATCTCGAGCGCCTCAAGGTGAGCGGCGGGAGCGTGCGCAATCAGCTCGCCCAGCAGTATCTCGACGGCATCCCGGACGGCCCGGGCTTTGATCTGGTATTCGTCGATCCGCCCTTCGCCGCCGACGCCTGGGCTTGCGCGCTCGAGCGCCTGGAAACCGGCGGCTGGCTCAGGCCGGGCGCGCTGATTCACGTCGAGGCTCCGCTGCAGGTGCAAGTCGCGGCGCCCGCCGCGTGGACGCTCCATCGCGAGGCCCGTGCTGGCGCCGAGCGGCATTTCCTTTATCGTCGCCCCGCGGTGAATCCGCTAAGCTAGGGGCGGACGGGGCAGGACCTTTCGAGGACATGGGCACAGCCAGAGAGCGGGCACGGGTCGCGGTCTATCCGGGCACTTTCGACCCCATCACCAACGGGCACGCGGATCTGGTGAGCCGAGCCTCGCCGCTGTTTGA
Organism: uncultured Dokdonella sp.; assembly: GCA_964582225.1. Lineage (GTDB taxonomy): Bacteria > Pseudomonadota > Gammaproteobacteria > Xanthomonadales > Rhodanobacteraceae > Dokdonella_A. The sequence goes on along the minus strand of CAZORA010000001.1, from coordinate 53,444 downwards.
TCGGGTGATCGTGGCAATCGCCGACAGCTCGTCCAAGCATCCGGCGTTCGAACTGGGGAAGCGCATCGAGCTGGCGCAAACCGCGCTCGCACACTTGTCCAACGTGGAGGTGCTCGGCTTCGCCAGCCTGCTCGCGACGTTCGTCGAAGAAACCGGCGCGGGGGTAATCCTGCGCGGCCTGCGCGCGGTGTCCGACTTCGAGTATGAGTTCCAGTTGGCGAGCATGAATCGGCATCTGATTCCCGCCGCCGAGACCCTGTTCCTGACTCCGGCCGAACAGTACAGCTTCATTTCCTCGTCGCTGGTGCGCGAGATCGCACGGTTGGGCGGCGACGTCTCCGGCTTCGTTCACCCTGCCGTACAGCAGGCCTTGCGTACGCACTATCTGCAATCCACCGTGAGGAGGTAATCCCGATGCGCACGATCCTTGCCATTTTTGCCTGCGCCATCGCACTCGCGCTCGGCGCCTGCAGCAAGAACGAGGCCCCGCAGGCCGACGCCACCGCCGAGGCCACGCCGCAGGTGCTGCCAGCGCCGATCGGCAGCAGCGACAAGGCCGCCTGGAAGCAGTATCTGGTGAGTGCGGTAACTGCCAACATGGACGGCGTGAAGACGACCCATCCCTACATGTACTTCGTTCCTGCTGGTGACGACGAAGCGAGCGAAGCGGATCGCTCCAATCAGCTCGACAACGTGCAGACGGTGGTTGCGCGTGGGGTGCTGCCGGGCAACATGATGGCTTTCGGCGGGCCCGACTCGAAAACCACCGCGGAGCTCCTGATTGCCGCCTTTGCCGACGCCCAGCCCGGCGCCTTCAAGGATGTACGGGTGCTCTATATCGGCGATCAGGACGACCTGCCGGCGGTGAAGGCGGCGCTCGAACCATCCGGTGCCGACCTGCGCTTCGTCGAAGTGAAGTAGGGTGCCGCGGTCAAACTCGTTCCCGCGCGGGCGGCGCCTGCGCCAGCTCGCGCTCGGCATCGCGATTCTCGGCTGCGGGCTGGCCGCGGCCGCTGAGCGGCCCGGCAGGGCGGCGATCGCCAGCGCGCACGTGCTCGCTACCGACGCCGGTTTCGAGGTGATCGCTGCCGGCGGCAATGCCTTCGACGCGGCGATCGCGGTGTCCGCAGCCCTGTCGGTGGTCGAGCCGCAGAGCTCCGGTATCGGCGGCGGCGGGTTTTTCCTGCTGCACCGCGCGTCCGACGGCAAGGACCTCATGCTCGACGCGCGCGAGACCGCGCCGGCCGGGGTGCGCGCCGCCGACTACCTGGACGCCGACGGCAAGCCCAACCGCGACCACTCCCTGAACGGCCCGCTGGCCGCCGGCATTCCCGGCCAACCGGCCGCGCTGGCCTGGCTGGCCCGCCACTACGGCAGGCTGCCGCTGGCGAAGTCGCTGGCGCCCGCCATTCGCATCGCCCGCGAAGGCTTTCAGCCGGACGCCCGCATGCTGGGCATGATCGCGGCGCGCAGGGACGTGATCGCGCGCTATCCCGCCTCGGCCGCGCTCTATCTCGAGCAGGGCGAGGTGCCAAAGCCCGGCTGGACTTTCCGCTCGCCGGATCTGGCGCGGGTGCTGGAGCGCATGGCGGAGCATGGCGACGAGGACTTCTACCGCGGCGAGACCGCGCGTCGCCTGGTCGAAGGCGTGCGCGCCGCTGGCGGGCGCTGGTCGGCCGATGATCTCTCCGGCTATCGCGTCAAGCTGCGCGAACCGATTTCCTTCGACTATCGCGGCTGGCGGATCGTCAGCGCCCCACCGCCCTCTTCCGGCGGCATCGCGCTGGCGGAAATGCTGAACGTGCTGTCGGGCTACCCGCTCGATCGCCTCGATCGCGTGCATCGCGTGCACCTGATCGTCGAGGCCATGCGGCGCGCCTACCGCGACCGTACCGAGTACCTGGGCGATCCCGACTACGTCTCGATTCCGGTGGCCGAGCTCACCAGTCCGCTCTATGCCGCCGGACTGCGCGCTTCGATCCATCCCGACAAAGCCACGCCCAGCGCACTGCTGCCGCCGGCGGTGCCGCCGGTGGAAGGCACCCACACCACCCACTTCTCGATCATCGACGCGGACGGCAACCTGGTCGCCACCACGCAGACGGTGAACATCCCCTTCGGCAGCGCCATGGTGGTGCCTGGGACCGGCTTCGTGCTGAACGACGAGATGGACGATTTCGCCCTGGTCGCCGGCGCGCCCAACGCCTACGGGCTGATCGGCGGAGCGGCCAATGCGCCGCTGCCCGGCCACCGACCGCTGTCTTCGATGACGCCGAGCTTCGTGCTTGGCGAAGACCGCGTCGGCGTGATCGGCACGCCGGGCGGCAGCCGCATCATCACCATGGTGCTGGAGGGCGTGCTGGCTTTCATCGACGGCGAGGAGCCCGAGCAGATCGTCGCCAACCCGCGCTTCCACCACCAGTATCTGCCCGACGTGATCTCGGCCGAACGCGGCGCCTTCAGCGCCGAAGAAGTCGCGGCGCTCGAGGCCATGGGCCACAGCGTCAGCGAATCGGAGCGCCGCTGGGGCTTCATGAACGCCGTGAGCTGGGATCGTCGCAGCGGCGCGATGCACGCAGGCACGGACCCGCGCGGCGTGTCGGGCAGCGGGCAGGTGCGTCCGCCGAGCGTCGCCGCGGACCGAACGGCGGCGCAGGGCGAGCCCGCGCGGGCCGCGGCTGCCGCCGATTCCAAGTCGCAACCGGCGGCAAGGAACCCTGCGCCGCGCGGCGCCCCGGCGCGACGTGACGGCGTCTGAGCCGAAACCGGCAGCCGGCGACAGCGCGGCGCTCCGCCGTCGGCCGGGGCCGCGCTGATGGCGCGGCGCCGGCGACGACGCAAGAGCGGGCGTGGCGGCAGCCTGCTGACGCTTGTCGCGCTGCTCGGACTGGCGGCGCTCGCCTGGTACGCCTGGCGGCATCGCGAACTCCTGCGCTCGCCCCCGAGCCCGCCCGCGGCGGTGCACGGCGAGCCGCACGAGGTTTCCGCGCAGCGCGTGGACCCTGCAAATGAAGGTCGCCTGCTGAGCGTCGAGGCGAAGCTGCGCGGCGTTGGCGGCGCGCGCGACGATCAGCTTGGGATCGCCGCGGCGGTGCCGCTGCTGCAGCGCCGGGTCGAGATGTTCCAGTGGCAGGAAACCTGCACGAGCGCCGGCTGCAGCCAGTCGACCGGGTGGTCGCGACAGCCGATCGACGCAAGTCGCTTTCGCGCGCCGCGTGCAGATCGCGTGAACCCGCCGTTCCCGTTCGGCGATCGACGCTTCCTGGCGCCCGAGCTGCGCCTGGGCGCGTTTCGCGTCGATCCGGCGCTGCTCTCGAAGCTCGAAGTCGCAACGCCCCTTCAGGTTGGCAGCGCCCAGCTGCCGCCGAACCTCGCTGCCTCGATGCGTGACTGGAACGGCGGCTTCTACGCCGGGCTGGACCCCGAGCATCCGACCGTCGGCGACCTGCGCATCCATTATTTCGTCCCCTCGCCGACTCCGCACCGCCTGCTGGGCGTGCAGCGCGGCGAACGCCTCCTCGCGCCTGCGCGCTGAGCTGCGCCTTGAATCCTGGCGGCATCCGGTCGATCGGCGCCGCCGCCGCAGGAGCGCTGCCGCGCATCCCGCCGCAGCGGCAGCGCCTCGTCCAACGATTCGCCGGCGCGGATGCTGAGGTGGGCTCGATCGGTCGTACTGCTGCCCGCTTGACAGGGCCGTAGCTTATTTAGACACTACATTGAACACATGTAGTGTTCAATATGAATCTGAGCCTTCAACAACTCGGCGAGCGCGCAGGCGTCCCGGGCCGCACCATCCGCTTCTACATCCAGAAAGGCCTGCTGCCGGGGCCCGAGGGCGAGACGCGCGGCGCGTACTACACCGAGGCGCACCTCGCTGACCTCTTGCGCATCCGTGAGTGGCAAGACGCCGGCTTGTCGCTGGATGCGATCGCGGGTCTGCTGCAGGCGAAGAGCGCGGCGCCGATCGAGCCGGCTCGGCCGGGCGCCGTCGAAGTGCGCTCGCACCTCATCGTCGCCGACGGGCTGGAGCTGGTGATTGCGCCGGATCGGGCGCGCCTGACCCAGGCGCAGGTGCGCCAGCTGTTTCGCAGCATGCAGGCCGCGTACGACGAAGTCCGCAAGGGTGACCAGCACCGTGCAAAACGACAGCGGGACTGACACAGAGCGAGGAAATCCAACGTGAGCAAGCCCAGGCACCCCACCGCCGCAACCACGCCACTCGCCCACAGCGCATTGGCCGTGACCGTCACCGACCTCGTCGCCGAATACGCGTTGCGACACACGTTCCGCAACGACAGCCCTGCTGCCGTCGAAGCGGTGTATTCCTTCCCCGTACCGTTGGACTCGGCGTTCATGGGGATGGAAGCGTCCCTGGCCGGCGAGCATCTGGTCGCGCAGGTCTTGCCGAAGACCAGCGCGACCCGGGACTACGACGATGCGATCGCGGACGGCCACAGCGCCATCCTGCTCGAGCGCGTCGAGCCGGGCATGCTGTGCGTGAGCCTCGGCAACCTGAAACCGGGCGAGGAAGGTGAAGTCATGCTGCGGTTTGCCGCGCCGCTGCGCTGTGCAGGCGGCAGCGCGCGCTTCAGCTTGCCGCTGGTTCACCGCCCGCGCTATGGCCGCAGCCGGTTGGGCGAGCTCACCGAACCTCGCCACGACTTTGCCGTGGAGCATCCGCTCGACGCGGAAATCCGCGTGCGTGGCCTGCTGGCTCATGCGCCGGTGAGCTGTGCCACGCACGCGGCCCGTTTCTCCTCCGACCCAGACGGCCAATCGCTCCGCCTCAATCACGCCATGCTCGACCGCGATCTGGTGCTGGTGTTCGAACTGCCGGAGAACTTCGCCGGCGAGGCGCGCCTGGTGCGCGATCAGGATGCCGCCATCGGGGTGTTGACGTTCAACGTCCCGTCTGCCGCCAGCGCACCGGGACCGTGCGATGTCTGCCTCGTGATGGATGGGTCGGGATCGATGAGCGGCGATGCAGTTGCGCAGTCGCGGGCGGCGGTTGCGGCCGTCGCCAATCTGCTCAGCGACGGCGACCGCATTCAGGTGCTGCGCTTCGGCTCCACCACCGTGCCAATGTTTCGCCGGCCGCTGAAGGCCAGCGCCCGCGTGCGCAAGGCCATGCACGAGCTCGCGCCGACGCTCGACTCCAGTCTTGGCGGCACCGAGATCGGCCAAGCACTCAATCGCGCAATGGATGCCCTGACCGGCCTCAAGCCGGGCCGGGGCCGCCGTCAGGCCATTCTGCTGGTGACCGATGGTGCCGTGCAGCCTCGAGCGATCAGGCACGCTCGTGCCCGCGCGCGCCGACGTGGCATTCGCATTTTCATCATCGCCGTTGGCGGCAGCGCCGGCGCCGACGTGCTGGCGCCGTTGGCCGCCGAGACGCGGGGCGTGCTGGAGCGCGCGGTACCCGCGGAGCCCATCGATGAAGTCGCGAAGCGCCAGTTTCGGCGCGCGCGTGAAGCAGGCCCCGTTGCCGTCACCGTCGACTGGGTTGCCAGTGTTGCGAAACCGCTGTCGCTGGAGCCGGCCTATGCGGGCGATGCCGTGACCGCCATCGCCATGCTGCCGGCCCATCGGACCTTTGCGCCCGTGGTGCGCATCGCCGGCGCGGCGCGGCAGTTCTCGCTGGATCACGTCGAGGACGTACCGGCGCTGCGAGCGGTGGCGGGTCATGCCGCTTGGCGGCAGGCAAGCGGTGAGGCAAGGGAAGCGCTGGCCCTGCGCTACGGACTCGTGACCGACGAGACGTCGGCGGTGCTGGTGAAGCTGCGCGTCGACGGCGAAAAGACGGAAGGGCTGCCGACTGTCGTGCCGGTTCTGCACATGGTTCCAGAGGGCATGGTGGCCTTCAGCCGCGCTCACCCGTCGCTGGATATGCCGATGTTCCTGCGCGACCGCACCGCTGATGACTTCGCCCCCGAGGCAGCGTATTGCCGTGAGGCGCAATCCTCGCTGGTGGTTCCGCTGCTCAAACCCGCCGCTCGCGACGCGCTGCTCCGCGCGCTGATTCATCTGCTCCTCGATGAGCAGGCAAGCGAGGTAACGCTCGACGCGCTGCTCGAAGCCGTCGGCCAGGCGTGGCGCTCAGCGATCGAGGCGTACCTGCTGGCCGCGCATCCGCGCGGCATTGGGCGGCACTCGGCAATCGATCTGCTGCAGAAGCTGCTCGCGCAGGATACCGGCGAGGTGCTCGACGATGATCAGGAGGCGCAATGGGCGATGTTGGCCCAGGAGGTGTGACCTGCGCTGCCTCCGCGTGCTTGATTTGAGACCGTCCCCAGGCCTCGCCCCCGGTCTCCGCCGAGAAAGCGCTGGTCAAGAGCGGGCTGGAATACCGCCTCGGCGTGACCCAGACCAACGCCGTCGGCGTGCAGAAGGTGAGCGCGGTTTCGGTCAAGGATTCGGTCGGAAGCAATACCTATTCCCTCGGCGACGACTACCGGCTCGACGCCGACGCCGGCCGCGTCTACATCGTCCCGGGCGGCGCCATCGCACTCGCCGCCGACCTCGCGCCCAGCAAGCAGATCGAGGTGCAGTTCGCCTATACGCCGACCGCCGGCAGCATCTCGCGCGTGTCGTCCGGCGCCAGTGGCGCCAGCACCGGCGCGGTGGTGTTTCGCCCCAAGAACGCCAGCGGCCCGAACCGCACGCTGGTGATTTCCTCAGCCGCGTTGGCGGCGAGCGGAGACATCCCGTTCATCACCGACAACGACTTGGCCAAGTTCACCCTCGATGTCGGTGTCAACGAGAAGGATTCGGCCACGCCGCAGATCCTGATCGATGGCGTGCTGGTGACGGCCTGATGGATGCCGCGGAACAGGCAGGCGGCGTCCAGAGGGGCGCCGTAGTGGATTGGGCGGCCAAGGTGGGCATTCTCGATGTGAGCCAGGCGCGCGCCGTGCTGGTGGTGGCGCGCGCCGGCATGGCGCTGGCGCCGGCATTGCAGGGTGCCGGCAGCGGCGAGCCTTTCACCGCGTTGTCTAGCAGCGATGGCTGGCCCGAATTCATCGACGATCTCATTACCGCGGCGTCCGCGGTGACCGGGGTCAATCCCACGGTGTTCCGCGACCTGCCGCTGGATCAGTTCATTGATGCCGTGCGGACGATCGCGGTGGCGCTGCTGGATCGCAATGTCGCCTACATCGCCGGGCCGGTAACGGCGGCGCTGCAGCGGGTGTCGGAAGTGGCGCAGGCGTTCAGTTCAGCTCCAGCGCCCAGGCCATGACCACCACCAGCAAGAGGGCGGCCGTCGCCAGCACCAGGCCGGCCGCCGGCAGCATCAACCAGAACGCGGCCGCTTCCAGCGGCCGCGCCAGCAGCACGAGGGCTGCATAGATGCCGTACCCGACGAGCAGGCGGCCGGTGGATCGCAAAACGTCCATCGTCGCTGTCTCCCTGTCCGTTTGCCGCGCAGGGACAGCATAGCATGGGCGCCCGCTTCGACCTTTCTGGCCTCACCCGCGCGCTGGAGCGCGTGCGCAAGACCGAGAAGCAAGCCGACCAGGCCGTGCGCCGCGCACGCGGCACGCTGGCGCGGCGCCTGCCGGTGCAGGCGCGGCGGGACATGCAGGTGGAATACAACCTGCCCGCGCCGCGCATCGCTGACGGGCTGTCTGTGGTGATGGTGGGCGAGGCGGTGGAACTGCGCGGCAAGAAACGTGGCATCGGACTGGTGGAGTTTGGCGGCCGCTGGGACGGCTACCGATCCGTCGGCGCGACGGCCCAGCGTCGCCGTGGCGAGCCGCGCGAGATCGTCTTCCCCACACGCGTGGGGGTGTTTCTTCCCCAAGCCCGAGGAGCTGGAGGACGACGGCTACCGGCCGCTGAAGCCCGACCACCTGGTGCAGCCGGGCACGGCGTGGATCGACGGCGTGCGCCGACCGCCCGGCACGCCCTCCAGCATTCCCGCCGACGTGGCGCGCAACATCGTTGCGCCCCGTGCGACTGCACCGCGCGCGCCGGCGCCGCCCGCCGCGCCGGCCGCACCCATCGCGCACGCTGCGCCGCCTGCGCCGCGCATCGTGCAGGAACCAGCCGGCATCCTGCCGCCGCTGGGGCCGCCGGACGGTGGTGGCGGCGGTATGCTGCCACCGATGGACCCGCGTCCGCTCGCCCACCGCGCCGCCTGGCCCGCCGCCTTCCCGGCGGTGCTGCTGCACGCCCTCGAGCGCGTCGTCAAAGGCCATCCCGACTACGCTGCCGCCAAGGCCGGCGATGCGTTGGCGGCGGCGCGCCTCATCGAGGCGCTGGCCGATGCGCCTGCCATCGATGCGCTCATTCAGCGCTATCACGGTGTCGGCCCCATCCTGGTGCCGGTGTATGCGGTGGAAGCGGGCGGACGGAACCTCATCCCGCGCGCGCTGGCGCAGTACATCGGCGCCGTTTCTGGCTGGCGCGTGGATCGCCAGATCGTGCAGGCGAACCAGGTGGGGCGCACCGGCCGGGACGGCTACTACCGCCTGGCCGTGCAGCCGCTGTTCGATGGCCCGGTGCAGGCGGGGGCGGCGTACCTGATGGTCGATGATTTCCTCGGCCAGGGCGCAACGTTGGCCAACCTGCGCGGCCACATCGTCCACCACGGCGGCCAGGTGGTGGGCGGCAGCGCGCTGACCGGCAAGCCGCAATCGGCTATCCTTGCGCTGTCGCCCGCCACGCTGGCACGCCTGCGAGCCGTCCATGACCAAGCCCTCGAAAACTGGTGGCGCGAGCAGTTTGGCTTCGGCTTCGAGCAGCTCACCGAATCCGAAGCCCGCTACCTCATCGCCCGCACGGATGCTGAGCGCATCCGAGCTGAAATCCTTGCGCGACTCCGCGCAGGTGGCTGATGCCTTCTTCCGCGAGCGGTTTGCGCGCACTGCCAAGCGCCGGTCGGCCGCCTGACCTGTTTGTCGGCAAACCGCCTGTAACGCGCTACAAGCGTCACCCGCCCTGAGTCGCCGATGCTGCGTTGACGCCCTGCGCGGGGCTGGAACCCGCCGTGTCACGCCTCTAAACGCGGGTTTGGCGCCGCACTCCTGCCGCAACAGGGCATCACCGCCTGAAATGCGTCAGCTCGACCGACCCGAACGCACCTTCGCGCGCACGGCAGCTTGCGGACAGAATGTCCGCCTGTGTTCCCAGCGGATGCGCACCCTCGCGCGCGTGAGGAGATTTCGGCCCCGGTTCCGATGACGGCGCCCGCGCCGTTAGCGAGGATCGCTCCTGCCCGGCACTTCGCCGGCCATGCATCCATTGCCTGGAGCGCCCCATGTCCAAGCCGAAGCCCGGCCCATCCAACAAGCCCGCCACGCCACCGGCCGCCGCGCAGCCGTCCGCCACGCAGCCGGCGGACACCACGCCGCCGACGGACACCACGCCCGCTGCGAAGCCCGAGCCCAAGTCCAAGGAGCGCGTATACGCGGGTGGCTACCAGCCAACCGGCACCGTGCGCGTGCTCGCAAAGGGTGCGCACGTCCAGGTGCTGGAAGACGACCTGCGCTGCTGGAAGGAACCGCTGTGAAGCGCTGGCAGATCCCCGTGCGCGGTGTGTCTCTGCGCGAAGCCGTGGCGAGCGAGTTCAGCCAGGTGGTCGAGCTGGTGCTCGATGCGGTCCGCAAGATGCGCGGCATCTCGGACTTCCACCCGCAAGGCATTTTCCCTGACGTCGTGGTCGTGAAGACCGATGCGGGCCGCTACTGGTCCTATCCCTGGTCGTTCAACGCCGACAACACCGTCGCGCTTGGCGTGCCGAGCGAAGTCGTCCCGGATTTCGAACCTGTGGGGGCACGGGCGGCAGAAGCGGCAGCCGTCGGGGTTGGCACTCCCCCCGCGGCTGCCGCCGATGCTTCCGGTGTGTTCATCGAAGCGGTGGCCGGCGCCGCCGGCGCGCCGCCGCGTTACCTGGTGCGCGTGATCCGCGCCGGCACCAGCCTGAACGGCGTGCACTACCCGCGCGAGGTGCTGCGCGAAGCGGCGCCGCGGTTCGCCGGCGTGCGCGTGTTCGCCAAGTCCGATGGCGCGCACATCAAGGGCGATGCGGACGCCAAGGATTTCCGCGCCCTGGTCGGCCGCCTCAGCGAACCGCGCTTCGGTCTTCCCCACACGCGTGGGGGCGTTTCTCGGCCAGACGCGACAGCCAGTGATTGTGACGCGTCTTCCCCACACGCGTGGGGGGCGTTTCCGCGCCGCGGGAATCCGCGTTGCCGCCTCAGGCGCGAAACAGGGCTTCGTGCTCGAGCAGATACAGCGCGCCGAAGATTTTCGGGTCCACCGAGCGCCCGGTCCGCTGCTGGGCCAGCAGCCATTCGGGAGCCTCGGCGCGAGGCACTTCGTGCACGGTGATCCGCTCGGTTTCGTCGCCGCCACCCGGTCCGACGCGGCGCAGGTCGCGGGCGCGCACGAAGGTGATCATCTCGTTGCTCATGCCGGCGCTGGTCGGCCCCTCAAACAGGAACTCGACGCTGCCGGCCTGCCAGCCGGTTTCCTCGACCAGTTCGCGGTGGGCGGCTTCGATCGCGCTCTCGCTGCGGTTCCCCGGCAGGTCGCCGATCAGTCCGGCGGGCAGCTCGATGGTGGTCGCCTCGATCGCGACCCGATACTGCTCGACGAACAGCAGCCGGTCGTCCGGGGTGAGGGCGATGATCAAGGCCGCGCCGCCCGGATTGGTGCGCTCGGCGTATTCCCAGCGGCCGCGCCGCAGCAGGCGCAGCCAGCGGCCGTTGCAAATCGTGGTCGGATCGGTCATTTTGCGCAGCTTTCCGGAGTCTGGCGGCCGCGCGGCGGCGCCGGCCCGCCGAGCTTGCGAGGATTGGGTGGTGAAGATCAAGTCCATTCTGTGTGCGGTCGCGCTGCTGGCCTTTGCGGGGACGGCGCCCGCGCAGTCCCCGGCCAGTGGCGGCGGGCTCGATCTGGCCCGCCTGAGCCAGCAGCAGATTGCCGAGACCCAGCTGCCCGCGGCGCTGCGGCGGCTGGTGACCCTGTACCGAGAAAATGGCGATCAGGAGCGCCTGAGTTGGGCCCTCGAGAGCCTGCACGCGCTCGAACCCAACGTGGGCGAGGTGAGCTGGGCGCTGGCGCGCAGCTATGCCGCGCGCGGCGAGAAGAGCAAGACCTACGATCTGCTGCTCAGGATGCAGAAACAGGGTTATGGTGCCGATCTCGCCGACGACGCCGATTTCGCCAAGGTCGCCGACACCCCAGTGTGGAAGTACATCGTCGAGGGGCTGGAGGCGAATCTGAAACCCTTTGGCGAAGGAAGGCTGGCTTACACGCTGCCGGGTGGCGATCGCCTGCTCGATTCGCTGGCCTGGGACCCTGCGCGCAAGCAGCTTCTGGTCGGCAGCGTTCGCGAGGGCGCGATCTACCGGATCGGCAAGGGCGGCCAGCTCGAAAAGTTCATCGAGACGAATGCCGCAAACGGGCTGTGGGCGGTCTACGGGCTTGCCGCGGTGCCGGCGGACGATGCGCTTTACGTGGCCAGCACCGCTTCGGTGTATTTCCGCGGCGTGAAGACCGAGGACCTCGGCAAGGCCGGCGTGTTCCGCTTCAAGCTCTCGGACGGCAGCCTGGTGGAGAAATACCTGCTCGCGCCCGCGGGCAAGCCACGCGTACTGTCCAGTATCGCGGCGGGCCGCAATGGGCGCGTGTTCGCCGCGGACGGCGTGGACAACGTGATCTATCGCCTCGACAGCGGCGCGCTGCAGCCGATGATCGCCAACCCGCGCCTGGTCAGCGTGCGTGGCCTCGCTCTGAGCGGAGATGAGAGCAAGCTTTATTTCGCCGACTACGCGATGGGGATCCTGGGCGTCGACCTTGCGGCGGGGAAAGGCTTTGACCTGGCCGCGGATCCGGCGAAGCTGGTGCTCGGCGGTATCGACGGCCTCTACTGGTACGACGGCACCCTGGTGGTGATCGAGAACGGCATGTCGCCAAGGCGGGTGATGCGGCTCACGCTCAGCGACGACGGCAGGCGAATCCTTCGTGCGATGCCGCTTGACGCGGGCAATCCCGCGTTCAAGCTACCGACCTGGGGCGCGGTGGCAGGCGACGAGCTGTACTTCATCGCCAACAGCCAGAAGAATCAGTACGACGGCTATGGCACGCCCAAGGCCGGTGCGGAGCTGGCTGCGACCGAGATCTTTCGCAGCAATCTGCGCTTCTCCTGGAGCGAGAACGGCACCGAGCTCGAGGCTCCCGTGCGCGCGGAACCGCGTGCGACCAGCGAGTCTTTTCCGGGCGACGGGCCGTTTTCCAACGTCGAGGCCTACTCGCAGTCGGTCAGCGGCGACTGAGCGGACCGCTTCCCGCGAGCTCGCGCATGCGCGCCCAGCTCAGCGGCCCGAGATGCAGGCGCTCGGCGATCGTCTGCAGCGCCGCAGCGTCTGCGCCGCGCCAGGCATAGGCAGCCGCGGTGGCCGGCACTGGTGCATCGAGCGCGATGCCGGTGAGCGCCCGAGCCAGCCTTGCCATAGCGGCGTGTTCGCGCAGACGGCGCGCTGCCGCGGCCGCTCCGCGCAGGCGCAGAAAGGGCACTTCGTCGGCTCGCGCGAGAAGCTCTTCGAGACTGCCGAAATGCCCGAGCAGCGCCGCCGCGGTCTTGGCGCCGATGCCCGGCACGCCGGGTACGTTGTCGCTGGTGTCGCCGGCCAGGGCGAGAAAGTCGGCGACCTGATCCGGCCTCACGCCCAGCCGCTCTTCCACGCCGGCGGCGTCCCAGCGGCGCTGCTGCGCGGGGTCGCGCTGCTCGTCGCCGGCGCCGATCAGCTGGGCCAAATCCTTGTCGGCGGACACGATCACGCCGTGAAAGCCCTGCGGCCGCAGGGCCGCGAGCGCACTGCCGATCAGGTCGTCGGCCTCGTAGCGCGGGCTGCTCAGGACTGGCGCGCCGAGCGCCGCCGCGACTTCCCGGCAGATCTCGAGCTGGCGCCGCAGCTTGGGCGGCGCCGGCGGACGGTTGGCCTTGTATTCGGGATAGATCTCATTGCGAAAGCAGGCGCCGCGCGATGCGTCGAAGGCCACCGCGAGATGGGTGGGGCGCTCGCGCTCGAGCAGATCGAGCAGGAAGCGGGTGAAGCCATGCACCGCCTGCACCGGCTCGCCGTCGGCGCCGAGCACTTCGTCCGGCAGCGCGAACCAGGCGCGGATCGCGTAGAGGCTGCCGTCGACCAGATGGACGGTGTTCACGCGCCGAATCCGGGCAGGCTCAGCCCCATTCGCCGAGAATCTCCGCGAGCGGCGGCCGCCGTCGCTCCGCTGCTGCCTGCTGCGGTGTGCCGAGGTGAACGAAGGCCACCACGCGCTCGTCTGCCCGTAGGCCGAGCAGCGTCGCGGCCTCTGCGTCATAGGCCGGCCAGCCGGTCAGCCACTGCGCGCCGTAGCCGAGCTCCTGCGCGCCGAGCAGCAGGTTGTAAGCCACGCAGGCGGCCGAGAGCAGCTGCTCCTGCGCCGGAACCTTTGCGTGCTGCGCGTCGATGCGGGCGATCACGGTCACCACCAGTGGCGCCCGCGTGAAGCGTCCGCGGTCCTTGTCGAGCTGGGCTTTGGTCAGGCCCGGTTCGCGGCGCGCGTGGATTTCCGCCAGCACCTCTCCGAGGCGCGCGCGCGCGGCGCCGCGCAGCAGCAGCAGGCGAAACGGTACCAGCTGAGCGTGGTCGGGCACTCGGATCGCGGTCTGCAGCAGCGCCTCGAGTTCGGCGCCCTCCGGGGCGGGTTCGGCCAGCAGACGCGCGGGTGTCGAGCGGCGTTCGGCAAGGGGGAAAAGCGGCATCAAGAGGTTTCCATCGACAGCTGCGGGCTCGCCAGGGTCTTGGCAAGTGAGCTAGCATATTCGTTTCCCTCGGCCAGGACTCGGTCATGGCGACCTGCATTGCCGCGGTGCGCGAGAGCGCCGCCCACGAGCGCCGGACGGCGCTGACTCCCGAGGTGGCGAAAAAGCTCGGCCAGCGCGGCGCGCGGGTGGTGCTGGAAGCCGGCGCCGGGGCCAGCGCGTATTTTCCCGATGCGAGCTACGCCCAGGCCGAGGTTCTCGCCGACGCCGCCGCGGCGCTGGCCGCCGCCGACGTGCTGCTCAAGGTGCAGCCGCCGACGCTCGAGGAAATTGCCGCGCTGAGGGAAGGCGCGGTGGTCATCGGCCACCTGCAGCCGCATCTCGCGCCCGAACGCATCGCCGCGCTGCGCGATCGCCGTATCACCTCGTTTGCGATGGAATTGCTGCCGCGCACCACGCGCGCGCAGGCGATGGACGTGCTCTCCTCGCAGGCGGCCGTCTCCGGCTACAAGGCGGTGCTGATCGCCGCCGAGGCGGCGCCCAAGTTCTTCCCCATGCTGACCACCGCGGCCGGCACCATCCGCCCGAGCAAGGTGCTGGTCGTCGGCGCCGGCGTGGCTGGCCTGCAGGCCATCGCCACCGCACGGCGCTTGGGTGCGCAGGTGGAAGGCTTCGACGTGCGCCCGGAAACGAAGGAGCAGATCGAATCGCTCGGCGCCAAGTTCCTGGATCTCGGCGTATCTGCGGCCGGCAGCGGCGGCTACGCGCGCGAGCTCACCGCCGAGGAACGCGAGCAGCAGCAGAAGGCTCTGGCGGAGCAGCTCAAGGGCTTCGACGTGGTGGTCACCACCGCCGCGGTGCCGGGGCGCAAGGCGCCGCGCATTCTGAGCGCGGCGATGCTGGCCGGCATGCGCCCGGGCGCGGTGATCGTCGACATCGCCGCCGAGACCGGCGGCAACGTGGAAATCACCGAGGCCGGCAAGACCGTGGTCAGCGCCAGCGGCGTGAGCGTCATCGGGCCCGTCAACCTGCCGGCTTCGGCGCCGGTTCACGCGAGCGAGATGTATGCGCGCAACCTGTTCAATTTCCTCGAGCTCTCGCTCAAGGACGGCGAACTCGCCCTCGACTGGGAGGACGAGCTGATCGCCAAGACCTGCCTCACCCACGCCGGCGAGATTCACAACGAGGCGGCGCGGGCCCTGGTCGGCTGAGCCGTGCGGCGAGCGACGACCAGAACCTTTTTTCGAACCTGGCTTCAGAAGCGGCGGTGACCCCATGATCGACGGACTGCTTGCGCTTTACATCTTCGTGCTGGCCGGCTTCACCGGCAAGGAAATCATCGGCCGGGTGCCGGTGATCCTGCATACGCCGCTGATGTCCGGCTCCAACTTCGTGCACGGCATCGTGCTGGTCGGCGCCATGATCGCGCTGGCCCACGCCGACACCCCGCTGGCGATCGCCATCGGCTTCGTCGGGGTCGTGCTCGGCGCCGGCAACGCGGCCGGCGGCTACGTGGTCACCGAGCGCATGCTGGAGATGTTCAAGTCCAGCAAGGGCGACAAGAAGCAGGCCCCCGGCGGCAACCCCTGAGCGCTCGCGCCGAGGAAAACACGATGGAACTACAGCAACTGCTCGAATACGTCGCCAAGGCCAGCTACCTGCTGGCGGCGATCCTGTTCATCCTGGGCATCAAGCGCATGTCCTCGCCGGTGACCGCGCGCCGCGGCATCGTGCAGGCCGGCATCGGCATGGTGATCGCGACGCTCGCCACCTTCGCCATCACCGGCGGCCACAACCTGGGCCTGATCATCGCCGCGATGGCGATCGGCATCGTGCCGACCTGGCTGTGGGGCAAGAAGGTCGCGATGACCGACATGCCGCAGATGGTCGCCCTGTTCAACGGCATGGGCGGCGGCTCGGCGGCCGCGATCGGCGCCGGCGAGCTGCTCAAGTTCGGCGAGGTCGGCAGCCAGCAGGCGCCGCTCGCGACCCTGGTGATGGCGGTGATCGGCGCGCTGATCGGCGCGGTGTCGATGACCGGATCGATCATCGCCTGGGCCAAGCTCGACGGGCGCATGGATCGGCGCTTCATCTTTCCCGGGCAGAAGGCGTTCAACCTGCTGGTGTTCGTCGCCACCCTGCTGGCGGGCCTCGCGCTGGTGACCTGGGATCTGCACCCGCCCACGGTGATCGCGTTCTTCCTGCTCGCGCTCACCTTCGGCGTGCTGATGACCCTGCCGATCGGCGGCGCCGACATGCCGGTGGTGATCTCGCTCTACAACGCCTTCACCGGCCTCGCGGTGGCCTTCGAGGGCTACGCCATGGGCATCGAGGCCTTGATCGTCGCCGGCATGGTGGTGGGCGCCGCCGGCACCTTCCTCACCCAGCTCATGGCCAAGGCCATGAACCGGCCGATTTCCAACGTGCTGTTCTCGAACTTCGGCGCCAGCGGCGGCGGCGAGGCGATCGCCGGCACTCAGAAGCCGATCGACGCCGCCGACGCCGCATCGCTCCTGTACATGGCCGAGAAGGTCATCATCGTGCCGGGCTACGGCATGGCCGTGGCGCAGGCGCAGCACAAGATCTGGGAGCTCTCGCAGGCCCTGATCAAGGCCGGCAAGGAAGTGAAGTTCGCCATCCACCCGGTGGCGGGGCGCATGCCGGGGCACATGAACGTGCTGCTGGCCGAAGCCGGCGTGCCCTACGACCTGATCGCCGACATGGACGACATCAACCCCGAGTTCAAGACCTGCGACGTGGCGATCGTGATCGGCGCCAACGACGTGGTGAATCCGGCCGCCCGCACCGACAAGTCCTCGCCGATCTACGGCATGCCGATCCTCGACGTGGTGAACGCACGCCAGGTGATCGTCATCAAGCGCGGCCGCGGTACCGGCTTCGCCGGCATCGAGAACGCGCTGTTCTACGCCGACAACACCCGCATGCTGTTCGCCGACGGCAAGGAGGCCGCCAACAGCCTGGTCACCGAGCTGAAGATGATCGAGGGCGACGGCCACTGACGGCCACCGCGGAGCAGGCACGCCGATGAAACCGACCGAGCGACTGCAGGCGCTGGGGCAGAGCCTGTGGCTCGACAACATCACCCGCGACCTGCTCGACGGCGGCGGACTGACCCGCTATATCGACGAGTTTTCGATCACCGGGCTGACCTCGAACCCGTCGATCTTCGACAAGGCGATCGCCGGCAGTGACGCCTACGACGGCGCGATCCGCGCCGGGCGCGCGGCCGGGCTTGAAGGCGAGGATCTGTTCTTCGCCCTCGCCCTCGACGACCTGCGCCGCGCGGCCGAGATGTTCCGGCCGCTCCACGCGGCAAGCGGCGGCGTCGACGGCTGGGTCTCGATCGAGGTCTCGCCCGAGCTCGCCTACGCGAGTGCGCCCACGCTGGAGGCGGCCCTGCGCGTGCACGCGGCGGCCGCTCGCGACAACCTGTTCGTCAAGATTCCGGGCACCGCCGAAGGCCTGCCGGCGATCGAGGAGTCGATCTTCCGCGGAGTGCCGGTCAACGTGACCCTGCTGTTCTCGCGCGCCCAGTGCCTCGCCGCCGCGGAGGCCTGCCTGCGCGGCCTCGAGCGTCGCCGGGCGGCCGGCCTGGAGCTGCGCGTGGGCGCGGTCGCCTCGGTCTTCATCAGTCGCTGGGACGGCGCCGTCGCCGCCAGCGCGCCGGCCGAGCTGCGCAACCGCCTCGGCATCGCGGTCGCCCAGGATACCTGGCAGGGCTGGCGCGAGCTTGCCGCTTCGAGCCGCTGGCAGCGCCTGGCGCAGGCCGGCGCGCTGCTCCCGCGCTTGCTCTGGGCCAGCACCAGCACCAAGGACCCGCAGGCCTCCGACACCCTCTACGTCGAGGCTCTGGCCGCGCCGGGCACCATCGACACGATCCCGGAAGCGACCCTGCACGCCTTCGCCGCCCACGGCCGGGTCGAGACCGCGATGGATCCGGTCGCCGACGGCCAGAGCGTGCTGCGGGCCTTCCGCGCGCGCGGCGTCGACCTCGACGCGCTCGCCCTCAAGCTGCAGCGCGACGGCGCCGCCGCCTTCGTCGACTCCTGGCGCGCCCTGCTCGCACGCCTCGTGGACAAGGCTCGGGCGCTCGCCGATTAGCGATGGGCGAAATGCGGGCTCCGCTACCGAGTGCGCTGCCCGAGTGGCGGGCGCTGGCTGCCCACGCCGCGACGCTGCGTGGCCGGCATCTGCACGAACTCTTCGCGGAGGATCCGACCCGCGGCGAGCGCCTGGCAGCCGATGGCGCCGGGCTCTATCTCGACTACGCCAAGCAGCGGGTCGATGATCAGGCGCTGCGCCTTCTGCTGAAGCTCGCCGCTGCGCGCGACCTGGACGGGCGCCGTGCCGCCATGTTTCGCGGTGAAGCGGTCAACCGCAGCGAGAATCGCGCCGCCCTGCACGTGGCCCTGCGCGCGCCGGCGGGCACCCGCATCCAGGTCCACGGAGAGGACGTCGTGCCCGCCGTGCAGGCGACCCTCGAGCGCATGCAGCGCTTCTGCGCCGCGCTTCGCGAGGGCCGCTGGACCGGCTGGGGCGGGCGCCCGATTCGCCGCGTGATCAACCTCGGCATCGGCGGCTCCGACCTCGGTCCCGCGCTCGCCCACGAGGCGCTGCGCGCGCAGCGCCTGCCGGGACTCGATTTCCGCTTCGTCGCCAACCTCGATCCGGCGGCGCTCGACGCCGCGCTCGCCGGGCTCGACGCCGCGGAAACGCTTTTCATCGTCTGCTCGAAGTCCTTCGGCACCCTGGAAACGCTGGAAAACGCGCGCGCCGCGCGCGCCTGGCTGCTGGATCGGCTGGGCCCGCAGGCAGCGGCCGCGGGCGCGGTGGCCAGACACTTCGTCGCGGTTTCCTCGCGCCCCGACCGGGTCGCCGAGTTCGGCATCGACCCGCAGAACACCTTCGGCTTCGGCGACTGGGTGGGCGGACGCTACTCGCTCGCCTCGGCGATCGGCCTGTCGACGATGCTGGCGATCGGCAGCGAGGGATTTCGCGAGCTGCTGGCCGGCATGCGCGCCATGGACGAACATTTCCTCGCCGCTCCCGCGGCCCGCAACCTGCCGGTCCTGATGGGCCTGCTCGCGGTCTGGAACGTGAGCTTTCTCGGCGTCGCCAGCATCGCGGTCTTGCCCTATGCCGAGGATCTGCGTCGCCTGCCGGCCTACCTGCAGCAGCTGGCGATGGAGAGCAACGGCAAGCGCGTCAGCCAGCAGGGCCTGCCGGTCGACTACGCCACCGCGCCGATCTGGTGGGGCGAGGCCGGCAGCAGCGGCCAGCACTCCTTCCACCAGCTCCTGCACCAGGGCACCGCCGCGGTCGCCTGTGATTTCATCGGCTTCTGCCGCAGCGCGAGCCCACGACAGCCGGCGCATGATCTGCTGATGGCCAACCTGTTCGCCCAGGCCGAGGCCCTTGCCTTTGGCCGCGATGCGGAATCGCTGCGCGCCGAGGGCGTCCCGGAGGCGCTGATCGCGCAGCGGCGCTGCCCCGGCGATCGACCAAGCAGCACGATTCTGGCCGGGCGCCTGACGCCACGCAGTCTGGGCGCCCTGATTGCGCTCTATGAGCACGCGGTCTTCACCCAGGGTGTGATCTGGGACGTCAATTCTTTCGATCAGTGGGGCGTCGAGCTCGGCAAGCAGCTGGCGAGCCACATCGCGGCGGAGCTCGCGAGCGCAGCCGAGCCCGCGCTCGCCCACGACAGCTCGACCAACGCGCTGATCCGGCGCTACCGCCGCGGGCGCGTATGATGGGCGCAGGCCATCGCGCGGAGCTTTCCGTGAATACCCGCTTCAAGATTGGCGATCACGTGCGCTGGAACTCGGAAGCCGGCTACGTCACCGGCCGCATCATCCGCATCCACACCCGGGACTTCGACTACAAGGGCCACACCCACCGCGCCAGCGAGGACGAACCCCAGTACGAGATCCAGAGCGACCGCAGCGAACACGTTGCCGCGCACCGCGGCCGCGTGCTGCAGCGGATCGACTGAGCGGCGCCAGCCACGGCGGGTCCACGCCGTCGTCGCGGCGCCGTGACAGAGCGGTCGGACCTGTCGGTTCTCCTGCACGCAAGGCCTCAGCGGCGCCGGGTCCACCAGGCGGCGACGAAAGCAGCGAGCAGGGTGAAGGCGAGGTTCCGGCCGCGCAGGCGCAGGCGCGCAAGGTCGAGGCTCATGATCCAACCCATCTCGCGTGCGGCGACCCTGGGCGGCAGCCCGAACATGGCGGCGACTTCGGTGATCGCCTGCAGCGCCTGCGAGTAGAGCGCGGCGAAGATGACGCAGAGCGCGGCCAGCAGAGCGCTGCTCCAGCGTCCCGCCCAGCCGTTGGCGCGCAGCGCCCAGGCCACCGCCAGGGCGACCGCGAAGGCGAAGGCGCCGAGACTGCGCTGCGCCCAGATCGCGAGCAGACCCCAAACCGGACCGGCGGCCAGCGCGCACATCAGCGCAATGGCGATACCCGAGGCCGGCGGCCGTCGGGTGGAAGGAGTGGCTGGCGGCAAGAGGAGAGCCTGAGTCGGCACGACGCGCGAAGCGGCGATGATAGCGGCGACCGGCGCCGATATCCGCGTCGTGGCGGGCGGCTGACCTGGATCAGTCCGGCAGCGGGCGGCGCTGGCGCATAATGGGCGTTCCGCGTGTTTTCCAGCGCCGACGCAAGCGACGATGAGCTTCAGCCAGGCCTCCGAACCGGTTCGTTTCGAGCGAGATTGCCCTGCCGTCATGGTGCCGATAGGCACCGAAGTGGTGCTGCCGGCCGGGCAGATCGGCTACATCACCCAGGCGCTCGGCGGCAGCTTCACCGTGTATGTCGACGGCAACCTGTTCCGCATCGACGGCAGCGACGCCGACGCCATCGGCAAGGAGCCGCCGCCGGCGATCGAACTGCCTCCGGATGCGGTCGACGCCGACGTCGAGAAGCTGATCTGGGCACAGCTGCGGACCTGCTTCGATCCCGAGATTCCGATCAACATCGTCGACCTCGGCCTGATCTACGACTGCGTGCTCGAGCATCGCGACGACGGCAGCCGGCGGGTAGAGATCCGGGTCACGCTGACCGCGCCCGGCTGCGGCATGGGCGACATCCTGGTCGAGGACATGCGCACCAAGCTGGAGCTGATCCCGACCCTCGACGAAATCGACATCCAGCTGGTGTTCGACCCGCCCTGGAACCAGACCATGATGTCCGAGGCGGCGCGCCTCGAGACCGGGATGATGTAGCCTCCGCGGCGCGGCGCGGCGGCGCGGGGCTTTCAGCCTCCGGCGGCCTCGAAGCGGTTGGCTTCGCGGTTCTTGCGTACCGTCTGCGGATTCCAGATGCGCCCGTTCATCGCGATGTAGACGCCGTCATCGAGACTCTGCACGGCGCCGACCGCGCAGCCGATGTTGAATACCGCGTCCGAACCCTTGAACAGCGCCGGATTGAGCGCGCCCGTCAGCACGATCACCTTGCCCGCCAGGCCGGCCAGCGCGCGCGCGGTTTCCACCATCGTGTCGGTGCCGTGGGTCACCAGCACATGACGATGCGGCAGTCGCGCGATGGTGTCGCGAATCAGCGCACGATCGGTGTCGTCCATGTGCAGGCTGTCCTTGCGCAGGAGCGGAATCACCTCGAACGCGAAGGCGACGCCAAGCGCGTCGAGGATCTCGCCGATCTGCGGCTTGCCAATCTGGTAGGTGGACTTGTCGTCGAAGTAGATCTTGTCGATCGTGCCGCCGGCGGTGACGATGACCAGATGCTGCATGGGCGTTCCCGTGGATTTGGATGTGACGCTTCAGGAGTGCGAATTGTCGGCGAGCAGGGCCAGCGCGTCCACGGGCGCCAGCGCGAGTCGCGACAGGCCGCGCGCCGTGAACACCCGCAGTGCCGCGTGCGGCAGCGCGTCGCGTTCATCGTGCGCCGCCCGCGCGGCGTGGCGCGCCAGCAGCGCTGCGGCGACGCTGCGTGCCAGAGTAAAGGCCAGGCCGCGGCCGCCGCTTTCCAGCGCCTCGCGGTCTCCGGCCTGGGCGGCTACCCAGCGCTCGGCCTCGGCGAGCGTCGCGGTCACACCCACGGCGTCGCCACCGGCCTCGCCGAGCAGCGCGGCGGTCGCCTCGCGCAGGCCCGCGAAGCCGAACGCCGAGAGCGCGCGCAGGGTATCGAGCGAGAGTACGTCGGTGGTGCCTTCCCAGATCGGATAGACCTGGGCGTCGCGCAGCAGCAGTGGAATGCCGGTGTTTTCGATGTAGCCGGCGCCGCCGAAGGCCTCACAGGTTTCGCTGGCGATCGCGACCGCGAGCTTGCCGGTCCAGAGCTTCAGCACCGGAGTCAGCACGCGCAGCAGTTGCCTGGCCGCGGCGTCGCCTTGCTCGGCGCGGCCGAGCAGTTCGACCACGTGGAAAGTGAAATGGAAGGCCGCCTCGAAGTCGGCCTGCATGCGCGCCAGGGTGTGGCGGTGCAGGGGTTGCTGCAGCAGCGGCCGACCGAAGGTCTCGCGCCGCGCCGCGTAGGAGAAGGCCAGCGCCAGGCAGCGACGCATCGTGGCCAGCGCGCATACCGAATTCCAGATGCGGGTGATGTTCAAGACCGGTGTGATCATGCGCACGCCGTGGCCGGGTGCGCCGACCGGCTCGGCGAGCGTGCCCTCGAGATGGATCTCGGCGGTCGGCAGCTCGCGGGTGCCGAGCTTGTCCTTGAGCCGATCGACGCGGATCCCGTTCCAGCGTCCCGCACCGTCGCGAGTCTCCAGGTAGAACATGCCGAGCGCGGCGCTGCCCTCGCCGGCGCCTTCGGGGCGAGCCAGCGCCAGCGCCATGTCGCCGACCACCGCCGAGCTGAACCACTTGCGGCCATACAGGCGCCAGCGTCCGTCGGCGTCGCGGCGCGCCTCGGTGCCGGTGCGGCCGACGTCGGAGCCGCCGGCGGTCTCGGTCATCCACTGCCCCGACAACCACAGTGTGCGCGGGTCGCGCGACAGCAGGCGCGGCAGGGCACGCTCGATCAAGGCCGTCTTGCCCGAAGCCTCGAGCGCGGTCGCGGCGCCGTCGCTCATCGCCAGCGGGCAGGTGTAGAACTCGCTGCCGACGTGGGCCAGATAGACGCGCAGGAACTGATCGCAGCGCGCCCATGCGCCGTGTGCGCGCTCGTGTCCGTTCGCGACCAAGCCGTAGCGCGTCGTCAGGTCCGCGCCGCGCTGCCAGGCCGGAGTCAGCTCGATGCGGTCGATCCGCTCGCCCCAGGCATCCCACTGCGTCAGCACCGGCACGGCGGCGCTGCGCGCTCGCGCTTCGCGCCAGGTGGACGCAGCCTGCTCGCCGAGCTCGACGAGATCGGGCTCGATCGTCTTGCCGAGGTCGGCCGGAAACCCGTGCCGGAGCCAGGAGCGCAGCACGCGGTCGTCGCGATACTGATTGCCGAGTGAGGGTCTCGGCTGGATGAAATCCATGTTCGTTCCCACCTTGCTGCGCTCGGCTCACCATACGACCGCCCCGGCACAGCGACAAGCGTCACGCTGAACGCGAATCGACCACGCTCACGCCGGTGCCTGCGCTCGCTGCTGGATTTGCCTGCCTCGCTGCACGACCATCGCGGTTTGCGCCAGCGGCGCACCCGTTCCCTCACCAGGAGACGCGAGCATGAGCGCCCAACCGGTACTCGAGGACTTGAACGATCTGCGCTTCTTCGCGGCGGTGGTCGAGCAGGGTGGCTTTTCGGCGGCCGCGCGCGCTCTCGGGGTGCCGAAGTCGCGTCTCAGCAAGCGCATCGCGGCGCTCGAGGAGCGCCTCGGCGTGCGCCTGCTGCAGCGGACCACTCGGCGCTTCGCGGTAACCGAGATCGGTGAGCGCTTCAACGCCCACTGCCGCGCGGTGCTGGAGGAGGCGCGCGCGGCGCAGGACGCGATCGACGAGCTGCGCGCCGAGCCGCGCGGGACCGTGCGCCTGAGCTGTCCGATTTCGCTGGTGCAGACGATCGTCGCGCGCGTGCTGCCGGATTTTCTGCTGGCTTTCCCGCAGGTCCAGGTGCGCCTGCTCGCGAGCAATAGACGGGTGGACATGATTGGCGAGGGTTTCGATCTCGCGATTCGGGTGCGCGATCGCCTGGACACCGACCAGAGCCTGGTCCTGCGCAGCTTTGGCCAGTCGCGGGTGCTGCTGGTGGCGAGCCCGGCCTTCCTCGACGCGCACGGCCGCCCGCGGGAGCCGGCAGAGCTTGCTGCGCTGCCGCTCTTGTCGATGCAGGAAGGCGAGGGGCCGCAGGTGCTCCAGCTTGCCAACGACGAGGGCGCACGCGCCTCGGTCGAAGTGCGGGCGCGGCTCATCTGCGGCGAATTCGCCTTGTTGCAGGAAGCCGCGCTGCGCCATGCCGGCGTTGCCATGCTGCCTGAAGTCGTCTGCGCGAGCGCCGTCGCCAGCGGCGATCTGGAAATCGTGCTGCCGGCCTGGGCGATGCCGCAGGGCACCATGCACTTCGTGTATCCAAGCCGCCGTGGCCAGCTGCCCGGGGTGCGCGCGCTGGTGGAGTTTCTCGCCGAACGTCTTCCCACAGCCAGCCGCGAACTGCACGCGCAGTGCCAGCCGAAAGCCGGCTGAGGCTTCAGCCAGCGCGTCGCCGACCGCGCCGCGCGTCGACGCCCAGAGCGCCGATCAGGAGCAGGCAGAGCAGGACTTCGAGCAGCGCAGGCAGGCGCGCCGGCGGCGCCACCCAGGCCGCAACCACGCCGTGACAGAAGTAGAACAGGGAGACGATACCGGCCCAGAGCAGGGCGCGCCGCAGCCCGCTGCCGTACGCCAGCGCTGGCAGCAGCAGAAACAGCAGTCCGAGCGCCGCGGCCAGCGCCGGCTGCGAGGGTGGTGCAAGCCATAGATACCAGAGCGGCTGCAGCAGGAGCAGGGCGAGCCAGGCGGTCGCCGCGAAGCGCAGCACCGGGTCGCTCCGCGATGGCCGAACCGAGACGGACGGGTCGACTGGGTCGGGCGTGGAGGAAGGCATGTGGGCTCGGACTCCCGGTCGGGGCCGGCATGATCGCGGTGGGCGCGCGCGCTGGCAAATCGACCCCGGCCGCCCGATCCCCGGCTGGCGGAAGTGAACCTCCCGCTACACTGGTGACATGAGCGATTTCGCACCTTCCGCAGTCGGCTTCGCCAACCGCGAGCGGGCACTTTCCTTCCTGCGCTTTACCTGGAAGCGCTTCGTCGACGATCGTTGCCTCGCTACCGCTGGCGCGCTGTCCTTCACCACGGTATTCGCCCTGGTGCCGCTGACCGCCGCGGTGCTCGGCGTGCTGGCCGCCTTCCCGGGCTTCGCCGGCTGGCGCGAGGAGCTGACCGGCTGGGTGTTCGAAAACTTCGTGCCCGCCGCCGGCAGCACCGTGCAGGGCTACATCACCCAGTTTGCGGACAACGCCAGCAAGGCGACCGCGATCGGCGTCTTGGTGCTGCTGTTCAGCGCGCTGTCCCTGATGATGAGCATCGAGGACGCCTTCAACCGCATCTGGCGGGTGCGCGCGCCGCGCAGCGCCAAGGCCCGCTTCGTCATCTACTGGACCGCGCTGAGCCTGGGGCCCCTGCTGCTGGTGGCAGCGCTGGCGGTCAGCTCCTACGCCTTCGCGCTGCCCTTCATCGACGCCGCCGAAGCGCAGTTCTCGATCAAGGCGCGGGTGCTTGCGGTGCTGCCTTTCCTGATCGTCTGCAGCGCGCTGATCGTCGCCTATACGGTGATCCCGAACCGCAGCCTGCGGCTGCGCGATGCGCTGATCGGCGCGTTGGTCGCGGCGCTCCTGTTCGAAGCCGCCAAGCGCGGGTTTGCGCTCTACGCGACCCGCTACGCCAGCTACACGCAGATCTACGGTGCCTTGGCACTGGTGCCGATCTTCATCTTCTGGATCTACCTGTCCTGGATCATCGTGCTGTTTGGCGCCTCGATCAGCGCTTCGCTCGGCGCCTTCGACTATCGTCCGCGCGCAGCGCGGCTGGCGAAGGGGCGCGAGTTCGCCGGCCTATTGAGAGTGTTGGCGCACTTCGCCGAGGCGCAGCGCGCCGGGCGCGGCCTCACCGGCACCGCACTGATCGCCTGCGAGCCCTTCTTGACCGACGAGCTCCTGCGCCGCTATCTGGACGACTTGCAGGACATCGGCCTGATCCGTCGTGGCGAACTTGGCGAGTGGCTGGTGGTGCGCGATCTCGCCCGGGTCACTCTCGGCGAAATCTACGAGGCGGGTGCCTATCGGCTGCCCCTCGAGGATTCCTCACGCTCCGCCGCCGACGCTTCGCGCGCCGAGCGGCTGCTGGGCGAGCTTGGCGTGGAGCTCGGGCGCGGGCTCGAGCGGAGCCTGGCCGAGTTGTTTCCGGCGGATGTACCATCCGGCTCGCCGCCGAGCGCATGAGGATGCAGCCGCAAGTTTGCCCGGACGACCCGCGCGCTGAGCGCATTCACGCCGCGAGAGGAGACGTCAGGGCGGGCCTGCGCGCGTTCGCGCTGTTGGCGACAGCGGGCGACCTTTTGCTTCAAGCGTCGGAAATCAAAGGTGCTGTGCTCCCGCCTTCGCGGGCATGACGGGCTTGTTCGGACATTCCCAAACGCGTTTCGAGCCATGAAAAGTTTTCCCACGGTACTGGTCCTGTTGCTGAGCTTTGGCCTGTCCTCCACGACGTTGGCCGCGGAAGCCGCGGCACCGCCCGAGCGCCCCGCACTCGAGGTGACGACGCTCGACGGCGGCCAATTCGACCTCGCCGCCGAGCGTGGTCGCTGGGTGATCGTCAACTTCTGGGCCACCTGGTGCGCGCCCTGCGTCAAGGAGATGCCGGATATTTCCGCCTACGTCGACGCCCATCCGGAGGTGCGCGCCATCGGCCTCGCCTTCGAGGACACCGAGCGCGCCGAGATCGACGCCTTCGTTGCCCGCCATCCGGTGAGCTATCCGCTGGCGCAGGTCGATGTGTTCAATCCGCCGGCGGATTTCGCGCCGCCGCGCGGGCTGCCGACCACCTGGCTGATCGCGCCGGATGGGCGCGTCGCGCATCGCTTCGTCGGGCCGATCGAGGCGGCCGATCTGGACCGCGAGATCGCCGCCGCCAAGGCGACGCAGCCGGCCCCGTGAGCGGCGCGCGCTTCCTGGTCAGCGGGCGGGTGCAGGGCGTGTTCTTCCGCGCTTCCACTCGCCGCCGCGCGCTCGAACTCGGGCTGCGCGGCACGGTCGTCAACCTCGCCGACGGCCGGGTCGAGGTGCTCGCCAGCGGTGACGCGCAGGCGCTGGACGCGCTCGAAGCCTGGCTGCACGAAGGCCCGCCCGCGGCGCGAGTCGAGCGCGTGCTGCGGCAGGGCTGGGACGGAACCGCGCCCGCCGGCTTCGAAATCGCCTGAGCCGGGCCCGCTCAGCCGCCGATCACGCCGAGCCTGCGGCCGACCTTGATGAAAGCCTCCACCGCGCGGTCGATCTGCTCGGGGGTGTGGGCGGCGCTCATCTGGGTGCGGATGCGCGCCTCGCCCTGCGGCACCACCGGGAAGAAGAAGCCGATCACGTAGATGCCCTCCTCGAGCAGGGCGTCGGCGAACTCCTGCGCCAGGCGCGCCTCGTGCAGCATCACCGGGACGATCGGGTGCTCGCCGGGCTTCAGCTCGAAGCCGGCCGCCTGCATGCGTTCGCGAAAGCGGCGCGCATTGGCGTTCAGCCGCTCGCGCAGCTCGCCGCCCGCGGAAAGCATCTCGAAGACCTTGATCGAAGCGGCCACCAGAGCCGGCGGCAGGGTGTTCGAGAACAGGTAGGGTCGCGAGCGCTGGCGCAGCAGGTCGATGATTGCCTGGCGCCCGGTGGTGAAGCCGCCCGAGCCGCCGCCGAGCGCCTTGCCGAGGGTCGAGGTGAAGATATCGACCTCGTGTTGCACGCCCTTGAGCTCGGCCGAGCCGCGACCGCGCGGACCGACGAAGCCGGTGGCGTGGGAGTCGTCGACCATCAGCAGCGCGTCGTATTTCCTTTTCAAGGCGACGATCTGGTCGAGCTTGGCAATGTAGCCGTCCATCGAGAACACGCCGTCGGTGGCGATCAGACGGGTGCGCTTGTCCTGGGTTTCCGCCAGATGCCGCTCGAGCTCGGCCATGTCGCTGTTCGCGTAGCGGCGCCGCTCGGCCTTGCACAGGCGGATGCCGTCGATGATCGAGGCGTGGTTGAGGGCGTCGGAGATGACTACGTCCTGATCCGACAGGATCGTTTCGAACAGCCCGCCGTTGGCGTCGAAGCAGCTGGTGTAGAGGATCGCGTCGTCGGTGCCGAAGAAGCGCGCGATGCTGCGCTCGAGCTCCTTGTGCAGGTCCTGGGTGCCGCAGATGAAGCGCACCGAGGCCATGCCGAAGCCGTGCGTGTCGAGCGCCGCGCGCGCTGCGGCGATGATGTCCGGATGGTCGGCGAGGCCCAGGTAGTTGTTGGCGCAGAAGTTCAGCACCTCGCGGCCGTCCGCGGTGCGGATCGCGGCCGACTGCGGCGTGGTGATGATCCGCTCGCTCTTGTACAGGCCCTGCTCGCGGATCGATTCCAGCTCGGCTTCGAAGCGGCTCTGCGCGGGATAGCTCATGACGCGGACTCCGTTGGAAAGGCCATTATTGTCGCCGCCGCCGCAGTAGTGGCAAGCGCAGCCGGGCTGCGGATCACCCCTGCCTTTGGTCACGAGCAGGCCGCGGCGCAACTTGCTACCCTTCCCGGTCCGCCTTTTTCAGGAAATTCAACGATGAAACACTCGCTTGTGCTGGCCATGAGCGCCGCCCTGACCCTGGCCCTGGGCGCCTGCAGCGCGCCGGCTCCCGACGTGGACAGCAGCGCCGCCCCTGGCAGCGTGTCCGCTCCGGCTCCCGCGCCCAACCCGCTGTTCAGCGAGAGCCCACTGCCCTTCCAGTTCCCGCAGTTCGACAAGATCGAGGACCTGCACTTCGGGCCCGCCTTCGACCGCGGCATGGCAACCCAGCTCGAGGAAATCAACGCCATCGCCGACAGCGCGGAGCCGGCGAGCTTCGACAACACCATCGTGGCGATGGAAAAGAGCGGGCGCGTGCTCGATCGCGCCACCACCATCTTCTTCAGCCTGGTCGGCGCTGACACCAACGACGCGCGCAAGGCGATCCAGGCCGACTATTCGCCGAAGTTCGCCGCCCACCGCGACGCGATCTATCTGAATCCGAAGCTCTTCGCGCGGGTCAAGGACCTCTACGAGCGTCGTGCCGATCTCGGCCTCGACGCTCAGGACACCCGCCTGGTCGAGCGCTACTACGACGACTTCGTGCGCGCCGGTGCGCTGCTCTCGGCCGAAGATCAGGCACATCTGAAGGAAATGAACGCCGAGCTGGCCAAGCTCGGCACGAGCTTCAGCCAGAACGTGCTGGCCGAAGTGAACGATTCCGCGATCGCCGTCGACTCGCGCGACGAGCTGGAAGGCCTTCCGGAAGCGGCCATCGCCGCCGCCGCCGAGGCGGCCAAGGCGCGCGGGCTCGACGGCAAGTACGTGCTTGCGCTCGAGAACACCACCGGCCAGATGCCGGAAGCCTACCTGGTCAATCGCGCCCTGCGTCAGCGCATCCACGAGGCCTCGGTGAGGCGCAACAGCCGCGGCAACCAGTACGACAACACCGCGATCGTCTCGCAGATCATGAAGCTGCGCCTGCAGCGCGCGCAGATGCTCGGCTACCCGGACTATGCCTCCTACAGCCTCGCCAACCAGACCGCCAAGAGCACCGAGGCGGTCAACAAGATGCTCGGCGAGCTGGCGCCAGCGGCGGTTGCCAACGCCAAGCGCGAGGCCGCCGACCTGCAGGCGATGATCGATCGCGAGCAGGCGGCCAAGGGCGAGCCGAGCTTCACGCTCGAGCCCTGGGACTGGGCGTTCTATTCGGAAAAGGTGCGCCAGGACAAGTACGCCTTCGACGAGGCGCAGATCAAGCCCTACCTGGAAGCGAAGAACGTGCTCGAGAATGGCGTGTTCTACGCCGCCGGGCAGCTCTACGGCCTGAGCTTCAAGCAGCGCACCGACCTGCCCGTGTACCAGCCCGACGTGCTGGTCTACGACGTGTTCGATGCCAACGGCGGGCAGCTCGCGATCTTCATCGAGGACATGTACGCGCGGCCTTCCAAGCGCGGCGGCGCCTGGATGAACGCCTACGTTTCGCAGAGCGATCTGCTCGGCACCAGGCCGGTGGTCGCCAACCACCTGAACATTCCCAAGCCGCCCGAAGGTCAGCCCACCCTGATGACCTGGGATGAGACCACCACCATGTTCCATGAGTTCGGGCACGCCCTGCACGGCATGTTCTCGAACGTGAAGTACCCCTATTTCGCCGGCACCAGCGTGCCGCGCGACTTCGTCGAGTTCCCCTCGCAGGTGAACGAGATGTGGGCCGACTGGCCGAGCGTGCTGCAGAACTACGCCAAGCACTTCCAGACCGGCGAGGCCATGCCCAAGGAGCTGCTCGACAAGGTGATGGCGGCGGCGCGCTTCAACGAGGGCTTCCGCACCACCGAATACCTCGGCGCGGCGATGCTCGACCAGAACTGGCACCAGATCGGCAGCCTGGACGAAGTGCCGGCGGCGGACGGCGTGATGGCCTTCGAGGCGGCCGCGCTGGCGCGCGACGGCATCGACTTTGCGCCGGTGCCGCCGCGCTATCGCACGCCCTATTTCAGCCACATCATGGGCGGCTACGCGGCGGGCTACTACTCCTACATCTGGTCGGAAGTGCTGGACGCCGACACCGTCGAGTGGATCCGCGAACATGGCGGCCTGACGCGCGCCAACGGCGATCGCTTCCGCCAGACCCTGCTCTCCCGCGGCGGCTCGAAGGACGCGCTGGAGCTGTTCCGCGACTTCACCGGCCGCGATCCCTGGATCGCGCCGCTGCTGAAGCGTCGCGGTCTCGAGCAGAAGTAGCCGCACGGCGCGCCGCCGGGGTTCCGGCGGCGCGCCAGCGAACGAAAAAGCGCCCGGCACCGCGCCGGGCGCTTTTTTCATGCCCGCTGGTGGACGCCGGCGCCCTCGAGCGCGGGAACCCGGCGCGAGCTGCGGCGAGCGCTCCGGGCGGTCGGCTCAGCGCTTCTTTGCCCAGGAATCGCGCAGGGTCACGCTGCGGTTGAAGACCGGCCGTTCGGCGCGGTGTTCCACGCGGTCGGCGACGAAATAGCCCAGGCGCTCGAACTGCAGCACCTGCTCGGGCTCGACCTCGGCCGCCGCCGGCTCCAGCCAGGCCCGGAGGCTGCGCCGCGAGTCTGGGTTCAGATGCTCGGCGTAGCTCTTGCCGTCGCTGGTGTCGTCGGGGTCGGCGACGTTGAACAGGCGATCGTAGAGGCGCACCTCGGCGGCGACCGCGTGGCGCGCGCTGACCCAGTGGATGGTGCCCTTGACCTTGCGCTCGGCGCCGGCGAGGCCGGGCCGGGTGTCGGGGTCGAGCGCGCAGCGCAGCTCGCCGACTGCGCCCGCCGCGTCCTCGATGACTTCATCGCAGCGCACGATACCGATGCCGCGCAGCCGCACTTCGCCGCCCGCCACCAAGCGGTGGAAGCCCTTGGGCGGGTCGAGGGCAAAGTCCTCGTGCTCGATCCAGAGCTCGGCGGAGAACGGCACGCGGCGACTGCCGAGCTCGGGGTTCTTCGGATGGTTCGGGAGCTCGAGGCTTTCCGCGCGTTGCGGATCGAGGTTCGTGATCACCAGCTTCAGCGGATTCAGCACCGCCATGCGTCGCGGCGCGCTGGCGTCGAGCACTTCGCGCACGCAGGCTTCGAGCACGCCGTAGTCGATCACCGAGTTCTGCTTGCTGACGCCCGCGCGCTCCCAGAAGCTGCGCAGCGCGGCAGCCGGAAAGCCGCGCCGGCGCACGCCGCGCAGGGTTGGCATGCGCGGATCGTCCCAACCGTCGACCAGACCGTCGTTGACCAGGGCCATCAGCTTGCGCTTGCTCATCACCGTGTAGTCGAGGTTGCCGCGGGCAAACTCGATCTGCTGCGGTCGGGTTGGCGGCAGCCAGAGTCCCTTTGCGCGCAGGGGCTCGGTGAGCGACGGATCGCCGGGCAGGTCGAGCTGGTCGAGGAACCAGTCGTAGAGCGGCCGGTGGTCTTCGAACTCGAGGGTGCAGAAGGAGTGGGTGATGCTCTCGACCGCGTCGGAGACCGGGTGCGCGTAGTCGTACATCGGATAGATGCACCAGGCGTCGCCGGTGTTTTGATGGCTCATGCGGCGGATGCGGTAGATCGCCGGGTCGCGCAGGTTCATGTTGCCGGCCGCCATGTCGATGCGGGCGCGCAGGGTGCGCGAGCCGTCGGCGAATTCGCCATCGCGCATGCGCCGGAACAGATCCAGGTTTTCCTCCACGCTGCGCTCGCGCCAGGGCGAGGCGCGGCCCGGCTCGGTCAGGGTGCCGCGGTAGGTGCGCACTTCCTCCGCGCTCAGGTCGCAGACGAAGGCCTTGCCCAGCCGGATCATCTTCTCCGCGCCGCGGTAGAGCACCTCGAAGTAGTCGGACGAGTGCCGCAGCAGGTCCCACTCGAAGCCGAGCCAGCGCACGTCCTCCTTGATCGCCTCGACGTATTCGGTCTCCTCCTTGGCCGGATTGGTGTCGTCGAAACGCAGCGCAGTGGTGCCGCCGAACTCGCGAGCGATGCCGAAGTCGAGGCAGATCGCCTTGGCGTGGCCAAGGTGCAGGTAGCCGTTGGGCTCGGGCGGGAAGCGCGTCGCTACCCGGCCGCCGTGCTTGCCGGCAGCGCGGTCGTCGAGCACGATCTGGCGGATGAAATGATTGGCGGGGACGGGCGATGGGTCGTTCATGCGTCGGTGCCGATGACTCTGGCAAAGCCGCGAGTGTAGGGTCTTTCGAGCGGCGCGACATCCGGTGAGCCCCTCGAGCCGCGCCGTCGCAAGACGGCGCGCGGCGCCGCGGCTTCGGCGCTGGCTTCCTTGCACTGTCGCAGGCGAGAGCGCATTGTCGGTCTGCTGGGTCGCGCCAACCGGGTAGGTGAGCAATGAAGATCGTATATCGTGCGGAAAACATCATCGACGCGAACCTGGTCAAGGGTGCGCTCGAAGCCGAGGGCATGTACGCCTACGTCAGTGGCGCGTACTTGACTGGGGCGATCGGCGAGCTGCCGCCATGCAATCTGGTTTCCGTGATGGTCTCCGACAGCGACGTCGAGCGCGCCAGCCGAATCGCGCAGGCGATCGACACCGCGCTGCGCGAGCAGCCGGGCGATGCGGCGCTGTCGCTCGGCGGGGTGCTGCCGGCCTGACTGCAACCCTACGCGTTCAGGGCGCAGCCGCGGTCAGTTTCACCAGGATCAACTCGCCGGCACCTTCGAGTTGCGCGCGCCCGGCTTCGGCGCTGGCGAAGTCGACGCGCAGCGAGGCGCCGGTTTCGAGTTCGATGCGTTGCTCCGCCCGCCTTGCCCGCGCCGTTCCCGTTGCGACGTGGACCAGCCATTCGACGCCGGGCTCTGGTAACAGGACCATGCTGCCGACCAGCGGCCGCGTCAGCACCTGCGCCTCGATGCGGCCGGCCTGGACCATCACGTTGAAATCGCGGGTCGGCCCGTCCAGCAGGCGGCAATCCACGGGCGTCTCACCGCTGAAGCGCAGGCGCTCGAAGCGGCGCGTGAGCCGACGCGGTGCGGCGTCTCCGCAGCGCAGCTCGATTCCTTCACCTTCGAGCAGCAGCAGCTCGCGCTGAATACCGGGAAATACGGAAAAGGGACCGTCGCGTTCGATCTCGGCGATGCTGACGCGCCAGAGAAAGGCTCCGGCGGCGCCCTGAGGATCGTCGCAGCGCGCGATCTCGCTGGTCCATCCGCCGTCGTTCTTCCAGCGAACGCGCCGATATGCGGCGGGAGGGAGGAACAGCATGAAGAACTCCGGGCCGGGGCCCGACGGTGCCAGAAGCCCGGCGGGCGAAGGGAGTAGAAAGCGAAGCCGTGTTCGCTCGCGGAGCGATTGTCGCCGATTTGCATCCCGCTGGCGCCCGCAGCGGGGCGGCCGCGCCGAGCCGAGCGCCGCCCGGCCGACTTGCGGATGACTCCAGGCGCGGCCCGGGCGGCGCGGTGGGTTTGCCTCACAAGCGACGTGCGTGCGGACGCTCGAGCCTAACCGGTGCCGCGACGCGCTCGAGCTCTGGCACGATCACGATCGCATCGCGGTTGGCGGCCAGGGTTTTCGGACCGATACCCTTGACCTTGAGCAGTTCGTCGACGCTGGCAAAGGGGCCGTTGGCCTCGCGATAGGCGACGATCGCCTCGGCCTTGACCAGGCCGATTCCGTCCAGGGACTCGGCGAGCATGCGCGCATCGGCGCTGTTGATGTCGACCTGCGCGAAGGCGAGAGTCGGGCACGCAAACAGCGCGGCGAGCAGGCAGCGACGCAGGAGGTGCAGCAGGGCAGTGAGAGTGGACATGCCGCCATCGTAGGCGGATTCGCCGGATTCACCACGGGCAGCGCGCTCGCCGTCGTGTGCGAAGCCGGCGCGGCTTGTTGTGGGAAATTTCGTACACGCGGGCGCGGACTTCCTGCACAGATACGGCCGCGACGCAGGGACTAGAATCACGGTTTTCCTGCACACGGCGGAATCAGCATGGACTCCAAGGCACTCAGCGAATTCATCAGCGGCCTGTGGGACGCCGAAGTCGTCGGCAAGCTGACCGAATACATTCGCATTCCGAACAAGTCGCCGATGTTCGACGCCCAGTGGGTCGAGCACGGCTACATGGATCAGGCGGTGGCGCTGCTCGAGGGCTGGGCGCGCGCGCAGCCGATCGCGGGGATGCAGCTCGAGGTAGTGCGCCTGCCCGGGCGCACGCCGCTGATCTTCGCCGACATCCCGGCGAGCGGCGTGAGCAGCGAGACGGTGTTGCTCTACGGCCACCTCGACAAGCAGCCGGAAATGAGCGGCTGGGCGGAGCATCTCGGCCCCTGGAAGCCGGTGCTGGAGGGCGATCGCCTGTATGGCCGCGGCGGCGCCGACGACGGCTATGCGATCTTCGCCGCGCTGAGCTCGATCCTCGCGCTGCAGAAGCAGGGTGTGCCGCACGCGCGCTGCGTCGTGCTGATCGAGGCCTGCGAGGAGTCTGGCAGCTACGACCTGCCGCACTACGTCGAGCATCTTGCCGCGCGCATCGGCAGCCCCTCGTTGATCGTCTGCCTCGATTCCGGCTGCGGCAACTACGAGCAGCTCTGGCTCACCACCAGCCTGCGTGGCCTCGCCGGTGGCACCCTCAAGGTCGAGGTGCTGAGCGAGGGCGTGCACTCCGGCGATGCCTCGGGTGTCGTAGCTTCGAGCTTCCGCATCCTGCGCTCGCTGCTGTCGCGGCTGGAGGACGAGGCCAGCGGCCGGATCGTGCCGGGCGAGTTCTCGGTCGAGATTCCGCCCGAGCGGATCGGGCAGGCGCGGGCCACCGCGGAAATCCTCGGCGCCGACGTCTACGCCAAGTTTCCGCTGGTCGAAGGCATGCAGCCGGTGGCGAAGGACCCGACCGAGCTGGTGCTCAATCGCACCTGGGGCCCGGCGCTGTCGGTGACCGGCATGGACGGCCTGCCGCCGATCGTCTCCGCCGGCAACGTGTTGCGCCCCTTCAGCGCGGCCAAGCTCAGCCTGCGCCTGCCGCCGACGCTCGACGCCGAGCGGGCCAGCGCGTTTCTGAAGCAGCTGCTGGAAAAGAATCCGCCCTATGGCGCGCGGGTCAGTTTCGAACTCGATCAGGCCGGCAGTGGCTGGGAGGCGCCGGCGCTGGCGCCTTGGCTCGAGCAGTCGGTCGACGCCGCATCGCGCGAGTTTTTCGGCGCCCCTGTCGCCTACAACGGCGAGGGCGGCTCGATTCCCTTCATGGGCATGTTGGGCGAGAAGTTTCCGCAGGCGCAGTTCCTGATCACCGGCGTGCTCGGGCCGCACTCCAACGCCCACGGCCCCAACGAGTTCCTGCACATCCCGACCGGCAAGCGTGTGTCGATGTGCGTGGCGAAGCTCCTCGCCGATCATTATGCGCTGACGCGCGGCGGCTGAGCCGCGCAGCCGGGCTGGCCGCGGCTTCAGCGCGCGGCCGGCAGCCGCAGCGGCGAGGCCGCGGGGCAGCGGTCGCGCACCTGCCGCCCGCAGCGGCGCGGCGCCAGCCCGTCGCGCGCAAGGCAGACGCGCACCTCCTGCAGCACGCCGCGCCGACACTGCAGGCTGAACATGTCGTCGGCGAGTCCAGGGTTGCTGCGCATGAATGCGGCGCGCAGCTCACCGGCGCGCAGGCGCAGCTCGCGCGCCGGCGCTTCGAGCTTCGGCGGCACCCGCAGCGAGGCGTGGGCGCGATCGGCCAGTTCGAAGTAGGCCGCAGGGCTCAGCCCGCTGCAGCTGCCGTGGCGTCGCCACTGGTGT
Organism: uncultured Dokdonella sp.; assembly: GCA_964582225.1. Taxonomy (GTDB): domain Bacteria; phylum Pseudomonadota; class Gammaproteobacteria; order Xanthomonadales; family Rhodanobacteraceae; genus Dokdonella_A. The sequence continues at coordinate 17,318 of CAZORA010000001.1, read as the reverse complement.
TCGATCAAGCGGCGGCTGGGCATGAACGCCAGCGCGTGGCGCACGGTCGCGGCGTTGGGCTCGGCGCGGATCGCGCAGTTCAGAGGCCCGCCGCCAGCCTCGTACTGCGGCCACAGGCCGTGCAGTACGAGCCCGTAGCCCCTCTGCCCGCACTGCTCGCGATCGTCGGGATGGGCGAGGCAGTAGCTCGGCGACCAGGACAGGGCCAGCAGCCAGTAGTCGTAGCTTTCCGCGTCGGCGGTCGGCGGCGCGGCCGCGGCGATTGGGCGCGCGCGATCGATCGCCCAGGCGCCCAGCAGAAGCAAGACGAGCGCCGCGGCGCCAAGCTTTGCCGCGAGCTGTAGGAAACGGCGGGGGAAAGGGGAACGCGCCAATGCATCACGCCGCAGGAATCGACGGCGCTATGATGCGCGGTCTTCGGCTTTCGATCCACGCAGCCATGTCTAGACGCATCGCGGCGCGCCGCTCTCCCATCCACGGCAACGGCGTGTTCGCCCTGGTCGACATCCCGGCCGAAGTCGAGCTGGTGGAGTATCGAGGCCGGCTGCTGACCCACGCCCAGGCGGATCGCCTGTACGCCGACAATGGTGACAGCGGCCATACCTTCCTGTTCACCCTGAACGACCGCTACGTGATCGACGCCAATCACGAGGGCAACATCGCGCGCTGGATCAATCACAGCTGCGCGCCGAACTGCCGTGCGCTGGTGGAGGAGAGCGCGGACGGCGATCCGCGCCGCGATCGCGTGCTGATCGAAACCCTGCGTCCGATCCTGGCTGGCGAAGAGCTGAGCTACGACTACGGGATCGTGCTGACCGAGCGCTACACGCCGAGGCTGAAGGCCATCTGGGCCTGCCGCTGCGGCGCGCCGAACTGCAGCGGCACCCTGCTCAAGCCCAAGTCCAGGCGCCACGTCGCTGCGGCGCAGGCCGTCGGCTGAGGCGGCGCGGAATCCCGCTCAGGGCGAATCCGCTTCCTCGTCCGCGGCCGCGCCGACCGCCAGACCGGCCGCGGCGGGCTCGGGCTCGAGCAGGCCGGCGCGGCGCATCTGGCCGTCGACGATGACTGCGGTGGCGACGTCGGCGCCGACGTTGACTGTGGTGCGCATCATGTCGAGCAGGCGGTCAATGCCGATGATGATGCCGATGCCTTCCGGCGGCACGCCGAAGCTCGCCAGCAGGCCGGCGATCAGCGGCAGCGAGCCGCCGGGAATCCCGGCCACGGCGACCGCGCTCAACACCGACAGCAGCATCAAGACGGCCTGCTGGGAGAGCGTCAGATCCACCCCGAAAACCTGCGCCACGAACAGCACCACGCAACCTTCGTAGAGCGCGGTACCGCTCATGTTCATGGTGGCGCCGAGCGGCAGCACGAAGCCGGATACGCTAGGTGAGAGCTTGAGCTCCTCGCTCGCCACCGCGAGGGAAGTCGGCAGGGTGGCGTTGCTCGAGCTGGTCGAGAACGCAGTCACCAGCACTGGCCGGATCTGGCGGAAGAACCGTAGCGGCGACTGTCGCGCCAGGATTCGGATCCACACTGCGAGGGTGCCGAACAGATGCAGCGCCAGCGCCACTGCGCAGCCAATCACGAACAGCGACAGCGCGAGCAGCACGTCCAGGCCGACCTTGACGATCACGCTGTAGATCATCGCCGGCACCGCGTAGGGCGCGAGCCGCAGAGCGAAGTCGACGATCCGCGTCATGATCTCGGCCAGCGCATCGAGCAGCTCCTGCACCTGGCGACGCCGACGCTCGGCGAGCTGGGTGGCCGCCACCCCGAACAGGATCGCGAACAGGATCAGCGGCAGCACATCGCCCAGCGCGCCGCGCGAGCTGCCGCTGACGGCGCCGACCAGGTTGCGCGGCATGAACATCTCGACCAGGGTCATCAGGCTGAGGCTCTGCTGCCCGGCGTGGGTGTCGATCACCTGCTGGGCGTTGGCGCCATAGGCGGTCAGCAGCTGGCCGCTGGCTTCGGGTGCGAGATGTAGCCCCGGCTGCAGGACGTTCATCATCAGCAGGCCAATCGCGACGCCGATCACCATGTTGGCGAGAAACAGCGCGAAAGTGCGCAGGGCCAGCGGCCCCAGCCGCTCCGGCGCGCCGAGTTGCACCACGCCGGAAGCGAGCGAGGCAAACACCAGCGGGATCACCACGAAGAACAGCAGGCGCAGAAACACCTGACCGAAGGGGTCGAACAGCGTCGTCGAGACCTGCTGCATGAAGGCCAGGGTCGGCGGATGCAGGGCGCCGATGCCGAGCGTGACCACGCCGGCGATGACGCCCACCACCAGGCCGAGCAGAATGCGGGTGGCGAGCGGGATCGGTCTTTTCATTCCGGTGAATGTAGCGTGCCGATGCGCTGCGCGTCACGGCCGGAGGTATCGATCGGTCGCGCGCGGGTTCGGGACCCGCACCGCCGCGACGGTGAGCCTGGTCGCGATCGGTTAAAATCGCGGCATTTTCCGGAGGCCTCATGGACCAGCCCGATTCCGCTGGCACGCGCTTTCGCGCGGCCGTCGCCGAAGAACAGCCGCTGCAGGTGGTCGGTGCGATCACCGCCTACGCCGGCCTGATGGCGAAGCGCGTCGGCTACCGCGCGCTGTATCTTTCCGGCGGCGGCGTCGCCGCCAACTCGCTCGGCATGCCGGACCTCGGTATCTCCACCATGGAGGACGTGCTGACCGATGCGCGGCGCATCGTCGAGGCGACCGGCATGCCGCTTTTGGTCGACATCGACACCGGCTGGGGCGGCGCCTTCAATATCGCCCGCACGATCCGCTCCTGCATCCGGGTCGGCGTCGCGGCCGTGCACATGGAGGACCAGATCGGCCAGAAGCGCTGCGGGCATCGCCCCGGCAAGGAAGTGGTGTCGAAAGACGAGATGGTCGATCGCGTCAAGGCCGCGGTCGACGCGCGCAGCGACGCCGGCTTCGTCATCATGGCGCGCACCGACGCGGCCGCGGTCGAGGGTATCGACGCCGCGATCGAGCGTGCGGTCGCCTACGTCGAGGCCGGCGCCGACATGATTTTTCCAGAAGCCATGCGCACGCTGGATGACTATCGCCGCTTTCGCGACGCGGTCGGCGTGCCGATCCTGGCCAACCTGACCGAATTCGGTTCGACGCCCTTCTTCAGCGTCGACGAGCTGCGCGACGCCAGGGTCGATATCGCGCTCTACTGCTGCGGTGCCTATCGGGCAATGAACCAGGCGGCGCTCGAGTTCTACCGCACGGTGCGTCGCGAGGGCACCCAGAAGAACCTGATCGAACATATGCAAACGCGCGAGGAGCTCTACGACTTCCTCGGTTATCACGACTACGAGTGCAAGCTCGACGAGCTGTTCGCGGCGCAGAAATAGCGTCGCGCGGCGAGCCGGCGGCAGCCGCGCAGAGATCCGTCGACCGCGCGGCGCAGCCGCCTGACCCGCGCCACAAGAGGAAATCAGAAATGAGCGAAACGACTCCCCAGCCTGGCTTCAAGCCGAAGAAATCGGTCGCCCTGTCGGGTGTGGCCGCCGGCAACACCGCGCTGTGCACGGTCGGCCGCAGCGGCAACGACCTGCACTACCGCGGCTACGACATTCTCGACTTCGCGACCCGCGCCGAATTCGAGGAGATCGCCTTCCTGCTGGTGCACGAGAAGCTCCCGGATCGCGCCGAGCTGGCCGCCTACAAGGCGAAGCTCAAATCCCTGCGCGGGCTGCCGGCAGCGGTGAAAGCGGCGCTCGAGACCCTGCCGGCTTCGGCGCACCCGATGGACGTGATGCGCACCGGCGTTTCCGCCCTCGGCTGCGCGCTGCCCGAAAAGGACGACCACGCTCATCCCGGCGCGCGCGACATCGCCGATCGCCTGCTGGCCTCGCTCGGCTCGATCCTGCTCTACTGGTACCACTTCGCGATCAACGGGCGGCGGATCGAGGTCGAGACCGACGACGATTCGATCGGCGGGCACTTCCTGCATCTGCTGCACGGCAGCGCGCCCAGCGCGCTCCACGTGCGCGCCATGCACACCTCGCTGATCCTCTACGCCGAGCACGAGTTCAACGCCAGCACCTTCGCCGCGCGGGTCATCGCCGGCACCGGCAGCGACCTGTATTCCGCGATCGCCGGCGCGATCGGCGCGCTGCGCGGACCCAAGCACGGCGGCGCCAACGAGGTCGCCTACGAGATCCAGTCGCGCTATGCAACGCCGGACGAGGCCGAGGCCGACATCCGCGAGCGGGTCGCGCGCAAGGAAATCGTGATCGGCTTCGGCCATCCGGTGTACACGACCGGCGATCCGCGCAACCAGGTCATCAAGGAAGTCGCCCGCGAGCTGTCCGCGCAGGCCGGCGACAGCCGGCTCTTCGACGTCGCCGCGCGCCTGGAAGCGGTCATGTGGGAAATCAAGAAGATGTTCCCCAACCTCGACTGGTTCAGCGCGGTGAGCTACCACATGCTGGGCGTGCCGACGGCGATGTTCACGCCGCTGTTCGTCATCTCCCGCAGCGCCGGCTGGAGCGCGCACGTGATCGAGCAGCGCATGGACGGCAAGATCATCCGCCCGAGCGCGAACTACGTCGGCCCGGAAAACCTCGCCTACGTGCCGCTCGAGCGGCGCTGAGCGGGCTTCAGACTTCGCCGAGCCGCGGCATCAGGCCGGCGAGGTTGCAGGGCCTGGTGGTGGCGTCGAGCTGCGCGCGGATCAGTTTTTCCCAGGCCGTGCGGCAGGCTGAGGTCGAGCCCGGCAGGCAGAACACGAAGGTCTGGTTGGAGAGCCCGGCGAAGGCGCGCGATTGCAGGCTGGAAGTGCCGATTTCCTCCCAGCTGAGCCAGCGGAACAGCTCGCCGAAGCCTGGCATCTGCTTGTCGAGCAGGGGCAGCAGTGCTTCGGGCGTCGAGTCGCGGCCGGTAAAGCCGGTGCCGCCGCTGACCAGCACGCCGTGCACCGCGGGGTCGGCGATCCATCCGGCGACGATGGCGCGGACCACGTGGCGGTCGTCGGGCGTGATGCGCCGCTCGTGCAGATGATGCCCGGCCTGGCCCAGGGCCAGCACCAGGTAATCGCCGGAGCTGTCGTTGGCCGCCGTGCGCGTGTCCGACACGGTCAGCACGCACAGGTTCAGGGCTTTGAATTCGGCTGCTGCGCTCATGCGGCAAGGGTAGCGCCGGCGCGCCGCCTCATTCCAGCGGCGCCGGCGGGAGCCCGGCACGATGCCGCGCGGACATGCGCTGGAGCAGGGCGCTGAAATCGCCGGCGAAGCCGCGCATGTCGAACACGCCGCTGGCGTCGCGTCGCGCGGCCAGCTTCGCGCGCAGCGCTGCCAGCGCCTCGGGGTCGCGGCCGAGGCGCACCGCCTCGGCGACGAAAGTTGCCTCGTCGGCGGCGTTCATCTCTGCCAGCCCCAGATGCTCATTGAGGCTGGCCGCCACTCGCGAGGCGAAGGTTTCGCCGGGCAGGCTCAACACCGGGCAACCGGCGTAGAGCGCGTCCGAGGCGGTGGTGTGCGCGCCGTAGGGTGCAGTATCGAGGAACAGGTCGACGTGGCGGTAGAGCGCGAGATACTCCGCGTGGGCGCGCTTCTCTGCGAACACCAGTCGCGTCGGGTCGATGCCGCGTCGCTCGGCCGCCTCGCGCAGGCGCTGGTCGGCGCCTGCGGGCCCCATCAGCAGCCAAAGCACGCTGTCGGAAACCTCACCCAGCACCGTCAGCATGCGCGCGAAGCTGGGTGGATTCAGCTTGTAGGCGTTGTTGAAGCAGGCGTAGACGACGCCGCTTTCGGGCAGGCCGAGCGCCTCGCGGGGCGGCGGCGCGGCGAGCGCGCGGCTAATGTCGCAAGGCTGGAAGCAGCGCGGCAGCCAGGCGACCTTCTCGGAAAAGGCGGTGCGTAGCGATTCCGGCAGCACGATCCGGTCGGCGACGCAGTAGTCGATCCAGGGCGCGCCGGAGGTTCCGGGATAGGCCAGCCAGCCGACCTGCACGGGCGCCGGCCGCAGCGCCAGCGCGGCGGCGATGCCGCCGCCGCCCCAGCCGCGAAGATCGATCAGAATTTCCACTTCGGCCCGGTGAATTCGCTCTGCTGCCGGCAGCGCAGCGAGCCCGCCGAGGTCGTGCCAGACATTCGCTGCCGCGTGCAGGCGCCGGCTGATCGGACCGCCATCGTCTGCCGCAGTGGCGAACAGGTGGATTTCCAGCGGCGTCTCGCGCAGCGCCTCGAACAGCGCCACGGTCAGAAGCCCGGTCGGGTGCTCGCCGAAGCCGTTGGAAGCAAAGCCGACCCGCAGAGGCGCATCGGCCGCCGGCTGCGGATGCCGCCACTGCAGGCGGGCGCGCTGCGGCGCTGCGGCGGACTCGATCGATTGCGCGAAGTTCTGCGCGCAAAGCAGCTGCTCGGCGGCGCAGGCCGGCTCGGCGAGAAAGCCGAAGGGAGAAATTCCGCCGCTGCCTGCGGCGACCCGCTCGCGCAGGCGCCTGGAAAGCGGATCGAGCGCGCGCCAGTCGCAGAGCTGGCGGCGCAGGAACACCAGCTGGCCGAGCGCCTGATCGAAATCGGGGTCCAGGGTCAGCGCCTGGGCATAAGCTTCCGCGGCCTCGCTCGGATGCTTCTGCTCCTCGGCCATCAGCCCGCACTGATAGGGAAAGCGCGGATCGTCAGGCGCGCGCTCCGCGCCCTCGCGATAGACCGCTTCCGCCTCGGCGCAAAGCTGCTGTGCCGCCAGCACATGGCCGCGCAGCAGGAGTCCCTCGGGATTGCCCGGTTCGCGCGCCAGCGCCCGCCGCACCTGCCGACTCGCGCTCGTCACGTCGCCCTGCGCGAGCGTCGCCGCGGCGAGATTCAGCCAGGCGCCCACGTGCTCCGGCGCCGCGCGGGTCGCTTCCGCATAGGCCTCGGCGGCGCCGGCGAGATCGCCCTGCGCGCGCCGCGCGTTGCCGAGTCCGTTGAGCACCGCCGGGTGATTCGGCAAGAGGGCGCGCGCCTGCTCGAGTCGCGCCACCGCGGCGTCGACCTCACCCTGCGCCAGCAGCGCGCTGGCGAGGTTGGACAGCAGCAGGACCGAATCCGGTGCCAGCGTGAGCCCGTCTTCGAAGGCGCGGCGCGCTGCGTCGACACGGCCGAGCTGGAGCAGGGCGATGCCCTGCAGGCGCACCGGCTTCGGGTCCCGCGGCGCGCGCGCGCGCAGTTCGGCCGCGGCCGCTTCGGCGAGATCGGGCCGACCTTCGTCCAGCAGGCGGACCACGGCGGAGAGTGTCTGGGAGGCTGGCGTCGACATGCGCGCACCCTAGCAGCCCGGCGCCTGCGCGGCACGAGTTTCTTGCGCTGCGGCGTGCACGCAGCTCGCTCCCGTCCATACACTGCGAGCGACAGGTTGGTGTTGTGCTTGCGTCGCCCGCGACTCGCCGGAGGTTTCCCGATGCATCATTCGATCGCGCCTGCCGTCCGCATGCTGGGTGGCGCTTTGCTGTGCTTCGCCTCGGTTCTGGTTTTGCCCGCGTTTGCGCGCGCGGCCGCCGCCGAGGGCTGGCTGCAGGTTTCGTCCGACCTTGCCGGTGGCATCGATTTCACCCCCCACGGCAGCCAGCCCGGACTGGCCAATTCGCTGCTGTTCTCGGATACCTGCTCCGCCTGCCACGGCGCGAGCGGTCCCGGCGGCGCGGTCGCCTTTCGCCCGCACTCGACCTGGGGCGGCTCGATGATGGCGAATTCCACCCGCGACCCGCTGTTCTTCGCCGCGCTGGACGTGGCCAACATCGACGTCCCGGGCGTCGGCGACTGGTGCCTGCGCTGCCACAGCACCGACGGCTGGTACGGCGGGCGCGTGGTCAAGGCCGGCTATGGTCAGCCGGATCACGACGTCGACTTCGGCGCGGCCGGCTGCCTGCTCGAGGGCAGCTATGACGCGCCGGACGCCAATAGCGATTACGGCGGCATCAGCTGTCATTTCTGCCATCGCAACGAGGAGCAGGGACCGAACGGTGAACCGCTCGCGCGCAACGGTGCGGTCTGGCTCGACGACGGCGACTGCAACGGTCGCGGCGAGCCCTGCCGGCACGGGCCATACAGCTATGCCGGCGCGCAGCCGCCACACGCCTGGAAGCAGTCCTCCTTCATCAGCGACAGCGCCATGTGCGGCCAGTGTCACGACGTCAATACGCCCGATACCAGCGCCGGGCCGCTGAAGACGCTGAAGCTCGTCGATGGCACGGATACCGGAATTCCGTTCCCGATCGATCGCACCTACACCGAGTGGCAGCGCAGCGCCTGGTCCGCGCCGGGTGGGCAGAGCTGCCAGGGCTGCCACATGCCGAGCAGCGAGGATCCGAACGCCAGCGCCTGCGCGCTGGGCGGCTACCCCAACCGCAGTGGCAACCTGCCGGTGCACTCCTTTGCCGGCGGTAACACCTGGATTCTCGATGTCATCCGCGGCGAGTACAGCGACACCAGCGCGATTCCGGGCTCCTGGGGCGGAATCGGAAGGGAAGAATCGTTTGCGCAGTCGATCGATTGGTCGCGGCAGCTGCTGCAGTCGGCCGCCACCCTGGAAATCGCCGTGGACGCATTTCTGCAGCCGCGACCCGGTGCAAACGGGCGGCTCGGGTTCGTGATCGAGGTCACCAACCTGAGCGGGCACAAGCTGCCGACCGGTTTCGGTGATGGCCGACGCATGTGGCTGAACGTGGAGGTTCGCGACCGAGACGGCGCGCTGGTGGCAGAGAGCGCAGCCTATGATGCCGCTACCGGCTATCTCGACGAGGATCCCCGCGCCCAGGTCTACGAAGTCAAGCAGGGCATCTGGAACCATCTCGGCAACGGCGATTGCGATACCCTGAGCGCCGCCTGGGAGCCCATGTTCCATACGGCCCTGAGCGACTGCATCGCCAAGGACAATCGCATTCCGCCGCTGGGTTTCACCCCCGCAAGCACGGAAGATCCCGAAGGTTACGAGGTGCGGCCGGTTGCGGCTGACTACCCCGAAACCACGCCCGGCTCGGGCGTTCTGGTCAACTACGCGCAGGCCCCCTATCGGTTCGACATCCCGGCGCTGTCTCCAGGCCCCTTCAGCATTCAGGCCAGGCTCTACTATCAGACCGCAAGCAAGGAATACGTCGAGTTCCTGCGCGACGAGGCGGTCGCCGACGGCGTCGATGGTGAGAACCAGCTTTGCGCCGGCGGCCCGGCCCGACCCTTCGTGGTCGGCCCAAAGGAGCGCGCGCGGGGGGTTTATCTGTACGCGCTTTGGGGCAACGAGGCCAGCGATCCGCTGCAGCCGGGCTATGGCAAGTCGCCGCCCGAGGCGATGGCGGTGGAAAGCCTGGCCGGCGACTGGATTTTCGTCGACGGCTTTGACATCGGCTGGTGAAATGTTGCTACGCGTCACATAGCGCGACAGCCAACGTGGTATTTTTCACAAGTTTCGCGCGGTGAGTCGGTTTCGTCGCGCGGCGCATGTACGGTAGAGGATGCCACCGTGGGCGCTTCGGCGCGCGCCGTCGTCGTCTGCCGTGTGCCTTTCCATTGCAAAGGGGTGACAACGATGAAATCCCGTTTTCTGGTGATGGTGCTAGCCGGGGCCCTGCTGCCCGCCGTCGCGTTCGCCGCCAAGCCGGCGGCGCGTGCGCCAGCGACGCCTGCGGCCGAGCATCAGCTCTGGGCCGCCTGGGGCGGTACGATCGAAGTGCGCTGGAATCGCGATCTGGCCGGCGATCTCGGCCTGCGCATCTCGCCACCGGCGGAAGCGCATGCGGGGCTGACCACACGCGGCCGCGACGAATTCGACGTGCGCGCCAACGGCAGCATCGAGTTCCACGTGGTCGATGGTTACTTCCGTGGCTTCGACGCCGGTTCGCTGCAGGCCAAGGGTGGCTACACGATGACCCTGCCCAATGGCGACACCCTCGATTTCGTGGATTTCCGCCTGGTACCGAGCGGACGCGATCCGCTGATCCTCGACTTCGTCGGCAGCGACGGCAAGGCGTGGTTCTACATCGACCGCCTGATGTACGAGCTGCTGGACCACGACAGCGTGCTGTCGGTGGGCACCATGGACATGATGATCAGCCCGGCATTCGCCGAGCGCATCGGTCATCCCGAGGTCGCCAACTGGCCGATCGCCGACCTGGCGATGACCACCGACGTGCAGACCCAGGGGCCGGGCGCGATGCCGCTGGCCTCGAATCCGCACTGGCCGGGCGACGCGGCTCCGGACGGCGGCCGCTACGAGGCCGATCTGTTCATGCAGACCTTCAGCATGTCCTACACCCGCTGTCAGAGCTGTACCGGCAACAACGGTACCGGCAAGGTCGTCTTCACGCCGAGCTCGACGCTCAAGAACAACGTGAATGCCGGCTCGCTGGCCACCACCATTCCGGGGCAGGGTGATGCGGGCATCAGCAGTGCGCTGTGGGCCGCCAGCATTTCCTGGAACATGAAGTTCTCCGGCAACGTGCCTCCCTACAACAACGATCAGCATCCCTACCTGATCTGGAACATGTACCGCATTGGCGCCGACGGCGTGATCGAGCAGATTGGCCGCTCCGGCGTCAAGCACGCCTGGCTGACGACCAACGGCGGCTGCCTCGACCCGGCCGATCACGACAGTCACATCCTCGGCCGCGGCTGTTCGGACACCTACAGCACCGGCAACAACGACACCAACTCGGACCTCGGCCCGCGCTCGGAGATCGTGCCGGCGCAAGGTCTGTGGGGACGCTGTGGCTCGATCTACGACCCCGGCTGCGTGGGTTCGCAAACCGCCAATCCCAACAGCAACTGGGATCAGCGCATGATCGTGCGCGAGCACCAGATCAGCCCGACGAAAAACCCGGGAGCGACCTATCTGTTCGAGTCCTGGTACATCGCCCGCGACGAGATCAACCCCTACAACTCGATGGCGACCGTGGTCGGCAACCCGAACTGGACCGGCTCCACCTGGTCGCCGGGCAGCAACAGCGGCTACAAGCTGGGTCCGGCGATCGACCGCTGGGTGGATCCGACCAACCCGCCCGCCAACGCCATGAACCGGGACCTCGCCAGTACGGAAGGGCGCGCCAAGGTCGCGGTCAAGGTGACCGACCTGGGCAATGGCCGCTGGCGCTATGACTACGCCGTCATGAACGTCGACTTCGCCCGCGCCGCCGTTTCCGGCAGCAATCCAAACTACCGCGTGGAGAGCAACGACGGCTTCAACGACTTCAGCGTGGGCGTGCCGGTCGGCGCCATGGTCAGCGCGCTGCCCGGTCGTCGCGGCGAGATCGATCCCGGCTACAACTGGCGTGCCTATCTCGACGGCGCCCGCGTCGGCTGGAGCACCAGCGCCGCGCTGCCCGGTTTCTCCGGTGGAAGCCACCTCGGCACCGGCGCGCAGCCGAAGCCGCTCAACTGGGGCGAGATGGCGACGTTCACCCTGATCGCCGATCGCGCGCCGGTCGAAGGCTCGGCGCGTCTCAACGTCGAGCGCGCCGGCTCGCCGGCGTACTACGAGGTGTCGACCCTGGTTCCCGGCGCAGTGCGGATGAGCCGCAGCAAGTGAGAGACTTCGACCGGCCGCGCAGCCGCGCGGCCGGTCGATTGCTTGAAGACATCCCGCGCACCGCGCGGGATGTCTGTTGTCACGGCAGCGCACCCCGGCGCGCGAAGCGCCGCCCTCAGCGCGGGCGAAACTCGAGGCTGGTGATCGCCGCTCCCGGCAGGAACGGGGTGGGCACGCCGCGCACCCAGTCCTCGTGGCCACTGCCGTACCAGGGTGAAAGCGGGTGACCGCTCTGGCCACCCGGCATCATGAAATAGCCTTGCGCCTCGGCGCCAGGAGCCACGGCGAAGCGCTCGGAAGCGCCGAAGGCGGGCGCGGCGACGCGCGGCATGTTGCTGTCGCCGGCCAGCTCGTCCGGCGGCATGTCGAGCAGGCGCGCGATCCAGCCGGGCAGGGCGCGGGATAGCGGGTGGGCGATCCGGGCGGTGTTCTGCCTGCCCCAGGTCTGCGCGGCGAGACCGCCGGGCTCGCGTTCGAGCGCAGCGCCCGTCTGCATCGCGGATTCCAGCAGCAGTCTGCTCCAGTCGACCGCAGTGCCGCCCGGCAGCTGCGCTGGACGCTCTTCGAGCAGGCGCCAGACGGCGTGTTCGGCCTGCCGCAGACGCGGCGCCGTGAAGTTCGGAAAGCGCTGGCGCAGCGGGGCAAACAGATCCCCGAGCACGCGGTCGATGACCTGGTTGCGCCAGCTGCGCACCAGGCGATAGGCCACCGAGTCGATTGCCGCGCGCCCGCTCCAGTCCCCCAGCGCCGCGCGCATCTGCGCGATCGCGGCGGACTCGGGGGCCGCGGCCAGGGTGGTCGCCAGCAGATCCTTCCAGCGCTCCAGCAGCAGCGCGCGATCGTCGAGCTGGATCGCCAGCATGGCCGCCGGATCGAAGCTCGAGCGGGCCCGCAGGTCGTCGCGGATCTGGCCGGCGCGCGCGCCGAGATCGTAGCCGCCGTCGCCGAGCAGGGCGAGCGCGGCGCCACCGACGACGCGCTGATTGGCGGTCCATAGCCTTCCGTCGGGCGGGTCGATCAGGCGCGGCACTTGCGCCGCATCGAGCCAGCCCTCCCAGCCCGTGCCCGCGGCCGACCAGTCGGCCGGCAGGCCTGGGTCGAATCCGCCGGTGCGTCGCGGCACGCGCCCGGCAATGGTCCACGCAATCCGCCCGTCGCGGTCGCCGACCACCAGATTCTGCGGCGGGATGCCCGCTGCGTGCGCGACCTCGAGCGCGTCCTCGACGCTGGTCGCGCGCTCCATGCGCAGCAGTTCCAGATTGATCGCGCCGGGCTCCTGCGCGGTCCAGGCCAGCGCCAGCGGCGTTCCGTCCGGGGCCTCGGCCAGGATCGGACCCCACCGAGTCTCCTCGATTTCCAGCGTTTCGTCCGCGGCGCCCTTGACGTGGATGATTTCGGCGTGGCGCTCGGTACGAGTCCAGCCCGTATCCGTCCGGTACAGCGAGCGATCGCGCGGGTCGCGCTCGACCCGCACCCAGTCCGCCGTGTCGATGTCGGAATTGGTGAAGCCCCAGGCGATTCGACCGTTGCTGCCGACGACGATGGCCGGCACGCCGGGCAGGCTGGCGCCGCTCACGTCGACCTGGCCGCCTTGTTCGTCGACGTAGATCAAGCGCGCGCGAAACCAGATGTTCGGCACTCCCAGATCCAAGTGCATGTCGTTGGCGATCAGCGCGGCGCCGTGCGACAGCGCGCCGCTGACGGCGAAGGCGTTGCTGCCGTAGACGGGTTCTTCCGTATCGCGAGCGGTAGTTTGCTGTCCTGCCTCGTCGTTCAAGGGCACTTCCGGCAGTTCCGGCCAGGCCAGCGCGGCGCCGCCGAGCGGCGCGTCCCACTCCCCGCCGGCGGCACTCAGGAATCGAAACAGTGCCTCCGGCAGGCCCGCTTTCAGGTAGGCCAGGCCCAGTTCTCGCCGGTTCTCCGCATCGTTCAGCGTGAACGCCATGGCGGCAATCACCAGCAGCGAGTCCTCGCTTCGCCAGGCCTGCGGTTCGGCGCGCAGAAGGAGATAGCCGAAGGGACGCACGCGAAGCGCGGTGAGACCCGCGTTGACGCCGTCGCGGTAAGCGTCAAGCTGTCGCTGCTGCCAGTCGGGCAGGGTTTTCAGTGCCTGGCGCAGGCGCGAGCGCATGCGGTGCGCGCGCGCGACACGGTCGCCGCGCAGCGCGGCGTCGCCAACGAGCTCGGCGAGTTCGCCCGCGGCGCGCCGGCGCAGCAGATCCATCTGCAGGAACCGCTCCTGGGCATGAACATAGCCGAGCGCCCAGGCCAGGTCGAGGCGACTGCCGGCATGCAGCGTCAGGCTGCCGAGTGCATCGCGCTCCGCGCTGACCCGATCGGCGAGTGCCGGCGCGCTGACCGTTCCGCGGACCTGCGGCAGACTGCCGCGCAGCGTCAGCCAGCCCGCCACCCAGCCGCTCCCGATCAGGAGCCCGGCAACGATGAGCCATCGAACGAGGCGGCGCATGAATTTCCTTCGTGGATCGCGGTTGCGCGATCGAGATCGTAGCGGAAGGCATCGACCTTCGCGCTCGGGGAGAGTGGCTTCGGCCCCTCCAGGCGCAGCCGAAGCGAGAGTCCACAGCGGTTCGTTCCCCGCGCCCGCAAGGGGAACGCTGCTTATTCCACTTGGTTTGCTTGTATATGGGTCGCGATCGGGCTTATAGTCAGGGGATGCGCGTCTCGACGAACGGGGGCAGGGCGCGTGCAGGACATCTGGTAACGGGCAGGTTGGCGGGCGCTTCGCGTTGTGCTGGCGGTTTGGATGTCGGCAGGATGGGCGAATTGCGTTGCGCGACCAGCATTTCCTCGAAGGTGGCTGGGAGTTGTTCGCAATGAAGAAACTGACTACAGCGTTATTCGCGCTCATCGCTGCCGTGGGCGTCGCGCACGCCGGCAGCTCGAAAGACGAAATAGCCCGCAAGGAAGCACAGCATGCAGCCGCCATGGCGGCGATGCCGGCGGCGACCAGCCTGCAGGCGCAGATGGGCGGACAGCTGCAGCCCTTTGCGGTGACGTCCCCCAATGCGATCTGCGATGTCGGCACGCCCGATCTGGTCGTGCACGACGACGGCAGCGGCGAGAACGGCTACGGCTGGAATCCAATTGCCAACGTCGGCCGCATCGCCGACAAGTTCACGCCGGCGGTCTATCCGGCCACCATCGGCACGGTCTGCGCCTCGTTCATCACCAACGCCGGCGTGACCAGCTTCAACGGTACGATCGCCATCTATGCCGACGATGGCGCCGGCGGCACGCCCGGCACCCTGCTCGGTTCGCAGGCGATCGTCGCGCACCCGGCAAGCATTGGCGGTCTGCCATTCACGCCGACTTTCGAGGCTTTCGACGTCTCGGGTCTGGCGCTGAACATCGCCTCCGGCAGCGTCTACATCTCGGCCGAGTGGGATGCGGCCGTCGAGCCCTCCGGCGTCTTCCTCGGCGCCGACGAAAGCGCCGGCACGCCGGCCAATGGCGGCCATCAGCGCGCCGATACGGATCCCTGGGCGCCGATCGTCGACACCAGGCCCGGCTATCGCGCGATGATGCTGCGCGCGACCATGCCGAGCGCGGGTCCGGGCGCGCCTTCGGTCAGCAAGACCTTTGCGCCGACGCAGATCCTGGCCGGTGAAACCAGCACCCTGACCATCAAGCTGGTCAACCTGAGCCAGCCGACCGATGCGGCGGTGCTCGATACCGATTTCACCGATACCTTCCCGGCGGGCATCGAGATCGCCGCGACGCCGAACGCGTCGACCACCTGCACCGGCGGCACGCTCACGGCCAACGCCGGTGACGGCTCGATCACCCTGTCCAGCGGCGCCTCGATTCCGGTCGCCAGCACCTGTGAAATCACGGTCGACGTGACCGGTTCCGCCGACGGCAGCTACGTCAATACCATCGCCGCGGGCGCTCTCAGCACCCAGCTCGGCAGCAACGCGAATCCCGCCTCCGCCACGCTGCGCATCGGCTTCGTGTTCCCCGAGCCGTACTGCCCGGTAACCTTCCCGAGCGCGATCGAGCCGATCACGCGCGTGGTGTTCTCCAACATCGACAATCCCAGCCCCGCCACGGGCGGACCGGCGCTGCAGGACTTCACGGCCATCGTGGGCAACGTGGTGCCGGGTTCGGCGGTGAGCATCGCGGTCGAAGGCAACACCGCGGGCTCCTTCACCACGCCGGTCGCCGCCTACATCGACTGGAATCAGGACGGCGTGTTCGATCCGGTGACCGAGAAGTACACCATCGGTTCGCTGGTCAACTCCACGGGTACCGATGGCCAGCAGGTCACGACCACGATCAACGTGCCGCCCAGCGCGCCGTCCGGCACCACGCGCATGCGCGTGATCAAGAAGTTCAATACCGAGGCCCCGCCCTGTAATAACGCAGGCTACGGCCAGGCCGAGGACTACACCCTGGCCGTCGCGCCGGCAACCTCCGAGCCGAAGGTGAGCAAGGCGTTTGCGCCGACGCAGGTGTTGGCAGGTGAGCCCAGCACGCTGACCATCACGCTGAAGAACACCGACAACACCCTCGACGCGACCCTCACGGCCGACTTCACCGACACCTTCCCGGCCAACCTGGTGGTGGCGGCAACGCCCAACGCCTCGACCACCTGCGGCGGCGGCACGGTCAGCGCGAATGCGGGGGATGGCTTCGTCACCCTGGCCACCGGCGCGGTGATTCCGGGCGGTGCCAACTGCGAAGTCAAGGTCGACGTGACTTCGGCGGTGGACGGCACCTACCTCAACACGATCGCCGCGGGGACTCTGCAGACCGACCAGGGCAACAACCCCTTCGACGCCAGTGCCTCGCTGAAGGTCGGCTTCACCTTCCCCGAGCCGTATTGTCCGGTGACCTTCCCCAGCGCAATCGAGCCGATCACCCACGTCGTGTTTGCCGGCATCGACAACATCACGCCGCCGACCAGCACCGTCGCGCTGGAAGATTTCACCGCGATCGTCGGCAGCGTGTCCCAGGGCGACAGCCTGTCGATGGCGGTCGAAGGCAACACCGCGGGTAATTTCTCTACGCCGGTGGTTGCCTACGTCGACTGGGACCAGAACGGCGTGTTCGATCCGGTCACCGAGAAGTACTCGATCGGTACCCTCAACAACTCGACCGGCACCGATGGTCAGCAGGTCACCGCCACGATCACCGTTCCCGGCTCGGCAGCCGGCGGCACTACCCGCCTGCGCGTGATCAAGAAGTACAGCACGGAAGGTGATCCCTGCAACAACAGCGGTTTCGGCCAGGCCGAGGACTACACCCTGCAGGTTGGCCCGGCGACGCCGTCGGTCAGCAAGTCCTTCAGCCCGGACACGGTGGCTGAAAACGAGGACAGCACCGCGACGATCACCCTGACCAACCCGACCGGTGCCGACGCGATGCTGCTCTCTCCGCTGGTCGACAACTTCCCGGCGGGCCTGGTGATCACCAGCGCCTCGACCAGCTGCGGTCTCATCATCGGCCTCAACAGCCCGATCGTGACGGCTGACTCGGTCACGCTGCCTGCAGGCATCTCGATCCCGGCGGGTGCGAGCTGCGCAATCACCGCCGTGGTGCATTCGGCGACCGCGGGCAGCTATGTCAACACGATTGCTGCGGGCGACCTGCATACCGACCAGGGCGACAACGCCGCTCCGGCTTCGGCGACCCTCACCGTCAGCAGCGCGCCGACCGACCCGATCGCCGACATCACGCCGGCCTCGTTCGACTTCACGGTCAACGCGGGCGACTCGGATACGGGCAGCATGGTCATCGCCAACGTCGGCGGCGGCACGCTGACCTACTCGATCCACGAGAGCGAGAC